>CAYQPJ010000009.1:0-63291 GCA_964419515.1 uncultured Eubacteriales bacterium
ATATAATAATTATTATAATAAAAATCAAAAAAACCGATTTACATATTGAACACAGTGTGTTACAATAAAGAGAATTATTGGAAAGGACCTTTAAAAAATGCTTCTTGATAAAGATATTTTAATACCCGACCTCGGCGTGGTAGGCAAGGACAGCGGTTTTCACCTTCTTGACTCCACCGAGGACAACAGATTCATTTCAGGCAAAAACGGCGTTGAGCTTGTGGCCTCTACAGGAGACGGCAAGGTTGAGTTTGTTTCATTCGGCACACACTCGCTTGCATGTGTAAAGTCTGCAATAGCCTACCCCGTTTATTACCCCGTTTTTCCCGTTAAAACAGAGTACCCGCTAAGCGCGGTGCTTATGGACCTTGACGGTACAACCGTAAAAAGCGAGGAATTTTGGATTTGGATAATCGAAATGACTACCGCAAGCCTTTTGGGTAATCCCAAATTCACTCTCGAAGAAGCGGACTTGCCGTTTGTTTCCGGTCACAGCGTTTCGGAGCACCTTCAATATTGCATTGACAAATATTGCCCCGGCGCCTCTCTTGAAAAGGCAAGAGATTTTTACTTTGAGCACACCCACCGCGAAATGGAGGAAATAATGGCAGGCAGAGGCAAGGATGGTGCCTTTACCCCCGCAGAGGGCGTTAAGGATTTTCTTCTTGAATTAAAATCCATGGGCATAAAAATAGGTCTTGTTACCTCCGGGCTTTACGAAAAGGCTTGGCCTGAAATTCTCTCGGCATTTCGCACACTTAAAATGGGTGACCCGAAGGACTTTTACGATGCCGTTATTTCGGCGGGCTTCCCGCTTAGAAAGGGCAGTGTAGGCACACTCGGCGAGCTTTCTCCGAAGCCGCACCCGTGGCTTTACAGCGAGACCTCTATAGTGGGCTTAGGCGAGGCTTTCTCAAACAGAAGCCGTGTTATCGGCATTGAAGACAGCGGTGCCGGCGCTTGCTCCGTAAGACTTGCCGGTTACACCACAATAGGCATTGCGGGCGGTAATATAGAGTCAAGCGGCACAAAAGCGGTTTGCTCACACTTCTGCAATAATTTTGAAGAAATAATGAAAATTATTAAAGGCTAAGGTGAAAAGTATGGACAACAAAAACAAAGACCTCATGCTCCACTTTATATCAAATACCCATTGGGACAGAGAGTGGCGCTTTTCCGCAAGAAGAACACAGTATATGCTCGGCTATATGCTCGATATGCTTCTTGACATTCTTGACAAAAACCCCGATTACCGTCACTTCCACCTTGATTCTCAAACAATGCCCATTCAGGATTATCTTGAGGCATATCCCGAGAAAAAGGAAAAGCTTAAAAAATACATAAGCGAGGGCAGAATAGGCGTAGGTCCCTGGTTCTGCCTCCCGGATGAATTTTGTGTAGGCGGCGAAAGCCTTATAAGAAACCTTCTTTTAGGTCACAAAATCGGCAAAGAAATGGGCGGCATAAGCAAAACAGGCTACTCTCCCTTCGGCTGGGGTCAAATTTCTCAGCTTCCGCAAATTTACGCCGGCTTTGACATTCATTTTGCTTCATTTTACCGCGGCGTAAACGAATACACAACTCCGAAATCGGAGTTTTATTGGGAAAGCCCCGATGGCACGAGAATTTACGCCTCACGTCTCGGCAAGCGCCCGCGTTACAACCTTTGGTATATTGTTCAAAGACCCGTTTATTACAATCAGTCGAACGAAAACAATCGCGACATGCTTTGGAACGACAATAACGGTACCTTTAAATTTATAGATACCGACAACGGTATGCTCGACTACCAATACGCCCACCCGTTTTACGAGTATCACGATGAAAATATTAAGCCGCGCGCAGAGCAGGCTGTTAGAGAGCAGGACAACGATTGGACTACTCCCCACCGCTTCTGGTCTGTAGGTCACGACTCCTCTTGCCCCGACGAGCGCGAGGTTCGTATGATTGACGATTTAAACAACGCTCTTCCGAATGCAAGGGTTTTCCACTCCACCTTAAGAGAGTTTGAGCAAGGCGTAATTGACGAGTTCTCACCGGACTCACCCGTTTTAAAGGGCGAAATGCGTGCCCCGTACACAAAGGGCAGCGTAAGCCCCATGATGGGTTGGATTGTTTCCGCAAGAACCTACATTAAGCAGGCAAACTTCGATGCGGAGCGCAGACTTCAAAATTACGCCGAGCCTATGGCTGTTTTTGCCTCCTTCTCGGGTGCACCGTATCCGCAAAACTTTATAGATCTTTCTTACAACTATCTTCTTCAAAACCACGGCCACGACAGCATAGGCTCATGCGGCAGAGACGTTGTTTACGAGGATGTTATTTACCGCTTCCGTCAGTCAAAGGAGCTTTCGGTTTGCGTATTTGAGCGCGCCTTCCTTGATGTTGCAGGCGATATAGACCTTTCCTCCTTCTCAAGAGACGATGCGGCTATTGTAATATTCAACCCTGCACCGTTTAAGAGAACCGAGTGCATTAAACTCAACGTTGAAATTCCCGCAGAGTGGAAAGCAGACAGCTTCAAAATTCTTGACACCGACGGCACCGAGCTCAAATATCAGGTGATTGCCACAAACAAAAACAACGCACAAATTATCCAAAATCCCAACGACGTTGCAAACGTTCTTCACACACAGCAGTATACTGTCATTCTCGAAGCGGTAAATGTACCCGCAATGGGCTACAAGGCTCTTAAAATGCAACCGCTCAACAATGTACGCGCAAAAAACCCCGTAACAATGAAAAAATCCGCGCAGGCTGCCGAAAACGAGTTTGTTCGTCTTACCTTAAACTCCAACGGTACATTTAATGTATTCGATAAAGAAACCGGCAAGCTCTACTCAAATCTCGGCTACTTTAAGGATACCGGCGAAATAGGCAACCCCTGGGAGCACATTGTTCCCGAGTGCGATGAAACATTTACAACGCTTAACGAAAATGCAAAAATAACACTTCTTCACGAGGGCGAGCTTGAGACCTCGTTTAAGGTTGAAATTGACTGGGCACTCCCCGAGGGTCGCTCACAGGATGAAAAAACACGTTCAAAGCACCTTAACCCCTTTAAAATTGTAAGCATTATAACCTTAAAGAAGGGCGCTCGCTTTGTAGAGGTTGAAACAACCGTTGACAACAGAAGCGAGGATCACTACCTTCAGGTTGCCTTCCCAACACACATTAAAGCGGAATCTGTTTTTGCTCAAGGTCAGTTCGATGTTATTGAAAGACCCATTAAGCACCCCGATTACACGCTTTACGACGAAATCCCCATGACAGAGGCTCCCATGAACTCCTTTGTTGATATTTCGGACGGTAATGTAGGCGCCGCACTTCTCAACACGGGCCTTAAAGCGTACGAAGCAGCGGATGACGAGGAAAACACCATGTACCTTTCGCTTCTTCGCGCCTTCCCCTTGAGAATTTGCGTTACAAGCGATATGCAAGATTACAGCGGCATTGACAAAGGCTCACAGAGCATAGGAAAAAGCACCTTCCGCTATGCATTTATGCCTCACAGCGGCAATTGGGAGGATGCAGGCGTTTGGGGCGAGTCTGAAAGCTTTAACCTCACGCTTTCAACGGCACAGTTAGCCCCCACCGCGCACGGCAAAAATCCGCTTGAGCACTCGTTTATTGAGCTTACCTCCGAGAAGCTTAACATAAGCGCCGTTAAGAGAAGCGAGGATGGAAAGGGCTATGTTATAAGACTCTTCAATCCGTCAGACAGTACCGTTAAGGCTTCCGTAAGGCTCAACGGCGGAATAGCTCCCATTGAAAAGACGCAAAGCCCCATTGAGAGACAAAAAGCCGAATTTGAGCTTCCCGAATATTCCGGCAAGGCTTGGAGCGAGGCAAAGCTTGTTTCTCTTGAGGAAAAGGACGTTGCTCCGCTTACAATAAAGGAAGACGGCTTCTGCGACTTTGAAATTACCGGCAAAAAGATTTTGACAATCAAGTTCTTAGGCTAACATTAAACCACGGGATGTAAAAAAGCTTGCTTTTTTACATCCCGTTTTTAAAGAAATATGAAAAAAGTGCCAAGAGACAACAGAGTTGCAGCCCTTTTTAATTGCTTTAGTTTGGTTGTCCGCAAAATAATTGGCATCGTCGACAAGAATAAAAGCTTCATTTAAACCTACTCCATCTTGGTATGCCGTGTCATCAAAAACAATATAAAATGCCGTTGCATCATCGTCTGCAACATTTGTGTATTTATATTTAACAATTACAACATCCTTACCGCTGTAATCCTTGGCAAGCCTACAACCGAAAATCTGACAGGGCAGTAAAAAACAAAGGTTTTTTACTGCCCTGCAAGCTGTTTATTCTATTATATCAGTCGTAATAAAGTCTATTCCCCACTTAACAAAATCCTCGGCGGCTTTAAGGTCGTCGCAAATCCAACAATTCACCTTTATGCCGAGCTTGTGACACTCATCTATACGCTCCTTATTAAGTGAGGTATAAAGAATGTCTATTCCGAAGCCGTGCTCTTTTACCTTTTTGATTGTCTCTTCGTTGTACTCTTCGAAAAGAAATTGAACCTCGTGATTCGGTAGAATTTTTCTTACTCTTACAAGATTTTCAAAGCAGAAGGAAATGAAAATTACGTTTTCAATATAACCCTCTTCCTTAATAATATTTATTACCCTTTCAACATCCTCAAAGGAAAACTCGTTTTTAAGCTCAAGCACACTCTTTTTTTCGTAGCGCTTACAGGTCTTTATATATTCTCTCAAGGTGGGAATTTTAAGGTCTATGCGGTTTTTTGTTCCGTCGTTGTCAATAAGCTGAAGCTTCCTTAATGTATCAAAGTCTGTTTCTTCAATAACAAAATCGACACCCGAGACGCGCTTTGTTGAATCATCGTGAATTACAACAAACTGTCCGTCTGCGGTTCTGTGAACGTCTGTCTCTATTCCGTAAAAGCTTCTGTTACCTGCGGCAACAAACGCCGGAAGAGTATTTTCCTTTTCAATTCCGCTTAAGCCTCTGTGAGCTACCATAAGAGTTTTGCCCTTATTAAGCTTTAACGTATCCATTAATACATCGCCTCACGTTTTTTCTTTTTAACGGTTTTTGCAACGGCAAAAACAACCACGACAGCCGCCGTAACGGAAAGACCTATATAAGCATCGAGCATTGTATTACCCTCTATTTTAAGCTCGTTCCAAAGAGCAGTCATATAGTTGTTTGTTTCGCTGTCAAGATTTTCGAATATTTGCGACTCAACCGTCCCTTCCTCCGGGTAGAGATAAGGGTCGTCCTTAAGCTCATAATCATCCGATTCAAGCACAAGGCTGTTGGGCGAGCCGTAGCAGATGTAATTTGCATTTGCCACGCCTGCCTCCTCTGTGAGCATATAATTAATGTAAAGCTCCGCCGCCTCCTTATTTTGCGCACTTGAAGGAATACACATGGCATCTACAAAGTAGTTTACGCCCTCCTTCGGGTACACAAAGGCAAGGTCGGGGTTATTTTCCTGCATTGACAAAAAGTCGCCTACATAGTAAGGCGCAAGCGCGGCATCGCCGCCCTCCATTTTGTCAAAAACCTCATCCATAACATAAGATGAAACAAGCGGATTTTGCGCTTTTAAAATAGAAAGTGCCGCATCCCAATCCTCCTTGCTTGCGTTGTTAACATCCTGCCCAAGATAAAACTGAGCAATTGCGAACGCATCGCGAGGATTGTTGAACATAAGTATATTCCCGGAATACCTTTCATCCCAAAGCGCACCCCAGCTGTCCGGCACCTCTTCCACCATTGCGGCGTTGTAAATAAGCCCGGTGTAGCTCGCTGTATAAGGAACAGTATATTTTTCTTCGGGATCATAATAAAGACCCTTGTATTTATCGAGAATATACTTGTAATTGGGAATATTTGAAAAGTCAAGCTCCAAAAGCATATCCTCTTCAATAAGCTTTGCTATCATATAGTCCGACGGAATAATCACATCGTAATTTGCCCCGCCGCCCTTAAGCTTATTGTACATATTTTCGTTGCTTTCAAAGTTTGTGTAATTTACCTTTATACCGTAAAGCTTTTCAAACTCGGCGTTAACGTCAAGCGTTCCGTCCTCGCCGTCGGAAATATATTCGCCCCAATTGTAAACATTAAGCGTTGTTCCCTTAAGGTGAGAATAGTCCTTTTCCTCTGCGGCAAGTGACGAAAGCGAGAGTGACGAAAGAAGCAAAAGCACTGCAAATAAATAAGCTGTCACTTTTTTCATTTTGCCGCCCCCTTCTTTGAAGCCTTTGCGTTTTTATCCTTACCGCCGGCAAAATTCGAAATAAGCATAAGAACGAGAATCGCAACAAATATTAATGTGGAAAGCGCGTACATATCGGGTGTAACGCGTTTTTTCGTCATTGAAAAAATTCTTATCGGAAGCGTTTGAGAGGTGGGGCCGCTTACAAAATAGCTTATAATAAAGTCATCCACCGAAAGGGTAAATGCCATTACAAGTCCCGAAATAATACCGGGAAGTATTGCGGGAAGCACAACCTTAAAATACGCCTTAATCGGCGGGCAGCCGAGATCCTGTGCCGCCTCAAAAAGATTACGGTCTGTTTGCCGAAGCTTCGGCAAAACATTTAAAATTACATACGGAAGCTCAAAGGTAATATGCGCTATAATTACCGTTGAAAGCCCCAATGAATCTGATTTTCCGAGAATTTGACCTATAAACACAAAAAGAAGCATCATTGAAATACCCGTAACAATATCGGGATTCATCATAGGTATATTTGTAACAGTCAAAACACTCGTTTTAAACCACTTTGTTTTGTATTTATAAATCGCCGTTGCGGCGGCTGTTCCTATTACGGTTGAAGTAAGCGCCGAAACAACAGCCACAATCATTGTGTTTTTAAGCGCGGCAAGCGTTGCCCGGTCTTCAAAAAGAACCTTGTACCAATGAAGCGAAAAGCCGGAAAAAACAGACATACTCTTGCCTTCGTTAAAGCTGAAAATTATAAGAACGGCTATAGGCGCATAAAGAAACACCATTACCAAAACGGGATATATAACCGAAAATACGGAGGTTTTCTTTTTTATCATATAATAACCTCCCCATCCTCATCCGAAAACTTATTCATAACGGCAAGGCAAATAAATATAAGAATCATCAAAATAAACGAAAGCGCCGCGCCGAGATGGAAGTTGTTTGCGGTTTGAAACTGTGTTTCTATAATATCGCCTATAAGCGTTGTGCCCGTTCCGCCGAGCTTTTGAGAAATGTAAAATGTGCTTACGGACGGAACAAACACCATAGTAAAGCCCGAAACAATTCCGGGAATGCTTAAGGGCAATATAACGTTTTTGAACACGCCGAGCTTATTACAGCCGAGGTCCTGCGCCGCCTCTATAAGAGAGCGGTCGATTTTAAGCATTACGGTATATATCGGAAGCACCATATACGGTAAAAAGTTATAAACCATACCGAGCACAACAGCTCCGCGCGTATTTATAAGCTTAAGCGGCTCAAAGCCTATATTTGTAAGGAATGTGTTTATAAGCCCCGTATCCTCAAGAATTGTCATCCAAGAATATGTGCGAAGAAGAAAGTTCATCCACATAGGAAGCATTATAAACATTATCATAAACCGCTGATGCTTTTCACCGGAGTTTGCAATAATATACGCAAGCGGATATGCGATTACAAGGCTTATTACGGTTGCAATAAGCCCGAGCCACACGGAAAGAATAAAGGTATTGGCATACTTTCCTATGCTTGCCATATTGTTTAAGGTAAAGCTGTTGTCTGCATCCGTAAAGGCATAATAAGCCACCATACAAAGCGGAACAACAATAAACAGCGCCGCCCAAACAACATAGGGCGAGCCGGCGATTTGCGCCGTAAGAGCAGTTTTCTTTTTCAAATCAAAGCACCCCTTTCTAAAAAACAGGACTCAAGCTTCGTCCTCTTCTCCGTCATATACGGTAGCATCCGAAAGCTCGTCGAACTCTTCGGAGAAGGACGAGTAGTCACCGTAAAGACCCGAGTATTTTGATTTTTTCATAATGTGAATGGCGTCGGGATCAACATTTATTCCTATAACCGAGCCTACGGCATAGTAATCCGTTGACTGAATCATCCACTTAAAGCCTTTAATTTCAACGATTATTTCGTAATAGACACCCTTAAAGGTAATTGATGTAACGGTACCGGAAATCATCGCAGACTCCTTTGGTACAACGTCTACATCCTCCGGACGTACAACAACATCAACATTTTCGTCAACGCCGAAGCCCTTGTCAAGACACTTAAAGCGATGTCCTGCCATCTCTACCCAAAAGTCTGCACGCATTACACCCTCTATGATGTTACTCTCGCCTATAAAATCCGCAACAAAGGCGTTTTTCGGCTCATTGTAAACATCCAAGGGCGTTCCTATTTGCTGAATAATGCCGCCGTCCATAACAACAACCGTGTCGGACATTGAAAGAGCCTCTTCCTGGTCGTGCGTAACGTAAATAAATGTTATGCCGAGGCTTTTTTGTATATTTTTAAGCTCTGCCTGCATATCCTTACGAAGCTTAAGGTCAAGCGCCCCCAAGGGCTCATCGAGAAGAAGAACTCGCGGCTTTACAACAAGCGCCCTTGCAATTGCAACACGCTGCTGCTGACCGCCCGAAAGCGACGAAATGTTACGGCGCTCAAAGCCCTTGAGATTTACAAGAGCGAGCATTTGAGTAACAGCCTCTTTAATTTCCTTTTCGCTTTTCTTTTGAAGCCTTAAGCCGAAGGCAATGTTTTCATAAACATTAAGGTGCGGAAAAAGCGCATAACGCTGAAAAATAGTGTTAAGCTGTCTTTTGTGCGGAGGCACCCCGTTTATAACCTTACCGTCAAAAACGACCTCACCCGAATCGGGCTGTAAAAAGCCGGCAATAATTCTAAGCGTGGTCGTTTTTCCGCAACCCGAGGGACCTAAAAAGGTTATAAACTCGCCGTCACGGATATACAGGTTCATATTATCAAGAATTTTTTCGCCGTCAAAGGCAATTGAGATGTTTTTCAAATCAATTATTACGTTGCTTGCCAATTATGCAGCCCCTTTCCGCAAATCAGAATAAACACTAAGCCTCTATTTTAATTTGCAATTCAAACTATACTACAAATAAAAAAAATGTCAATATATTTTTTAAAAAGTCGAAGCATTAACCGCTAAAAAAACCGCCGAAAAGGAAAAATCCTCTCGGCGGAAGCAATTTTTAATCGGGTTGCTTTAAAAAGCAAGCGGCAAAAGCGAAAACGCTATTGAAAGAAGGAAGGTTACAGAATACCTTTCAAGAAACGCACACGCATATACAACACCGAAAAACGGAGAAAGCACAACCTTTAAAGCGGTGCTTTTGCTCCCGTAAAGGTTATCTTTAAACGAAAGCGCATCTTCAAACGAGGGCGCACAGTTTGCAATAAGCGAAACACCTATCCACAAAAACATATATGCCGTGTATGACTTAAAATCGCCTATGAAAAAAATCCTCATACTTCCCGTAAGGAGCATACAAACGCCCAAAAACATATTCATAAAAAACGGTACAAAGCACATCATAAACGACTGCGCAACACCACACGTCAATTCGTGCTCAATGTGACCGCAAAGCTCCGAATACGAAAACACTCTGTCATCCTCAACGGGTATTTTATAAATTCTGCACACAACGTGCTCCCAAAAGCCGCGAAGCATCGCGCCGAAATATGTAATAAACCTTGTTACAACGTAAACAGCCGTCATTCTACATCACCCGTTCCTTCCGAAAAAAGCTGTGCGGCGGAAATTTTGCCGTAAAGGTATGCGCTCATTTTTTCCGTATAGTCTATTCCCATAGAGGCTATTTGCTCCTTTACGGCGCTCACCTCTTTGGCATCGCCCTTTTCATTTGCCGCAACAAGGTAAACATAGTAAAGTGCGCCGTATTGCGAATAATTAAGACCCGTTTTAACTTCCTCAAGTGCACCGTCAAAGTCGCCCTTTAAAATAAGTGACATTGCCTTTTGCCTGTAAAGGTCTGCGTTGGCTTCATTAATTACAAGACCCTTGTCCGCAACACTTAATGCGCCGTCAAAATCGCCGCCGAGCCTTTTTAAGCAGGATTTTATAATATAAGCGTTAACATCCTCGGCATTGTTTTCGAGCATTGCATCCGTAAGAAGCTCCGCCTCGCCTAATTTACCTCGCTTAATTTCACCTAATGAAAGCTCATACCCGTAAAGGCAAATGCTTTCGGGAGAAGCCGCCTTCATAAGCGTAATGTATTTGTACGAATCGTCATCATTTTTGAACGAATATGCAAGCATATATTGTGCAAAGCGAATCATACCCTCATCGTAAGGCATTTCAAGCTTATCGCCGCCAATTTGGGTAATTTCGACATTTTTCCCGACAAGAGCCTCAAGCTCCGCCTGCATAGCGGAATACATCTCGACGTTCGTGCCGTCAAAGCCCATATATTCATCTTTACCCATAACAGCGTAAAACTCCTCAAGCACAGCGTATTGATTTAAGGCGCTGTTACGAATGTTCACATATTTTTTATATACGGGAAGCTTAGCTTCAAACGGTGAAAGCGCTTCATCTATATAAGAAGCTGCCTCCGAAAGCGATTTTGCGCCCGACGGAAGCGTTTTGTAAATGCTCTCGGCACTTTTAAGCTTTAAAAACTTACAACCGATTTTGCCATCCTCAAAAAATTCTATTGATTTTTCATAATCGGAAACGGCGGTTGCAAGCTTACCGATTTTAACATTTTCACTCGCGGAAAATGCAAGGCTGTAGCCTTCAAAATCCGCAGTAAAGGTCATAATAGCTATAACGGCACAAACAATAACAGCCGCCGCAGACGCAAAATGATGTATGCCGATGGGGTACCTTTTCATATTTTCGCGGCACTCCGAACAATACTCATAATTTTGAGAAAACGTTTTATCTCGCGGCCTTTCGCCGCAGCAAAGGCAAAGCTCCTCCTCGGGAATTTCGGCTTCGGCTCTTTTCTCCGGAGTGTCGTCAAGCTCTTGAATAAGCTCAAATTCCTCCTCGCCGCGCGCTTCTTCCGCCTCTTTTGCCTTTTTAAGCTCAGCCTTAAAAAGCTCCGTAAGCTCCAAAAGCTCCTTTTCCAAATCGTCATCGGCGTCTGTTTTCTCACTCTTCGCGCTGTCCTCTGCCGGAAGAGTTTGTTCACCGCACACATTCCCCGTGCCTTGTGTACACTCTTTTTCTTCGATGTCAAGCGCATTATTCAACTCAACGCATTCCTCTGCAGCCTGCGTTTCATCAAAGCTGTTTTTTTCGTCTGACAAAATCCTCAACCCTTCCTATCTGTATTTTCAATTAACATCTTAGCACAATATAAAAAAAAGTCAATTAATTTAATGTTAATATTAAAAACGTCGCCGCCCGAAAAAGCTTCGGACGGCTTAGGTTATTATTTCCTTTTCAGTCTTTTTTTACCCGTTTCGGTTTTATTTTTACCCGCATAGACTCGCTTGTAATATCAAACAGCATACTTATTATTACAACACCCGTAACGGTTATTATAAGCTCCGGGAGCATATAGCCGCCGTTATATTCAAGAGAATATTTCCAAACGGGCAAGTCACCCGCGCTTTCCCTCCAAATTGTAACGCCGCTTATAAAGTGGCACAAAAACCTTACAACTGTAGCCAACACAGAGCCGCACGTTATCGAAGCGGTTGGATTTTTAATTATCCGTTTAAAGGCTCCGCCTAAACCGAGCGCGGCAAATGCCACAACATAATCCGCAAGAATTAGTACCGCATAGCCCGTAAAGCCCGTCACATATGAAAAATTCGCAAGTCCGAAAAGCATTTGAATAACGCCGTAAACGAGACCTGTGCCGATTCCCCAAGTCGTACCGTAACGGTAAGCGGTAAGCAGAACGGGTACCTGGCTGAAAACGGTTACGCTTCCGCCGAACGGAAATTTAATTACCGAAAATTCCGACAGAACAGTTGAAAGTGCTATCATAAGGGCGCTTTCAACAAGTCTTATTATTTTTTGTCTTTTTGTCATATAAACCTCCAAAAAACCCCACGGCAATACGCCGTGGGGAAAACATACAAAGGCTATTCTTCCTACGGCGGCATTACCCGCATCAGGTTATAGGGTCAGAAAAGGAATGTTTTCTATCTCAGCCTGCGTCCGCAAGCACCCCTGTTATGTTGTAAATTTTTAAGTAAAGCTCTTGTGCGCACAATTGTCCTTACAAATGAATTATATACTGTTTTTTAAAAAAGTCAATACCGTAATTATAATTTCAGCGGTATTTCCTCTCCGCAAAGTCTGCCGGCAATTCTGAGAAATGCAAGACCCTCCTTCGAAGAGGTCTCAAGCCTTTGCGCGGGAGTAATAAGGCTAAGCTTTTTTGCCTCCGGCACGACGCCTAAAAGCCGCGCGCCTATTTCGTCTATAAAGTCATCTATAATGTATGTGGCATTCTTTTTTTGAAAACGGTTAATAACAAGTCTCATTTCGTGTACACCAAGGGAACGTGCCAAAGAAGCAGCGCCGGAGGCTGCTCTTACGCTTACGGCATCGGGGGTTGAAACCACAATACAGCTCTTTAACGCCTCGACCGACATTTTAAAGCCTCTGCCTATACCGGCCGGCGAATCTGCTATTATAAAATCAAAATCCTTTTCAAGCTCCGCAACGACCGCCTTAAAGCTATCGGCACTCCATAAGTCGCAATAGTCAAGCGGCGCGGGAAGAAGGCTAAGCCCCTCGGAAACGTTTATTATCGCCTTTTTCACATCGCAATTACCGGAGAGAATATCGCCCCAATTATATACCGTTTTTTCGGCAACACCCAATAAAAGGTCAAGGCTTCTTACGCCTACATCCATATCCACAAGAAGCGTTTTTTTACCGTGAGAGGCAAGCGTTTGACCCAAGCACACGCAAAATGTAGACTTGCCTACACCGCCCTTTGCCGACACAACAGCAAAATTCATTTTTTCACATCCTTAAAAAGCCTATACTCGGAAATTTTACGGAATAAGACCTCCGGGAGCTTCCGTTTTTTGATAATTTGTTTTTTGCGAAAAATAATAGTTGTAAATATCAACAGCAGCCTTTGAAATACCGCTTCCGCTGCCTACGTTTTCGGCAACAACGGCAATTGCTATTTCCGGATCATCGTAAGGCGCATATGTTATGAAAAAGCCGTTATTACAATTCATTGTAACACCCGAGGAGGTTGTTCTTTTAAGCTGAGAGGTACCGGTTTTTCCGGCGGCATCTACAATACAATCCTTGAAATAGTACGAGCAACCGCCGTTTAAAATAACCCGACGCATACCATCCTTTACTATTTCAAGCGTATCCGCTTTAAAATTAAGCTTATTTAAAACCTCAGGCTCCGTTTTGCTTATAACCTCGCTCATATCCGACGATAAAACGGATTTTACCAAATACGGCTTAAAGCGCGTACCGTTATTTGCAATTGTAGAGCAATAATTTACAAGCTGTACCGGAGAGAAAAGGTTATCTGACTGACCTATTGCCGCCTGAACCGTATCGCCGGGATTCCAAACGCCGCCGTTTGCCTCGCGGTTTGCAATACTTGCAAGTGTACCGGCCGTTTCGGGAAGCTCTATTCCCGTTTTTTGACCAAGACCCAAAAGACTGCTGTATTTATTCATTTTATCAATACCAAGGTCTTTTCCAAGCTCATAAAAGAAGATATTACACGACTGCTCAAGTGCCGTGCCTACATTTAAATAGCTGTGATAACCGAGACATTGAAGCGTAACATCCGAAATTGTGTAATAGCGCGTACAATCGTAAACAGAGGTTTTATTTATCACACCCTCTTCAAGACCGGCAATAGCCATAGCCGGCTTCATAGTGGAGCCGGGCGCGTAAGCGCTTTGAAGAGCTCTGTTCCAAAGCGGACTTGCCGTATCCGAAGAAAGCTTATCGTAATCACTGAAGTATTTTGTCAAATCGTAAGAGGGGTACGACACGCACGCAAGAATAGCACCCGTTTTCACATCCTGAACAAGCACCGCGCCGGCGCATTCAAAAAGCTCCGACTGCCTGTTTTCAATAAGCATTTCCTCAAGAGCGTTATACGAAACCTGCTGAAGCCCCTTTTCTATTGTGGTAACAACTGTACTACCCTGAGAGGGCTTGATAAGATAGCTTTCGGTAGAGGTTCCGTCTGAATTGGTGGTTACGGTTTTAATGCCGTTTTTACCGCGAAGCTCATGCTCCATAAGCGCCTCAATTCCGCTTTTTCCGTATGTATCGTTAAGCGAATAGGCATTTGTTTCAAGAGTTGTTTTTTGAAGCTTTGTAAGCGTATCATCCGCAAGCTTCTCTTCAAGACTGATTTTTTCCTCCTCATATTCCTCTGCGCTTATAGAGCCGACGACACCGAGAAGATGAGAAAAATGCAAAACATCATCATATTCCCTGTAGCTCACGGCTTCTGCATCAACACCCCTGTAAATTGCGCTGTTTTCCTTGATTTTTGAAACAAGCTCGCTTGAAATATCCTCCGCAAAAATATATTCGTTTGACTCCGAAAAATAATTGTACTTCATACCGAAGCAAACAGAAGCTATTTTTCTTGCTTCTGTTCTTGAGTAGCTCTCAAGCTCATAGCGCTCAATAAGCCCGTCAAGGCATTCGTCTGCAGTGGAATTAACGCCGTTTTCAAGCTCAAGCATATTTTCGCCGGTAAGGTATAAAAGCTCGTCCTCTTTTTTCTCATCAATATAAAACTCACCGTTTTTCTCTTTAACGGGAAGATTGTCAAGCCACTTTGCGTTATTACCTTCAAAAAGCGTTATAAGCGAAATAATAAGCTCATTTCGCTCGGACTGCTTTTTATAAGACGGAAAATCGTTATATTTAAAAACTATGGAATAGCCCTGCCTGTTAGTAACAAGGGCTTCACCGTTTGTGTCGAGAATCTCTCCGCGAGAAGCCGTAACAACAAACTGCGAAACAGAAAGGCTCGCACCTGCCGCCTTGTATTTTTTACCGTCAACAAGCTGTATTTTCGCAAGCATTGCAACAAGCAACGAAAAAACAAGCGCAATTGAAATAACACCGGCTTTTCTTCTTTTTCTTCTTTGCTCAATAGACATATTAACTAATCTCTCAATCCTTCGGCGGTATTAAAACGACCGTAAACCGCCTTAACAATATAATACAAAACCGGAAACGCAACAAGCGAGGCAGCAAACACGGGAATATATACCGTAAAAAACGCCTTAAGCGGAAAAACTCCCTCCGCAAAATTAAAAACGATAATATAAGCAAGCCCGTAAAGCAAAAGCGAAGCGGCGCAAAGAACCGTTCCCGTTATAAAATTGTTACGCATTAAATGACTTATCAAAAGACTGCACGCCGCACAAAGCACAATAAGCACAAGCGTATTAAAGCCGTCGTTTGCCGACGAAACATCCAAAATCGCGCCGCCCAAGGCACCGAAAAGTGCCGCGGCTACCTCACGCTCAAACATAGATATCGCAACCGCCGCCGGAAGTACAAGAAGCGGCTTTACCGAAAGCGAGGACTCTATACCGCTTGCGGTGTTTTGCAAAAGCGCTGCAAGCAAAATCAAAAGCGCAAACAGCACACGCCTTATTACACGCGGTCTTGTATCGTCATATTGCCTCAACGCCTTCACATCCTTTCAAAAAAGCATTTTAATCTTCAATATCGCCCTCGCCCTGACCCTCAAATGAAATAATAACAAAAACATCGGAAATTTCTCCGAAATCCGCAAACGGCTTAACCTTTGCGTAGTAAGCCGATGAAACATCATCTGCCTCTACGGAAACCACCTCGCCTATTATAAGTCCGTTCGGAAAAACTCCGCCCGAGCCCGAGGTGCAAACCGTACCGCCGCTTACTATAGAGGTTGAGCTTGAAAGCCCCGAAAGCCTGCAAAGTCCATCGGAAAAAAGCTCATCCGTACCGGAAACATAGCCATACTCTCTTGTTCCGGACTCAAACGCACCGAGATTTACGCGCGGGTCAAGAACCGTTCTTACAACAGCTGTAGAGGTGTTAACCTTAGACACAACGCCCACAACATAGCTACCGTAAATTACGGGGTCGTTTACCTTAACACCGTCCTTTGAGCCGGTGTTTATAACAAACGAGCCGTACGCATCAAACGAATCTCTTGAAATAACCGTACCGTAGCTGAATTTATAATCGGGGTTTGATTTTTTTATATCATAAAATTTTTCATATGCTTCGCAACGCGACTTAAGCTCGTCATAATCGGCAAGCTGCTCACGATAATCGGCAAGCTGCTCTTTGAGCCGTTCATTTTCCTCTTTATACGTTGCCGAGGACTCAAACGATGCTGAAACCTCATTCATTTGCGACAAAACCGCTGAGGAAAGCTTTTGAAGCGGCGAAAACACAAAGCTCACGGCGGATGTAAACGGCGTTGAAGCGTTATGCGAAAAAGCCGCGCACATAACGCCCAAAAACGCAACCACTGCCGTTACAACAAGCACCTTAAAGCTGTCGCTTTTAAAAAATCTTTTCATTATCAGCCCTTCTTAAACCCGAGAAAGTCCTTTTCAAGGCAAATACCCGTCCCGTTAACAACGCAGTCAAGCGGATCTGCTGCAACCTTTACGGGCATACCCGTTTCGGCGGAAATAAGCTTGTCAAGACCTCTTAACAAGGCACCGCCGCCCGTAAGCATAATTCCGCGCTCCATAATATCCGCCGAAAGCTCCGGAGGTGTCCTGTCAAGAGTATAGCGAATCGAATCGAGTATTTGGTCTACGGGGTCTGCAAGCGCCTCTCTTACCTGCTCACTTGTAATTTCAACGCTTTTGGGGAGTCCGTCTAAAAGGTTTCTACCCTTGATTTCCATTGCCGCCTCGCCCTCATAGGGGTAAGCAGAGCCTAATTTAAGCTTAATATCCTCTGCTGAGCGCTCGCCTATAAGAAGGTTAAAGGTTCTTTTTACATAAGAAATAACAGCCTCGTCAAAATTGTCTCCCGCAACTCTTACGGACTTTGCGGTAACGATATCGCCAAGCGAAATAACAGCGACCTCGGAGGTACCGCCGCCGATATCCACAATCATACTTCCCGTCGCCTCAAGCACCGGAAGCCCGGCACCTATAGCCGCCGCCATAGGCTCTTCAATAAGACTTACGTAACGTGCACCGGCACTTTTTGCGGCATCGTGAACAGCTCTTCTTTCAACCTCGGTAACACCCGAGGGAATACATATCATAACGCGTGCTCTGTTAAACGGAGAGCCGCTTATAGCTCTTCTTATAAACTCCTTGAGCATATCGGAAGTCATATCAAAATCGGCAATAACACCATCCTTAAGCGGTCTTACGGCTGTAATTGAGCCGGGTGTTCTGCCTATCATTTTTTTTGCATCAGCACCGACGGCAACCACCGTTTTGGGATTTGTTCGCTCATCTACGGCAACAACAGAGGGTTCTCTTATGACAATGCCCTTACCTTTAACGAACACAAGAGTATTTGCAGTTCCGAGATCCACGCCTATATCCTGCGAAAACAACATCTATAATACAGTCCTTTCAACTATCATTTTTTTCTGAATAAATATGTAACAAAAAACACAACCGCAAGCACGGTAACAATTGCCGCTCCGGCTGAAATGCCGAAATAAAAGGAGCACAAAAGCCCCGACACCCCGCCGAAAAGCGAGATAAGCACCGAGCCCAAGGTATAGCTTCGCGAGCTTTTAAATATGTTTCTTGCAGCGGCAGAAGGCAAAATCAAAAGCGAATTTATAAGAAGAATGCCTACCCACTTTATTGAAAACATCACAACAACCGCAACAACGGTAACGAAAATATTTTCGTAAAGCACCGTTTTTATTCCCCTGCTTGCGGCAAGCTCGCGGTTTACGGATATTATAAGAAGCTTATTGTAAATAAAGCACCAAGTAATCATTACCGCAACAAAAACAATCGCAAGAAGTAAAAGCTCCGTTTTGGTAATACTTAAAATATCGCCCACAAGGTAGGCGTTGTATTTTGCAAAGCCGCCCCCATATGAAAGCACCAAAAGTCCTAAGGCTATCCCTGCGGAGGAAAACACACTTATTACCGTATCGGCAGACGAGGCACCCGTATTTTTCACTCGTGTAATAACAAGCGCCAAAATAACACCGAATGCCACAAGAGAAACCATTTCGTTTTTTACTCCCAAGAGCACGCCGAGAGCTACGCCCGTAAGAGCGCTATGACCCAACGCATCCGAGAAAAACGCCATTTTGTTATTAACCGCCATAGTTCCCAAAACGCCCATTAACGGCGCTATTAAAACTATTGCGATAAAGGCGTTCACCATAAATTTATATCCCGCCCAAGAAAAAGGCAAAACGCTTTCAAATATACTGTAAATTACGCTCATTCTTCAACCGCCTTTGCTCCGAAATAAAAGCTTCGCTTAAATTCGGGTGAACCGAATACCTCGCGGGCAGTTCCGCTTTTTAAAACGGTTTTATTTATAAGCACTACCTTGTCGGCGTATTTTTCCACAATACCGAGATCGTGCGAAACAAGAGCTATTGCCATATGATAATTCTTTTTAAGGTCCGCTATAACCTCGTAAAATTTTTCACTGCCGTTTTTATCAACACCCGAAACAGGCTCATCGAGAATAAGAAGCTCGGGCAGTGGGTAAAGTGCATTTGCAAGCATTACCCTCTGAAGCTCACCGCCGGAAAGGTCGCCGAGCTTTCTTTTTAAAAGCTCCTCACAGCCGACATTTGCAAGCGCAGCCATTACACCGTCAAGCTGCTTTTTCGGCTTAACAAAGCACACCGGCAAATTTGTTCTGCCTACGCTTAAAAAGTCACATACACTTATCGGCGCAAAACGATCAAAGTCAAGATGTTGAGGAACATAGCCTATTGTTATTTTTTGAAGCTTTGAGCCGTCATGGGAGGTAAAGCCAACCGAGCCCTCGTGCTTTATTTCACCTAAAACAGACTTAATAAGCGTTGTTTTTCCCGCACCGTTTTCGCCGATTAACGCCGTAAGCTCACCGCAATGAAGCTCAAATGAAACATCATGAAGAAGCACGTCATTACCGCGCTTTACGCCTACGCCGTCAACAAAAATTCTGCAAAGCCCGCAGCCGTTTTGAAAGGCCATTTAAGTCTTCACCGCCTTTAAAATAATCGAAAGATTTTCACGCATTATATCCTCGTAAGCAGTTAGAGAATTTTCGCCGCTTGTTACGGGATTAAGAGAATATACGGGTACACCCGTTTCAAATGAAAGTATGCCTGCCGCCGAGCCCTTATAGTAGGCTTCGGTAAAAAGCGCCTTAACGCCCTTTTCATTTATTACACCCGCAAGGCGCGCAAGCTCCTTTGCCGTAGGCTCGCCACCCTCGTCACTCTCGATTGTTTCAACAATTAAAAGAGAAAGCTCCTTTGCCATATATAAATATGCCTCATGAAAGGAAATTATAGGTGTGTTTCGCAAGGAAAAGCCGTCTTTTATAAGCTCTGCCTTAAGAGATTTAAGCCGCGCCGAATAAACATTGCGATTTAAGATAATTCTTTCGGCATTCTCGGGAAGAAGCCTTATGAGCGCCTCCGAGATATTTTCAACCTGCAAAAGAGCATTGTCCACAGACATCCAAATATGTGAATTAACCTCGTGGGAATGACCCTCGTGCGAATGCTCACCGACCTCGTTCTCATGCTCCTCGCAAATAAGCTCTATTCCGACAGAGGAATCTATTACCGAAAGCTCGCTATTGTTTTTATACACATCCTCCAAAAACTCCTCCATTCCGGCACCGTTAATTACAAGCGCCGTTGAGTCCGCAAGAAGTCGCGCATCGCGCGCCAAAAGCTGGTAATCGTGAAGACAGCCCACATTATTTTCAGCTAAGCACCTAACGCTTACGCCGTCAATACCGTCAAGAAGGTTAAGAGTGAAAATATAAACCGGATAAAACGAAGCGGTAATAATTATTTCATCTTGAATGGGCGCGACAGAGCAACCGCTTAAAAGAACAAGCGATATTACAATAACAAAACAAATTATTCTTTTCAAGGCGGCACCTCCGTTTTTAAATCCCGAAATTTCAAGAAATAATTATAAAGCTGTATTCTTCCTCGGATTCCACCATACCCGTTTCAATATGAATATAGTACTTTCCGACCTCATCAAGCGAAACAACACCCGTGGAAACGGCATCCTCGCTTTTAGACGACATAACACTTGCAACCGTTTCGCCTATATCATTAAGAATACTTATAGTCCACGCAACCGAACTTTCCGAGGCGGTTGCATGATGAAGCTGCACGCAAACGTTTCTCGGCTCATCTATCGAAAAGCTGTAATAATCATTATCAAAATAAACGTCCTTTGTTATAAGCTTTCCGTAATAATCGCGGTTAAATGTAACCGGGTTAGCGGATTTATGATTATCATTAGGCTCTTTTTCATAGCTGTCGTGTGCCGAAAAATCTACCTTAAGCTCGTACGGAGCGGAATTGTAATTTGCCGAATCGGCATCTATAAGAATATAATATTCGCCCTTGGCAAGACCTATGCCGCTTATTATCCGCTCGGAGTCGTTCCAATAAGAAAGCTTTTTCACAAGCTCCGTATAGCTTCCGTCCTTGTTTTTCATCAAAAGGCGAATATTCCAGCCTGCGTAATCCTTTTCGATATCCGGCTCGTGCTTAAAGGTAATATCTATATACCCATCCTCTTCAATTGAAAATACGTAATAATCCTTATCAAGTCCCAAAAGACGCGTTGAAAGGCTACCCGAAACGGCGGCTCCGTCAACAAGCGCGGTTGCCTGCTCGGGTGAATCGTTAGGCTCATACTCGCCTACGGCACCCTCATTCATTGTAACATCAAGGCAATATGTGTTACCGTAAACCACCTGCGAGTCAACGCGGACATAATACACACCTGCCTTAAGCGAAATTATTCCGCTTGAAACGGAGGACTCACTCAATTTAGACGAAAAATCGCAAAGAACCGTACCGTCCTCCTGTTCCATTGTAACAATCCACGCAACAACGGGAAGAGCTTTATCCTCGTGAGTAAAGGTCAAATTAATGCTTCCTTCCTCTTTTAAAACGAGCTTGAACCAATCTATATCATTGCTTTCGCGGCGCTGAGATGACGAACCGAATACGGATTTTGTTCTGTCTATTACCGTTGCCGTTTCCTTTGTGTCGTTAAACTCGCACTCAAAACTGTCTGTTTTTACATAGCGAAGAACAAGTGTGAATTTAACGTCAAGCATAAATTCTCCCGGCTCAACAAGAATAAGGTACTCACCCTTTGCAACACCCGTTTCGCCCCAGGTTGAGGTAACGTCACTCCAAAACGACTTAAAGTAGGTGACCTCATCATACGTTCTTTTACCGTCATTTTCCGAGATTTTATAAAGAGTTATTACCCACCCTTCCTTAAGAGTCTCTGCGAAATTGTCATGCGCCAAGGAAATGCTCAAGGCGCCGTTTTCGGGAATGTCTACTATATACGCCTCGTAGTCATTTTTATTTTTTATTACACCGTTTGTGTTGCTGTTAGGCTCTATATAAATCGGCGTGCTGAATCTAAAGGTATCGTCCGAAAGCGCCTCAAGCGCCCACGCACCGAGACCTAAAACCGTTAATAGCGAAAGCACCGCCGCCGTTATTTTAATAAATTTTGCCGAAGGCTTTTTCATTTAATTACATCCTCTCGGTAATAAGCTTTTTAATATCCGCCTTTGCCGCAGCTATATTTGGGGCTGTATCCGTAAACGGACACATTACGCCGCCCAAAAGCTCTGCATTTGTAATCGAAAAAATATTTTTAAGCTGTCGGTAAATAACCGTAAAGGGGAATTCACCGTCGCGTCCCGCAGTCGAAATAAAAAGCGCTTTCCTGTGCTTTTTTACGGGCTGAAGCCTTCCCGACGAATAAAAACGCGTATAATAAACCTGAAATCTGTCAATAAGTGCCTTAAGCGGAGCGGGAACGGAGTCGTTATATACAGGTGTGGCAATTATTATTATGTCGGCATTTTCATACTCGTAAAAAAAGCCGTCTAAATCGCGGTGGCGACATTTTTTTGCCGTTTCGCAGTAATTACAGCCGTCACACGGCAAGGGTGTGCTTGAAAACACGTTACATACCGTTAAATCGTGCTCCTTAAAAAGCGATACCGCAAAGTACGCAAGCTCAAGTGTTAAGCTGTTTTCTCTGTTTGAGGCTTCTATAAGCAATATTTTTTGTTTTTTCAAATAAAGCCACCGCCTCTCGGTTCAAAAAATTCCCTACACTACTCCATATTTATTAGATTATAACATAGATAAAAAGAAAAACAAATAGGCTTACGCTATTTTTTTAAAATTTTTAACATTTCACAATAAAAAAAGAAAAAACAGTCGCGAAACAGACCGAAAAGTCCCTCGCGACCGTTTTTATAAATATAATTATTCTTCCGAGATAGCCTCTACGGGGCACTGTGCTGCACAAGCACCGCACTCAACACAAACATCTGCGTCGATAACGTACTGTGAATCGCCTTCCGAAATAGCCTCTACAGGGCACTGCGCTGCGCAAGCACCGCAAGATACACAAGCATCGCTGATTTTGTATGCCATTTTACTGACCTCCTTTTGGATTTTGCTTTATTGTAACACATATAAAGAAAAATACAATAGTTTTTTTAAATTTTTTATTCTATTCCCTTTAAAGCATCAAGCTCACTTTTATTAATCGTGATTTTTCCGTCCTTAATAAGCTTAACATCATGCCTGTGATAAATTCCGGGCGCCGCCTCGGGGCGTCTTTCAAGAGTAATCTTAAGCATTCCCGTAAGAAGGTTATTTTCGATAACCGTTCCGGTACCGTCGGGTGTTTTTACAATAGCGCCGACCTTGGGAGTAACACGCAAAAGGTGCTCGTAAGACTCCTGCTCGTATTTAAGACAGCACATAAGCCTGCCGCACGTGCCGCTTATTTTACCGGGATTAAGAGAAAGCCCCTGCTCCTTTGCCATTTTTATTGACACAGGGTGAAAATCGCCCAAAAACTGTGAACAACAAAACGGTCTGCCGCAAATTCCGAAGCCGCCGAGCATCTTTGACTCATCTCGTACACCAATTTGGCGCATTTCTATTCTTGTGTGATAAACATAAGCAAGATTTCTCACAAGCTCTCTGAAGTCAACTCTGCCGTCCGAGGTGAAGTAGAAAAGCATTTTACTGCCATCGAAGGTACACTCAACATCAACAAGCTTCATATCAAGTCCCAGCTCTTCGATTTTTTTCTCGCAAAGCGCGAATGCGTCCTTTTCCCTTTTCTTGTTTTGTTTTAAAATATCAATGTCGCCTTCGTTCGCAAGCCTTATAATCGGCTTTAAGGGCGA
Organism: uncultured Eubacteriales bacterium; assembly: GCA_964419515.1. GTDB lineage: Bacteria > Bacillota > Clostridia > Oscillospirales > Acutalibacteraceae > DTU089. The sequence continues at coordinate 23,403 of CAYQPJ010000009.1, forward strand.
AACAAGCTCATCGTCATTTATAAATCTGTTTTCAAAAGCAACCTCGCCGCACTCAACACCTCTGGCAGTTTCAACTATTACAAAGTCGCCCTTTTTCATCTTTTTTGATTCAGGTGCAAAATAATAAATTTTGCCGACCTCTTTAAATCTTACACCAACAACCTCTGCCATATAAATAAATCCTCCGATTTTACTATTTGATACCGGACTTAAGCCGTACACAAAGCACCGCCGCCAAAAGCGTATAATTAGGGTAGCTTTCGCAAAGCCTTAAAAGCTCATTAACACTGTCATACATTTTAAGAAGTCCGTCAACCGAAAAGCGCTCACAAAGTGCTTTTGTTTCGGCAGTGAACGAAGAAACGGGCTTCCCACCGAATTTTTGAACAACAGAATCTCTCAAGGCAACCGTCAACGCCGAAATGACCTCTGCGGTAAGAGCCTTGTCTCCATCTACAGGCGCAAGCGCCGCAACAACATCAAACTCAAACTGCGACAAAAGCGCGGTAAGAGTATTTTTTACAACGTCAAACGCCTTTTGAGAAAGCTCCTTTTTAACCTCGCCGTCAAGCCTTATGCGTGTTACTCTCGAAAGCACCGTTTTAATAACATCGTTTGCATTTTGCGCTGTAAGCACAAACGATGTGTATGACGGCGGCTCTTCGAGAATTTTCAAAAGAACGTTTTGGCATTCCTCCGTCATAAACGAAAGCTCTTTTATAATATAAACCTTTAAGGGTGCCTCGTTTGGCGTAAGATAAGCACCCTCAACAACAGCCTTAAGCGAGTCCTTTTGAAAAAACTTTTTATCCGCCGGCTTTTGAACGGTAATAATATCCGGGTGAATGCCCTCTCTTGCCTTTCGGCAGGAGTCGCATCTGTTACACGCCGCAGCCTCGCCACCCGTACATACGGCATTTTGCGCTATAAGCTCTGCGGCTGCCGAGCGCTCTTCTTCACTGCCGCCCGCCACGAGCACCGCATGGGACATCCGCCCCAAGGAAAAAAGCTCATCAACACGCGCCTTAATATACGCGCCGTCTTCTTTTAAAAAGCTCATAGCTTAACGAATTTTTCAATATCAACAACAAATATTGTAGCGCCGCCGATTGTAATTTCAACAGGCGCTGCCGCAGCAAAGCCTTCGCCCATAAAAGGTGAGGTCGTGGGAACCATTTGTGTTCTTCTTGAACAGCAGTCACCGAAAATGGAAATAACCTCGTCTACCTTATCGTCTTCAACGCCAACAAGCACCGTAACGTTTCCGGATTTTAAAAATCCGCCCGACGTTGAAAGCTTTGTTGCCTGAAATGAGGCTCTTGTAATTTCGGAAATAAGATACGATGCATCATCACTGTTTACAATACCTATGATAAGCTTCATAAAAACCACTCCTATATTTTTTAAAACGGTAATTATTCAATTTAAAATTCACCGTAAGCCTGACATTATTATAAATTATTTTTCTCATCTTGACAATATAATATTTCAAGATTTCTGTTAATCACATTTTCGCCGCGCCACGAAAACGCTCTGTTTTCAATGCTTTCGCCCAAAGCTCTGTGCGCCTTGGCGGTTTGATAAAATTCCTTTATCGGTGAAAGTGAAATACTTTTATTCATAGGGCAAACGTCCTGACAAATGTCACAGCCCCACGCGCAGCCGTTTTCGGCTATTTTTTCGACCTCCTCGGGCGTAAGCTCACCCTTTTTTTGAGTAATTTCCGAAAGACAGCTTGCCTTTTCAACGCCGCCTGCCCTCAATGCATTCATAGGGCACAGCGTTTTACAACGGTCGCACTTAAAGCACGACTTAATGATTCTTTCATTCGGCGTTATTTTCATATCGGTAACAATTTCGCCTATAAAGCAAAAACTTCCGTATTTTTCATTAATCAGAAGAGAGTTTTCGCCCTTACAACCAAGCCCCGCAAGAACAGCCGCCTTGACCTCATTTATCGGCGAATTATCGCAAAACGCCTCAAACGAAAATTCCGGGAAATCGGCTTTCAACGCGTTTACCGCCTCTTTTAAATATGAAAGCGCTGTTATATGATAATCCTCCGGCACGGCATATTTTGAAATATTAAGGTCCCTGTAATAATCCTCACCGAGGTAATACGGGAATAAATACACAATTACGCTCTCCGCTCCCGGCATAAGCCGTCTTTTAGCCGCACATGAAAAAAGCGAATCGCAAAGGTCAGAAAATCTGCAAACACCGACAGGCAACAGGTCAAAAAAAGGTAAATTAATGTCCATATTAAATCAAACTTAATGCTATTGCAACAGGTATTGTCACAACCGAAAAAAGTGAACACAGCGCGACCTGCTTTGAAGCCGTCTCTACATTTTTGCCGTATTTTACGGAAAACATTACCGTGTTGTTTGCGCTCGGCACGGATGACGAAATCATAAGCGCCGTAAGAAGCGTTCCGGAAATTCCCAACGCCTTAAAAATGCCGAACATTATAAGGGGCAGGGCAACAAGCTTTAAAAATGTCGCAAGGTAGCTTTCCGGCGACTTAAACATTGTTTTCATATCGGTATTTGCAATATATGTTCCGAGAAACAGCATTGCAAGAGGTGTATTAAGGTTTGAAATATGAGTAAGCGCGGAAATTCCCGCAGACGGTATTTTCACCCCGAAAAGAAAAAGCGGAAGACCTATTGCCAACGATATTACGCCGGGGTTAAGTATAAGCTTTTTTAAGTTGAAATCGCTTTTTTCGCCGCCCTTTGACATAAGCGCAACGCCGTGCGTAAACGAAATAATATTGAATGCCACAACGCCCGCCGAGCAAAAGAACACGCCCTCGTTACCGAGTACCGCCTCACACAGCGGAAGAGCCATATAACCCATATTACCGTAAGCTACGGAATACTTAAAGACCTCTCTGTTTTTACTTTTGTTAAAAAACGGGAGTGTGAGCAAAATACCGACGCCAAGCGTAAAACTCATACAAACAAACGCCTTTAAAAGCGAACCGGCACTTTCCGGAGTAAACTCCATAAATATAAACGATTTTATTATGGTTGCAGGCGTAGTTACGTAAAAAAGCAGGTCATTTGAAAGCTGTGCCGTGCTTTTTTTGAAAACACCCAAACGGTCAACCGCAAAGCCCACCGCTACTATAATATAAAGTATGAGCACTTGCCCTGCGGCAACCTTCATATTATCAAAAAACATAAATTAATCTTTTTTTCCTTTTTTCATATCCTTAAGGGTAACAGTTGAAATTATTTCTTCCTCGTTGTCAAAAGAAGCCTTTTTCTTACCCTTTTTCTCCTTAACCGGCTTTTCCTTTACCTTTTTCTCCTTAACAGGTTTTTCCTTAACCGACTTTTCCTTTACCTTTTTCTCCTTAACGGGTTTTTCCTTAGGCTTTTTTTCTTTTACGGGCTTTTCCTTTTTGCGAGCCTTTTTCTCCGCATTGTCATTCTCAAAAGCTAAATTCTCCTCACCGAGATGCTTCAAAGACTCTTCTTTACTCTCGAAAGCAGGCTCATTTTCAACCTGCTCTCTTTCGGCATTCAAGGCCGCTGCTCTTAAACGCTCCGCTTTTTTCTTTGAGGATTTTTTTCTTTTACCTTTTAAGCTTTCGCCACTGTCGCTCTCATCCTCGCCGCTTTCCGCAAAAAAGCCCTCTGCACTGAACTCGGACGCACCGTTCTCGTAACTTCCGTTTATATGCGCCGCCTTGCTTTCCGCTGTATCGCTTTTGCTAAAATCGGTTCGCAGCTCATCACGTAAAGGCTCGTCTTTTTCTTCGAAGTCTTTTAAAAGCTCGTCGTAGCCGCCGCTCTCGAACTTATCGCTTACCTTCTTCTCATTTTCGTTAACTTCATTTAAAAGGAATGCACCCTCCTCATCATCCTCATCACCGAGCTCTTCTTTGTTTTCGGAATCCGGTATCTGCTTTTCATCACGCAAAGGCTCGTCTTTTTCCTCGGATTCTTCTTCGCCCTTATCAAAAGGCTTAGAAGCACCGTCACCCTGCAAGGGTAAAGCTTCCTCCGGTGAAAGCTCGTCGGCATTTTCCGTTTGAGAGGCTGCCTTGTACATTGGCGGCATTTCGGCTTCAAGGTGCTTTGAAGATGCATTATCTATAATTTCATCCTCAACCTTAAAAATACCGTGATTTTCAATGACCTCAAGAGGGTTCTGTACGTTTTCAATCGTTTTTTCCGCATTACGGCTTGCACCCTTTCTTACAACGGCACCGTCCTCGGGAAGAACGATTTCGGAAACAAGCTGTCTGTTTTTTGAAGCATCGTCAAAGCCTATTCCGAAGGATGCAAAAATATAACAAATAATAAATACCAAGGTACCGAGGTCCGCAGGCTCAAATTCATAGCCGCTTACAGGCTCTCTTCCCACAGCAAGCAATACAAGGCGCGGAACCGTTACGAGTGAAGCAAAAACAGCCGCCGAAAAACCGTAGCCGTAAATGCCCCACATACAATTTTCCGAGAAAACGCCGGTAGTTATTCTTGCGGCGGTTATAAAGAAAAGCATAAAAAACAGGAGCATAAAAAGCTCAAAAAGAAGCTCGGCTATTTTTAAAAAGTTTATCGGGTTTGTAAGATATGTTACAAGCCTTGAAAGTGCCCAGCAAACAGGCATAAGTGCAAGTATTTTATAGTTTTTGTAATTTGTATTACCGCCGAAATGACTCACGGCAAAAACAACAAACCAAACAAACGACAAAAACGCAAAGAATATTCTCGATACAACAGGGAAGCCGCCCATGCTTTGAATATTTGTTGCGGCAACATCCAAAACTATTTGCACCGAGCTTGCTGTACTCGGAATAATATCAAGTAAGCCTGTTATCCCGTCGTAAAAAAGAGCCGCTCCGAAAACAAGTGACGATATTCCGAGCACGTAATTTTTACCCACGGGAAGCATCGGCGAAGGAAGCTCACGGCTTATGTAGCTCAAAATCATAAACGCCGCAACCGACAGTGCTATCAATCCGTAAAGCAGTGTTACGGAAAAATCCGTTTCGGTAAAAAACCCCGTTTCAAGCTCTGTTACGGCAAAAAGCTGATAAAGCCTTATAGGAAGCATAATAACAAGTGCGGCAACAAAAATGAACATAATATATTTCATTTTTACCGCCTTGCATTTTCCTTTAATTTTTTCCATTAATAACGCACCTTTCAAGCTGTTTTACACAATTTATCTTTCTTCAAGGGGAATGTACTTATGAAGCGACTTAGCGCAATGTTCTTTTCTTTCGCTTAATGGGATATAGTCCTTTGGAGTACCCACATTTTTATATGCGGGTCTTATAACTCTGTTACCGCTTATAAGCTCCTCTATTCTGTGTGCCGACCAGCCCGCAACACGCGCAATTGCAAAAAGAGGCGTGTACAAATCCATCGGTATATTGAGCATTTTATAAATAAGCCCCGAATAAAGGTCTACATTAGCGCAAATTTTCTTTGTGTTGCCCTTTGTCTCGGCAAAAATCTCCGGTGTAAGCCTTTCAATAAGCTCAAGTGCTCTGAATTCCTCACCAAAGCCCTTTTCATCGACGATTTTGGCGGCTTCGCGCTTTAAGATTATTTGACGCGGATCCGAAAGTGTATAAACAGCATGACCCATACCGTAAACAAGGCCGCTCCTGTCGCCCGCCTCTTTGTTGATTACGCGCTTAAGAAAATCCGCAACCTGACCCTCGTTTGTAATATCCTTAACGTCCGACTTTAAAAACTCCATCATCTCGGCAACCTTAAGATTTGCACCGCCGTGTCTCGGACCCTTAAGAGAGCCTATACCGGAGGCTATTGCGGCGTAAGTGTCCGTTCCGCTCGAAGTAACAACACGTGTTGCAAATGCCGAGTTGTTGCCGCCGCCGTGATCGGCGTGAAGCATAAGGCAAATATCAAGAAGCTTTGCCTCCTCATCGGTAAACTGTCTGTTTGAGCGCGTTGTATTAAGAATAGTTTCCGCGGTTGAATGCTCGGGAACAATCGGATGAATATACATGCTCTTTTTATAATAATGACGCCTTTTTACCTGGTAAGCGTAAGTCATTATCGTGGGGAGCTGCGCTATAAGCTGAATGCTTTGCCTTAAAACATTTTCAATTGAAATATCGTCGGGATTCATATCGTAAGAATAAAGTGAAAGCACGGAGCGCTGAAGCTTATTCATAATATTCGGCGAGGGTGCTTTCATTATCATATCCTCAATAAAGTCCTCGGGAAGCTCTCTTGAAGCGGAGATGATCCCCTTAAAGCGTTCAAGCTGCTCCTTTGTCGGCAATGAGCCGAACAAAAGAAGCCAAACGACCTCCTCGAAGCCGAAGCGGTTTTCCTTACGGCAACCGTCTACTATGTCTGTAACATTCATTCCGCGGTAAGTAAGCTTACCGTCTACAGGCATTCTTTCACCGTCCTCTATATAGTAGCCCTCAACAGAGCAAACCTTTGTAAGACCCGCCATAACACCGCTGCCGTCACGGTTGCGAAGTCCTCTTTTAACATCAAATCTCTCGAAATATTCCTGTGAAATAGCACTTGATTTTTTAAGCTGTTCACAAAGCGGAGTAAGTGCGTCGTTCGGAATCGGCGATATATATGTTGGCATTTTGATTCCTCCCAAAATTGTCATAAGATAAAATAATAATTCATATTATTTTATAACATCCAAGGCGACTTGTCAACAAAAAGGCGGTATAAATATTATGAAGAATCAATTAATTATGTTTTCCGTGGCGTTTTTATGCTTGACGGCGTTTCCGATAGGCATTTTAAATACGGGCGGCTCGGCCTCACAGCCGGCAGGCGCTTACATAAGCGGCACAAAAGAAAGCAACGGCTTAAACGTGAGCGCCGAAGCCAAAGATGAAAACGCCGACAAAAAGGAAGAAAAAGAAAAAAGCGAAAAAGCTGAAAAAGGCGAAGATGACGGAAGCATTACCGTATTTTTAAGCGAGAAAAAAAGCACGGTAAGCGTTTCATATTTTGAATACACCTGCGGCAGTACAGCAGCCGAAATGCCCTTGAGTTTTGAAAAGGAGGCTATTAAGGCTCAGGCTGTTGCGTGCTTCACAAATGCCGTAAGGCTTAAAGGCTCAAACAACGGCAACAGCACGCTTTTGGGCGCGGACATAAGCGACGACACCGGGACTCATCAAGGCTATCTCTCCGAAAAGGAGCGCCGAGAAAGATGGGGCGACAGCTTCGATGAATACGAAAAAAAGCTTGAAGCTGCCGTAAACGAGGTTTTAAATGAGGTGATAACGTATAAGGGTGAGCTTTGCACGGCGGCATTTTGCGCAATTTCTCCCGGAACAACCGAAAGCGCCCAAAACGTATGGGGCGGCAAGGTTCCGTATCTTGTAAGCGTAAAAAGCAGTGGCGACACGCTCTCACCGGACTACAGTACAACCTCTCGCTATTCAAGAGACGAAGCCTGTGAAGCTCTCAAAAAGCTTTCGGTTACACCGAAAGAGGGCGAAGACCTCGGTAAACTCATAAAAATCGAAAAGACCTCACGCGCCGGAACCGTGCTTTCGGCAACCGTGGGCAACAAGGAGCTTAGCGGCGAGGAAATACGAACTGCCTTCAATTTAAAAAGCGCCGCCTTCACCGTAAAGGCATCCGAAAACGCAATTACCTTTACAACCGTCGGCTACGGTCACGGTGTTGGCTTGAGTCAATACGGTGCAAACTATATGGCGAAAAACGGCTCCGATTATGAAGAAATTTTAAAGCACTACTACAAGGGTGTTCAAATATCAAAGCTATAATCTGTACAAATGCGCAAAAAAAGAAGCCGATAATATTGTTTAACTGTACCATTGAAAAAACAGCGCTTTAGTGATAATATTACAAGCGTTAATATATTTGAAAGGCAGATAAAATATGAGGCTTCTTATTATTGTTCTTAACAAGACCGAGTGCCTTGAAGAGCTTCTCGAGGAATTCGGAAAAAACTCAATTTCGGGCGCAACGATTATTGACAGTAAAGGTATGATTCAGGAGCTCAGCGACAACGAGGAATTCGATTTTCACATTCTCGGCTCGCTTAGAAATCTTTTGAACCCCTCCCACAAGGAAAACAAAACAATATTTATGGTAACAAAGGAAAGCGACATCGACAAAATTTACGAAATTACCGACAAGGTAACAGGCGGACTTTCAAAGCCCGACACGGGCATTTTGTTCACTCTCCCGATAGACCGTCTGGAGGGACTTTCACACTGATGCTCGGCAATTTGAATTTAAATACTTTTATTTACCTTGCCGTAATGATTTTTACGGGAATGGCAATGGGAAGGCTTGTAAAAAAGGTAAAGCTTCCCAATGTTACGGGCTACCTTCTCGCAGGCCTTATTTTAGGTCCGAGTGTTTTGGGTTTTTTAAGCGAGGGCTTTATTGATGACATTGAAATAATTTCCGATACGGCGCTCGGCTTTATTGCCTTTTCAATCGGCAACGAATTTAAAATAAGCTATTTTAAAAGAGTCGGAGCAACACCTATAGTAATAGCTTGCCTTGAGTCGCTTTTTGCGGTGGTTTTTGTTGTAGCCGCGCTTCTTTTATTCGGCTACGACATAACCTTTTCTTTAGTGCTCGGCTCAATAGCTGCGGCAACCGCACCTGCCGCGACAATAATGGTTATTAAGCAATACAAGGCAAAGGGCAAATTGACCGAAACGCTTTTATCGGTTGTTGCAATTGACGATGCCACGGCACTTATAATGTACTCGCTTTCAATAGCGGTTGCCTCGGCAATTGCCGGTAAAGGCACCTCCTTTAAAGAAGCGGTTTTACCGCCTGTAATAGAAATAGGCGGCGCGCTCATTGTGGGTGCTCTTCTCGGATTTGTATTCCTATTACCGCTTAAATTTTTCAAAAAGGACGGCAACCGTCTTTCACTGATGATAGCATTTATATTTATAGGCTTGGGCCTTTCAAAGCTTTGCGGCTTTTCGTCACTTTTGCTTTGTATGTCCTTAGGCGCGATAATAGCGAATTTTTCGCCGGATGTCAACAAGCTTATGGATCTTTCCGACAAAATAACGCCGCCTATATTTATGCTGTTTTTCATAGCCTCCGGCGCAGATTTAAAGCTTTCCGTTTTGCCGACAGTCGGCGTTGCGGGTGCTGTTTACATAATATTCCGCGTTCTCGGAAAAATGTTCGGCTCCACACTCGGTGCAGTTGCTTGCAAGGCGGATAAAAACATTAAAAAGTATCTCGGACCGGCACTAATTCCGCAAGCCGGTGTTGCAATAGGACTTTCGCTTGCGGCAGCATCGGTGCTTCCGGAACACGCGGGTGAAATCCGCGCAATCATTCTTTGCGGAACGCTTATTTATGAGCTTATAGGCCCCGCTGTTTCAAAAACCTGTCTGAAAAAAGCGGGCGAAATATCGCAATAATAAAGAAATATAAAACCGGGGCTGTAAAAAACCTATGTCTTTTACAGCCCGTTGATTTTATTGTATTTATAATGAAAATCTTTTCTTTATTAAATAATATAATCCTTGTATTCCTCAAGCTCGCGAATTTCCGCGGTAATATCCAAAAGAAGCCCGTCTGCCGTGTACTCCTCCGAATGAACAACGCCGTCTTTTCTCAAAGCCGCCGCAACCGCACCCATTGAAAACGGCAAAAGCATTTTAACGCGCTTTCTCGTCGGAGGGAGGGCTTTTGATATTTTCATAAGAAGCTCCTCAAGCCCCTCGCCCGTAAGCGCGGAAATTCTCACGGTACTGCCTATAAGCGGAATATCCGAAGAAGTTTTTGCCAAATCGCACTTATTGAGAACGGTAATTACAGGCTTATCCTCACAGCCAAGCTCCTCCAAAAGCGCATTTGTAACATTAAAATGCTCTGTGCACTCCTCACTTGAAGCATCGCAAATATTAAGAATTACATTTGCAAAAACCGCCTCGTCAAGCGTGGACTTAAACGCCTCGATAAGCTTATGCGGAAGTCTCCTTATAAAGCCTACCGTATCAACAAGCACAACCGTTCTGCCGTCCGGAAGAGTCAGCGCGCGCGAGGTTGGGTCAAGCGTTGCAAAAAGCTTATTTTCCGCAAGAACGCCTGCGTTTGTGAGAGCGTTCATTAAGGTAGACTTTCCGGCGTTTGTGTAGCCCACCAGGGCAACCGTAACCGTACCGTCCTTTTTGCGGCGCTCACGACGGCGCTCACGACGGCTCTCAAGCTCCTTGAGCTCGCCCTCAAGCGCGGCAATTCTTCGCCTTATGTGACGCTTATCGGTTTCAAGCTTTGTTTCACCGGGACCTCTTGTACCTATTCCGCCGCCGAGCCTCGACATTGAAGCACCCTTGCCACCGAGCCTCGGAAGCATATATTTAAGCTGTGCAAGCTCAACCTGAAGCTTACCCTCACCCGAGAGAGCGCGCATTGCAAAAATATCCAAAATAAGCGTTGTTCGGTCAATAACACGCGTGTCTGTGGCACCTTCTATATTACGCTGCTGTGCCGGTGTCAGCTCACCGTCCGCAACAATAAGCTCAACCTCATTTTCGCGGCAAAAATCGCAAAGCTCGTTTAGCTTACCGCTGCCTATATACGTCGCCGAATCGGGCGCTTCCCTTTTTTGCACAAGCTCACAAACAACCTCTGCACCTGCGGTTTTTACAAGCTCCGTAAGCTCCGCGAGAGAGCTTTCCGGATCATATTCGCCCGTATCGGCACATATTAAAACCGTTTTCTCGGGCGTAATTTTATTTTCGAATAATTCCATAAATACTCCCAAAACGGGGCTGTAAAAAACTTACGTCTTTTTACAGCCCCGTAAATTATTTTATTTGTGCTTTTTACCCTTTGAGCTTGTTGAGCCGTAATAAGACGAAGCGTAATGCGAGCCATAATAGCTTCCGTAGCCGTAACCGTAACCGTAGCCATAGCCGCCGCTCTTACCCGAGCTCGGAACCAAGCCCGATTCCGCGTAATTGTAAATAACGCCGAGAATTTCCGACTTTGTTGTCATAAGGTCACTTAAGGCATATTCAACCTGCGGAAGCGAGACCTTATTTTCAGCGGTAACGAAAATTATTGAATCGGTATAATTCGAAACAATAGCCGCATCGGCAACAACACCTGCCGGCGGGCAGTCAACAATAACATAGTCAAAGCTTTTTCTTGCTTCCGAAATAATAGCCTCCATTTTTCTTGAAGCGAGAACCTCGGAGGGGTCTGTAACGGGAACAGCCGAAACAAGCAGATAAAGGTTGTATTTTTCAACATACTTAACTGCCTCTTCAAACGGCTTATTACCGCTTACAATGTCATAAACTCCCAAATCGTCATCATCAAGCGCAACACCGAGAGTTTTGTAAACGGCGGGCTTTCTGAGGTCGGCATCTATAAGAAGCACGGACTTTCCGGACTTTGCAAGTGAAAGAGCAATGTTTGAAGAGCAGGTTGTTTTACCCTCACTCTCTGTGGAGCTTGTAACGGCAAAAACAGAATAGCCCTTTTTAAGCTTGATATTTTCAATTTTTGTTCTTATGAGCTTAAAGGTCTCTATAAACGGAAGACCTACGTTTTTATCGGTAATAAGAAGGCGCTTTCTCTCGTTCTTTTTACTTTTGATTTTTGAAACGGAGGCTATAATGTTAACATTAAAGCTCTTTTTAATATCGTCGCTTGTAAGAACGGTATTTTTAAGCATACCCGAAACAAACAGCGCAAGAACGGCAATACCCGCACCCAAAACAAGGCCGGCGGCAGTGTAAAGAAGCGTTGATGAATCACCCTGAAGCTCAGGAGAAGTAGCATTGTCGGCAATTGTAAAATTTGCATTCGGGAATGCATCCTTTGTAATTACCGTATAAACACTTTGAATAGCGGTTGTAATGGCATAGGCAAAGTCGGGATCACTTGTCGTTACGCTGATTTTAAGCATTGTGGTATCCGCAACGGTTTCAACGGCTATTACGGAGCGAAGCGCCTTTTTGCTGTACTCGACGCCCGTTTTTGCATAAACGGCATCGCGAACCGCATTAATAAAATCATCACCCTGCTGAATGATTATTTTAAAGTTGTTTGCAATAACAGCAGAAGCCTGCGCATCACTCGCGGTTGTATATTTTGCCGCCTCGCCGGCTATGCTCTCCGTTTTATTGGAAATATTGATAATAAGCCTTGATGTATATTGCGGAACATAGGTAAACTTTGCAACGCCGAAGCCTGCAACAGTAAATATAGCAGTAAGCAAAACAATTACCCACCACTTTTTCGTAAGTATTTTAATTAACCTGAAAATGGAATACCCGTTATTTTCGTCATCGTAGCTTCTTTTTTCTTCGTAAGCCATTTATATTCACCGAACCTCTGTTTTCATGTTTTGGGCATACAGCCGCAGTCCGCATTCATTATATCACAAGCAATACCGTTTCTACAATAGTTTTTTGACATTTTTTTTAATTTAACGAAAAAAACTTTCAGGTACTCGTTAAAAAATCATTTTCAGCCGAGTTTTTTCTTAATAAACGAAAGCCTGTGTCTTATTCTGCGCCTCATATAGCGATAGCTTATGTTTTTACACATCTTATCCACATATTTTCTATAGCGCTCATCGGTCACGGGAAAATCCGCTTCATCGCGTTTGATTCTGCAAACAACGCCTATAATTTGCTCCGGCTCAATATTTCTTTCAAGCACAAATTGGTTATCTCCGCACATAATATATGTGCCCTTATCAATACCGACAACCCTATGCAAAACAAACGCACCATCGCGACGGCGATACAGCGGTAAATCGCCGACATCAAGACAGGCTCTGCCGTCATCATCGCATGGCGGCTTTATAAGCGTAACACGATCACGCCCCTCCACCAAAAGCGGGAGCATACTCGTACCGGTTATGGGTATTGTAAAGGTTTCACCCTTGGCAAACGCTTCCTCAATAAAAGGAAGCAAATCAATCATTTTCATAAAAGCCTCCGTCAAATCGGGCTGTAAAAAACACAGGATTTTTTACAGCTCGTTTTTTAGGGTATAGAAAAAAAGATGCAGAACGGACAAGCCGAGCAAAAACAAGGCTTTACTTTGTTTTTGGCTCCCCGACGGCATACAAAAGCAGACGTAGGCAAGGTTTGTTCGCCGCATAAAACATTTATTTGCTTTTTTAATAATTTAAGAGGCTTTTGCAGATGTTCTTTCTGTAAAATCCCCTTTTATTATGCCGTTTTATGCGGTCTGCGTTTTTTTACATCCCTATTATTTCATACCCTCCATTGCCGTCATAACAGCCTCCCTTGACATATCGCACGAAAGGCGGTAAACGGGAACCTCGGAAAGCACCTTGTCCGTCACATCAAGAAGTCCCGACATAAGCTCTCGCGTATCCGGGCGAACGGTTTGATCCATAAAATCCTTAAGAACGGTAATACCGGGAACGCGAGTGATTTTATTTTCACCGCGACTTAAAAACGCAATGCCGCCTACAGGAACGCCCACGGGCACATTTTCGTCGGTTTTGCCGCTCCAAGGCGTACCGAAGGCGTAAACCCTTGAGTCAATAATACGAAGCGCCGGCTTGTCATCATTTATAATCCGCGTACCGGGCAAATATTTAAGCCAAAGATGCGTATGAGTAGACTTACCCGTACCGCTCGGAGCTGAAAAAAGGTAAGCTTTTCCGCCATATTCAACGCATGAGGCATGAAGCATCATTCCGTCGAATTTCGCAAGATTACCGTAAAAATAAGAGGCAGTCCAAATATATTCGCATTCCGCAAGCGAAAGATGCGGATTTTCCTTTTGGCGCTCTTTATAAAACCGCTCCGAAATATTAATCGTAATATCCGCCTTTTCGTCATCCGAGCAAATATAGTTTTCAATGCGAGAGCGCAAAAGCTCATACAAAGGCTCCAATTCAATCGTAAGCCCTGCAGCTTTAATTTTCATAAATTCCTCCGTGATTGTACGTGTTTAAAAAAGTTACTTACAAATGCCGAAAGGCGCAAGACTTATTCCGAAAGCAAAATATTCTTTTCCTTAAGCTTTGCCAAAAAAGCATCGAGATCTCTCGAAAGCACATCACGTGACGCGCCCTTATATTCCTCGCAAAGTGCAGAAAGAATATTCTCACGCTCCGAACCGTCCGAGAGCATCCTCCAAATAAAAACAGCCGCCTCGTTAAGCTTAATCATTCCGTGAATATTCTCTGCTGCCTCCCCTACGGGCACAACAACCGCCGTCCCCGCAACGGTCTTCAAAATATAATTATCGCTGATTTTCATAAAAGCCTCCGAAAAACAATCTATTCAAAATACAGTATACCACACCGATATTGCTTTTGCAACACCGTAATTTTTATAAATCCGCTTATTAATCGACTGAATCAAGCTCGTCTCAAGCTGCTTCTCACCGAAAAAAATCCGCACCCTCTCACTGGAAATTCCGAAAAGAAGGTGCGTGTAATTCAATTTATAATTAATACATTCCTCCGCCCTGTGCTGCTGCCATTGCTGCGGCGTTGGCGGCATCCTGTGCGGGATCGGGCTTGTCGGTAACAAGACTTTCGGTTGTAAGCACCATAGAGGCTACGCTTGATGCATTTTGAAGTGCAGAGCGCGTTACCTTTGTGGGATCGAGAATACCTGCCTCTGCCATATCGGTATATTCCTCTGTTGCAAAGTTAAAGCCATAGCCCTTTTTGCCGGAGCGAAGAATACCGTCTATAATTACAGAGCCCTCAAGACCTGCATTTGCGGCAATTTGACGAACAGGCTCCTCAATAGCCTTAAGAACGATTTTTGCACCTGTTTTAACATCAAGATCTTCAATGGAATCGGTGTACTCTTTGAGTGCGGGAATTGCATTGAGAAGCGCAACACCGCCGCCTGCAACGTAGCCCTCTTCAACAGCTGCCTTTGTTGCTGCCAAGGCATCCTCTATTCTGAGCTTCATTTCCTTCATTTCGGTCTCGGTTGCCGCACCTACGCGAATAACCGCAACACCGCCTGAAAGCTTTGCAAGTCTTTCCTGAAGCTTTTCTCTGTCAAAATCAGAAGTTGTTGTTTCAATTTGTGACTTAATTTGTGCTACGCGGTTTTTAATTTCGTCGTTATCGCCGGCACCGTCAACAATAATGGTATTTTCCTTTTGAATTTTAACCTGGCGTGCTCTGCCGAGCTGTGAAACATCGGCATCCTTAAGCTCAAGCCCCAATTCCTCGGTAATAACCTCGCCGCCGGTAAGAATGGCAATATCACGAAGCATTTCTTTTCTTCTGTCGCCGAAGCCCGGAGCCTTTACACCAACGCAGGTGAAGGTGCCGCGAAGCTTGTTTACAAGAAGCGTTGCAAGAGCCTCGCCCTCAATATCCTCTGCGATAATAACAAGCTTTTTGCCTGCCTGAACGATTTTTTCAAGGAGCGGAAGAATCTCCTGAATAGAAGAAATTTTCTTATCTGTAATGAGAATATATGCATCATCAATAACAGCTTCCATTTTATCGGTATCCGTTACCATATAAGGTGAAATGTAGCCGCGATCAAACTGCATACCCTCAACAACATCACAGCTTGTTTCTGCTGTTTTGCTTTCTTCAACGGTAATAACCCCGTCGGAGGTAACCTTTTCCATAGCCTCTGCTATGAGCTTACCTATATTGTCGTCTGCAGCGGAAATTGTCGCGATTCTCGCAATGTCGCCTGAATTTCCCACGGGCTTTGAGTCCGCCTTGATTGTTTCAACAACATTTTCAACAGCGAGCTTAATGCCTTTTTTCACCTGCATGGGATTTGCGCCTGCGGCAACATTCCTCATACCCTCTCTTACGAGAGCCTGTGCAAGAAGAGTTGCGGTTGTTGTACCGTCACCTGCAACGTCATTTGTTTTTGTGGCAACCTCTTTAACAAGCTGAGCACCCATATTCTCAAACGGATCTTCAAGCTCAACCTCTTTTGCGATTGTAACACCATCATTTGTTATAAGGGGAGCGCCGTACTTTTTGTCAAGAACAACGTTTCTGCCCTTGGGACCCAACGTAATTTTAACTGTATTGCTTAACTTATCAATACCTGCCTGAAGAGCCTTTCTGGCTTCTTCACCGTAAATAATTTGCTTTGCCATGAAAAATTCCTCCTAATCAGTCAACAACAGCGAGAATATCGTTTTGACGAACTACAACAAGCTTTTCGCCGTCAAGCTTAACTTCCGTTCCGGAATATTTGCTTAAAATAACCTTATCACCGACATTAACTTCCATTTTAACCTCTTTGCCATCAACAACTCCGCCGGGGCCAACCGCGAGGATTTCGGCAATTTGGGGCTTTTCCTGAGCGGAAGCGGCAAGAATTATACCGCCGGAAGTTTTTTCCTCCGCCTCTTGAAATTTAAGAACTACTCTGTCACCTAAGGGTCTGAGCTTCATATAGAATTACCTCCTGTAAAAGATAATAAATAATTGGTTTTGGCACTCGCTCTCTGTGAGTGCTAATATAATAATACCCTTTTTTCAGAAAAAATCAAGTGTTTTTCCGAAAAAATATCGCCCGAAAGCCATTATTTACAAATAGGTAACATAATTGTTACTTGTAAATCCCATACATATATAGTAAAATATTCTCCCACGGAAGAATAAGTCCGTTTTAACGGAAACATAAAGGAGCGCGCTTAGTGGATAATCTATCGCTTAAAAGCAAGACCGACGCATCTTCCCGTAAATTTTTATATATACTCGCAATTATTGCCGCAATACTCCCGGAATATATGGCCCCTCTTCTTACGCTCGGGGGCTTTGTTGTCTTTAAACGCCGCTTTTCATTAACGGGGCAAAAGGTTAAGCTCGGCAACGTCGGCAAGGTCTTTCTTCTTTTTATGTGCTACAGCCTGTTAAGCTCGTTTTGGTCGCTTACACCGATTTACTCAGCCGCAATTTCACTTTTGTGGATGGGGATGCTTTTAGGCTCATTTATGATTTCAAACCTTATTGTCGAAAAAAAGCAGCTCGAGGTGCTTGTAACATCGTTTTCCTTAGGCGGCGGTGCCGTCGGCGGCATCGGCTTTATTCAATACATATTACTGATGCTGGGAGTAAAGGCTGTTAACCCACTATGGAGTCTTTTTGACAAGATAATATATGCTCTTTTGCCCTTCAATATTACCGAAACGGCGAATGTCTGGAAGGACTCACGCGCCTCATCAACCTTTGACAACCCGCTTATTTGCGCAACCTACCTTATTTTGATTTTGCCTATTGCCGTTTACGGCTTTATAAGCGGTGAAAAAAAACACCGCACAGTGTGCGGAATTTCGGCGTTTTTAATACTCGGCGGCATAGTCGGCACCACCTCTCGCGGAGCGGCTCTTGCGGTTTTGGCAGCTTTAACGATACTCCTTTTTATGAACTCCAAAAAGGCACTCGGCATTGCTGTTACAATTGTTGCCTCCGGCGCAATATTTATTATTGCCATTATAAAAAGAAACGAATTTCTCGAATTCGACCTCGAAAAATCAACCGACACGCGCTTAAAAATTTGGAGCGCCTGTTTTAAAGCCATTGGCGAAAGACCGATTTTCGGCTTTGGTGCCGGATGCGAAAGCACGGCACAAAAAATGCTTGAAAACGGCGTAAACCGTCCGCATGCACATAGCCTTTATATTGAAATTTTCACCGAGCTGGGCGCGGTGGGACTTGCATTTTTGCTTGTAGTATTCGGATTTATCGTATACGATATTTTAAAGCTCATAAAGCTCGGCGGCAAATACAGCAGACTCGGTATAGCCTTCCTTTCGGCAATTGTGGGCTTTGCCGTAATTTCAATGACCGAATTCACCCTTCAAACTCCCAAGGAGCTTCAATTCTTTATGCTCGTTTTAGGTACCCTCGAAGCAACAAAAAGAATTGCAAAAAACGCGCAAGCCGAAACTCATGATTTACAATTTCGGTAATCACATTGATTTGAATTTTAATTGCTCATAATAAAAAATCATCTGTTCTTCCCGAATGAAATTTTCACAATCGGTAAGAACAGATTTTTTATAATTTTTTTATATTTTGTTCTTGCGAATACACTTCGAAAGGCTTCAGCGCTCTTCTCTGAAATATGTAAGTCCGAGGCTTTGCGGAGGCTGATGCTCCTTTTTCTTGCGAGCACTTACTATCACGAGAACTATTATTGTAACAAGGTACGGGAGCATTTTTACAAGCTCCTTTGAAGCGGAGGAAAGTCCCGGGATATAAACACAAATTATGTAAAGTCCGCCGAAAAGGAAGGAGCTGAGAATTGCCGACTTGGGCTTCCAAAGGGCAAAAATTACTATTGCTATTGCAAGCCAGCCCCTGTCGCCGAAGCCGTTATTCGTCCATGCGCCGGCGGTATAATCCATTACGAAGTAAAGTCCGCCGAGGCCTGCTATCATTCCGCCGATTACGGTTGAAAGATATTTATACCTTGTAACGTTAATTCCTGCAGCATCGGCTGTTGCGGGATTTTCACCTATTGCACGCAAGTTAAGACCGGTGCGCGTGCGATTGAGAACATAAGATGTTACAAGCGCAATAATAACCGCGAGGTACGCAAGAAAGCCGAAGGAAAGAAAGGTTTCACCGAACATTCCGAGCTTCTGAGCAAACGGCAACGAGGCTTTATAAGCAAGTCCCGTATTTATAAGTGAAATCGAACCGCTCTCACCGAAAAATTTCAAAAGCGAGCCGCCGAAAAAGTTGCCCACACCGACACCGAAGGTTGTAAGTGCCAAGCCCGTTACATTCTGATTTGCCTTTAAGGTGACGGTTAAAAATGCATATATAAGCGCCATAAGCGCTGAGCCCAAAAGCGATGCAACAAGCGAAATTATTATGCAAAGCACACCCGACGGCTCTGCGGTATAATGCTCGTAAAGATAGCCGCCGATTATACCCGAGATGCCGCCCATATACATTATTCCGGGAATTCCGAGGTTAAGTCCGCCGGATTTTTCGGTAATAATTTCTCCGGTTGAGCCATAAAGAAGAGGGATGCCCTGAATTATTGCGGCGTTTATAAATGAAAGTATTGTAGATAACATTTATTTGCCCTCCTTATGCTTTGCGCGTGTTTTAATCTCGTAGTTTATAAAGAATTCACAGCCGATTATAAAGAATATTATTACGCCCGTGAGAATATCCGCTACACTCTCGTTAAGGTTAAAGTTTGTGGCAATTTCTCCTGCACCGCGCTGTAAAAATACAATCAAAAACGAGGTTATTACCATTACAACGGGATT
Organism: uncultured Eubacteriales bacterium; assembly: GCA_964419515.1. Taxonomy (GTDB): domain Bacteria; phylum Bacillota; class Clostridia; order Oscillospirales; family Acutalibacteraceae; genus DTU089. Next base: position 42,623 of record CAYQPJ010000009.1, read on the forward strand.
GAACTTTGCAAGCCACGATACCATTATCGCCGTAAAGCCGTTGCCGCCCGCCAAATCCTTGGAGATTGTATGGTTTGTGCCCGATACAAGCAAAAAGCCGGCAAGTCCGCAAACAGCACCCGAAAGCACCATGGTTCTCAAAATTACCTTTTTAACGTTGATTCCGATATACCTTGCGGTGTTTTCGCTTTCACCTACTACGCTTATTTCGTAGCCGTGCTTTGAATATTTAAGGTAAATATACATAACGGCTGTTACCGCGGCTACTATGAGTATATTAAGAAGATACTTTTTGCCGAATATCCCCGGAAGCCAACCCGCCGAGGTGTCCGCATTAACCAAGCCCATTACACTTGAGCCGCTGGGAACCCATACCATTATGCAGAACGATACGAGCTGTATCGAAATGTAGTTCATCATAAGCGTAAAAAGGCTCTCGTTTGTATTCCACTTTGCCTTGAAATACGCCGGAATCACAGCCCACAAAATACCGCCGAGAATTGATGCCAAAAGCATTATCAATATAAGCACCGCATTCGGAAGCCTGTCGCCGATGTAAAACATACATACCATACTCATAAGTCCGCCGAAAAGCACCTGACCCTCTGCACCGAGGTTCCAAAAGCGCATCTTAAACGCGGGCGTTACGGCAAGCGCTATGCAAAGAAGTATTGCCATATTCTGAAGCAAAATCCACACCTTACGCTCGGTGCCGAAGCTGCCCTTTACCATTGCCGCGTAAACGTCAAGCGGATTAAGCTTTGTTAAAAGCACTATTATTACGGAGCACACAAGAAGTGAGGCTACTATTGCCAAAATGCGTATAAGCCATGCCTTGCGCCAATCTATTGAGCTGCGCTTTGCTACATGAAAAAGCGGCTCGTGAACATGCTCTTTTTTATTCATTCTCTGCGCCTCCTTCAGTTTTTGCCATTAAAAGACCTATTTCACTCTTGTCGGCGGTTCTGCCGTCAACAACACCGGTAATTTTGCCCGAGCCTATAACGAGAATTCTGTCACAAAGCTCAATTAACACATCAAGGTCCTCGCCGACGAATATTACAGCTACGCCGCGCTCCTTTTGCTGGTTAAGAAGATTGTATATTGCGTAGGAAGAATTAATATCAAGTCCTCTTACGGGGTAAGCCGCCATCAAAACCGTAGGCGATGCGGCAATTTCACGTCCGACAAGCACCTTTTGAACGTTACCGCCCGAAAGCCTTCTTACGGGAGTTGTGGCACTCGGCGTTACAACCTCAAGCTGCTCTATAATTTGCTGTGCCAAATCCTTGGGGGCTTTTCTTTCGAGGAAAAAAGACTTGCCCTTGCGGTAGCTTCTGAGCATCATATTGTCTATAATATCCATATTTCCGACAAGACCCATACCGAGTCTGTCCTCGGGCACAAACGAAAGGCGCACGCCCAGCTCGCGAATTTGCAAGGGTGTTTTATCACGAAGATTTTCGGATTTACCCGTTTTGGGGTCATTGTAAAGAATCTCGCCGCCCGAAAGCTTTTGAAGACCGGCAATTGCCTCAAGCAGCTCTCTTTGACCGCTTCCCGCAATGCCCGCAATTCCGAGAATTTCGCCGCTTTTGGCAGTAAAGGAAACATTATCAAGCACCTTTACGCCCTCGCGGTTTTGACAATTTATATTGTTTACAACAAGTCTGTCTACACTGTCTTTCGGCTCGCTTCGCTCAATATTAAGCTCAACCTTTTTGCCAACCATCATTTCGGCAAGCTCGGTTTCGTTTGTTTCGGCAGTATTTACCGTGCCTATGTACTCGCCCTTTCTTAAAACGGCTACCTTATCGGAAAGCGACAAAACCTCATGAAGCTTATGTGTGATAATTACAATTGCCTTGCCGTCATCGCGCATACGACGCAAAACGGCAAACAGCTTTTTAGTCTCCTGCGGAGTTAAAACAGCGGTAGGCTCATCAAGAATGAGAAGATTTGAGCCGCGGTAAAGAACCTTTATAATTTCAACCGTCTGCTTTTCCGAAACAGACATCTCGTATATTTTTTTCTTGGGGTCAATTTCAAAGCCGTACCTTGCGCTGATTTCAGCTACGCGCTCGGAAACCTGCTTAATGTTGTACTTTCCTTCTTCCTTGAGACCCAAAACTATATTTTCCGCAGCGGTGAAAACATCCACGAGCTTAAAGTGCTGGTGAATCATTCCGATTTTGTAATCGAAGGCATCCTTGGGGGAACGTATTACTACCTCCTTGCCGTCAATAAAAATCTGTCCGTCATCCGGAAAGTAAAGACCGGAAATCATATTCATCAGCGTTGTTTTGCCGCTTCCGTTTTCGCCCAAAAGAGCAAGAATTTCGCCATTGTAAACGGAAAGATTTACATTTTTGTTGGCAACAACGCTTCCGAACGTCTTTGTTATGTTTTTCAGTTCAATTGCCGGAACGCTCATTTTATACCTCCGTAATATTTCTTGAAAACAGCGGACCCGAAAAATCCGCTCTTTTCAAAAAACATCTTAAAACAACTCTCGGGCGAAGCGTTTTTCGCTTCGCCCAAGCATTGGAAAACTCGAAAAAAATTACTCGCTGATACCGTCGATGTACTTAATATCAAAGTACGGAGCAGAACGGTAGCTGTCGCCGGACTCTACAAAGACACCGTTTTCGATAACGTTTGTGTCGGGTGCATAGTCGCCGTCAACATCAGCCTCATACTGTGAAAGCTGTGCGCCGTTAACAGTAAAGGTAGCTGTATCAAATACCTTAAGAGTACCTGCTTCAAACTGAGCCTTAACATCATCAAGCTTAGCCTGTGTGCCCTCAGCCGCAACCTTCTCGTTGAGCTCTGTAAGCTCTACGGAGCCTGTTGCTATTGTTCCGCACCAATCTGTTGCGAAAGCTTCACCTGCTGCCACAGCCTTAATTGCAAGCTGATAATAGGGAGACCAATTTATCTTAGAAGAAATAATAGCGGTGTTGGGGCCCATGGAGATTGTGCTGATGTTGTAAGCAACGTTCGGAACGCCCTTCTCTTCACATGCCTTGGGAGCACCCTCGGAATCGGCGTGCTGGCTTATAAGAGCGCAACCGTCATTGATAAGCTTAAGAGCAGCCTCACGCTCAAGAGCAATGTCAAACCAAGAGTTTGTGTATGTAACCTTCATTGTAGCGGAGGGGCATACGGAACGTGCGCCAAGGAAGAAGGAAGTAAGACCGGAAACAACCTCTGCATAGTTAAATGCGCCAACATAGCCGATTTTTGCGCCGTCTTCCGTGATTTTGCCGTTGTCAATCATCTCGTTAAGCTTCATACCGGCTGCAACACCTGCAAGGTATCTGCCCTCGTAAATAGAAGCAAAAGCGTTGTGATAGTTGGGAAGGTTAATCTGCTTAGCCTGTGTACCTGTTGCATGGCAGAACTGAACGTCTGTGAACTCTTTTGCAGCCTGGATAATAAATGTCTCATGACCGAAGGAGTCTGCAAAGATGATGTTGCAGCCTGCCTCTACAAGCTCGGCTGCTGCGTTGTAGCAAGCATCATCCTCGGGGATGTTTGTTTTAATGAGAATCTGCTCATCCTTAAGACCGAGAACCTTCTGTGCATCCTTAAGAGCAAGGATGAAGTTGTTGTCATAGGTTGAGTTTTCGTCGTGAAGGCAGATAAGACCGAATTTGATCTTTGAAAGATCAAGTGTATTTGCCAAATCGGTGGTGTCAACCGGGTTTGTTGACTCGTCATTCGTGCCGTTGCCGCCGCAAGCTGCGAAGCAGCCTACTACGAGAACAAGAGCAAGAATAACAGCAAGTGCTTTTTTCATTCTTTGTTCCTCCAAAAAATTATGTTATATTCTCAACGCTTACCGAGTTCCGAACTCAATTGAATTTTCGTTCATACTTTCGATAATCGCTAAAGACTCAACTCTCACTCCGCTTTTGCGAAGCAAATCGCCGCCCTTTTGAAAGCCCTTCTCAATGGCAATTCCGACGCCCACGGTTTCGCTTTCGCTTTTTTCAACAATTTCCATAAGCGCCCTTGCGGCGTTACCGTCGGCGAGAAAATCGTCAATAATAAGAACCTTTTCACCCGAAGGGAGATATTTTTTCGAAACGCTCATAGTATATGATGCGCCGTGGGTAAAGGAGTAACACTCCGCCGTGTAAAGGTCATTGCCCACATTCCTGTGCGAGGCTTTTTTTGCGAATACAAGCGGTACGTTAAAATACCTTGCGGCAAAAACGGCAATTGCAATACCCGACGACTCAACCGTGAGAATACGCGTTACACCGCTGTCTTTAAAAAGAGAATAGAATTCCTTGCCGAGCTCATCTAAAAGACAGGCATCTATTTGGTGGTTTAAGAACATATCCACCTTTAAGATGTCTGTTCCTATAACCTGACCTTCTTTTTTGATTCGTTCTTCAAGCAGCTTCATATTTTCTCCTTCAAGCGGATTTTCCTTATTACAAGTGCATTATACCTCCAAATACCCGCCTTTTTCAATAGTCGAATATTACAAAAATCGACTTTTCCGTGCTTTTCGTTATTTTTAACCAACTAACCCGTTTTTTACCCTTCTCTTTTGGTTTAAACGGATAAAATTCGCCGTTTCCTCGATTATAACAAAACAAAAAACGTCCTGTCTGCACACTGCTCAAAAAGCTTGCCGAAACGGCTAATTCACGTTAAAATATGCGCTTTTTAACCGCCATATTTGCATTATTCGTGCAGTTTTTTACAAAAAAGCCCAAAAAACGGTGCAAAACATATAACCTGCACCATTTTCGTCATTTTACACAAAAACCGCAAGCGCCATCCATACCGCACCGAAAGTACCGTTTCGAACGTTTGGTGATTTTGCACAAATTTCACAAAAGGTGCATCGACCGAAGCCGATGCACCGTATTATTAATAATGCTATTACCAATGACCTCTCAGTTGTTAAGTGCCGCATTTACAACGCACTGACAGTCAATAGCCTCAACTCCGCCGCTGTTGTCGTAATCGGCAGCAAGCACATAATCATCAAAAAGCTCTCTCTTTTCCTCGGAAGCAAGCTGCGTTTCGGAGATATCAAGCACGTCAACAAAGCCGTCACCGTTGACGTCACCTCTTAAAACAAAGTTAAATATGTACTTAACCTTACCGTCCTTAAAGAAGTAAAGCAGCGAGCCTGTGCCGAAATATTCGGTATCACCGGAAACCTGTGACGGTACACCTACAATGTAATAATCGTCGGTAGCAATAAAGTCCTTTACACTCGTGCAGCCGGTCATATCGGAATAAATAACGAGATTTTCCATATCTATCTCTGTTCTGCCGATGGGTTTAATGTCAAGAATTATATAATTTATATTATTTTCTATGGCATATGCTTCCGCGTAAGAATCCTTATAGCAATAAATCGTGAGGCTTTCACTGCAGCCCGAGAATACCTCCTTGCCTATTTCGGTAACCGTTTCCGGGATTGTTATTTTTTCAAGATTTGCGCAACCGACAAAGCAGGCATCCTCTATAACCTCAAAGCCGTTTTGAATTGCAACCTCTTTAACGTGAGTGCAATCTCTGAAAGCACCTTCGCTGAGCACTGTTACCGGCTTATTATCAAGGTCATAAGGCACGGTTACAACCTCATTTTCGCTTCTGTAATAATATACCTTTATTGTACCGTCGGGAAGAGTTGTATAAAGGAACTGATCCTGCGGAAGGTTACTGAAGTTTTTAATTGTGATAACCTTTGTAGAGGAAAGAAGGTTATTACCGACAACGGTAAGAATATATCTGCCGTTCTTTTTAACGGTAGCCGTAAGCGTTTCGGTAATATCCTCGCCGTCAAAGTAAACCTTTCTAACACCGGAGTCTCCGCAAACGGGAGTAAATACGATATCATATGGAACAGAGGTCTTATCCTCCTTGCCCAAAACGTAATCCGCGGTGGGCTCCTCCGTATCAATCATAACTCTGTAGCTGTCAGACGGAGCGCTTTCGATTCCGGCGCCGTTTACAGCCTTAAATCTGTAAAGAGCATTTGTATTTTCGGAGAAGGTTGCTATATTACCGTCTATTTCGCACCAGCCCTCTCCGCAGTCGTAATAATACGTTACACCCGAAGGAAGCTCGTTTAAGGTGCTTAATGTAAACTTAACATCCTCGCAGGTCCATCTGCCGAAGGTACCTTCAAAGTCTACTCTTACAAGCGGCATTACTCGGTCGATATTAACGCGGAAGGAGTAAGGCTCACTTTCAAGCCCGGAGTATGAAACAGCCTTAAAGAAATACTCATGGCTTCCGTCCTCGGTTACCTCTACATACTCATCTGTGAACTGCTCCCACTCACCGTCATCCATCTTAATGAAGTATTCGTAAATGCCGGAAAATGCCGTCGCCTCGGGCGTAAAGCGAACCGCATCGGCAACCCAGCTGCCGTTTACATATTCCGCTCCACCGCTTGTTGCCGAAACATTTGAAATTACGGGCGCCGTACCGTCACGAACAACTCCGTCAGATGCATATGTCTCGGAAATATTGCCGGCAAGGTCTGTTACTCTGAACTCAATAACGCCCTTAAACTCGGTATCGCAAAGCACCTGCTCGCCGTTTTCGTAAAGTGCCCACTCGCCCGCTTCGCCCTCCTCGGGTACAAGGCGGTATTCTGTTTTTTCAATTCCCGCGACACCGTGATCGAGTGCATTCACGGTTGCAACAAGGTTACCGCTGAAGAATTTGCCGAATTTTTCGGCATCTATAACTCTTGACGGTGCATCCGCAGGTGTTTGAAAAATATTTACGGAGCTTATTTCGGGAGCTTCCTTATCTATATTCGTAATCTCTACGGACTGCGTATAAGAAAGTCCGTTACCCGCAATAAGAACCACGGTGTATGTGCCGTTTTCATTTACGGTAAAGCCTTCGCTTTCCAAAATGCTTTCGCCGTTTAAGGTAAGCGTTTTAATACCGGAGGCACCGTAGGAAACCTCGCCTATTGTAACGATGTACGATTCATTGGTAATCTCCGTATTGGACCGGGTAAGCGAAAACGAAGGTGTTACCGTGTCTATTTTAACGGCATATGTCTTAGACTCTTCACTTTCAATACCGTGGCTGTTTACCGCCTTAAAGGTGTAAATCACATTTGTGTTACCGGAAACTGTAAGCTCGTTGCCTTCAATATCAATCCACTCGGGAGACGGCGCTTCGGGTGCGCCCTCCTCGGGAGCACCCTCTTCCGGAGTTTCGGTCTCGGGAGTCGGTGCTTCGGGAGTGCCCTCCTCGGGAGCTGTCGGTTCTACCGTTTCCTCGCCGCCTGACGGCTCGGTGGGCAATACAGCCTCGGTTATTTTATATTTGTATGTTGCACCCTCAAGCTCGTGTGTTGACGAGAAGGTAAATTTAACATCCTCGGGAGTCCACTCATCAACTGCTCCGGTAGTATTAACCGTTAAAACGGGCTTTCCGTAAACAATTACGGGGAAGGTTGCCTCGGCACTTTTACCCGCGTGCTCATAAATCACCTTAACCTGCTGTTCAACATCGTAAAGAGTGGGTTCAAAGCTTGCCGGATCTATTGTATAATCCGTCACCAAATCGGGTATTGCATTATCGTAATTTGCCGTAACCTCAAGACCCGTAAGGTCAAGCTCCGTTTCGCCCTCGAGATATTCATACTTATCGGGTGCCTTTGTAATCTCAATTGAATTAACCTGCTTTGAAGCTATTGTTATCGGGAAAACCGCATTAAGAGTTTTTCCGGCACGAGTAACGGAAACAAGAACATATTGCTCGGCATCAAGAAGAGATGTGTTCATTTCCTTAACAACAAAGTCGTCAACCTTAACCTTAAGCTGTTCCTCGGTAAAGTTCACAGCATCGGCATAATACGGCGTTAAAGCATCCTTTGAATATGTAAGGAACACTTCCATACCCGTTAAATCAAGCGTTGTATCGCCTTCGATATAATCGGTTTTTGCAGGCGGTGTAATTGTAATGCTTGTAGGTTCAACCTCGACTGTTTGTATTGTCTTTTTAACTTCAGTGTAATTTGCACGTGTCGAAAGGTAAAGATAAAGCTCCGCATTGCCAACGCCGTTTGTTGTAACAACACCGTCCGCCGCGATTGACGAGATGCTATTTGAAAGATTTGGATTAGAGGGCTTAACAATAGCATTAAGCGAGCTCCAGGGTGCGGTACCGTTATCGTCTGCCATACCCCAAGCGTACATTTGATTCTCAAGCCTTGCCGGGTATGTTTTATATGTATACTGTCTCGGAAAATCGCGTACCACCGTATCGTCGCCGATAATATACGCATCACTGTAATCGTCTATAAGACCTGCAGACGTAACTGTAATTTCAAGCTCTCTCGTAACACCGCAAACAGTCGCATAAACTTTTGTTGTCTGCTTTGATGAAAGAGACCATCTTCCGCCGGCGTCTCTTCCGTGAACAACGCCGCCGTCGGAAACAGTTGCTATATTAACGTCTTCAATCGACCAGACAACCGTATCAAGAAGACCTACCGTATAATTTGCAGGCTCTTTAACATTTAAAGAAAGCGTTATCTCGTCGCCCTCTTTAACACTCGTGCTGCCTGTAATTTCAAAATCGGTAATGGCATTACCGGAAACAACAGTAAGAGAGTCGCTCACCTGTGATGAGCCATAGGTTGCAACACACCAAACCTCGGAAACGCCCTCCGACACGCCCGTTAAAAGACCGTTACTGTCAATCGTAATAAACCCGTTTGTTACGGGTGCATCGGCGGTTGCAAAGTCAATCTCGCCTGTTTCGGGATTTTTAATACCCCAATTTCTCACAACGCTTGAGTTGTTATTAAGTCTGTTGGGGTTCACGGTTGCAACAAGCTGCTGTGAAACGCCTATTCCTATTGCCGTGCTTCCGCTGATTTCAACCGAAGAAAGTGAACTTATAAGTGAGCGCGTAACCTTCATAGGCCACTCCTTAATAACAGAGCCTATTTGAGCTGTAATTGTAACATCTCTCGAATATGTGGTTCCGTCACCGCCGTCAAGACCCGTCACAACGCCGTTCTCGTCAACCACGGCAACTGCCGTATTTGAGCTTTTCCACTTAAGGTCGCCCCAATATGCACCGTCGGGTGTAATATTTTGAACCGCAAGTTGAGTTGTTTTACCCTCACCTACACTTGTGTCACCGGTAATTTCAAAGTCCTTTACGGGGTAAGCACTCTGCTCAAGAACGGTAAACGTAACCGTATCCGAAAATGCCGCATAAAGCGTGCTTTCGGGATTAACTCTTACGGTGCATGTACCGGGCGCGGTAAAGGTAACAAGACCGTCGGAGCTTACGGTTGCGCACTTTGAAGAGCTTGTATCAAATGCATTGCTTCCTACCGTCCACTTAACGCCCTGCTCAAGACGAACGGGTGTGCAGGCGCCGTAAAGCTGAACCGTTGCGCCTACGGCTACAATCTTCGGAACAACCTTCTTATTTGTAATGTGAACGCCCGTGGGAGCTACGTTGGCAACGGTGCTTTTTTCAACAACAACCTCTACCGTGTCGCTTCCGAGAACAGTACCCTCGGCATTTTTAACGGTAGCTGTTATTTTAACGTTCATATTGTCAAGCGCCGTTTTAAGGGAAGCGGCAAGCTCGTCGCCTACAATGCTTGCAACAGCGGCTATAATAACGTCGTTATTTACATTGTCAACATCGATGCCATTACTCTCGATAGCATTCCAAATAGCATCTGCCATGGACTGGCCCACTAAAGGAAGCGAGGCTATATTTTCATCTATCCAAAGCTGAATAACGGCTTTTTTCGAATAGTCATATGCCGTAACCTTGCCGTTTTCGTCAACATTCGCCAAAAGCGGCAGATTACTTTCCCAGGTAACCGTTGTTTCCTCGGTAACCTCTGCCGAAATAACTGCGCTTAATGTTACGTTTCTGTATTCCTGAAGAGAAATTTTTTCAGTAACCTGCGTTTCGCCGTTGTATATTTCAACAACGCTGTCCGCAAGCACCGGAAGCACCGGAATACACGACAGCAAAATAAGCATGCTCAGAAGTATACCGAGCGGTTTTCTTGCTTTTTTCATAAATTTTACCTCCGAAAGGCTTTAAGCCTTAAGAATTTCGTTACTAACCTATTTTATATATTATCACGAGAAAAAAAGACGGTCAATAAAAAAAGCTCGGTTTTTTTCAGCAATTCTTTTAAAATTTGTTAAATTTTCGTTAACCCCTGTTTTTCGGAATATAAAGTCCGAAGACTCAAATAATTTAACAGAATATTTTTTGGGTGGGTAATAAGATGTCCGATGTTATCGGTATATTAATAGCCGTAATTTCCGGTGCCTTAATGAGCGTGCAGGGAGTTTTCAACGAGGGTCTTACAAAGGAGACCTCAATTTGGCTTTCATCGTCATTTGTTCAGCTTACGGCGTTTATCGTATGCGCCGCCGCGTGGCTTTTTACCGGGCGCGAGGGCTCCCTTGCTTCGATTTTTTCAATAGAAAACAAATATATGCTTTTAGGAGGCGTTGCAGGTGCGCTTATAACATACACGGTAATAAAAAGCATGTCGTCCTTAGGCCCCGCAGGCGCCGTTATGATTATTGTAACCGCTCAGCTTCTTACGGCATATTTAATAGAGCTTTTCGGGCTGTTCGGCGTTGAAAGGCAAAGCTTTCAGTGGCAAAAGCTTTTGGGCGTGGGTATTGCCTTGGCGGGGATTATCGTATTTAAAAAAGAGTGGGCATAAAAATCACTCTTAATATATTAAAAAATATTGAAAAAGAACTGAAATTTAAATATAAGCCTTGAAGTTTTGGTGCGGTTCGGCTATTATATAAACGCGAACAATAAAAAAGAGGTGTTTTTATGCTTTCCGAAAAATTCATCGGCGCTTCACGAAAATACACAACATATAAGGAGCACGTAGCCGCGCCTTATTTCAGAAAAAGCTTTATTGTTTATTCCGAGCCCGAAAAATGCACCGTAACAGTTACGGGTCTCGGCTTTTACGACATTTATATAAACGGCAGAAAAATCACAAAGGGGCTTTTGGCTCCGTATATTTCAAATCCCGACGACATTGTTTATTATGATGAATACGACATTACCGAATACATCTGCGAGGGCAAAAACGTTCTCGGACTTCACCTCGGAAACGGTATGCAAAACGCCCCGGGCGGTCAAATATGGGATTTTGACAAAGCGAATTTTCGCGGCGCACCACGTACCGCCTTTGCAATAGAAATTACAAATAAGGATGGCTCGGTTGACGTTATAGAGGCGGACAGAACCGTTAAAACAGCCCCCTCACCCGTAATATTCGACGACCTTCGTTGCGGCTGCTTTTACGATGCAAGAAAAGAAATTTCCGACTGGTCTCAAATAAAATACGTTGACGATTTTTGGAACGATGCCGTTTTTGCCGAAACGCCGCGCGGCGAAAAAAGACTTTGTGAGGCAGAGCCTGTTATTCACACGCGCCACAGAACAGCCGTCTCGGTTAAAAAATGCACAATCGGAGGCTATGTTCCGCGAGATGACGTTATTAAGGAGGCAAATCCGCTTCCCTCCAAAGCGCGCGAGGGCTTCGTTTACGATTTCGGCGTAAATACCGCGGGAATTGTCCGACTTAAAATAAGCGGCGAGCGCGGCAGACAAATAGACCTTCAATTTTGCGAATACATCACCGAGGACGGCGAGCCGTCGTACGGTAATATTTACTTCTTCCCGGACGGCTACGCTCAGCGTGACATTTACATTTTAAAGGGCGAGGGCGAAGAAATTTTCGAGCCTGTTTTTACATACCACGGCTTCCGCTATTGCGTCGTTTTCGGAATTACCGAGGAGGAGGCTGTTCCGTCGCTTCTTACGGCTATAGAATGCAGCTCCGCTCTTAAAGAAATCGGCGGCTTTTGCTGCTCCGACAAAACAGCAAACGAAATTCAAAAAATCATAAGAAATTCCGACATTTCAAATTTCTACTACTTCCCCACAGACTGCCCTCACCGCGAAAAGAACGGCTGGACGGGCGACGCATCACTTTCATCGCGCCACATATTAATGAACCTCGATGCGGAAAAAAGCTACGTTGAGTGGCTCAGAAATATAAAAAAGGCACAGCGCGAGGACGGCGCACTCCCGGGAATTGTTCCCACCGGCGGCTGGGGCTTTTCTTGGGGCAACGGCCCCGCCTGGGACTCGGTTATAGTTACACTCCCCTATTACCTTTACACCATGCGCGGCAACATTGATGTGTTAAAGGATAACGCTGCGGCAATATTCCGCTATTGTGACTACATAGCGCGAAGCAGAAACGAACGCGGACTTATTGAAATGGGACTTCCGGATTGGTGCCCCGTAACAAAACTTAAAACACCTCTTGAGTTTTCGGACAGCACCGTTTGTGTGGGAATTCTCGAAAAAGCCGCTTATATTTTCGGCGTTCTCGGTCTTTCGCTTCAAAAGGAGTTTTGCGAAAAGCTTCGCAATGAAATTCTCGAAAAAATAAGACTTTACCACATAGACCTCTCTACCATGACCGCCTCCGGTGCGTGCCAAACCTCACAGGCTATGGCAATTTACTTTGACATATTTAAAAACGGCGAAAAGCCCGCCGCCTTCAAAACACTTCTTGACATTATAGAGCGCGACGGCGAGCATATGGATTTCGGCATATTCGGCGCAAGAGTGCTTTTCAGAGTGCTTTCCGACTTCGGCGAAAGCGACCTTGCATATAAAATGATAACGCGCCCCGAATACCCCTCCTACGGTAACCTTATAAAGCGCGGCTTTACGTCGCTTCCCGAGGAATTCCTGCGCGAGGGCAAAACTCCCACATCGCTTAACCACCATATGTTCGGAGATGTTTCCGCTTGGTTTATCGAATATATAGGCGGCATAAAGGTAAATCCTTATCTTGACAACGCCGCATTTGTGCGTGTTTCGCCTCATTTTATAAGTGCACTTAACAGCGCCGAGGCTTATTATGACTCAAAGGGCGGCAAAATTACCGTTAAATGGGAAAGGCTTTACTCCGGAATTCGCCTTACGGTGGAGTGCCCCGAAAATGCCGTAGGCGAAATCAAGCTTCACGGAACATATTGCTTCGAAAACGAGGTAGGCTCCGTAATTCCGTTAAAGAGCGGCGTTTACTCCGTAAAGGACCCGAACGGTATGCCGGAAAACATTATAGAATTATAAAGAGTTGATTATTTTATGCTTATAAAGGGCTTTCAAAAGCTTACGCTCCTTGATTTTCCGGAGCACACGGCTTGCACTGTTTTTACAAGCGGCTGTAATATGCGTTGTCCGTTTTGTCACAACGCCCTTCTTGTAACAGAGCCGGGCGGCGACCTTTTTGACGAGGACGAAATTTTTGACCACCTTAAAAAACGCCGCGGCATTTTGGAGGGCGTTGCCGTAACAGGCGGTGAGCCGCTTTTGCAAAAGGATATTGAGCGCTTTTTATACGATATTAAAGACCTCGGGTATAAAGTAAAGCTTGACACAAACGGCTCCTTTCCGGAAAGGCTTAAGGATATATTAAGCCTCGGTCTTGCGGACTACGTTGCGGTTGACATTAAAAATTCAAAGGAAAAATACGCCGAAACCGTCGGCGTTAAAAGCTTTGATATTACACCGATTGAAAAAACGGTTGAGCTTTTACTCAAGGGCAATGTCGATTACGAGTTCAGAACAACCGTCGTAAAGCATTTTCACACGGCACAAAGCATTACGGAGCTTTGCCTTTGGATTGAGGGCGCAAAAAGATATTTTCTTCAAGGCTTTGTAAATTCGGGTGAGCTTATAGACGACTCGTGCGAAGGACTCGGCAAAGCCCAAATGAACGAGCTTCTTATATGCGCCAAAAAAATTATTCCCTCAGCCTCGCTTCGCGGAATTTGATTGCCGTATTTTGTGTTTTTGTGATATATGACGAGGGAAGCGCTTTCCGCCTTGATATTTTGCGGCAAAAGCAATATATTTTGATTTGTCAAGCAAAAACAAGGAATAAACATTAACAAAAATCTTCATAAAATACTGTTCATATTGTATACATCCAGCTTCTACATCTTGTGACCGAAATCTTTGAGATAAAGATTTCGACCACAAGATGTTGTGTTTTTGTTAAAAAAGGATATTGACACGGCGCACTTTATCTGTTATTATCTTCCTTGCAAAATTAAAATTCATTATAGGAGATGCGCGAATGTATCAGGTCATTAAAAGAGACGGCAAAATCGCCGAATTTGACATTACCAAAATCGCTTCCGCAATAAAGCAGGCATTTGAAGCGTGCGAAAAGCAGTACAACGACAATATGATAGACTTTCTTGCCCTTAAGGTTACTGCTGACTTTGAGCCTAAAATAGAGGACAAGCTTATCTCGGTTGAAAACATTCAGGACAGTGTAGAATCCGTTCTTGTTCAGGCAGGCTACGCCGATGTTGCAAAGAGCTATATTCTTTACAGAAAGCAGCGCGAAAAACTTCGTAATATGAAGTCCACAATTCTTGACTACAAGGAGCTTGTCGACAGCTACGTTAAGGTTACGGACTGGCGCGTTAAGGAAAATTCAACGGTTACCTACTCCGTAGGCGGTCTTATTCTTTCAAACTCCGGTGCCATTACGGCTAACTATTGGCTCTCGGAGATTTACGACGAGGAAATAGCAAATGCCCACAGAAACGCCGATCTTCACATTCACGACCTTTCAATGCTCACGGGCTACTGCGCCGGCTGGTCTTTAAAGCAGCTTATTCAAGAGGGTCTCGGCGGTGTTCCCGGTAAAATAACCTCCTCCCCCGCAAGCCACCTTGCAACGCTTTGCAACCAAATGGTAAACTTCCTCGGAATAATGCAAAACGAATGGGCAGGCGCACAGGCATTCTCTTCATTTGACACATATTTAGCCCCCTTTGTAAAGGTAGACAACCTTGACTACAACCAGGTTAAAAAGTGCCTTGAGTCGTTTATCTTCGGTGTAAACACACCCTCTCGCTGGGGCACACAGGCGCCGTTTTCAAATATCACCCTTGACTGGACTGTTCCCTCCGACCTTAAGGATATGCCCGCAATTGTAGGCGGTAAGGAGATGGACTTCACCTACGGTGACTGCAAAAAGGAAATGGATATGGTAAACAAGGCGTTTATCGAAATTATGATTGAAGGCGATGCTCACGGCAGAGGCTTCCAATACCCCATTCCCACATATTCCATTACACGCGACTTTGATTGGTCCGAAACCGAGAACAACAAGCTTCTTTTTGAAATGACCGCAAAGTACGGCACACCCTACTTCTCAAACTATGTAAACTCCGACATGGAGCCCTCGGACATTCGTTCAATGTGCTGCAGACTTCGCCTTGACCTTCGCGAGCTCAGAAAAAAGAGCGGCGGCTACTTCGGAAGCGGCGAAAGCACCGGCTCTGTAGGTGTTGTTACAATTAATATGCCGAGAATTGCATACCTCGCAAGCGACGTTGAAGATTTTTACAAGCGTCTTGACAAGCTTATGGATATTGCCGCACGCTCCTTAAAGGTTAAGCGTACCATTATAACAAAGCTTCTTGAAGAGGGTCTTTACCCCTACACAAAGAGATACCTCGGCACCTTTAACAACCACTTTTCAACAATAGGCCTTATAGGTATGAACGAGGTGGGTCTCAACGCAAATTGGCTTAAAAAGGACCTTTCGCACAAGGAAACCCAGGAGTTTACAAAAGAGGTTCTCAACCATATGAGAGAGCGCCTTTCCGACTATCAGGAGCAATACGGCGACCTTTACAACCTTGAGGCAACACCCGCGGAAAGCACCACATACCGTCTTGCAAAGCACGACAAAAAGCGCTATCCCGACATTATCACAGCTTCAAGCGATTGCAACACACCTTATTACACAAACAGCTCTCACCTTCCCGTAAGCTTTACCGCCGATGTATTTGAGGCTCTTGATATTCAAGATGACCTTCAAACACTTTACACCTCCGGTACTGTTTTCCACGCCTTCTTAGGTGAAAAGCTTCCCGATTGGAAATCCGCGGCAAACCTTGTAAGAAAAATTGCCGAGAATTACAAGCTTCCCTACTACACCCTCTCGCCCACCTACTCCGTATGTAAAAATCACGGCTACATCAACGGCGAGGAGTACAACTGCCCCGACTGCGGCGAAACCACCGAGGTTTACAGCCGTATAACAGGCTATTACCGCCCCGTTCAAAACTTTAACGACGGTAAGGCGCAGGAATTCAAGGAGAGAAGAGTTTACGACGTTGCCCATTCTCACCTCAAAAAGGAAGAAAGAACCGTTGACCACGCACATTGCGCATGCTGCGGCGATATGGGTGTTGATGACAAGCACCTTGCTTCACCTTCAAATGCACAGTACACACTTTTCGCCACAAAAACCTGCCCCAAGTGCAAAATAGCCGCACAATTCCTTGAAAAAGCAGGCATTCCTTATGAAAAGCTTTTTGTTGAGGACAACAAAGAAACGGCTATAGCTCTCGGCTTAAAGCAAGCCCCCTCGCTCGTTATTACAAACGGCGATGAGCACACCGTAATAGCAGATCTTCCCAATATTAAAAGCTTTACAGAAGCCTTATAATCAAAGCAATAACGCTTCGCATTGCGAAAAACGCTTTGCGAGGCGTTATTTAAACCGTTTGACAGGAGTAAAAAATGTACGATATTATAATAGTCGGTGCCGGACCCGCAGGTCTTACCGCCGCAATTTATGCACGTCGCGCCGGAAAAAGTGTGCTTATAATAGAAAAAAGCACCTTCGGCGGTCAGGTTACCTTTTCGCCTAAGATAGAAAATTACCCCGGCTTTTCCGAGATAAGCGGAAACGAGCTTGCAGACAAGCTTTTAGACCACGCACTTAATATGGGCGTCGAGGTTGAAATGGCAGAGGTAACGGGAATTTTAAACGAGGGAGAAAGAAAGCTCGTTTTTGCCGACAACAAAAAGCTTGAAGCGAAGGCGGTAATTTTAGCAGTCGGTGTTCGTCACAGACACTTGGGTCTTGAAAACGAAGAAGCGTTTACAGGCAGCGGTATTTCATATTGTGCCGTATGTGACGGTGCGTTTTACGCCGACCGTACCGTAGGCGTTGTGGGCGGCGGAAACTCCGCGCTTCAAGAGGCAGTGCTTCTTTCCGACATATGCAAAAAGGTATATGTTCTTCAAAATCTCAATTACCTTACCGGTGAAAAAAAGCTTTCGGATATTTTAAAGACTAAAAGCAATGTTGAATTTAAGCTAGGCGTAACCGTTGAAGCACTTAAAGGCGAAACAGAGCTTGATGGCGTAGAGCTTAAAAGGGAAACCGGTGAAAAAGAAGAGCTTTCTCTTGACGGTCTTTTTGTTGCAATAGGGCTTGAGCCGAAGCTTTCCGTATTTTCACAGCTCGCCCCCCTTACAAAGGAAGGCTACTTTGACTCCGATGAAACCTGCACAACAAAAACCCCCGGAATATTCGTTGCCGGTGATTGCAGACAAAAAAGCACGCGCCAAATTACAACGGCAACCGCCGACGGTGCCGCCGCCGCACTTGCCGCAGTAAGGTATATTGACCTTTAAGGGTAATAAGTTGTGCAAATTCAATAATACAGAGCGATTAATTTCGTCATAAATAATGTGTCAAAAAGCTTGAATATATGTTATTATATTACGTATAAAAAAATCTGTTTGGAAGGTGCAAAATGAATCTTAAACAAACCGTCACGGAAGGCGTTGAAAAGGTAAAAACCTATTGGAAAACGCCGCCTCTGGGCAATTATATGAATTATAAGGAAATAGCCTCACTTGCCGGCGGCGGCATAGGCTTTAAAGCAATCATAACCTGCGTTGAGGGTATGATACTTTCAGTCGGCAACAACCTTATAGGTAATGTTATCGGTATTCCGCCTACACAGCTTTATGTTATTTACATATTGGGTGTTTTGGCTTCGTTCCCGCTTACCGCCTTAAGAGCAAATATTATTGACAACACGCGAAACAAAAAGGGTAAATACAGACCGTACCTTATGAGTATGGGTATTCCCACCGCACTTCTCGGTATAGGCTTTGTGTGGATGCCATACGAATATATGTCGCTGACATTAAAATGCATTGTAGTGCTTCTTTTTAATATCGGCTTTCAGTTCTTTTATATGTTCTTTTACGAGGTTTACACAAACTATGTTGTTGTACTCTCCCCCAACTCTCAAGAGCGCGCAAACGTAAGCTCGATTAAAGCCGTTACGGACTCGCTTGCACCGTCGATAGTTAATGCCATTATACCCATTCTCGGCAGAATAATAGCCGGCTCGGATACTCTTAACGATATCCGCATTTACCGCTTCTCTTATCCGCCGATTATAATTATAGGTATGCTTCTCGGCATTGTAGCATACGTAAACGTTGAAGAAAAAATCGTTCAGGCAAAAACTCACGTTGTTCAAATCCGCTTTACGGATGCTTTCAGAGCGGTTGCCAAAAACAAATATTTTTGGGTGATTTCGCTTGCGGGCTGGCTCGGATTTTTAGAGGGCGCTTACGGCAATATTCTCTGGTGGCTTTACAACTACCAAAAAGCCTGCGGTGCCGGCTCCTACTCGCTTATAACCACAATTTACGGCAATGCCTCGTTATGGGGTATGATTTTGGCACCGTTTATGATAAAACGCTTCGGCAAGCGAAATGTGCTTATTGTTACAAACCTGTTTAACATTCTTTTTATTGCCGCCATGTACCCGGTAATAAGGTATGTAAACCCCGGTGCGGTTATTTGGATGGTGCTTATATGCCTCTTCTTTAACGGTGTTGTAGGTTCATTTTCTCATATATTAACTCCCGCCTTAAACGGCGATATTCGCGACTATCAGCAATATGTAACCGGCGAGAGAATAGACGGTATGTTCTCCGCTGTGGGTCTTATTGGTACGGTTATCACTCTTCTTACAAGCTCCGTTTTGCCAACGCTTTATGAGCGCGGCGGCATAAACGAAAACACCGCGAAGGCTTTATTTACACCGGAAAAAATCTCTGCGCTTCTTTCACACGAGGTTATAACAAACGAAAAAGCCGCAGAGCTTCTTGCGGGTAAGCTTAACGCCTACGATGTTCTTTACGACATTGACATTTTCCACCATATTATAGGCATTTTAATTGTTGCCTCCGTAATAGGTGCGGCAATGAACGTTATCCCTTACTTTTTCTATGACCTTTCAGAAGTTAAGCAGCAGGCAATGATTAAGGTTCTTAAAATCCGTGCAATGTTTGAGGACTTCGGAAACGGCAATCTTCGGGACGAAGCTCTTGTTGAAGCTATTGACATTATAGAAGAAGCAAAAGCTCTTAAAAACGCCGAACCCAAGGATATTAAAGAATATAAGTCGGCTGTAAAAAAAGCAAAAAAAGCCGCTTACGGCAATAAGAAAGAAAAAAAGACTGCTGTTAAGGCTGCGAAAAACGAAGTTGCTCTTGCAAAAGAGTACAATGCAAATATTGAAATAAGCGCTATTGTAAACGACGAAATGGCAAAGTTTTCAACAGAGCTTTTTGCCGAAAAGGTACGAATTGCACAAGATATTTATGACGGCGGCATTGAGGGCCTTGTTAATGTTGACGACAACATTTTAAAGCTCGCAAAGGCTCTTCCCAAAAACACCGAAGAGGAAAAACTTTACAGAAAAGCCATGATAGACAGCGCCTCGTCAAGGCTTCACAGTAAAAAGGTTATTTTAAAGGAGCTCGGCGGTACAATTACCGAGTTTGACACCTCTGTATTTGACGAGTTCGACAGCCGCGAGACCGCAATTGACGAGCTTCAGAAAAAGCTTTACAACGAGCTTGACATCGCAAAAAAAGCGAAAGCCTCCGACGTAGCCGCAAAGCTTCGCGCACAGCTTAAACAAAGCTTCGAGGAGCGCCGCAAGCTTAATAAGGAGCGCAAGGCAGCAGACAAAGCACACTCTGTTTACTACTCCGCCGCAAAAACCTATCTTAACGCAAAGCTTCTTCTTGAAGAAAAGAAAAATCACGCCGATTTTGACAAAATCGCCGCAACCTACGACGAAGCGAAAAAAAGAGCAGCGCAAAATCGCCTTTTAGAGGAAGAGAACCGCAAAAAACGCGAGCTTGAGGAAAAGGCTTTTGCCGAAAAGCTTCGCAAGGAAAAAAGAGCGGCAAAGAAAAAATAATTAAAATCAACAACACCTCTCGCGGATAAGCGTTATAATAACGGCTCAACCGCAAATAGTGAGGTGCCATAACAAATATTTTAAAAACAAGCAGTAAGACCGGTGCGATATATTTAAATATATTATGCATTCATAAATGAATACTGCCCGAAAGAAAAACTGCTGTCGAGTGATAGCAGTTTTTCTTTTCAATAAGCATTTATGAAGTTGTAATTCAATTTGCAGGTACTTTTCTTACTCTACCATTGGTTTATATCTCCCCACTAAACCGACGGTATGTGTTTTTTATATAAGACAACGCTTACAATGGACACGAAAGGAGGCAATTTATGGATCAAATAAAAATCGGGAAATTTATTGCCGAGTGCCGAAAAGAAAAATATTTAACACAAATGCAGTTGGCAGAAAAACTGAATATTACCGATAAAGCAATATCAAAATGGGAGCGAGGACTTTCTTTGCCGGACTCTTCAATAATGCTTGAATTGTGTGATATTCTCGGCA
>CAYQPJ010000010.1:0-59235 GCA_964419515.1 uncultured Eubacteriales bacterium
GCATTTTGCATTTTGAATTCTGCATTTGCGCGCTATGCGCGCATTGTTTTGCATTTTGCATTCTGCATTTGCGCGCATGGCGCGCACTGTTTTGCATTTGCGCGACAAATGTCGTGCATCACTCCGTTCGAAGCGCCTCGACGGGGTCCTTTTTCGCCGCCAGACGTGCCGGAATAAGTCCTGCTATTAATGTAAGCGAAACGCTTATTATAACAAGTATTATTCCGCCCGAAAGAGGTAATGCCGCCGCCGCGGGAATGGAGGTTGCGTACTTAAGAATAAGGTTTATGGGTATTTCGAGAACAAGCGTTGAAAGTATTCCTATAACGCCCGCCCCGAGACCTATTACGGCGGTTTCGGCATTAAACACGCGCGCAATATCCTTTTTTGAAGCGCCTATACTTCTTAAAATACCGATCTCCTTTGTGCGCTCAAGCACCGAGATATACGTAATAATGCCAATCATTATTGATGAAACAACAAGCGAAATTGCCACAAATGCCACAAGAACATATGTTACAATATTAATAATTGTCGTAATGCTTGACATAAGAAGGCCTATATAGTCCGTGCACTTAATTTGGCATTCCTCATGACCGTCTTCGGCAACCTTTTGGTTGTAATAGTCAATAAGCTCAT
This sequence comes from uncultured Eubacteriales bacterium, assembly GCA_964419515.1. Lineage (GTDB taxonomy): Bacteria > Bacillota > Clostridia > Oscillospirales > Acutalibacteraceae > DTU089. The sequence goes on from CAYQPJ010000010.1 coordinate 640, forward strand.
TAAGCTCTGCCTTGCTTTCAAAGCTCTTGGGATAAAAGTATATTGAAGAGGGCGAGTCAAACGTGCTGTATCCGAGGGCATTAAGCGTGCCCGAAAGCGAGCTTTTTGCCGAAAGCGTATCAACATACGCCTGCTTTATCGCAAGCACCTGCTCATCCGTAAGATAGCCCTCCATAAGCTTCTTTTGAAGCTTTGACATATCGTCAAAGCCGAACATAGACGACATATCCGCAAGGTTAATATCTGACATATCCATTCCCTCCGTCATTGAAAGGAAGGGCTTGTAATCAAGATAGTTAAAATCAATAAGCGTAAGGTCGATATCCGCAAGGTCAAAATCGTTTACGGTAAGGCTTGAAAACTCAAGACCGGTTAAAACGTCCTTCTTTGTGTCGGCAAGCTGTTCTTTAACAACCTGCTTTTCGGCTGTTTTGTTAATAACGTGCTCCATAAGCTCTCTTGTATAGCCTATTCCGCCGGTGCCGAGCGAAAGCGTGTTTTCCTCACTCGGTCTTAAAATGCCCACAATGCTTATTTCCTCGCCGCCATCTATAAGGTCCTTAAGAAAATATTCGTTTGAGCTGTTGTCGCTCCAAAGACCCGTTTTTTCGTTTTTAACAAAATAGTCGGCGCTCAAAACAAGCTTAAACTTCATATTCATAATATCCTCATATGAATATTCCGAAATATCTTGAGATTCAAGCGTTTCGCCGCTTGAAAGAGCGGACATAATGTTTTGGGTAAATTCCTTTTGATCCTTAAGACCCAAGGCGTAAACAACAAGCTCGTTAACCTCGTTGTTGCCGTCTACCATAAGAACTACCTCGTTATAATTTTCGGGCATTCTGCCGGCTAAAATATCATATTGCACATCAAGCAGCTTTTCGTCGCCTATAAGCTCTGTCCAAACGCTGTACATTTGAGTCATTGAGCTCATATCCATACCCGCCATAGATGTTGACATACCGCTTGTTTCACTCAAGGAATTCATCATGGTGCTCGGGTTTACCTGAATTATTCCGTTTTCTGTATCGGCTCTGTAAATATTAAGCTGCGTACTGTAATTGTATTTAATATCGTTACAGACCTCGTCGAAGTGCTCTCTGTTGTCTTCAACATATTTTTTGAAATTTTCGAGGTTATTGGAGGTGGATTCCGAAATAAAGGAATTAACCATTTCCATAAGCGATTGGTTTACATATATCCTGTCAAGCTCGTCCTCGTCGCGCTGCATAGCTGCAGGCGACATTCCCGTAAACGAGGTCATAACACTTTCAAGGTCAACCGTCTGCTTTTCAACAGACATCGGGTAGGAAAGAAGCATATCCTCCTGAACACGGTCAATATACGCTTGAATACCGTTTGAAAGCGCAAGCACCAATGCAATGCCTATAATGCCTATGCTACCGGCAAACGAGGTTAAAAAGGTTCTGCCTTTTTTTGTTCTGAGGTTATTTATACTGAGCGAAAACGCCGAGGCTAAGGACATTGAAGCCTTGCCTTTTTTATTTTCCTTAAGCGAAAGCTCCTTTTCGTTTTCGTAATCCTCTTTTGTAGGCTCAAATTTGTTGGAATCATCCACAACCTCACCGTCAAGGCATTTTATAATACGGTTTGCGTAGTTGTACGCAAGGTCGGGGTTGTGCGTAACCATAATTATGAGCTTATCCTTTGATATTTCCTTTAAAAGCTCCATAATCTGAACGCTTGTTTCACTGTCAAGTGCTCCCGTAGGCTCATCCGCAAGAAGAATATCCGGGTCGTTTATTAAAGCACGAGCTATTGCCACACGCTGCATTTGACCGCCCGACATCTGGTTGGGACGTTTGTGCATATGGTTTTCAAGTCCCACCTGCTTTAACGCCTCCATGGCTCTTTTGCGACGCTCCTTTTTTGAAACACCGGAAAGTGTCAAGGCAAGCTCAACGTTTGAAAGCACCGTTTGGTGCGGTATTAAGTTGTAGCTTTGAAAAACAAAGCCTATTGAATGATTGCGATAGGTATCCCAATCGTCATCCTCAAAATCCTTCGTGGACTTACCGTTTATTTTAAGGTCACCGCTTGTGTAGCGATCAAGTCCGCCGATGATGTTGAGCAATGTGGTTTTTCCGCAGCCCGAGGGGCCGAGTATCGCAACAAATTCATTTTCCCTGAAATTGATGTTAATCCCCTTAAGTGCTCTGACGGTAGTGTCACCCGTTACATAGTCCTTTACAATATTTTTTAATACTAACATCTAATCACCTCACCGAAACTCCGTCAGGAGAAAATATGCGCTTACGGTTTATAAACACAACAACTGCCGCCACAAGCGCCGCCGAGCCTACAATAATTAAAGCTGTTACAAGCGCGGTGCTGTCCTTGCCTTTTTCGTAAATAATAGTCGGACTGTACACCTCATTCTCTTCAAGCTCTTTTTTTACACGATCCTTAAAAAGAAGGTTGTAAAGCCACTCCACCGTTTCATCGGTATTCATAGCGGCGAGCTGTTCGCCTATTGAAGCCGAATATTGCGACATTGCGGCGTTGCCGTCTGTAACACCCGTTAAAAGCGACTCATTACCGGGCATTTTTAAAATATCCACAAAAGCCCTTAAAATCGTAATGAGCACTGCCGTTCTGTCGGATTTTATATAAGTAATTCTCACAGGCTCCGAATTTACAATGCTTTTGCTTGAGCGAAGCTCCGATTCTCCGAGAGAAGAAAGCTTTTTAAAATCAAGCTCCGGCAAGGTAATACCGCTGTCCTTTGTAAAGGAGGAAATAAGCTTATTTACATCAAGCTCATTTATAACGGAAGCACTGTCAAGCTCCGAGCCCAAGGACTCCGGCAACAAATTTAAAATGCCTGTAAGCGGAAGCAGTAAATTGTCAAGACATATTTCAAGGTTGCCGCCTTCAATAAAATAAACAAGATTAGGCAAAAGCTCCGTGAGCGTGTAAACGGGCTTTTCGAAAAGCTTGTCAAGAAGCTCGAAAATCGGATTTAAAATCGCCTTTATAACGCCGTCGCTGTCGGCATTTTCAAGGTATTGCTTATATGTTTTTATATCGGCGCTTTCACAACCCAAGGCCTCAAGAAGCGGTATAACAGCCGTGTTGTAGCCATCTGCGCCATTTAAGGTAATGCTGTCTAAAATAACAAGGTCTTCACCTGCAAGAAGCATTCTTAAAATCGGGAAAAGAGGTCGAAGCGATGCGGTAATCGCATTTTCAAAGCCGGTAGAATTGCCGTTTTTAAAGCCCCAAGAAGCTCCCGAAAGCGACACTCCTTGCCAGCTGTCATATTTTGAAAGCCTTGCGCGAACCGAAGAATAGCCGCTCTCCTTAAGAGCCTTTGAAACGCCCTTGGGGGAAATATCTATATTAAGAAGCGAAAGAAGCTCCGTAAGCCCCGCCTTTTCAAGCTCGCCGTAAACGGAAATTACAAGCTCGTTCATATTTTCACTTGTGTAAAGCGAGTAAGAAAGCATTGATTTAACCGAGGAATACTCGCCGCCTTCAACAATGAATTCGTTAAGAAGCTCATCTATATTGTTAAGTACCTTCTCGTAATTTTCCTCGGTAAGATTCGGCGTATACGTTACCTCTGTCCTTGTAAAGCTCGGAAAAGCAAGGCTTTTTCCCGCGGGCAGCGCCTTTGGCGAAAAAAGCATTATTAAAAGCGACGTAAGCGTACCGTCCTCCAACGAAGAAAGATCCGTTATAAGCTCCTCGGGAATTTTCGGGGAAGAGTCGCCCTCCCCCTTCAAAAGCTCCGGAAGCTTTGAAGAATTGTTCTTGAGCGTTTTTTCAAGCCAATTCATAATTACAACGTAAGCCTTGCCTTTATCGGAGGTGAAATCGGAACCGCTTACGCTGCCGCATTCCGCAAGTGCGGAAAAATCTATTTTTTCAAGCACAAGACCGCTTTTTGAAGCACCCTCCGAGAGCATATCGTTAATTGTCGCTTCAAGGTCAATATTAAACGACTCAAGGTCAAAAAGCTTTAAAAATACAGCCGCCTCTACAAGTCTGTTTGTTGTAATGGGTGAAAACAGACTGTCCATGCATTCGTTAAATTTACCGCTTTCAACAAAGTAGGCAAATTGCGGCAAAACCTCACACAAAGAGCTTGAGGGCTTCTCGCACATTTTCTCAAGCGATGACATAACGGGAAGCAAAATATTATAAAGCATCATATTTTTGTCTTTTGCGGCGCTTGATGTAAACTCGCTCTGAGACATAAGTGCCGAACAGCCCAAAGCCTCAAGCATTGGAACAACGGCGTTTTCGTAGCCGTTTGCGCCCTTTATTGTAACTATTGAAATTCTAAAGCTCCCGGAGCATAAGAGCGCATAAAGCACATCATTAAACGGCGACAGTGCCGCGGCAACAGCCGCAGAAAACCCTTCCTTGTCTGTCACTCCCCACTTAACACCCGAAAGCGACAGCTCACTCCAAGAAGAACAGCTCGCAAGAGCCGCACTAACCTGCGGATATTGCGAAAGGCACTCGGCAACATGCTTCACGGAGGTATCTACTCCTATTGTTTTAAGCTCAGAGGCGTTCTCGTCAAGAGAAATGTAAACGCCCGTAACAAGCGCCGAAAGGGTATCATCGGAATAGAGCATAGGAAGAAGCAGCTCCTTAATCGACTTACCGTAATACACATCACAAACGGCGCCGAGAAGTCTGTCTGTTGCGGTAACGGCGTTTTGCGCTTCCTTTTCACTTACACCCTCCGGGTACGAAAAAGCGCAAGCAACCGCCGAAAGCGACGGCAAAATAAGTACAGCCGCCAGAAAAACCGCTGTTAATTTTTTTAATGATTTTTTCATAAGCAACTTTCCCATTTAACAGAATATCCGCTGTCTTTTAACAGTAAATATTATACTGTTAAAGCCTTTGATATTTGTTACAATAATGTTAATTTTGGGTGATTTTATGCGCATTTTTCTTCCTTTTATTCTCTGTTTTTTACTTTTATTTACAAGCTGTTCCATAATTAATTCTTCAAATGATTTAAACGGCTTTTCGGAAAGAATGAACACATTTTACAGCTCCGAGGAGTTTTCAGCCGACGGATATATATGCAATACCGAAAAGTCGTATTTTTCAAGATACTTTACATTCCGAGAGGAAACGCTTTTTTTAAAGCTTTATTTTGATGAAAAATACAACCTCACCGTATTAACACTTGCCGGTAAAGTCTCTGCTTTAAAAAGAGCTGATGTATGCATCTTTATAAAAAATGCAATGCACGCTTTTTTATACGACGAAGAAAGCGAAAACAAGGTTGATATCGAAAAAATACTCAAGGAGCTTGAAAGCAAATCACAAGAGACAAAAACAACCGAGCTCTCAAACGCCGAAATAATTACGGACTCATCAAAGCTCGGTTGGGTTCTCACTGTTCAATTGTCATAATACTCGACAAGCTTTTTTGAAAGCTCGACAAGAGCGCGCGAGCGATGGCTTAACGAATCCTTTTCATCGGGCGTAAGCTCCGAAAAGCTTTTGCCGTCAACGTAAAATACAGGATCGTAGCCGAAGCCGCCGTTACCCTTTCTTTCAAAACCGATTTTACCGTGGCACTCTCCGCGTGCCGTTACAATATCTCCGTTCGGGAAAACACAGCAAACAACGCAAACGAATTTCGCGCCGCGCTCACTCTCCGGAACCTGTGAAAGAAGCTTTAAAAGCTTGTCTATATTTTTATCGTCGTTCCCGTGCTCACCTGCAAAGCGCGCAGAATATACTCCCGGCGCGCCCGCAAGATAGTCAACCGCAAGACCGGAATCATCCGCAATGCACGGCATTCCGCTTTCAATACAGCCTGATTTTGCTTTTAAAAGCGCATTCTCATAAAAGGTTTCGCCCGTCTCATCAACGTCGGTAAGCTCCTTGCCAAGCTCATCGGCTGTTTTCACGTCTATTCCCAATGGCGAAAGCATCCTCAAAAGCTCGTCTCGCTTTTTCATATTGTGTGTGGCAATTAAAAATGTATCCTTCATCCGAACAATCTCCCGAAGAAGCCCTTTTTCTTTTTCGGCTTTTCTTCCTTTTCGGCTTCGTTTTTATCGTCGCCGTCTTCTGCCTCGGCTTCTATTGCCTCTTTATTGTCCGCCGACTGTACGCTTACTTCTTCATCCGATTTTTCATCCGATTCTTCCTTTGAGCTGTTATCCGCACCAGGGAAAATCTCCGTAGCAGGCGCTGCTTTTTCGGGCATCTCGGCATTTGTTTCTTCAAGCAACGTCTCCGGCCCCTCGTGCTTTTCGACAGCTTCGCCGTTTTCGGACTTTCCAAGGGGATTTTCCTCTTCCGAAAGCTCATTCATAGCCTCAAGAACCTCGCCGAACGCCGCCTTAAGCTCCTGTGAAAAGTCACTTTCCGGAGCGCTTTCGGGAATATCCTCGCGAATCTTAGAAAGGTCAATATCATCCTCATTGTAATCCTCGGGAAGCGCCTCGAAAAGACCCTCGGCAAACGCCCTCGGATTAAACGGCTGAAGGTCATCTATACCCTCGCCCACGCCGACGAATTTAACGGGAACCTTCAAGTCGTTTTTAATTGAAAGCACAACGCCGCCGCGAGCCGTACCGTCAAGCTTTGTAAGAATAATACCGGTAATTTCGGCAATTTTCGCAAATTCACGCGCTTGATTAACCGCGTTTTGACCCGTTGTGGCATCAAGCACCAAAAGCACCTCGCGGTCCGAATACGGAAGCTCACGGTCAATAATACGGTAAATTTTGGCAAGCTCCTCCATAAGATTTTTCTTGTTGTGAAGTCTACCGGCGGTATCGCAAATAATAATCTCCGAGCCTCTTGCCTTAGCCGCTGAAATTGTATCGTAAATAACAGCGGCGGGGTCTGCACCCTCCTTGTGCTTTACGATTTCAACGCCGGCACGTTGTGCCCAAACATCAAGCTGATCAATAGCGGCGGCTCTGAAGGTATCGGCAGCAGCCAAAATAACGCTTTTACCCTGCGCCTTGTACATTGATGCCATTTTTCCTATTGTCGTTGTCTTACCTACACCGTTTACACCTATAACGAGAATTACGGAGGGAATTGTAATAAGACCCATATCCTCGCCGCCTTCAAGCATTTCGGCAACAATTTCTTTAATTTCCTCTTTAACCGCCGCCGGCTTTTTAATGTTTTTCTTACGAACTCTGTCGTTTAAACGCATTGTAATTTCGGAGGCGGTTGTAACGCCTACGTCACCCATAACAAGCGCTTCTTCAAGCTCGTCAAAAAGGCCCTCGTCAATAGAGGTGTAGCTGTCAAGAACATTATCCAAGGCCGCCGACATATTGTTTCTTGTTTTTCTTAAACCGAAGTTTATTTTTTTAAAAACTCCCAAAATAACACTACCCTTCAACTATAATGTAACTTTCACCGCGTATTATTCAAGACCCAGCTGCTTTGCCATTTCGGCTGTTTTAAGCTCCAAAAGCTTCGAAACACCCTTTTCCTGCATAGTTACGCCATAAAGCATATCCGCCTCTTCCATTGTACCGCGACGGTGAGTTATAAGTATAAACTGTGTGCTTTGTGTCATTCGTCTTGCATAAGATGCATAGCGCACAACATTTACATCATCAAGAGCCGCCTCTACCTCATCGAAAATACAAAACGGGCATGGGTTGACCTTTAAAATCGCAAATAACAGCGCAATTGCCGAAAGACCCTTTTCGCCGCCCGAAAGAAGTGTAATGTTCTGAACATTCTTTCCGGGGGGCTGAACCTTTATTTCTATATCGCACTCAAGAACATTTTCATCAGCAAGCACAAGACTCGCCTTACCACCTCCGAAAAGCTCCGTAAAGGTTTCGCCGAAGCTTTGATTGATTTTCACAAACTGCTCCTTAAATTGCGTACCCATTTTTTCCGTAAGCTCCGAAATAAGTCGCGTTAGCTCTGCCTTTGCCTTTTCAACATCGCTGACCTGAGAGTGCATAAACTCATAACGCTCCGAAACCTCTTTATATTCCTCAATAGCACTTACATTTACATTGCCCAAGCCTCTTATTTTCGCCTTAAGCTCCGAAAGGCGCTTTCTTGACTCCGTAACACTCTCGATTTTTATTGAAAGCTCCTGTGCCTCACGACGTGTAAGCTCATACTCCTCAAAAAGCTTGTTTTCCGTATCGCTAAGCTCGCGCTCCATTGTTTCGCGTTTTTCGAAAAGACGTGCCTTTTCACCGCCGAGCTTTTCCTTTTCATCGCTTTTCGAACGCTCCGCAAGTCTCAGCTTTGCACTCTCGGCTTCAAGAGCCTCACGCTCCTTAATGTAGCCGTCTGCTTTTTTCTTTGACTCGCTGTTATTGTCCCTAAGCTCCTTGACCTCATTTTGCAAAACAAGTATAGCCGCGTTAAGCTCATCGTTTTTCTTTTTCATTTCGGCAATTTCACCGTCAAGAAGCGTCAGCCTGTCCTTGTGACTTTCGCTTCGCTTAACAAGCCTTGAAATAGAGTCGTTTTTTTCATCGGCTTCCTTTTGCGCGGTTGCAATTGCAAGGTTGATTTCGGATGCACTTGCCGTTAAGTCCTCACGGCGCTTTTGAACAGCCTCACGGTCACCCGTTACAACCGAAAGCTCACTCTCTGCATTTTCAAGCTCGCTTTGAAGCTTTAAAACCCTTTCATTCTCGGCCGCTTCCTCGGCAAGAAGCGCCTCGCTTCGCTCGTTAAGAAGCGCCGCCTCCGCCTTCTCGCGTGCCTCCGCCTCGAGAAGTGTCGAAAGCTGACCGTTTTTAAGATTAATAACGCCCTCTATCCTTATTTTCTCCTCGGTGGCCGAGGTAATTTCCGCCTTACAGCCCTCAAGCTCCGCAACAATCTGCGAATAGCTCTCCTGCGATTTTAATACATCGCCTTTAAGAGCCGAAAGCTTTACCTCAAGCTGCTCACACTCCTCCTTAAGCCTTAACGCCTCGTTGCCCCTGCTTAAAATACCGGCATTTTGAAGCTTCGCACCACCCGTCATAGAACCGCCGGCATTTATAATTTGACCGTCAAGAGTAACTATTTTAAAGCGGTACGAATATTTTTTCGCTATAACAACGGCGGCATCAAGATCCTCCGCAACAACTGTTCTGCCGAGAAGGGAATTAATAACCTCTTTATATTTTCCGTCATATTTAACAAGCGCGGCGGCAATATTAACAAAACCGTAGCAATCGTCAAGCCCTTTTTCCTCAAGAAGCCTTCCCTTAATTGCCGTAAGCGGTAAAAATGTCGCTCTTCCGGCTCTCGACTCCTTTAAATAGCCTATTGCGCGCTTTGCGTCATTTTCGGTTTCGGTAATAATGTTTTGAATTTGCGCACCGAGAGCCGTTTCTATTGCAAGCGAATACTTTTCGCCAACTGTAATAACCTGCGAAACGGGCGCGTGAATTCCCGAAAGTGCTCCGCGCTTTGCTTCGCGCATAACCGCCTTAACACTGCCCTGATAGCCCTCCATATTTTTTTCAAGGTCCGAAAGAAGCTGACGTCTTGAGCTTTTAATATGAAGCTCGTTATTGAGTCTTGATTCCTCGCTTTTTTGCTCTTGAAGCTTTTCGGAGCGTTTTTTCGCAAGCAATTCTATTCCCGAAAGCGAGTTTCCGAGCTCACTGATTTTTTCCTCTGCTGCCTTAAGCTCGTTTTCTGTTTTCTCTTTTTCAGCCGTAAGCTCCGTTTTTATTTTCTCGCGGGCTTCACCTTGGCTGTTTAAATTCTCAAGCCTTGTTAAAAGCTCACGGTACGAAGTGTTTGCCGCCGAGGCTTTTACACGGCTGTCGGCAATTTCAAGTGTAAGACTCGAAACGCGCTTTGAAAGCTCGGAATTTTTTTCAACGTATTTCCCGGATTCGTCGCCCAAAACACTAAGCTCCTCTGAAAGCGACCCCAAATCCTCGCGTTTTTTTGAGATAAGCGCCTTAAGACTCTCAACTGCAGCCTTAAGTTCATCTATTTGAACACCGATTTCCGTATCGGTATCACTCTCATCCGTTTTTTCGCGCTCTATTCTTTCAATCGTTTCGTTGTTATGTAAAATACTGTTTTCATTAACGGCGATTTTACTTTCTATAAACGCTGCCTGCTCATCAAGCTGTGCGCAGGAGCGGCGAATTTCATCAATAAGCGCCGTAAGAAGTGAGGTTTCATCTATAATGCTTTCGGATTTCTCCTGAATTTCCTCGAGAGCACGACAAGTCTCGTTATACTGTGCCTCGGTAATAGCCGTTTTTTTCTCATACTCACGAAGAGCCTCACGCGATTTTTCTATTGTGTAAAGCCAAAGACCTATATCAAGAGTCTTTTTTTCGGCTGAATATTCAAGAAATTTTTTTGCCTTTTCGCTTTGCTGCTTTAAGGGTCCGACTCTGCTCTCAAGCTCGGTTAAAATATCACGAAGCCTTAAAAGGTTTTCCTCCGCCTGGTCAAGACGTCTCAACGCATCCTGCCTTCTGTAGCGGTAATGTGAAATTCCCGCTGCCTCTTCAAGCATATCGCGACGTTCGCCGGATTTTCCGGAAATAAGCGTTTCAACCTTACCCTGACTTACCATGGAGTAGCCGTCACGTCCGAGACCCGTATCCATAAACAGCTCGTGAATATCCTTAAGTCTTGCGTTTTCACCGTTAAGCCTGTATTCACTTTCGCCCGAGCGGTAATAACGACGTGTAACGGTAACCTCATCACGGTCACTTGCAAGGGCGCGGTCTTTATTGTCAAGGCAAAGCGTTACCTCCGCAAAGCCTACGGCACGGCGTGCCGAGGTTCCGCTGAAAATAACATCCTCCATTTTAGAGCCGCGAAGGCTTTTTGTGGACTGCTCGCCGAGAACCCAACGCATTGCATCGGAAATATTGCTTTTTCCGCTCCCGTTAGGACCGACAACAGCCGTTATACCTTTTCCGAATTGCAAAACCGTTTTGTCCGGAAAGGACTTAAAGCCCTGCAACTCAATTGATTTTAAATACATATAAGCTCCTTTTACCGTAAAACCGCTTCACAGCCCAAAAGAGTTCTGTCACCCTTTACGCTTACATTAAAGCCGAGCTGTGAAAAACGCTCGATATTACGGCGCTTTTGACCTATCATTTTTGAAATATCGCGCTCGTTTACAAAAACGGTAACATCCTTCAAGCCGTTTTTACCAACCGAAAGGCTGTCTCCTGCCGAGAGCAATTCCTTTTTCACCTTGTTAAAATATATCTCAGACTCGCAAAGCTCACCGAATGCCGGGTGAAAAGGCCCTGCAATATAGCCCTCTTCAACACCGCCGCCCGAATGAAGCCCGAGTCTTATAACCCTTATATTTTCATTGTAAAACATTTCGAGAAGCACCGCACAAAGCTTAACCGCCTCCTCGGTAGCTTGCGGCTTATAAAGCCCCTTTTTATAAAGCTCTCCGAGATATGTGCCCTCAAGCACTATTGTAGGGTAAATTCTCACGGTATCCGGATGAATGCTTATAAACCGCTTTGCCGTTTCAACAGACTTCTCATCCGTATCACCGTAAAGCCCCGTCATCATTTGAAGTCCCAAGGAAATTCCGCTTTTCTTTATAAGACGGCTTGCATTGTAAACGTCTTCGCTTGTATGACCGCGCATATTCGCCTCTAAAACGTCATCGGACATACTTTGCGCGCCCAATTCAAGCGAGGTAACGCCGTATTTCTTTAAAATCCCCAAGACCTCATCATCTACGGCATCCGGTCTTGTGGAGGCTCTTATTCCGCAAAATCTGCCGCTTTTTACAAACGGAGCTGCCGCCTCAAGAAGCGAAATCATATAATCACGCTCAACAGCTGTAAAGCTGCCCCCGAAAAACGCTATTTCCGTATTTTCAGGCGCTGTTTTGTCAAGTGCCGCTTTTTCAAGTGTTTTTTTCACAGCCTCGGGAGTAAGCAGCTCGCTTTTTCCCGATATTGTTTTTTGATTGCAAAACGAGCACATATGCCTACAGCCCGCATGCGGCACAAAAAGCGCTATATTTGCGTGCTTATTTGCCATTGTAAATACCCTCAAGTGCCGCGCCTGCAGCCGCTTGCTCCGCCTCTTTTTTTGTTTTGCCCTCACCCGTGCCTATTACTTTGCCGTTAAGCTTAACCTGAAAAACAAACACCTTCTCGTGGTCGGGTCCGGACTCTCCGAGCTCCTCATAAGAAAGCACGTTATCCTTTTCTTTTTGAATTGTTTCCTGTAAAAGTGACTTGTTATCCTTAAAGCTTGCTTCGCGTTTTACCGCATCCTTAATAAAGCCGAGAATATACGGGCGCACAACATCCATACCGCCGTCAAGATACATTGCGGCAATTACCGCTTCAAACGCATCCGACACAACAGACGGTCTGTTTCTCCCACCTGTATGCTCCTCACCTCTGCCCAAGAGAATGTAGCTTCCGAGATCTATTTTTTCCGAAAAAAGGAAAAGCGAGCGTTCGCAAACGGTAGAAGCTCGAAGCTTTGTAAGCACTCCCTCCGGGCGAGCCTTAAATTCAGAAAAAAGATATTCCGCGGTAACAAAGCCGAGGATGGAATCACCCAAAAATTCAAGGCGCTCATTGTCATGCGGAAGCTTTTTTTCGTTCGCATACGACGAATGCGTAAGCGCTGTTTTTAAAAGCTCCTTGTTTTTAAAGGTGTAGCCTATATTTTTTTCAAATCCGCTTAGCTCCATTTTATTTTCCATCGAACAATTCATCAAAATATTTCATACTCCTGTTTGCAAGACGTAAATAGCGTTCTTTTTTGTCACGTATTTTTTCCGGGAGCGGGTCTACAATTCCGAATGCCGCGCCCATTGGCTGAAAATTCTTCACGCTTTCATCGCTTATATAATGCGACAACGCACCCATCATGGTAATTGTAGGCAAAATAAGGCTTTCCTTGCCAAGAATTTTTCTTGCGGCATTAAAGCCCGCTAAAATGCCCGAGGCTGCAGACTCCATATACCCTTCAACACCGGATATTTGCCCGGCAAAAAAGATATTCGGATATTTTTTCATACTGAAATCGCCGTTTAAAATCCCGGGAGAATCAAGAAACGTATTTCTGTGCATTACGCCGTAACGAACAAATTCCGCATTTTTAAGTGCCGGGAACATAGAAAAAACTCGCTTTTGCTCGGGGAATTTAAGGTTTGTTTGAAAGCCCACAAGGTTATACATTGTACCCTCGGCGTTTTCCTTTCTCAGCTGTAAATTCGCCCACGGTCTGTGACCTGTTTTCGGATTGAGAAGACCCACCGGCTTAAGCGGCCCGTAGCGCATTGCATCCTTTCCTCTTGAAGCCAAAACCTCTATGGGCATACAGCCCTCATAAACATCCTTTTTTCTGTCAAATTCATGCAGCTCTGCGCTTTCGGCGTTTATAAGAGCCTCATAAAACTCCTCATACCCGGCCTTATCCAGTGGGCAGTTAATATAATCGTCCTCACCGCCGCGGTCATAGCGCGACTGTAAAAATGCCTCGCTCATATCAATGCTTTCCGCCGTAACAATAGGTGCGGCGGCATCGTAAAAGGAAAGCGATTTTTTACCGCAAATGCGCGAAATATCCTCGGAAAGCTCCGGAGAGGCAAGCGGACCTGCGGCAACAATAACAACGCCGTCCGTATCAAGCGGTATTTTTTTAACCTCTTCTCTTACGAGTGTTATATTTTCATTTTTCGCAACCTTATCGGTTACATATCTTGAAAAAATGTCGCGGTCAACAGCGAGTGCGCCGCCCGCCGGAACTCTTGATGCATCTGCGGCCTCAAGGCAAACAGAGCCGAATCGGCGCATTTCCTCCTTTAAAAGCCCAGCAGCAGAGCCGAGCCTTTCCGCTTTAAGAGAATTTGAACACACAAGCTCCGCAAGCATTTCCGTTTTATGTGCCGGCGAAAAGCTTCGCGGCTTCATCTCATAAAGCGTAACGCTTATACCGTGCCTCGCAAGCTGACTTGCTGCCTCAACACCCGCAAGTCCGCCGCCTATTACCGTAGCCTTTTTCTGCATAATCACTCTTCCTGTGTCTTTTTTGCGTTTTTGCGCGGCGCCTTTGCAGAATAGCCGCACTTTTCATCAAGGCAGTTAAGCATTCCGCCCTTACCCTTGAAAAGCGATTTTCCGCAATTGGGGCATTTTGAGCTTGTAGGCTTATCCCAAGTCATAAAGTTACAATCCGGATAGCCGGAGCAGCCGTAAAAGGTATAGCCTTTTTTGGACTTTTTACTTATAACTGTGTTTCCGCAAATGGGGCACTTTGCATCGGTTTCTTCAACATACGGCTTTGTCGACTTGCAATCGGGGTAGCCGGGACACGCCAAAAACTTGCCGAATCTGCCTGTTTTTATAATCATATTTCTGCCGCACTTCTCACACTTAATATCCGTAACATCCTCTTGAAGCTGAATTTTCTGACCCTGCATTTCATCCTTCGCCTTTGAAAGAGTCTCTTCAAATTCATCGTAGAACTCGTGAAGCATTTCAACGTAATTGCATTTTCCGCTGTCAATATCATCAAGCTTCGTTTCCATGGATGCGGTAAATTTTGTATTTACTATTTTCGGGAAGCGCTCCTTCAAAAGCTCCGTTGTGGCACAGCCCAGCTCCGTTGCCTTTAAAAGCTTACCCTCTCTTTTAACATATTCTCTTTTTATAATAGTGCTTACTATAGAAGCGTAAGTACTCGGTCTTCCGACACCGGTCTCTTCAAGCGTTTTAATAAGCGATGCCTCCGTAAAATGTGCCGGCGGCTGAGTAAAATGCTGATTTCCGAGCATTTCCTTAACCTTTACGCTGTCACCCGCCTTAAGCTCCGGAAAAGAGTTTTCACCTTCGTCGCCCTCTGCGGCAGTTTCCTCGTAAAGTGCCGTAAAGCCTTCAAATTTAACCGTATAGCCGCTCGCGGAGAATATAAGAAAGCCGTCAATGCCTTCTTTTTGAGATTTAACCTCAACCTTTACGGTATCCTGAACACACGCCGCCATAAGACTTGCAACATATCTGCACCAAATAAGATTGTAAAGCTTATATTGGTCGGTTGTAAGGCTCGACTTTATCATAGACGGTGTAAGAGAAACATTAGCCGGGCGAATTGCCTCGTGGCCGTCCTGAGCGCCGGCGCGTGTTTTAAAGTAACGCGGCTTTTCGGGAAGATATTTTTCGCCGTACGCGGAGGCAATAAAAAGATTTGCCGCCGCACGAGCCTCCTCGGAAATACGAAGAGAGTCTGTTCTCATATACGTTATAAGACCCGTTGTGCCGAGCTTTTCAATATCAACACCTTCATAAAGCTCCTGAGCTATTTTCATTGTACGCTGAGCCTGAAAGTTAAGTCTTCTTGAAGCCTCCTGCTGCATTGAAGAGGTAATAAACGGCGGTGCCGGCTGTTTTTTTCTTGTACCTTTTTTTACGGAATCCACCACAAAGGAGGCTCCGTCAAGGCGCGTAAGATACGCATCCGCTCCTGCCTTATCGACAATTTTCACCTTACCGTTTTCGTCTGCCGTAAGTGAAGCCTTAAAGCTTCTTCTGTTTGCAACAAATTTTGCATCCACAGACCAATATTCCTCGGGATTAAACGCATCAATTTCTTTTTCACGGTCAACAATAAGACGCACCGCTACGCTTTGAACACGCCCGGCAGAAAGACCGCGCCTTATTTTTTGCGAAATAAACGGGCTTAATCTGTAGCCCACAAGTCTGTCGAGAATTCTTCTCGCCTGCTGTGCATCAACAAGACCCTTGTCCACCTTTTCGGGGTTGGCGATTCCGTTTTTAACGCTTTTTTCATTAATCTCGTTAAACTTAACTCTGTTTTTCTCTTCAAGGTCAAGTCCCAAAACCGTTGCGAGATGCCACGAAATCGCTTCACCCTCACGGTCCGGGTCGGTCGCAAGATAAACGGTATCTGCCGTTTTAACCTTTTCCTTAAGCTCCTTAACAAGCTTTTCCTTGCCTTTTATAACTGTATATTTAGGGGCAAAATCATTTTTAACGTCTACGCTGAGCTTCGCCGCGGGAAGGTCTCTTATATGACCCATTGAAGCCGTAACGTCGTAATCCTTGCCCAAATATTTCTTAATTGTTTTCGCCTTTGCAGGCGACTCTACTATAACAAGCTTTGACACCTTGTTCCCTCCGATTAAAATCAAATTATAATATACTTTTTTCCCGTGATTTGCTCTGCCAAGCCCTCAAGCTCAAGCTCCGTAAGAGCCGCAAGCACCGCTTTCATAGGCAGATGCGTTTTTTCCGCAATATCGTCAATATGAAGACCGCCGTCAAGCAAAAGCACATAGATTCTTTTTGCTTCCTTTGAAACGCCGTCAAAACATTCGTCGTTAATTGCTCTTACAATCGGCAGCTTCTCTTCTTGCGTATTTTCGATGCTTTTTACCACCGTATTTGCCGTATTTTTTACCAAAGCACCTTTTTCTTCGTTTTCCTTATTCAAGCTCTCTTTACCTTCGCCGTCATCTTCCGCTTTTGTACCTCTCAACCGTTTTTCGTTCTTCGACTTAGCGTTCTTTAGCGAAGCCTTACCCTCTTCGCGGCTTAAGTTGTTTACACCCGAGGGCGATGCGACTTTAGAGTCTGCGGCTGATTTTTTTGACTTTGAATGCCTGTAATCCACATACTCAATATCCGTTATTTTCTCGGCACAGCTTGAAAAATCAATAAGCTCACCGTAGGAATATTCGTACTCACTTAAAATATCAAGCGCCGAAAAAATCGGCTTTGCTCCCTGTGAAATAAGATGATTTGTACCGTCAAACGAGGAGCGCACGATGTCTCCCGGAACCGCAAAAAGGTCCTTACCCTGCTCAAGCGCCTTATCGGCGGTTATTAATGAACCGCTTTTTTTGCCTGCCTCAACAACAACCGTACCGAGTGTAAGACCCGAAATGAGTCTGTTTCTTATGGGAAAGCTTACTTTTGATGCCGGTGAAAACGGAGCATGCTCCGTTACAAGACAGCCGTGGCGCGTAACTGCTCTTCTTAATGAAGCATTTTCCATAAGATAGTTTACTGAAAGTCCGCATCCGAGAACCGCAACCGTCCTGCCGTTTGCGAGCATCGCACCGGCGTGTGCCTCACTGTCGATTCCGAGTGCACCGCCGCTTACAACGGTAACGCCTGCCTTTGCAAGTGAATACGAAAGGCGCTGCGCAGTTTCTATTCCGTAGCTGCTGGCATTTCGCGTTCCGACCATGGCAATTGAAACAGTATCGTTAATCGCCGTAAAGTCGCCGAGCGTATAAAGTACAAGCGGAATATCACAAAGCCTTTTAAGACGCTCGGGAAAAGCCCCGTCGTCATACGTGATAATCTTATAACCGCGCCTTCTGCACTCATCAAAAATCGGTTTTGTTTGAGACGGCGAAACGCTTTTAAGCTTTTCGATTTTTCGAGGCGTTAAAAGACCGCTCATACGCCACTCCGGAGAGCCGGCGTTATACATCTTTTCGGGGTTTTCAAAATAAGCTATAAGCTCATCTGTTTTGGCACCCACGCCCAAAGCCGTCTGAAGCCATATCCAATATTCGGGAGGACAGCTTTTCACCTCATCATCTCCCACATAACTATAGAAGCGGCGGCAGATGCGTTAAAGGACTCGGCTCTGCCCTTCATTGGAACGGTAATAAGTGCCGTTGAAGTACTTTTTGTGCTTTCTTTAATACCGTCGCCCTCATTGCCTATTATAACGGCAACGCCGCCCGTCATATCCGCGGCTGTAACGGAAAGCGCATTGCTGTCCGGAACAGCCGAATAAATTTTCATACCGCCGTTTTTCATTGACTCAACAAGCTCCGAAAGCTTCTCGCAAACAAAAACGTTAAGCCTGAAAAGCGAGCCCATTGCGGCTCTTTGAGCCTTTGGGTTATATATATCACAACCGCCGCCGACAATAACCCCGTCAAGACCTATTGCCTCTGCGGTTCTGCAAATTGCGCCGAAATTCGAAGGATTTGAAATCTCTTCGAGTATTATATATTTCCCATTATATTTTATTTTACCTATATTTGAATTTTTGTCAAGCATTTTGCAAACGCAAAATACACCCTGCGAATTTTTTGTATCGCAAAGCTTTTGTGCCGCCTCATTTGAAACGATATATGAATTTTTACAAACGGCGATAATTTTGTCTGTATAATCGCCGTATTTTAAAAGCGCCTCTTCCGTAACAAAAAGCGTACTTATCTCAACGCCGCTTTGTGCGGCATCTGCGCAAAGGCGGGCGCCCTCTGCAAAAAACTCGCCGTTTTCGCGGCGAAATTTCCCGGACTCTCTGAGCTTTGCGGCATATTTTATTTTCTCGTTATTTCTGCTCGTAATCCGCTCCATTGCTTCCTCCGCGACATTAAAATAATAAACCTATGCGCCCGGTCAATACTCTGACCGAGCGCAATCAGCAATAAATTAAAGAGCTGCTTTAGCCTTTTCAACAAGAGCGGTAAATGCTGCGGGATCCGAAATTGCAATTTCGGAAAGCATTTTTCTGTTAAGCTCAATGTTTGCTTTTTTAAGACCGTTGATGAAGGTTGAATAATTAACACCGTTCATCTTGCAAGCTGCGGATATTCTTGTTATCCAAAGGCGACGGAAATCTCTCTTTTTCTGCTTTCTGCCGATATAAGCGTAATTACCGCTTTTCATAACAGCCTGTTTAGCTGTTTTGAAGAGCTTGCTCTTTGAGCCGTAATAGCCCTTTGCAAGCTTAAGAACTTTATTTCTTCTTTTGCGAGTCATTGTCGCACCTTTAATACGAGCCATTGTAAGTTACCTCCGTTTGAATATCTTATTTGTAGGGGATTAAGCGCTTAATCTGCTTCTGATTGGTAACATCCGCTACATTGGTTTTACGAAGATTTCTCTTGCGCTTTGTTGTCTTTTTGGTAAGGATGTGTGACTTGTAAGCATGGCCACGAATAGGCTTGCCGTTTTTCGACATTTTGAAACGCTTTTTAGCGCCTGAATGAGTTTTGATCTTAGGCATGATATTTCCTCCTTGAATTTACAACACTTTTACTGTGCGAAAATATTATTTTGCAGGCTTAGGTGCAAGAAACATAAGCATCTGTCGACCTTCGAGCTTTGCGGGCTTTTCAATGTTGCCCTTTTCGGAGCAAGCCTCTGCAAAGCGTGCCATAATAACATTACCGTTTTCGGTATGTGCCATTTCTCTGCCTCTGAAACGAATTGACACCTTAACCTTATTGCCGTCCGAAAGGAAGCGATTGGCGTGGTTGGCTTTTGTGTTAAAGTCACCCGTGTCAATATTCAAAGATAAGCGAACCTCTTTGATTTCCATAACCTTTTGGTTTTTCTTTGCCTCTTTTGCGCGCTTTGCCTGTTCAAAGCGGTACTTGTTATAATCCATAACCTTGCAAACAGGCGGCTTTGCATTGGGGGCGATTTTAACGAGGTCCAGATTTCTTTTCTCCGCTATTTTAAGCGCATCTGCCGCGGACATAATGCCGAGCTGCTCGCCGTCTGCGGAAATAACTCTTACTTCTTTATCTCTGATCTCTTCGTTGATCTGAGTTTCCTTGCTGCTGATACTTAAGCACCTCCGAAAAAATATAAAAGCGTGGGCGAAACTCCGCCCACGCCGATTAAAAACACAATTACTCCGAAAGGAGCTTCAGTCGACTGTTAACCAAACAATACACTCGTTTGGTGAGAACGGAGGTTCTGCTTCATTGCCAAAGTATCATAACAGATTTACTCCGCGTTGTCAAGTGTTTTTTTAATTATTTTCAACATTTCCAAAAGAAGTTGTGGATTCCGCGCCCGAATCGGTAGACTCTTCGGATGCGTTGTCGCCGTTTTCCGTATTCTCGGCGATTGTCTGCTCCTCTGTTTCCGGAGTGTATTCACCGTAAAAATACAAAATTATCTTATTTTTTACCGAAAGACGTCTATCACCGGGAATTCCCGCCCAATCGTTGCTTTGAGAATCAAGGTAAACGACGCTGTAAACGAGGCTTGACTCGCTCTGCGACGAAGCTATTTTGCCGCTTTGCGTTTCAACGCTCTTAAAGCCCGCAGCCTTAAGAGCCTTTACGGCATCCTCCACCTTCATATTTTCAACCGAGGGTACGCTTCTGCCGTCGCTGACGGTAAGCTTTATTGTGCGCTTGTTAATGGACGTAACATTCGTCCCCTTAGGCAAGCTCTGAGAAATAATCATCCCTCTTTCCTCATCGCTGTCAACGTAATCGGTTTCAAAATTAAGAACACTCTTATACGTTTCGTTGTTTTTGATATCCTCAAGCTTTTCTCCCTTAAACGAAGGAAGCGAAACGCTTATAACCTCCGATTTGTCACCGGTGGTTATAACGGTATCTCCATCCTCTGTTTCGGCAACAGAGGAGTCCGTCGTTGTATCGCCGGGATCGACAGCCGGCTTTTTGAGTATAATAACAACTGCAAGAAGAACCGCAAGACACACCGCGATGCTCACTCCGAAGGCTATAAGCGTGCTCTTTTTAAGCTTTGCCGAATCGGGAATTTCTTCGTTAAGTTCTTCCTCGTGTGTATCCTCCTCATCATCGTTGCGTTTCATAGGCGGCGGTGCGGGATTGGGATTCGGCGCAGGATACGTGTTCTCAGAAATATCGCCATGCGCATTTGAGGCCTCCATTACGGAAGGTGATGCCGAAAGCTCGGCTCTTAAGGAATCAACATCTCTTGTTCTGTCCGGCGGTAAAATCTGAAGAGCGTTTACAAGCGCATTGATAACATACGCCGGAAGCTGCTCCGCAAATTTTGCCGGTATCATAAGCTTGTCGTTTGCGATTCTTTGCGCGGCGCTCATGGGCGTGCTGCCTATAAGCGTCCGGTAAAGCACGGCAGCAAATGCATAAACATCCGTAAACGGACCTTGCTCGCCCTCAAAGCCGTATTGCTCAACAGCGGCGTAGCCGTCAAAAAGCTCTGCCTCAAGTCGGCTTTTTTCGTTTCTCAAATCCTCCACGCAAAAGCCTGTAAGCTTAACTCTGCCGTCGGGGCAAACGGCAAGTGTCTCCGGAGAAATTCCTCTGTGAATAATCCCGGCCTCGTGAACTGCCTCAAGCCCCGAAAGCACAGGCATTAAAAGAACACGCGCCTCCTCCCACGAAACAAAGCCCTGCTCTGTCTCAAGAAGGTATTCTCTGAGAGTTTTCGCCTCTCCGAGATATTCATATACGGCATACGCCGTACCGAGATCCTCAAAAACCTCATAAATCTCGGAAAGCGCGCTGTAGCCCTTAACCTCGCAAAGTGTCCTCCAAAGCTTTAAAAAATCGCTTTTCTCGTCAATAAAAGCAGATGCCTTACCGACATTTACGAGGCAATAATTATCCTCACCGCGTGAAACAAGCTCCTTGGGATAAAATTCACGCAGCGTAACAGGGCGCTTTAGGGTTAAATCAAAAGCATAATATGTAGACCCTTCCGCATTCGAGCTTACCATTTTGCCTATAAGGTACTTTCCGCCCACAACCGTTTTAAGCGGTAAAAACGGCGGTTCCTGCGGCTGTGTTTTCTCGTTTTTGCAATAAGGACAAACTGTATTATCACCTATTTTACGCATACAGCGTAAACAAAGCTTTTCCTTTTCCATATATCCCTATCAGTCAAAATCAGGTCTTGAGTCCGAAGTATGACCGAGTGCATCTCTTACGCTTTGTCTTAACTGTCTTATATCATTAACGCTCTTTGTAAGAGTTTCATCGGTTTCCCTTATAATAGACTCAACATAATTACTTGCGTTTCTGCGCATATCGCCCGACCATTTTTCGGCTTTATCCATAATATCGCGAGCGCGCTCCTTAGAGTTGTCAATAAGAAGCTCCGACTCATTTTTAGCCTGCTGCATAATACCTCTTGCAGCTTCACGTGCTTCTTTTGTAATTTGGTGCTCTTCAACCATGAGGTCTGCCTTTTGCCTTGCTTTTTCGAGAATTTCCTCCGCCTCGGCATCGGCGGCATTGAGAATATCGCGTCTTTCGGCGGCGATTTTTTTAGCCTGAGTAATTTCCTGAGGCATATTAAGTCTTATATCCTCAATAAGCCTTTTAAGCTCCTCAACATCAACCATAAGCTTGTTTGAAAAGGGAACGGTTTTTCCTTCATCAAGCACGGTATCCATATCTCTGAGCAATGTGTCAATACTCATAATTATTCAATCCTTTCAGACAGTCAATTTATTTGTTGATTTTAATTTATCGCCTAAGTCTCGCGATTATATCATCGCGAATTTCCTCCGGTACAAAGTTTGAAACGTCACCGCCCAAGGCGCAAACCTGCTTTACAACGCTGGAACTTAAAAACATATGCTCCGCACTTGTAACCATAAAAATTGTTTCAAGCTCCGGATTGAGCTTTTGATTTGTGAGCGCCTGACGAAATTCATCATCGTAGTCGGAAATAGCTCTAAGTCCCTTAACAACGGCGCAAGCGCCCTTTTCCTTGGCGTAATCCGCCAAAAGCCCGAGATGACTTTCAACCGTTACATTCGGAATATCCGCCGTACAGCGTTTAATAAAGTCAACTCTCTCTTCAACCGTAAACGAACCGCTGTCTTTGTTATAATTTCTCATAACAACGACTATCACATTGTCAAACAGCTTAGAGGTTCTTTTTATTATATCAAGATGCCCTATTGTAAGCGGATCAAAGCTACCGGGGCAAATAACGGTTTTTCCCATAACAACACCTTAATTTCTGTAAACGGTGAGCTTAATTTTACCGTATTTGTATGACCTTGAGGAAAACTCGCCCATACTCTCGGGAAGCTCCTCCTCTGCAGCGGTTTCGCAAACAACCGTTGCGCCTTCATTCATATGCGGCAAAAGCCTCAAAAGTGTCTCGTTCATAAGTCCTGCTTTATAAGGCGGGTCAAGAAACGCAAGGTCATACCTGTTTAGATCTCTGTCAAGAAACGAAAGTGCATCGGAAAGCACCGTCTTCGACTCTTTATCAAAGCCCACACTCTTAATATTTTCCGAGGTAACGCCTAAGGATGCGCGTGAGCTGTCAACGAACGTACAAAAAGAAGCCCCGCGTGAAAGCGCCTCAATGCCGAGCTGACCGGAGCCCGCAAACAAATCGAGCACTTTTCTTCCTTCAATATCAAATTGAATTATATTAAAAATCGACTCCTTGACCTTGTCGGTGGT
Source organism: uncultured Eubacteriales bacterium (assembly GCA_964419515.1). Classification (GTDB taxonomy): domain Bacteria; phylum Bacillota; class Clostridia; order Oscillospirales; family Acutalibacteraceae; genus DTU089. The sequence goes on from CAYQPJ010000010.1 coordinate 23,783, forward strand.
GGGTCTTACGTCAACACCCTCAAGAGTTTTCAGGCGTCTGCCTCTTTTCGAGCCTGTTATAACGCGCATTTGCACTCCTCCGAAACCTTATATCATAATATTATTACATTAAACAATACGTTTTGTCAAGTTTTTTTGAATTACATATTAATTTTATTGAATATTTCCCGTGAAAAATACTATTCGCCGTGAAATGCCTTAAAAATTTCATGTGCCGCGGCAGCTGTAATACCCTTAACCTCGGCTATTTCGGCTTCGCTTGCCTTGGCTATATTTTCAATTGTGGAAAACCTCATCAAAAGCGCCTTTGCACGCTTTTCACCAATACCGTTAATCTCGGTAAGTGCCGAGGTAACGGCTTTTTTCGTATGCTTTTTTCTGTGATATGTTACGGCGAAGCGGTGAACCTCATCCTGAATGGAAGTAACAAGCGAAAATGCCTTACGCTTTGAGTTAAATTCAACTCTCCCGCCACCTGTTGAAATTGCCGCCGTGCGGTGCTTATTATCCTTAACCATTCCGAAAACGGGAACAAAAAGCCCATGCTTTTTCATAATCGGCAAAACAGCATTTACCTGCCCCTTGCCACCGTCAAGAAGAATAAGGTCGGGCAGTCTGCCAAAGCCGTCCTCGTCGCCGTTTTCACGAGCTTTTTCATATTCTCCGAAACGCCTGTCAAGAACCTCCTGCATAGAGGCATAGTCATCCTGACCGGAAAAGCCCTTTATCATAAACCGCTTATACGCTTTTTTCAAAGGCTTGCCGTCATAAAAAACAACCATTCCGGCTACATTATCACTGCCTGCCGTATGCGAAATATCATAGCTTTCTATATAACGCGGAACGCTTTCAAGCCCGAGCATTGCCGAAAGCTCCTCGAGCGCAGAACGCTCCTTTGCGCTGCCGAGTGTATTTTCACACAACTTTTGCGTTGCGTTGCTTTTACACATTTTAACAAGGCGCTGTTGCTCACCCTTTTGCGGAACAACGATATTTACGCCCGAGCCGCGCTTTTGTGAAAGCCATTTTTCAAGGCTATCTCTTTCCTCCGGCTCATATTCAACCTCTATTCGCGGCGGAACCGAGCGATTCATTGAATAGTATGAGGAAATAAGCTCCGATAACATACTTTCTGCGCTGTCCGTAACATCCAAAATAAAATGCTCCGTATCCGAAAGCCTGTTATCAAAAAACCTGAGCACCGCAAGGCAAGCCCTACCCTCGAGCGCACTTAACGCAAAAACATCCTGCTCCTTGTAGGTTGCAAAAACAACCTTTTGACGGTTCACTGTTTTTTCAATGCTTTTTATAATATCGCGAATACGTGCCGCTTTTTCAAACTCGAGATTTTCGGCAGCTGCCTCCATCTCTTTCTTTAAGCGCTCCGTTGTATTACGACTTCCGTTCTTTAAAAACTGCAACGCAGCGTCAACATTTTTTTCGTACTCTTCCTTTGAAAGTTTTCCGGAGCAGGGCGCACAGCAAATACCTATATGACTGTTAAGGCATGGGCGCTCTTTTCCGATATCCCTCGGAAAAGACTTTGAGCACGTGGGAAGCTTGTATATTTTTTTAGCCTCCTCCACCGCCTTTGTTACGGAGTAGCCCTGAGTAAACGGACCTATATATTCCGCTCCGTCGTCTGCAATTTGAAGCGCGGGATAAATGTTTCGCCACTCGCCGCCTGTAACCTTAATATAGCTGTAGCCTTTATCATCCTTTAAAAGAATGTTATACTTTGGCATATTTTGCTTTATAAGACTACACTCCAAAACAAGTGCCTCATACTCACTGTCGGTTAAAATATAGTCAAAATTCTCAACATTTTCAACCATTTTTTTAACCTTCGGCAGGTGCTTTTCCTGAGAGCCGAAATATTGACTTACGCGATTTTTAAGAGCCTTTGCCTTGCCTATATAAATAATATCACCGGAGCTGTTTTTCATAATATACACACCCGGCGTAAGCGGAAGCTTGTTTGCCTTATCCTTAAGCCTTCTTAAACGACTGTCCAAAAAAACACCTCCTTAACGCACAAAACGGCAAGGAGAGTTTCCCTGCCGTTTGAAGCATGTAAAAATAATTACTCGGCAAAGCCGCTGTCAACAAGCTCAACGAGAGCCGTTACAGCCTGCTCCTCATCAACGCCGCCGGCAATAATGCGAATGTCGGTGCCGCCCATTATTCCGAGGGAAAGAACACCGAGAAGGCTTTTTGCGTTAACGCGTCTTTCATCCTTTTCAAGCCAAATTGAGGACTTAAACTCATTTGCCTTTTGAATGAAGAAGGTTGCGGGACGGGCATGAAGCCCAACCTGATTTTGAACTGTTACATCTTTAACGAACATAGCACTGTCTCCCACGTAAAATATTTGATAATTAATATAGTCGGTTCGGCACTGCGACAAATTTCGCAAGCCATACATTCTCAAATTCAAACCTAATATATTATATCAAAAAAAATTTTTAAGTCAACGAAAAAAGGACAACCTTTAAATAATTCATACGAAACACTAACCTCTGCCGATTTTCAAAGGCGTGATTTGTGCACTATTCACACTTTTTTTCGATGTTAATATTCAAAATAAACAATAAAACCGCGTTTTATGTTATTCTTTGTTGTTTTTTTCAAGCTCTTCTCTGATTTCCGTTAAAAATTTCATATCTTCCTTTGTAAGCTCGGCATTTTCCAAAAGCTCCGGGCGCAAAAGAAGAGTTTTTTTCAACGACTCTTTTCTTTGCCATTTTCTTATGTTTTCATGATGTCCCGAATAAAGCACCTCGGGAACGTCTTTTTCGTGCCACGAAACGGGCTTTGTATATTGCGGATATTCAAGAAGTGACGAATAATGACTCTCGCCCTTAAAGCCCTCGGGGCTTGAAAGCACCCCGGGAAGCATTCTTGCAACGGCATCGGCCAAAATCATAGCCGGCATTTCGCCGCCCGTTACAACATAATCGCCTATTGATATTTCTTCATCTACGATTTCGTCAAGCACGCGTTGGTCAACACCCTCGTACCTTCCGCACAAAATTGCCATATTTTCATATTCGGAAAGTTCTTTAACACGCTCCTGGGTAAGAGTTTTTCCGCACGGCGACATATAAATAAGGTGCGGCTTTTTTCCCGTTTCGCCCACAACCTTCATATACGTATCGTAAATCGGCTGTGCCATCATAAGCATTCCCTCACCGCCGCCGTAGGGCGTGTCGTCCACCTGATTATGCTTATTTACGGCAAATTCTCTTATTTGATGAAAATTAATTTCAACAAGATTTTTTTTGCGTGCTCTGCCTATTACGCTTTCGCCCATTACCGCCTCGCACATCTCCGGAAAAAGCGTTAAAATATCAATTCTCATCGTCAAAAAGCCCCCTTAAAGGTGTTATGTAAACAACTCCGTTTTCAACGTCGCATTCCCTTACAACCTCTTTAATTGCCGGAATAAGCACCTCTTCGCCGCTCGGCGTTTTAATATACCAAACATCGTTTGCGCCCGTTGAGGAAACATCCGTAATTATGCCGTAAACGGTACCGCGATTATCAAAATCCGTCACCGTGCAATCCAAAAGCTCGCTTATAAACCACGTACCCTTTTCAAGGTGCGCATCTGCTCTTTTAAAGTAAAGCATTTTCCCGCGAAGCGCGGCAGCCGCCTCCACGCTGTCAACACCGCAAAGCTTCATTATCGAAACATTTCCGTGAGGGCGCGCCGAGGTAACCGCAACGGGCATTTTTCCGTCGCAGTCAAAATAGAGCGTTTTAAATTTTTTTGTAAATTCAGGCGTATCACACCACGGATTAAGCCTTATCTCGCCTTTGATACCGTGCGTGGAAACAATTTGCCCCAATTCAAGATATGGTTTTATCATATAATCACCGCTAATGTTAAACCCTCCGACCGAAAAACGACCGGAGGGCACATTTTTTAATCACAAATAACACTCGGTAGCCGTTACTCAGTCAATTTCAACCTGAATTCTGACATCCTTGCGAATAGCGGCAGCACGCATAACCGTGCGTATAGCCTTGGCAATTCTGCCTTGCTTTCCGATTACCCTGCCCATATCATCGGGCGCCACGTGAAGATGATATACCGTAACACCGTCCGCGGTAGGCTCTTCGGCGGTAACCTCAACGGCATCGGGCTGTTCAACAAGGCCCTTTGCGAGTGATTCAAGCAATTCCTTCAAACTTACCACCCTGATTATTTAATGATGTTCTGCTTTTTAAGAATAGCACGAACAGTGTCGGTAGGCTGTGCGCCGTTCTCAATCCACTTTTGAACCTTTTCCTCGTCGAGCTTAATCTCAGCGGGAGTTGTGAGAGGATTATAATAACCAACCTCTTCGATAAATCTGCCGTCACGCGGATAACGTGAGTCGGCAACAACTACACGATAAAAAGGTGCCTTCTTTGCGCCCATACGGCGAAGACGAATTTTTACTGCCATTTTAAATTACCTCCGAAAAAATAATAACAAAAATTATATACAATCACGTTTTTCGTGTTTGCTTACATTGGAAAATTCCCCATACCGCCCATGCCGTTCATACCGGGCATACCACCCATTCGCTGCATACGCTTCATCATCTTTTTAGATGATTTTCCGTTTAACTGCTTGTAAAGCTTTTGCATTTGGCGATATTGATTTAAAAGCCTGTTGACATCCTCAACCTGCATTCCGCAGCCTGCGGCTATACGGCGCTTTCTCGAGGGATTGATTATATCGGGATTTTCGCGTTCCTTAAGTGTCATTGAACGGATAATCGCCATGGTATAATCAATTTGACGGTCATCAATGTCGGTATCCTTTATTTTTTTACCGAGACCCGGTATCATCGAAAGAATATCCTTCATAGGACCCATTTTTTTCATCTCTTCAAACTGCATAAGCATATCGTTGAGATCAAGCTTATTTGAGCGAAGCTTTTTTTCAAGCTCCTCTGCCTTTTTCTCGTTAAGTGTATTTTCCGCTTTTTCAATAAGCGAAAGCATATCGCCCATACCGAGAATTCGGCTTGCCATTCTGTCGGGATGAAAAACATCAAGATCCTTGAGCTTTTCACCTACACCGACAAATTTAATGGGCTTACCCGTAACGGCTCTTGCCGAAAGTGCGGCACCGCCGCGCGTATCACCGTCAAGCTTTGTAAGAACAAGACCGTCTATACCGAGAGCTTCATCAAAAGCGGAAGCAACCGTTACCGCATCCTGACCGAGCATTGAGTCTATAACAAGAAGAATCTCGTGAGGCTTAACCTCGGCTTTAATGTTTTTAAGCTCTTGCATAAGCTCGGAATCTATATGAAGTCTGCCGGCGGTATCAAGGAAAACATAGTCGTAGCCTTGATCCTTGGCGAGCTTTATGGCTTCCTTTGCAATGGTAACGGGGTTTTGCTGACCCATTTCGAAAACGGGAACATCTATTTGCTCACCCACAACCTGCAGCTGCTTAATAGCCGCGGGGCGGTAAATATCGCACGCAACAAGAAGAGGTCTGTGCCCCTGCTCCTTTAAGCGCAAGGCAATTTTTGCGCTGTGAGTTGTTTTACCGGAGCCTTGAAGACCGCACATCATAACAACCGTCGGCGGATGTGAAGCGGAAGCGAGCCTTGACTGCGTGCCGCCCATTAAAGCGGTAAGCTCCTCATTAACTATTTTAATAACCATTTGCGCCGGAGTAAGGCTTTCCATAACCTTGGCACCTATGGCGCGCTCTGTAACACTGTTTGTAAAGTCCTTGGCAACCTTGTAGTTTACGTCTGCCTCAAGAAGAGCCAGGCGAACCTCACGCATTGCCTCTCTTACGTCGGCCTCAGTAAGGCTGCCCTTGCTTTTAAGCTTTTTAAAAGCAGCTTCAAGCTTGTCTGAAAGACCTTCAAATGCCATTACGAAGACCTCCTCAGTTCTCGTCCAGAGAAACTATAGCCGATCTGATTTGAACAACGGCATCGTTAATTTCTCTTGAAAGGGAAACATTCATATTGTAATTGTTGATAACGTCCGTACACTGTGAAATCTCCGCAAGGCTGTCCTTAACGAGCTTAGCCCGTTTTGCAAAGCCGAGCTTTTTTTCCATATCAAAAAGCTGAGCCTCGGCGCGCTTTATCGCATCGCGCACACCCTGCCGTGAAATCCCCTCGTTCTCGGCGATCTCTGAAAGCGACAAATCGTCATTATAGTAGTAGTCCAAAAATTTACGCTGATTGTCGGTAAGCATTTCGCCGTAATAGTCAACAAGAAGTACAACATCAAGATTCTTTGCCACAAAATCACCTCCGAACACGTTTCTGTAAAGACAATTAACTTTACAGTCACGCATTATACCAAATCACAACACGTTTGTCAATAGGTATTATTAATTAATTTTTTCGTAAACCCGAATATAACGCCTGCGTGCCCACAATTGCGGACACAATGCAATATTTCGGAAATCACCGTGTTCGGCGATTTGATTTATAAAGCCTACGGCGTTTGGGTAATGCACGGTAGGGGCGTTTTTTAAACGCCCGCGTTCGCGGAACGCGAACAAACCCACCATCACGCATACACAAATTACATCCCACCGTAGGGGCGATTTTTAAACACCCGCATTCGCGCCTCGCGCGAACATATCGCCGCGAGGCGAAATCGAGAATACATTTCAATAACAAAAAATGCCAATGCAAAAACGGATAATTTCCCCGTAAATTGCGTTGGTATTTTATTTGTTTTAATGCGTTATATGTCGCACCTTACGGTGCGAGAACAAAATCAAATCGCGAAGCGATTCAAAATTTTGCATCCTGCATTGTGTCCACATCAGTGGGGATGCTGTTCTGCATTTACGCGACCTCAGTCGCGCTCAACCCGTCCTTCTCCTGTAACCTTAAACACCTTATCGCAATATTTAAGCATGCTTTCGCGGTGGGTTGTCACAATACAAATCCTATCCGGAAAGGCGCGCATAATATTCTCAAGCACCCTGCTTTCGGTGTCGGTGTCAAGCGACGAGGTTATTTCATCAAGAAGAAGAATTTCAGAATCTCTCAAAAGTGCCCTTGCAATTGCAAGACGTTGAAGCTGCCCCTGTGAAAGGTTTGTGCCGCGCTCGCCTATTTCCGTATTAAGTCCGTTTTCACACGAGCTTATAAAGTCAAATAGATCTGCGGCCTTCAGCACCGTTTCAAGCTCTTCTCTCGTGGCGTCCGGCTTTACCATTTTAAGGTTTTCCTCAACCGTACCGGAAAAAATATTTACGCTTTGCGGAACATATGAACAAAACCTTCTTGTACTATCCGAAACATCAACCCGCTCACCCGAAAAAGACTCCAAGTACAGCACGCCCTCGGTAGGTGTAACAAGCCCCAAAATAAGCTTTAAAGCTGTCGTTTTACCCTCACCGGAGGGACCTACAAGAGCAACCGTTTCGCCCGAATGCACCTCAAACGAGACATTTTTAAGAACCGCGTTTTCACTCTTGGGATATTTAAACGAAACGTCGTCAAAAACGAGTCTCAAATTACCGCCCTTGCAAGAGGAAAGCACCTTAAGTGCTTGCTCTCTGTCGCTGTCCTCCTCGGGCTTAAAGTCCGTTACCTCCATAATTCTGCCGGCAGCGGTTGCAATTGAAACAGCTGTTGGCGCTAACGAAGCGAGTGATGAAAACGAGGAAGTGAGAATTCCGGAAATTTGAATAAAAAGCGTCATAGTGCCGTAAGAAATCGCGCCCTTCCAAAGACGGTAAATCCCCCAGCCGTAGCACGAATAAGAAACAATAACGCCTATTAAGGAAAGTGCGATTGTCATGCATATACTGAACTTTTCATACTCAAGGCGAATGCTTCTGTAATTTTCAAGTATCGCCTTAAAATTGTTTATATATTGCTTTGTAAGGTCAAAGGCTTTTATAATCTGTATATTTTGCATGGATTCTTCCGAATAGGAAAGAATTTTGCCGTTAAGCTCCCTGGTTTTTTTATTGTATTTTCTTATTGTTTTAACAAGAATTCGCGATGAAAAAAACATAAACGGCGCACCCATAAGCGCTATAAGCGCCATTGTTTTGTCATAGTAAAGAACAATTACAAGCGAGCCCAAAAACTGAACGGAGCGCGTAAATGCCGTTGGAATAAACGAAATAACACCCGACGAAACCGCAGAGGCATCGCCCTCAAGTCGATTTATAAGGTCACCGGAGTGATACGAGCCTATATCGCTCCAACCGGCACAAAGAATGCGCGAATAAACCTCATGGCGAATATCATTATTAACCTTGCTGCTCACAACAGCGGTAATCCACGACGAAAGCGCCTGAAAAACATATTGAAACAGCACAAGTCCTATTGCCGTTGCCGCCGAACGCAAAATCGTATCCGACGATTTTTCAACAACGGCATCCACAAGATATTTTGAAGCAATCGAAACGCCGAGCGACATAACTGTTGCAACAATACCCAAAATCACATACACAATTATGGTAAAGCGATATTTTACAATATACTTAAAAAGCCACTTCCACTCAGTCGCCATACTTTTTATAAGCGACCTGTAATCCTTATTCTTACTCAACGCTTCACCTCCCAAAGCCCGTGCTTAATCCTTTTTACCTTTTTTACCGTAGCCGTACCCATAGCCGTAACCGTAACTGTAGCCGTAGCCGTGAGCGCCCATGCTTTGAGTACCGTTTATAACACAACCGAGTAGCTTAATATCCGACGAAAGAATGCTGTCAAGGCTTGTTCTGATTTTAGAAGCTCTTACGGTATCCTGTAAAACAACGTAAATCGCCGCATCTGCCGCCTCCGAGATAAATACGGCATCCGAAACAAGTCCACACGGCGGTGTATCCACAATAATAAAATCGTAGCTGTCACGCACGCCTTCAAAAATTTCGCGAACTGTTTTTGTGTCAATAAACTTACTGTTTTCATCGGCACGCGCGGTAATGCTCATATAATAAAGCTTATATTTTTCAAGATATGCCGTTTTATAAGTGTCGCACTCCTCGGAATAGTCAAGCTCTTCGAGGTCAAAGCGCAAAAGCGGCGCCACACTCGGGTTTCTGAAGTCGGCATCGGTCAAAAGAACCCTTTTTCCGCGACTTGCAAGAGATAATGCCAAATTTACCGCAACAGTGGTTTTACCCTCTGCGGGAGCTGTGCTTGTAACCATAATAACCTTATCATCCGTGCCGACCGAATTGAGAAAAACGTTTCTGAAGGCACGCACAGACTCGTAAAAGCCGCTTTGAACCTTCTCGTTTGTTATAAGAACAGACTCATCTATGCGCATTTTATGCTTTTTAAAGGCAACGCGCGGCAAAGAGCCTAAAAATTGAGAGTTCAGCTCGCGCTTAACATCATCCTTATTTCTTACGGTTCTGCGTGTAACCGCAAAAAGAGCTATCCACAAAAGACCCAGCATTACACCTATTACGCACCACTTGCGAATATCAAGCTTATTGAACCGCACATTTGAAGGCTCTGTCGGAAGAACCGGCGGTTTAATTATTTCAAACTCAATATTACCCACAACATATTTTGCAACGAAAGGGTAATTTTCCATTGCGGAAACAAGAGTATTGTAAGTAGCCTCCGGGTCCCTGCCCCTTGCTGTTATTGTAAACATATTGGAGCCGGAAACAGAGGATGCCGAAAGACTTGCAGGCATAACACCTACACCCAAATCCTCGCAAATCGCATCCTGAAGAAGATTACTACTTAAAATATACGGAAACGTATCGGCAAGCTGTGTAGCCGTGGCGCTGTCATAATAAAACGAATACGACGAAACACCGCCTACCGCCGTTGACTTTTGTGTATTTACCGTAAAGGTTGCCGCAGATTTATAAACGGGTGTATACGAGGTATATTGTCTGAAAGCGGCAAAGCCGCCCAAAAGCACCGCAAAAACAAGTATTGTCCACCAAAATCTTTTAAAGCTTTTGAAAAAATCACCGAAGTAAAGCTGCATCTTCATATTGCTTTCGTTTTTCACCGAATTCTGTGCACTATTACTCATCTGCTTCCACCTCGCTTACCGTTTTTGAAGAATGCTCACCGTCATCGCCGGAAAACGTACTTTTTTCATACGCTCCGTATTTGCCGTATCTGCCATAATGACCGTAGCGCCCGTAATATCTGCCGTAATAGCTTCCGCCCTCATCAAAACCCTTCATTCCAAACGGTGAAAAATCAGGATAAACATCATTAAGAAGGCATCCCGCAACACTTCCGCCAACATTTTCTATCATTATAACGGCATCGTTAACAGCCGCAACCGATGCAACGTCACTTCTTACAACAAGAATCGACTTGTCAACGCATTTTACAATATCCGTTACGGTAGAATCTACCGTTATGGGAGCGGTATCTATAATTATAAAATCAGCATTGTTTTTTACGGAATTGATAAGCCTCAAAAACGTTCCGTCCTCAATACCGTCACGACACTCCGGATAAGGGTGCGTGTTAAGCGCAAGGTACAGTGAGGTCTTTTTGTAGCGTCTGAACTTATATTCGTTAAATCTTATATTACCGCTAAGAAGCTCTCCAAGCTCAAAGTTTTTGTTGTAACGCTTATCAAAAACCTTATAAAGAGCGGGCTTTTTTTCATCAAGATCAAAAAGCACAACGCGATTTCCTCTTTGCGCAAGAGAAATTGCAATATTCGATGCCGCAGTGGATTTCCCCTCATTTTCGGCAACGCTTGTCACGGCAAACACTCTGTCGCCGCTTTTGTGTTTCATATACTCGAGCTTTGCCGCTATTTTATGATAGCTCTCGACAAACCGAAGACTTGCAAAGGCGTTATTGTAAATTAAAAGCGCCTTTTTCTTCTTCTTAAGTCTATCTCTTAAAGTGAGATGCTTTTTTTCATGAGGTATTCTGCCTATAAGCTTTGAGTCAACGCGCTCATCGAAAATCTTTTCATTTTTCACCGTATCTCGTGTTACCGAAAGAAACAATACAGCGACAATACCTATCGCCGCACAAGCAAGTGCCGTCTTTGAAGGCTCAAGAGGAAAGCTGTTTGACGGAGAATACGGCATTGAAGGATTTTTAAGCACATTAACCGAGGCATTCGCAAAAACATTTGCGGATATTTCCGGGTACGAGGCAATAACCGCTTTAAGCTGAATATACGCTTCATACGGACTTTGAGCCGTTACCGAAACATCTATAAAATTCGTGTTTTCCTTAACCCTTGCCGAAATGCTCCCGGAGATTGTCTCACGTTCAAGATATTTTGCCGCTTTTTCCTCCATTGAAGGGTCTGTAAAAACATTTGTATATATCTCGGCGATTTCGGTTGAAGCGGTATAGCCCGTGTAGCCGTTACCCGTATTTACAATAAGCGTTGCACTTGATGTATATTCGGGAGTATATAAAAGAAGCTTAGCTGCCTTAGCGCCGAAAAAACCTATAAGCAGACAAAGAAATATCACCCAAATATTTTTAACAACGTCCTTAAAAAGGCTGTGCCACTCTAAAATAATTTTGTTCTTATTCATAATAACCACCGCCGACAACTACAACCATAAAGCTATGGCCTTCGTTGCCGTCCTCATCCTCTGCGTAAAAATCAACGGTATAAACACCGGGGGTTGAATAATTAACATTCGACTTAACCGTAGCATCGACATCAAGCGTCTTACCGTTTTTATCGGTAACAGACGCGATATAGCTTTTCGGATCGATTTTTTTATTTAAATCGGTATAAACCATATAGCTTTTAAGCCCAATCTCCGGAGCATTACTGTTTTTATGCTCAACAATGACGGGAATTTCAAGAGTCGAGGTATCACCGCGACTGTTCGTGACGGTTGCCTCAACAGAATATGTGCCTGCAACTCGCGGAGTGATATTTTGCGAGGTCAATATCAGGTTAGACGAAACATCGCCGTCGATACAGTCGTTCGCGCCTATTTTACCGGAAAGATTTATTGTCTCATTAACCGAAAAGCAAAGGCTTTTTGTTACATAAAACTTCGGTGAGGTATAGTCCGTATATTTGATTTTTTTAGATGCGGTTGCAACGTGATTATCGCTGTCGCAAACGGCATAAATAACCTTGCAAACGCCCTTTTCGGAAAATTTTGAAACAGATTCGACTATTATCTTATCTGTAATATCCTTATCCTTTTCGTCATATGCCGTAACGCCCTTAAGAAGCTCCTCCTCGGTAACCCTCACGCTCACCTCGGAAAGCTCACTGTCTACCGTTATTACCGGAAATGACGAATCCGCTGTTATTCTGTCTTTAGCGTAAAGCACACCGAAAAGCACGGTAACCGCTACAAATATTAAGCAAACCGCTACTCTGAAAATTCTCACAACATAACCTCCGTTTTAGCAAAAACGTAAAAATCTATATAATTATAAATTAATACGCGCAAAAAATCAACACAAACCGACGCAATTCAATTCAAAATTCTCAAAAAGCAATGAATTTCGCGATTACTGCACAAATTAAAGTCCTATTCCCTCCATAAAGCCTTCGTATGATTCGCGATTCGCCTCATCAACTGTCTTTAAGCGTTTAAGCGACTTGATCTGTTCGCCCAAGCGCCCGAGATTTTTAAAAAAGCGAACAACCCAAGCCACGGGCAAGAGCAACGAGGAATATTTTAAAAAAGTATACCGCTTTATAAGCACACCCTTCGGCGGAAAAAGCATTTTCAGAAAGAGCATAAATCGCGACTCGCGCTCTTGAGAATGAAGACGCGCAAGCGTATTGTCCCGTGTAAAGCCGTAAATATCGGCGTCGAGCGTATAGTAAAGAAGCTTTGAAAGCTCCGCCTCCTCCACCCTTTCGAATTCACAGCACGATTTCACGCCGAACCAAGACTCTGCAGCGCTCATAACAACGGTAAAAAAGCGGTAAAGTCCCAGCTTTTCAAATTCGGTCTTAATATAATCCCATGACAACTCGCCGTCAAGCTGCTTTAAAAACAACGCAACATCAAGATACATCCGTATCCCCGCACCGCCACCGGAAAGATGCTTTGCTATGTGACAAACGACATAAATAAAATGAAAATCCACATTAGGCTCAAAGCAAAGCCCCTCTCTTTTTTCGGCGAAGCTCCAAGCAGATGAAAAATACTCCTCCATATCGGCTCTGCCCTTTAAGTTCACATCAAACAAATTTGTGTGAATTTCGTAATATTCATTGCCCTTCAAATAGGAGTAGGTCGGCTCCCAATTGTTTTTCAGCTCATAACCGAGGCTTTTCATAATGGAGTCGCACTTTTTTCGATCACGCGAATGAATTAAAAAGTCAATATCACCAAAGCTTCTAAGCTCCTTAACGGGGTACAACTCTCTTAAATAATACCCTTTTACGGGCATATGCTCTATACCGTTTTCGGAAAGTCTTTCGGAAAGCCTTTTAAACGCTTCAATACGAAGCATATTTTCCGAAACGGCGGAATAATAAGCCTTTTCAAATTCTCTTGAGGCGACTTCATCAAAAAGCCTTCCACGCTTACTCATATATGAAAAAATCCCCAGAAGCTTTTGGTAATAAGCGAATCTAAAAAGCTCGTCCGTATTCACTTTTTCACAAGGAGGCTTCGGCACTGCGCCGTTTATAAAGGCGCGCAGAAGCTCCGGAACATAATCAAGCATAGCAGTTTCCTAATCAAGTAATGTCAATAACACAAATTTCGGGTAAATTGTTTATACGGGGTAATATGCCGTAGCCGGCAAGCCCCGCGCAAATAATCATTTGAATATTTTCTCCGAGCTTAAAATACCCCTTATCAAATTGAGGGAAAAACCCTTGCATCGGAGCTATTACTCCACCTACAAACGGAAGGCGCACAAGTCCGCCGTGAGTATGCCCCGAAAGAACAAGGTCAACCTCCCACAAATTATAAGCGCCGTTAAAAATAAATGTATCGGGCGTGTGCGCAAGGCACACAGTGGGAAGGTCGGTATTTTGAAATTCGGTTAAAAATATATATACCTCGGAGGCTTTAAACTCCTCCTCGGTTCTGCCGAATTTAAACGCATGCCCCAAGGTACCGCCTATTCTAAGCGTCTGTCCGGCAACGGTAACGTCTAAAAAGCTGTCGTTTAAAACGGGAATTCCCACAGCCTCTATTTTTTCATAAAGCTCATCGGCACCCTCATACTCCTGCTCATGATTTCCGGGAGCAAAATACACCGGCGCAATCTCCTTAAGCCTTGAAAGCAGAAGCAAAAGCCTTGAAACATCGCCATCACTCGCGTTTCGGCTTATAAAATCACCGTCTGCGAATATTATATCCGGATTTTGAGCTTCGATTTTTTTAATAAGACGACTGTTGTCCTTACCAAAGGAGCGCGAATGGACATCACTTAAAAGCACAGCCCTCACATGAGATTCAACACCCTCAAGCTCCACGCGGTAGCCCGTAACATTAATTACCGAAAAGCACACACCTGCAGAAATGCCCACCATAACAAGTGCCACTGCCAAAACGGCAATTACAATTTTCATAAAAAGAGTCATAAATCACTCAAACTCCTCGCAAAGAGTTTTTATAATATGTATGTTTTCCGCTTCAAAATCGAGCTTTTTCACATTATTTGAAAGCTCTTTAAGAAGCTCGGGGCTTTTAATAAGCTTTTCTGCGGCATCGGCAATTGCTACAGCTGAAATATCCGTTAAAAAGCCGGTTTTTCCATCCTCCACAAGCTCCTTGCCGCCATCGGTTTCAGTCGAAATAACCGGCAAGCCGAGCACAAAGCTTTCCGTAATTGAAAGTCCGAAGGCTTCGATTCTGCTCGACTGCACAAAAAAGTCGGCCTGCTTAATAATCGAATGAGGATTTATACGCTGTCCCAGGAATATAAAATTATTCAAGCCCATTTCACTTACAAGTAAGGAAAGTGATTTTTTCTCGGGACCGGTTCCTATAATATACCAATTAAATTCACAACCGCGTTCGTTCAAAAGCTTGCACGCTTGCGCGGCAATATCAAAGCCCTTGTCACGGTGAAGACGTGCACACGAAACGATTTTGATTTTTTCTTTATCTAAAATAACCTCGGGAAGCTCCTCGGAGCGTTTTTGTATTGCGAAAGTATCTGTAAGATTGTGAAGCGGAAAAAGCTTATTCTTATATTTCGGCATAAAAGCCTTAAGTCGCTCGGTAATATTTTCACTTACGGCAAATATTTTTTCGCATTTGTCATATCCGCAGCTGTCATGGTAAACACGTCTCAAGTCGCTGTAATGGTAAAAACAAACACATTTGTCAAACGCAAGTGACTTAACCGCAACACCGCATATTGCAGAGCTGAAAAGAACCGCGACATCGAACTTATTCGTGCCGAGATTTTCTTTTATATATTTTGCAAAAAGTCTTTCCTCCGGCGCTCGCAAAAGAAATTGCAAAATCCGCCAAATTAAGAGTCTCGAGCGAGAAGAGGTTTGCGGCTTTTGAAAAAGCGAATAAAGCTTGGAATACTTATATTTTTCTTTAAAAGAAACGGCAACAGCCCTATCGGCAAAAATAAGCTTACACTCTTTCGGTATACGACCTTCGAGTTCTCTTTGATTTGAAAGGATAAGACAGGTAACATCGTATTTATCATAATCCAGCTTATTTAAAACAGATACAAGAGATGTTTCAATTCCGCCGACCCACAATGCCGTATGAACAAAAATAATTTTCTTTTTCATTTTTCAAATTCACTTTTTTCGGGTAATATTTTTTCAAACGAATCTTTAAGCCTTTTTGAAAGCAGATCAAAATCCACTTTATCCTCCGGGTCGTTAATACACACCATATCATTTTTTTGCTGTTCTATTATATCGCAAAGCGAGCCTATTGTTGTTTCGCGAATTGCCGAGGTGATGTTATCAACATTATACGGCGAAAATGTACCGGAAGCCACCTGCCACCAAAGCATAACCCATTGGTTCACATCATCATTTGACCTAAAGCGGTGAGACGAGGTGCTTTTCATAAGCTCCGGCTCCGCCTTCCAAACGCTCTCAAAGGTGCTTTTAAGATACGCCGCCGGTGCGTGGAGATTTTTAAAGCCGGCAAAAAGATCGGGGAATAAAACCTCCATACCGAGAGTTCTTATATTATCCTTTGTACGGTAGGCTTTGTTAATATATTTTTTTCTGTTTTTTGAAACCTGCTCTTTTTTGTTAAAATGCGCATTAATAACGGCAAGGTCGTTTACCGCGGCGTGCTGCCAAGCCCCGAGTCTTCCCGTAAGCTCAATGGGTCTTTCGCCGCCGTAGGTGCACGGAAGCCCATCCTTAAAAAAAGCTTCTTGAGGCATATGTCGCAAAACAAACGTATCATCATTAAAATAAATAAAATTTTCCGAAAGACCGTCTATTCTGTGAATGTTCGCCTCTATTGCGTGGGAGCTGAAGGTCGGAAGGTATTCCGCCGGTATAAAGTCGCTGTGCTTTACAATGTGAAGCTTGGGTGAGCTTGTATTTAAAAAATCGGGTAAATGGCCGCAGGTTACAAAATGCACCGTTCTAATCCAAGGTAAAAAATCTTCAATGCATCTGAACCAATACTTCATAAGCCCCCAATCGCGATAACGGTTAGAGGAATTGCTGTCGTCAATCACAACGCCTTGATATTTTGCTTTTTCGCTTAACCAATCGGGGTCGCTGCCGTCAACCCACAAAACAACTGCATCAATATCCATATAACTCTCTCTTTATGTAATCATTTTTCCGATTTTCGGGATTTTTCTCAAAAGCCACGAAAGCGCGAAGGAAAGCGCCGTAGCACAAAGCGCGATTACCGGTACACTGAGTACGGGTGTAAAAAGTGTGGGAACAAAGCCTATCCATTCAAATATCCACAGAAACAGAGGATGTGCGAGATATATTCCGAAGCTGTAGCTTGAAAACGAACAAATAACAGCCCCGACATTTTTTTTAAAATTACGCTTTTCAAACACGCTCAAAACAAACGTATAAACCGCAGCCGACATAACCGCTACATTCCATGTTAAATATTCCGCCGATGTTTCATCCGGTGCACCGCCGTTTCTCGATTTAACAACAACCGACACCACGGTATATGCTGCACCGATAATGCCTGCACCGTATAAAAGCGTCTTAGCCTTTCCTTTGACAGGATACCTTCTCAAGTAAAAGCCCAAAACATAATAGCCGCTAAAGCCCATTACAAATTGAAGCTGCGCTTTTTCCGTTGCCTCAATTACAAATACACCAACCTTCGGAAGAGCCGATACAAACGGTAAAACAAACTGAAAAAGGGCAAATAATGCAAGATAATATCCGCAAAGCTCCCTGTTTTTTGCAATCACCTTTAAAAGAGGAGTTACAATGTAAAGGCATGCTATTGCAAAAAGAAACCACATATGGTACTCGCCCGTAAAAAATTCAACTATAATCCATTTAATATTCGCTCTTAAATCATCCGTACGAAAAATATTTACCGCGGTATAAATACTTGACCAAAAAACAAAAGCCGCAATAATTTTCGGAAGCCGTTTAGTCAAGATTGTTTTAATATCCGTTTTATGTGATTCATCAAGAAGAAATGCACCGGAAACCATAAAAAATACAGGAACGGAAAATTTACACAGCATATTCCAAACGGTTATTATAAGCCACTGCGATGAATTAATATCAATTGCTCGCCACTGCATTGCACCGACATGTATAATTACAACGGCAACAGCTGCTATAACGCGAAGCAAGTCAAAGCTCTCGGACCTTTTCAAAGCACCTTTTTCATTTGCCACTTATGCCTCTCCTTTTTTTAATATATATTTTTTCACAATTTTAAACGCATACTTTGCCGTTTTAATCTCGCTTAACGAGTCAACCGCAAAAAATAACGGCACAATAACGACACAATATACCGCCGCCCAAACAATCAGTATAAAAAGCGAAGTTATTTCCGGCAAAATAAGCTTCGAAACAACAGTTACAACCAAAAACAAAGCAAGGTTTACAAGCCATCTCTTATATGTTACAAAAGGACTTCTTTTTAAAAGCCTGTTAGCATAAATAATCATATCATTCGCCCTGTAAATAAGAGCCGCAACAGTACCTATTAAAGCACCGTAAATACCGAAAAGCTTTATACCGACAATTGACACAACAATATTAATAGCGGATTCCAATATTGCACGCCACCGCGTTTCCTTAAAATGCTGCGCAAAATCTATTACAAGGCCAGAAGATGCCCTTGCATTTGAAAGAAGATACACAGCGGTAAAAAGCACGGGTATATACTTATCCACATAATTAATATCCGTAACATCCGCGGTATATATCTTCATAAACGGCAAAATGAAAATATTCAAAATGCAAATAAGCGCAAACGTAAGCGACATATTGTAAAGCTCGTAAACATCGTGTAGCCTTTTAAATTCCTCTTTATCGGAATGGAATATTTGTCCTAACGCATATGAATAAGAAAATGATACCGTGTTTAAAACGCTTTTTATAACCGTATAAAATGTGGTGTACATTGAATAGACACTTACAGTTTTAAGATCAGCCATTACCGTCAAAAGCAATATATCGGTATTATTAAAAATCATTCCCGTTATTTGATGAAGCAAAACAAAGTTTTTTTGCGAAATCGCTTCATAATCGGGCTTAACTTTAACATTCAGCCACTTATAATTGCGTTTTATATAGAAAACAACAAACAGCATTTGAATTGCCGAAAAGAAAAGGTACATTCCCTGAATTTCTACAACACCGAAGCCGAAAACAAGAAGTGCTATTTTACAAAACGAGGTTACAATTGTATTGACTGTCGAATAATTTGTAAGAACATATTCCTTCCCCTCGGCACCCATAAGAACCGTATATTTGCCTTGAACAAAATACTTCAAAACACTTGAACCGCCGGTTATTATGATAACGGAAAAAACCGTAATATGCGACAATGTTGTATCAATAAAAATTGTATAAATCAGCGCAAACAAAAACAGTACAACGGAATATATGTACCCGGTCTTTTTGTAAAACTTATTCGTCGCCGACATAATACTGTTTATGCCATCAAAATCCTTGGCACCAAGAGGCTTATAAAGCGCCTGAGTTGTGGCTTTTCCGACTCCGGCTTCAAGAAGTGTCAGGTAAGTAAAAATAGATGAAATAGAGTGCAATAGCCCGTTTGCCTCGGAGCCGAGATTTACAAGCACAAGACGCGGCACAATAAGACTCAAGCCCATTGTTACAGCCTGCGACAAAAAACCGTATATAATATTGTTAATACCTCGTTTAGAATCCATTATATTTCTCCCTTAAACCGTCTTGCTGTAGCCTTTCCAAGGCACTTAAACTGTAATTCAAGCACAAACGGTTTAATAATTATAAAAGAAGATTTTCATTCAAGCTTAAAATCAACTTATATCTTTTGTAATTATTATTTTTCAGTGCATTGCTCAATTCAATGTACCAAAAGCCCTTATCCTCTTGCATTGCTTTAAAATACTTATCCATTTCAACCCTACTCAAAACAAAAATCGCTTCCTTGACTTTCTCCGACAAATAAAATGTTCTTGAAAATGTTAAAGCAACCTGCCGTAAAAAAAGCCTGTAATATTCACCATTCATTTCAATACCCATTTTTTCGGCATCCGAAAGAAGCTGTTTCATAACCCAAAAAGAGTCAACGGATTTTTTATTTCCCTTTGCAACCCGTGACATTGAAGCTTCGCTTAATCTGTAATTATACAGTACATCGCTTAAAGTAACGGCTTTTTTTACCTTCGGAAACAACAGCATTGCCAAAACGGTATCTTCAAACCAAAACTCCTCCGGTAAACAGACACTTTCAAACAATGAGCTTTTAAAAGCCTTCATACACATAAAGCCGCTCAATTCTTCAACTGCGCTATCGACAACTTTTGTTTCAAAGCACCTACCGACAAAGCTTTTCTTTTCATTAAAGAAATTATATCCGCACTCAACAACATCGGCATTATTCGAGAATGCGCAATTCATAAAAATTTCGATTGCGTTTTCTTCCAGAGTGTCGTCGGAATCAACAAACATAACATATTTACTCTCAAGCTTTTCAAGTGCCTTATTTCTTGCCGTCGCCGCACCGCCGTTTTCTTTATGAATAACCTCAACCTTTGAAGATTCATACTCTTTTATAATATTTGCGGTATTGTCCGTTGAACCGTCATCTACAATTATCACTTTGTAAGTATATTTCGTTTTCTGCGACAAAACCGAATCAAGACACTCTTTTAAATATTTTTCCGCATTATATGCCGCTATTATAACAACCAAATCGTACACGGGGTTTTCGGAAATTTCATTCCTTCTTATTGCGGAATTATTTAAAAACGGATAACACTCTTGTAATTCTTTTTCCGCCTCGGTATGGGATTTATTACTTTTTCCGTTAAAGAAAGGTTTTAAAAATAAATACGCCACCGTTTGAAGATGTAATTTTCTCACAAGCCTAAAAAAAAGCATTTTCATTAAAAAACCTCTTTTATTTTATCATAAACACCGATACGTTTTGAAAAACGTATTATTGATTTCTTAAACCTGATTTTTTTGTCAAAAATTGCAACCTTCAAAGCATTACCGTTTTCCAGAAGACAAAATAACACCTGCTCATCCTTCGGCAATTTTTTATAAGAAGAACACAGCGGACTTTTTACAAAATCCTTTGAAATCTCTTTAATTGTTTTAAGCTCTGCGCTAAAGCATTTCTGCCTTACAATCATCAAATAAAGCTTTTCAAGAACCTCTCTGCACTCCGAATATGCTTTGCTTCCCTGTGATATACCTTCACAAAGACTGTCAATCTCGGCTTCAAACGGCTTTATATATTCGCTCGCAGGAGGAACCTTTGCCATTCTCTCAATAATTCTTTTTTGATTTTCAGGCTGTCTGTAGCGATAAATCGGCTTTTTAAGGCAATAAACGGTTTTGCATTTTTCAAGCACTTTAAGTGAAAAAAGCAAATCCTCGAGAATTATCATATCTTCGTTATAGCCAACTGCATTTTCCGTAATAATGCTTTTCCTTATGAATTTGTTACAAGATGAAGTAAAAACGTTTACGTCGTAAAGCGCACAAAAATCTTCAAGAAGCTCTTTTTTTTCAAAAAGCCCTTCCTTTTCACAAACGAGACTGTCTGTCCTGTAAAGCCTTCCGTTTTTATAAAAATCAAAATACATACCGAAAATAAGCATATCCGGCATATTTTCCGAAAGCAGCGTTTCAATATCCGAAAAAGCGCCCTCATCCACCGTATCATCTGAATCGAAAAATAAAACATATTCGCCGCTTGCTTTTTTCAAACCGGCATTTCTTGCGGAGGAAACGCCGCCGTTTGACTTAAAAAGACACGAAACGTTTTCGTAAAGCCCCATCAATTCATCACAAACAGCCTTAGTCGAATCCACGGAGCCGTCGTCAACAATAATAATATTAAATTTTTTAAGCCCCGATTTTTCAATGCTTATAACCGTATTTTTCAAGGTGCCTTCGCAATTATAAGCCGGAATTATTACATCAATCATATAATCACCTTTAAGTTATACTTCCGGTTTCTATAAATCTTTCAAGAAGCTCGCGTGAGGATTCGCCCGTGTTCTGCCAAATAAACTTAAAGTCGTTCACAAGCGCTCCGCCGCTTGATAAAACCCACGCGTAATACAAAACGGCAAATGCACTTACACCGATTTTAAAAAACGGGTAATAGCGCTGAAAAGTATATCTTATTTTATCGGCATACTGCGGCATTTTTTCAGCCTGCTCCTCACCTGTTTCGAGCATAAGCGGAATGAATATCACAAAAAATTGGAAGTAATAATCCGCAAGGCGCGTAAAAACGTTACTGTATACAGCAAATGCTTGAAGCATTGCCGCCGCCACCATTAAGCTGAAGGTGCATTTGTATACCCTGTCAAACTCCTTGGGCGGTCTTAAGAAAACGGCAAGAACAACAATAACAACCATCATTGTTTGCTTAAAGCCAACGCTTTCGTTTACGGTAAACTCCATTGTATCGTAATAAAGCGTTGAAAGCCATGTTACAATTTCATCGGTAAAAAACGCAACCCCCGTTGCCGCTACGGCAAGCACCGCAAAATAATACTTATCTATTTTTTTATTTGCAATAAAGTACGCTGCCAAGAAGAGTATTGCCGGCTTATGAAAAAGAAAAGCAAGGAGAACAAGCGCAACAAATCTTATGGGCTTTTTTTCAATTACATAGACAAAAGCGAGCATTATAAACGCACTTGCCAAGGACTGCTTAAGTGCCGAAAATGTAAACATATAATTGCCGAGAGCAATATACATCAAGTAACTGAAATACGGTGACGGTGAATACCTGTAAACAACAATGCCGAGTGCAATTGCACAAAATGCGGCAACAAAGAAAAGAAGTGTTTCAAAGCCAAAGCCCAATTGACCGAAGGCACGGTACAAAAGCTGAAGACCTATTGTGTCAACATTGTTTTTTGTGTCGAGCTGCCACTCCGGAAGATTTGTTTCCAAAAAAACATAGCAATAATGCATAAGGTCACCGTACCACCAGCTCCTGAGACCGCTGAAGCAGGTTAAAACTACAGTAACACATTGAACGCAAAGAAGCTTGCTTTTTTCAATATTCAAATTAAATGCAAAAACAAGCGTTATTGCCGCAACGGCAAAAAACAGCGTAAGCTGTAAAAACACAATATTTCCTCCGAACAGATTAAATTAGCGCTTCGAAAAAGCTTTCCGTTTTTAAAACGGCATTTTTTTCTTTAAAGTCTTGACCGCGCAATGCGGATTTTTCTTTGTATTTTAAATAAACATCCTTTTCGGTAAGCATTTTTTTCATTCCTTCAAAAATGCCGTCCTCGCTGTTTTCCGCGATAAGACCGTACTCACTGTTGCCTAAAATTTCACGCATACCGGTGCAGTCTGTTGTAACAACAGGCGTTCCCAAAACAAGACTCTCCGTAACGGTCGTACTAAAGCCCTCGTACCTTGAGGAGCACACATAAAGGCTTGCAGCTTTTATATAAGGATAAGGATTTTCGGCAAAGCCCAAAAGGCTGACAGAATCGGAAAGTCCGTTTTGTTCAATAAAGCCTTCAAGACTCTTTCTATCCTCACCCTCACCCAAAATCAAAAGCTTATGAACAACGCCGCCGTCTAAAAGACGTTTATGCGCTTTTAAAAGTCTGTCAAAGCCCTTTTGACTTGTAAGCCTGCCTACGGCTACGCAAAGCGGTACTCCGTCTTCACTGTCAAGCACAATAGGCTCTTCCGATTTTTTTAATATTTCATCATCATCGTAACAATTATAAAGAACAACGGCAGGCGGCACATTACCGTAAGCCTTTGTAAATGTACTTTTCACATCCTCCGAAACACAAACAACGCGGTCGAACTTTTTGTAATACTTTTTTGTGCTGTTTACAAATGCTTCGAAATTCTCTGCTTTTTTCGAAAGATCACAATGAACCCAAGCAAGCTTTTTGGCTTTTTCATTATTTGAGCCGGAAATAATCTTTGTTGAGCCACACTCAAGATACGCAACCTCTATATCGTAATTGCCCTTTAAGTAAAGCTTATATGTAAGCCCCGCAGCAGCCTCGGCACGCATCAGGGCATTTGTCAAAGCATTACGGTTCTCATAACAATATTTATAATTAATACCCTCCTTCAGCTCGCCTTCTATCTGCTCCTTAAAAAGCGTTGCAACGGTTATTTCAAACCTTTCTGTATCCATGGCATTTACAAGGCTTTTTAAAACCTTTTCCGCACCGCCACCCGAAAGACTTTCAATAAAAAACAATATTTTTATCATTTACTAACCCTCTCGTAAATTCCGTAAAACTTTTTAAGAGCAACGGAAAGCTCGAAATCGGTTTTTTTCATAAAATCGTTATAGCCCTCCGAATCATTTCTTTCGGCGGATACAATTCTTTCCGCCCACAACGCTTTTTCGCTGAGCGGTGTTGGAATTATAAGGTCAGTTAAAAACACATCGTTCGGAACCGTATCGGAAATAACACACGGCAGCCCGTTTGACTGAACCTCAATTATCGAAAGCGGCGTACCCTCATAAAGCGACGGAAACGCGAAAACATCCATAGCCGAAAGGTAATCCGAAACATTTTGAACATTACCCGTGAAAATAACCTTATCGGTTATACCGAGCTTCCTTGCTTTTTCTTCAAGCATTGCCCTATCGGGACCGTCACCCAAAAGCAGCAGCTTTGCGCTTGGGACTTTCTTTAATATTTCCGGCAAAAGCTCTATTAAAAAAATCTGGTTTTTTACAGTATACAAATGACCTGCGTGACCTATTGCAAAACCGTCCGAAAGCGAGAGCTTTTCTCGCATAATCCTTCTTTTTTCGTCGTCAAACTTGAAGCTTTTAACATCAATACCGTTAAGTATAAGCTTACCCTTTTTATTAAAAGCTCTTTTTCCGTAAAGACGTTCGCCCGCTTTTCTCCCGCAAGCAACAAGCTCTGTGGAAAAAAGCAAAATAAACATTTTCATTAAAGCCTCATAAGCCCTTGTTTTAACGCTTCTTTCTTCAATAAGCGCCGAATGCGCATGCGATATCCTCACGGGAACACCGCAAAGCCTGCCAACAAGCATTGCCCAGCCGCAATTAAACATAGTGTGTGCATGAATAACATCATATCCGTTTTCATTTATAAGCTTTTTAAGGCTTTTTAAGTACGCAATAAAATCATCTGCCGGCTCCGGATAGCAAATAACTCTGCACCCGTTTTTTACAAGAAGCTCCTCATAATCTCTCGGCTCATCACCGAAAACAAGATAATCAAACTCATATTTATTTTTATCGGCATTAATTCCTATATCTACGGCAACCTTTTCCGCGCCGCCTATTCTAAGCTTTGAAATTACAACAAGAACCTTTATTTTTTTATTATTCGTTTCCGGCATTGTTTCACATCCTTTTTACCCGCGAAGCCTGAAGAGCATTTGAATTAAAAGCGCCGCCTTAAGCCTAACCGGTATTGAAAGCACCTTGCATTTTAACCCGACGGGCTTAATGCTTTCGCTTAAAAAAGCTTCACATATGCTTTTTATAAGTTTTCTTTGCTCGCTCTTGTCGATATTAAACTTGAAGGTCTCCTTAACAGCCGAGTAAGCCGAGCGATAAAAGGAGTAAGTAACCGCCTCATTAAACCGCTTGTTATATTCATCCGTAATACCGGCATTCTTCAAAACCTTAAAAAGCTCTCTGTGGCCTAAAATGAGCTGCTCCGTTAAATCCCGGCGAACCCTTCTCGAAAGAGAGTCACCGTTTAAAAGCGATACATTATAAAGAATTTCGGAGGAGGTTAAAAAGCCTTTTATACCCAAAGCGTAGGAAAAAACAAAAAGCTGGTCTTCACCTATATAAAGCGTGTCGGAAAACTTAAGATTAAGCGCCTTAATGCGGTCGTTTAAAAATATTTTTGTCACCGGGCTATTAATTCGCCTGTTTTTAATCTCAGCGCAAAGCGCATTTACGGCTTCCTCTTTCGTTTTGTATATCTCATCCGGCTCTTTTCTTATTTCTTCATTTTCCCCGTCAAAAAGCCTGCACGAAAACTCGTAAAGCTCGCAATCGCAGCTTTCGGTCATTTTATTGATTACTTCAAAATAGTTCTCCGAAACAGTGTCATCGCTGTCAACAAAAAGAATATATTTACCCTCGACCTTTGAAAGCCCGAAATTTCTCGCAGACGACACGCCGCCGTTTTCCTTGTAAAAATACCGAACAGGTGAAAAACGCTCTGCAAGACTTATGCACTCTTCGCCGCTTTTATCCGTAGAGCCGTCATTAACAAGAATTATTTCATAATCCGAAAACGACGAACAGGTTATACTTTCAACACATGCTTTAATTGTTTTCTCCGAATTATAAATCGGTATAATGATCGAATATTTCATAATTACAGCTCATTCATCAAATCAATAATTTTTTTCGCCTCTAAGCCCTCATCAAATTCTTTTACATATTCTTTATTGTACTCGCCGAATTCTTTCTTAAGATACGAAGCTTCAACAAATTCGCCAATGGCATTTGCAAATGCTTCCGGCGTATTCTCCACAACAAATCCGCCTTTTTCATTTTGAATTAAATCAATGCACCCGCGTATATTTGTGCAAACAACCGGCTTACCGTTTGCCATAGCCTCGGTAACAGCCTTCGGCAAGCCCTCCTGAAGAGAGCTTAACACAAAAACATCTGCCGCGCTGTAAACCTTAACGAGGTCTTTTCTATAGCCTAAAAACTGTACATTATTTGTAAGTCCAAGCTCTTTTACGAGCTTTTTTAAATTTTCCTCATTATCACCCTTGCCGCAAACAAAAAGCTTTATTTTAGGGTTATTAAGCTTTTTGAGCGCTCTTATTATCACCTGTTGATTTTTGCGCTTTGTAAGCTCGCCGACGTTAAGAATAAAAAACTCATCCTCCTTAACACCAAGCTCCGCTCTTACGTTTTTGCGATTTTCCTCATTAAATTCAAATGCCTCTGTATCAACACCCACACCGTTGATTTTTTTAACCTCCTTCGCATGGAAGGTTTTTGCTCTTTCAAAATCCTCGTTGTTAATCGTTATTATCATATCGCAAAGGCGAGAGCAATATTTTTCAGCAGGGTAAAACAGCGCCCAATTCAAAATTGAAGCGCCCTTATAAAAATGAAAGCCGTGAACCATATACACGACCTTTGTGCCGCGTTTTCTTGCCTCCTTGGCGGCTATGCGCGTCATTATGCCCATAACCGGCTCATTTGTCCAAATAATATCCCATTTTTCGCGGTTGATTATTCTTTTTAAATCCGAAAGACCGTTTAAATTAGATGTTGAAAACGGGCTTCTTACAAGCCTTACGGTCTCAATTTCGGCAATTCCGTCAAGCTGCGAATGCAAATCATCAAGCCTGTCGCCCACAACAGAGCACGCAAGCTTAACAAAATAACCGTTATTTGATAAATATTTTATATGAGGCACCATAAACTGTATCGCCATAAGGTCGGTACATGTCAAAAGCAAGCGCTTCATTTGTCCACCTCTTCTAAAATGCGTTTTTTAATGCTCTCGCCGTCGATTCCGTAAAATTTTCTTAAATGGCTTTGACTGCCTACCTCTTTTGAATATGTATCGTTAATTCCGATTTTAATGAGTCTTGCGCTCCTATTAAGCTCACAAAGAACCTCTGCAACGGCACTGCCAAAGCCGCCGAACACATTATGCTCTTCTACGGTAGCTATAATTTCAAAATTCGCGGCACACTCTTCAATAACGTCTTTATCTATGGGCTTTACCGTGGGAAAGGTGTAAACAGCCGGAGAAATCCCTTCCTTTTCAAGAAGCCGGGAAGCTTTTTTTACCTCCCCGTAAACAGCACCCGTTGAAAAAATCGCAACGCGCGAGCCGCTTTTTACCTTAATTGCCTTACCGAGCTTAACAACCTCGCAGCCGCTGTGAATGTTTTCTTCGCCGCCCCTGCCGAGTCTTATATAAAATGTACCCTCGGTGCTTGCGGCAATTCTCACCGCCGCACGCGCCTCATGCGCATCAGCGGGGCACAAAACGGTAACACCCGGAAGCGCTCTCATAACGGCAATATCCTCCGTTGCGTGGTGACTCATTCCGAGACTCCCGTATGTAAAGCCGCCGCCTACGCAAACAATTTTAACATTTGCATTATGGTAAGCACAGTCATTTCTTATTTGCTCAAGGCACCTAAGCGTAGGAAAGTTGCCTATTGAATATGTAAAAACGGTTTTACCCTCAAGCGCCATACCCGCCGCGGCAGAGGTCATGCTCTGCTCCGCAATGCCGGCATTTACAAATTGATTCGGAAGCGCCTCCCAAAAAGGCTTTAAAACACCGAAGCCGAGGTCGCCCGTCACAAGCTCTATATTTTTATTGCTTTTTGCAAGAGTTAAAAGCTCTGCCACAAAGCTGTCTCTCATAATATGACCTCCTTACTGCACTCATTTTTTCGCTAACAGCTTATTAAAGGGTTTTTGAATAAGCCTTGACATCATATTGATTGCATATGCAAAAACCGCTATAAGCGACGTAACGACAATAAAATTAATCGGGAAAGAAAATCTTTTCGAAAGTGAATCTATAATTAAATTCTGACACAAATATATTTCAAGCGTCATTCCGGCAACAAGCCTTGAAAAGCTCTTTAAAAAGTCGGGCATTTTTGAAAACACGCCTTTTTTCTCGAGCTTTATAAAAAGAAGAACAACGCAATAAATAAACAAAACACAAATTACAGGCGAAGCAAGCTGAAAATAATTTACAAGCAAAATATTTTTATCCAAAAACATTTTAAATGCAAAATAGCACCCGCCAAGCACAAATAACGAAGCAACATTGAAAGGCGATATTTTTTCGGATATTTTTTCATACCGTTCTCGAAGCGAAGCGCCCAAAAGCATTGAAGCAAAAAACATAAATCTTACCGTTTTTTCTTGAACATCGTCTATATGAAAATATGATTTATCGAAAAAGAAAATATAAATAACGGCAAACAATGCAAAAAGACCGCAAACAACATAGCATGTTTTTATTTTTTCAAACCTTTTTTGCATATACCTTACAACGTAAAAAAGAATATACAAAAGCAAAATAGAACCGACAAAGTGGAACCAGGTCGGGTATATAAAGGAACGCACATATCCCCCAAAACCCGTGGTTATTTTATCGCCCGCAAAAAGTAATCTGAATGCCATTATAATAAATACAGCCGGATAAATTCGCACCATTCTTTTGGGGTACCACCTGTAAAACGGTTCTTTTATATTGCAGAGGCAAAAGCCGGAAACGAAAAAATAAATACAATTTCCAATAGCACCGCCCATCGCAAGCGCGGAAACAGGCCAAATATCGGCATAATGTGTATTAGTAATTAAAACAGCTGCCAATACCTTGAGCCAATAAATAAAGCCATACACCTTTATTACCCCCAAATATTTTTAAAACCTTGTGCCGCCGAATTCAAAAATATGTCGGATGCCAGCCTGCCGAGGTTGTATTGTCAGCCTTCACACCAACACCCTCCGGAGGCTTTTTCGGATTTTTTATTCCCTCCGGCGTATATGGGTCTTTTACATTCTCGGGCTTTACCGCCCAAAGCTCCGAAACGGCGCAATCATACTCCCAGCCGTCATGCGGAAAACGGTAATGCCACAAAATATCATTCTCCATAAAAGAAACGCCCTTGCCCTTAACGGTATTTGCAATTATAACCGTGGGCTTGCATTCACTGTTTTCGGTATTTGAAAGCGCCGCTCTCAAATCGTCGTGATTATGACCGTCAAGCTCAACAACCTGCCACCCGAAGGCGCGCCACTTCGCGCCGAAATCCTCAAGCGCAAGCGTATTTTCGCAAAAATCAAGACTCTGCATACGGTTGTGGTCAACTATTGCAACAAGGTTTCCGAGCTTATAGTGGTTGGCAAAAAGAACCGCCTCCCAAACCGAGCCCTCGTCACATTCGCCGTCACCGAGAACGGCAAAAACACGGTGCTTTTTACCGTCTTTTTTGGCGGCTAAAGCCATTCCCGCCGCCGCGGGGAGCGCGTGACCCAAAGAGCCTGTTGAAAAATCCACTCCGGGAACAACGTGTGAAACGTGCCCGGAAAGTCTACTTCCGTCGGCATAGTGCGTTTTAAGCTCTTCTGTTTCAAAAAAACCGCACTCGGCAAGTGCCGCATAAACAGCCGCACCCGCGTGACCCTTACCGAGAATGAAGCGGTCACGTTCGTCGCTTTCCGGATTTTCGGGGTCGTATTTTAAAATATCCGCATAAAGGACGGCTAAAATATCGGCCACGGACAAAACCGCGCCTATATGGCTGCCGCCGGACAGATGTGTCATTTCAATTCCGTGCCTTCTTATAAGCCAAGAAAGCTCTGTGCTGTTCACTCAAATCACACTCCCACGCCTACTGTTTTAAAGGTTTACCGTGACACCTCATCAAGTGCACACATTTCATCCTCGGAAAGCTGCCAGCCGTACGCTTCAAGATTCAAAAGAAGCTGCTCGGGGCGCTTTATTCCGACAATCGGAACACTTCCCGGTAATTTATCAAGAATCCATCTGACCGCGCACGACGGAACGCTTTTGCCGTGCTCTGCGGCGATTTCTTTAAGAACCTCGACTATTTCGAGATTTTTTAAAAGCTTTTCACCGTGAAAATTAACATAAATATCACGCTTACGTCTGTCATCGTCGCCGAAAACGGAATTTTTATCGTACTTTCCGCTTAAAATGCCTTGCCCGAGACTTCCCCAGGTCATAGGTGTTAAAAGAAGCTCCTTTTGAAGAGTTAAAAGGTCATTCTCGTTTTTTCTGCATGCAAGCGAAAATTCATCCTGGCAGCTTACAAACTCGCCCTTAAACGGCAAAAGCTCCGGAATATCCTCAAGGTGGATATTTGAAAGCGCAAAATAACGTATTTTACCCTCCGCGCGAAGCTTTTTAAGCGCCTCCACAACCTCAAAAGCAGGCGTTACTCCGTCGCGGTAGTGGATAACGTAAATATCAATATAATCGGTATTAAGTCGCCTTAAGCTGTCTTCAAGCGCCGTGCGCATATACTGAGGCGAATTATCGTAAAAGGTTGCGCCGTTACCGGCTCTCACGCCGAATTTTGACTGTATAACAGCCTCATGCCTGTGGGACGAAAGCCCCTTTGAAAGAGTTTTCTCGGAGGAGCCGAGTCCGTAGGTGTCGGCTGTGTCAAAATAATTAACGCCGTTTTCAAACGCCGTTTCGACGGCTTTTACAAGCTCGTCCTCGCTGACCTTACCCCAGCCGTAGCCGCCCAATGGACAACCACCCATACAAAAGCGCGATACCTTAAGATTTGTATTTTTAAGTGTTATGTATTCCGTCCCCATCACCTTCTTGCTTAGTAAGAGCTCCTGTTGCCTTTTTAAATACGCTGAACACCGTTTTAAAGAACAGCATTGCATCGGTTTTAGGCGAAACCTCGCAAGCATATTTCACTCTGAGCGCGTTTTTGCGCTTCA
Source organism: uncultured Eubacteriales bacterium (assembly GCA_964419515.1). Taxonomy (GTDB): domain Bacteria; phylum Bacillota; class Clostridia; order Oscillospirales; family Acutalibacteraceae; genus DTU089. The sequence goes on from CAYQPJ010000010.1 coordinate 54,786, forward strand.
AAACGTATTTTTCGTAAATCTCGTCGGCATTTCCCTCGCCGACTATTTCATCCAAATTAATAAACTCAATAGAGCTGAAATCCGTAATGCCCGGGCGAACCTTGAAAATAAGCTTCTCATCATCCGTGTAACCCTCTGTATACATCAAAAGCTCAGGCCTTGGGCCGACAAAGCTCATAGTTCCCAAAAGCACATTGTAAATTTGCGGAATTTCATCAAGCTTTGTTTTTCTCAAAATCCTGCCGATGCGCGTTATTCTCGGGTCATTTAAGGCGGTTGTTCCACCGCCGAGCCTGTCCGCATTTTTAATCATTGTGCGAAATTTGAAAATTCTGAAGGTTTTGCCCTTATAGCCGCCTCTTTGAGGAGTGTAAAAAACGGGAAATCCGCTTTCCGCGGCAATTACCGCACCCACTGCAATAACCACGGGTGTTACAAGCACAGACAGCACGAGCGCAAGACAAAAATCAACAAGCCTTTTAAATATTCTGTTATAAAGACCATCGCACCCCTTCTTTTTCGGGGGCACATATTCCGAGGGAATAATTCCGCCCTCGGCTCCTATTTTGTTATTCACTATACATCTCCGCAAATGCGTATTAAACACCCAAAACCCACTTTTAAATACAGTCGGGTATTTTCTATACAATTATATCATTATCCAACGAAAAAATCAACAGAATGTTATCATTTTTTACGCCGTATACCGTCTAATTTACAATATTTTTGCAGCTCGTTTTTATGGAATATGCCGATACAATTCACTTTAAGCCAAAAACCGTATTCCGCCGGCGTACAAAACGTTATAAACATCCCAAAACAATATTTCGGAGCAGACCTTCAATATCCGATTATCGGTAAAACCCGCACGACTGTAATATTTAAAAGCCCAAACGATGTATTTTTACATCCCCAAAAAGCGCACCGCGCCTCGATTTCTCGAAGCGCGGCAAGCATTATCAATTATTGATTATAAAATATCAACCGTACCGTCTTTGTGTACCTTGATTTTGTCGCCCGTTTTAACGGTATTTAAAAACTCGTCACCGAGACAATCAACCGTGGGCATGGGATTGGAACCCCAAACCTCCGCAAGAACGGCACCTGCCGCAGCAAGGGAGTCAATGTGATTTGCAAAAAGAAGGCAAGCGGGGCTTCTGCCCATTGCGTTTGCGCAATAAAGAACCATTCCGCCTGTGGTGGAGCCTATTGTCTGCGGAAGGCAAAGAGCCGTTCCTACCATAGGCTTACCGTAAAGATCCGAGTTGTTTTGGTCACCGCATTTTGCGGTTTTGTCGCCGAACTGAAGGCTTTTTTGGAAAGAAGCAAGAGTGTTGAAGCCACCGTGAGAAACAAGAGCTGTTGCCTCTGCCTCACCCGGGACTACCGCACGGCCTTTAAATGTTTTCATATTATTTTGCCCCCTTTGTGATTATTTCAAGAATCTCGGCGCTTGTGTAGTAACGCGCTGTTGTGTATGTTCTTAATTTATTGGAGTTTGTAATTACGGGCATTTTGCCTGCGAGCGGGTTGTTCATATACATAAGCGGACAAATATAGCTTAAAACAACGCCTGCATCCTTAAGCTTTTGAGCCTCGGGAAGCTTATTGAATTTTTCAACAACCGCCGGCGGCGCGGTAAATACCGTGGGAATTAAAACCTTTTTGTTGCCGGCTTTTTTAAGACCGTCGCAAACATTGTTTGTCCACTCAAGCAATTGCGCCATTGTAAGGTGCGGACAGCCTACGAAGCAAAGCTTGGGCGTTGCGGATTTATCCTTCCACATTACGGGGTAATTTGATTTAACTCTTTGAAGCTCGGCGTCGTCAATAACATAAACCTGTGCGCCCTCTGCAACAAGGCTTTCGCCCTGCTCTACAGCCTCGGGAGTGAGGTTTTCAATATGGTAAAGACCGACTGCACCGTTTGAAGCGGTAGCCGCACCGAAGTCCTTTAAATAAGCCTGAGCATCGTCATTAAGCTCTGTGCCGATCCACTTGTCAAGACCCTTAACAAACGGAACATCCTCCATAACCTTCATACCTATAGCACTGCCGAGAATTTGCGCCTCGGGCTTTTCGGTTGTTTTAACCTCAACCACCCAGGTAGCCTTTCTGCCCTCGTCTGTAAGAAGACCGAAGTAAGGAACATAGCCCACAACAGAACCGAAAAGCTCAATAATACCGGAGTTACGGTTGCAGCGTGCGCCGAGAACGGAGTTTGCAAAAACAACCGCGCTTGACTCGGCCCAGCTTAAAACATCGCCCTTTTTGGGTCTGTTGCCAACCTCGTCAAGGTAGCAGGCGCAGGTATACGCATCCTTGCTTACAAGGCCGAGCTTTTGAAGCTGTACGTCGTAAGAGTCCTGCGAATTATACATGAATTTTTTGAAAATAAGGTTTTTGAGAAGATCCGAGGGAACATTTTTGTCAAGCGGACGCGGATCCACCGAGAACTTTTGCTTTGAAAGCGCACCTGCCTCAATAAGCTTGTCAACAAGCTCATAAACAGGCTTCATAACACCGAGACCGAAGCTTGTAACAAGGTGACCCATTTCACTTGTAACGGGAACCATTTTTGTTGCCCCGAAGGCTTCACCGTACATAACGAGCGTTTTCATAACCTTAGCTAAGGTTTCGCCCTTTTCGCCGTTGAGTATGGCAAGCTGTTCGGGTGTGAATTCCATTTTATAATCCATATCGTTCAACCCTTTCGTTTGATATAAATTCATTGTAGCACAAAACAGTGCATTTGCAAAGCCTTTTTTGTTAAAAAGTTATCAAAAAAGCAATATTTTATTCAAAATTTGCCTCTCCCGTTAAATTTCGGCAAAAAAATAAGAGCTGCGACCAGCTCTTATTTTTTTACGGCAACCGAAGATGCCGTAACGGGAATCCCGTTATTTATATTGGCAAGATAAGAATACTCGATGCCTATTGTGGTAATGTTATGTTTCTATGAACAAATTGTAAACATTTTGAGCTTTTGACCAAAAATTTTTAAAGCAAATTTTCTTTTTGGTTAAACATAACAATATTGAAGCTGTAAATTTGGTTAAACATACACAATCATAATTTTTACCGAGTTTTATTGAAAGTGAAGAAAAAATATGATACTATATCAATTGAAACTAACCGATAAAAGCGTTCGGTATTAGGAGGTAAACATATGTCAAGTATTCTTGATGCATTTAAAGAATCTCATGAGGAAGCCCGTGTTTACACAGGCAGAAAAATCAAGGTCGGCATTATAGGCTGTGGCTGGATTGCCGAAGCACACTTAAAAAGCTACCAAAAGTGCGAGGACGTTGAAATTGTCGCACTTGCGGATATTGTCCCCGGCAAGGCAGAGGCATTTGCGAAAGCATACGGCGTTGAAAACGTTCGCTTTTACAACAGCGACCGCGAGCTTATAGACAACGAAAAGGATATTGATGCTGTTTCGATTTGCACCTACAACCGTCAGCACGCGCCCTGCGCAATTTACGCATTGGAACACGGCGTTCACGTTCTTCTTGAAAAGCCCATGTGCGTAACAACAGAAGAAGCAGTTGAAATTTGCAAGGCAGAGAAAAAAAGCGGAAAAATCCTCTCAATCGGCTTCCAGCCCCGTTTTGACGAAAACATGAAGATGGTTAAAAGGGTTGTTGAGTCCGGTGTTCTCGGAAAGATTTATTACATTCAAACAGGCGGCGGCAGAAGAAAGGGCATTCCCACACCGTTCGGCACGTCGTTCATTCAGGAGGACACCGCGGGTCTCGGAGCATTAGGCGATATAGGCTGCTACTCCTTGGATATGGTGCTTAACGCAATAGGCTACCCGAAGCCTCTTACCGTAACCGGCTATAAATCGGGATTTTTCGGCAAAAAGCCCGAATACCTTGAAAAGCCCGAATATACGGAGGTTTTCGGCGTAGATGACTTTGCGGCGGCATTTGTTCGCCTTGAAAACGACATAATTCTCGACTTCCGCATTTCGTGGGCTATGCATATGGACACTCCCGGTGACACACTCATTCTCGGCACAGAGGGCGGCCTTCGCATTCCCTCAACCGAATGCTGGAACGGCTCAATAGGCGGGCCTATGAAATTGTACCACAACGTTGCCGGTGAATGCGTTGAAACAATTATTCCCGAGGCAAAAACCGTCGGCGATAATTTCGACAAAAAAATCCGTTCCTTTATAGATGCAATCGAATTCGAGCTTCCCGCTCCCGTTCCCTCAAGCCAAATCATTTACAACCAGGCTATTATTGACGGCATCTCCCGCTCAGCAGAGCTTGGCAAAGAAATCATCGTTGAGATTCCGGAAATATAATATTTTATGCGCGACGTTTGTCGCGCAAATGCAGAATGCAAAATGCAAAACAATGCGCGCATAGCGCGCAAATGCAGAATGCAAAATCTCGGAAATCGCTTCGCGATTTGATTGTGTTCGCGCATACGCGCG
>CAYQPJ010000011.1:0-54894 GCA_964419515.1 uncultured Eubacteriales bacterium
CTTGCATTCTTAAATAATACTTTTTACTGTGTATAGTTTCATACGTTGCCTTTTCATTAGGGATAAATAACAGTTTACATTGATCTATGGGTTTAATTGGATTATCAATTGTCGTTTTCTTCGCGTTGTCGTTACGAAAATCGCAAGACGAAAGGATTATTTTCATAACAAATACTTCTTAATATCCCCGACAAATTGATTACCGCAACGGGCAAGCTCGCCAAGCACACGGTTAATACCTTGCTCTGATTTATACCAATTATCTTTGGCTATTTCCATACAAACCACCTGACGAAGTCTGTTAATTGCTTTTCTATATATATATTGAACAAAGATTTCTATTATGGGTTCGATTGTCAATGATTGTGAAACAACCGTACTCCCGTGAGTTTCATGAGTTTCTCCCAACAGTCATTTTACCGACAGCAAAATTACATATCATAAATAATAATTTCATTATTATCATCCTTTTTCTGCAATAAAGATATGTGCAAATTCAGTTTCATAGTGTTCGATTAGTAATAAGCCTGAATTTGAGATATATGATTTTATTTCCGACAGGCGTATCCGGAAATACTGTAATTTTTTTCGTTCCGGTGTCAATGAATCCGTTTCGGTTTTTATCGATTGACAAAACAAATTTTCCGCCGTCATTCAGCAGGGTAGCAACTTTATTTATGGCGGTTTTTCCTTTCGGATAATATACACGGATTCCTTGGTTTTTCAATGAAATCGCGCAAGGCGCGATGAAATCCGAGCGTTGCTCGGATGAAATCTGCTACGAAGATGAAATAAAATCCGTCCTTTTCTCCCCACGAAGAGGAATTTCAGCACGAAGTGATTTCATCCATCGAAGATGGATTTATTCCGTCCGAAAGGACAGATTTAGCTGAAAAAAACAACCTGTGTCCGATAGACAAAGGTTGTTCCTTTTTTGGCCCGTCCGGAGGGATTCGAACCCCCGTTCTTCAGAATCGGAATCTGCTGCGTTATCCAAGCTGCGCCACGAACGGATTTTTTTGATATTATAGCCTTTTTTTGAGGTATTTTCAAGTGGTATTTTTAAAAAGATATATCTTTTACAATTTCCTTGTAATCCCCTTAAAAACTTATTTTTTAAAAAGCCCTTTATTTACGGGCGGATATGTGTTATACTCATATAAATTGATTTTAAGGAGCGGACGGTATGTCACAGGATAAAGAACGCTATATTTCGCCCTTTTCCACGCGCTACGCAAGCAGGGAGATGCAATATGTATTTTCCGAGGACTTTAAGTTTCGCACATGGCGCAGGCTGTGGATTGCTCTCGCCAAAGCCGAAAAGGCTCTCGGGCTTAATATTACAAATGAGCAAATTGACGAGCTTGAGCGGTTTAAGGACGATATAAATTACGAGGTAGCCGAGGAGCGCGAGCGGGTTGTTCGCCATGATGTAATGAGTCATATTTACGCCTATTCTCAGCAGTGTAAAAAGGCAGAGCCGATTATTCACCTTGGTGCCACAAGCTGTTATGTCGGTGACAATACAGACGTTATTGCGATTAAAGAGGCTTCACTGATAATTTTGAAAAAAGCGGCACAGGTTGTGAAAAATCTTTCCGATTTTGCCGAAAAATACAAGTCGATGCCGTGCCTTGCTTACACGCATCTTCAGCCGGCACAACTTACAACCGTCGGAAAGCGTGCGACACTGTGGTTAAACGAGCTTATTTGTGATATTAACAACCTTGAATTTCAGCTTAAAAATCTCAAGCTTTTAGGCTCTAAGGGCACAACCGGTACTCAAGCAAGCTTTATGGAGCTTTTTGACGGTGATGAGGAAAAGGTAAAACAGCTTGATTCTTTAATAGCAAAAGAAGTGGGCTTTGAAGCGTGTGTTCCCGTTTCGGGTCAAACATATTCAAGAAAGACCGATGCATATTTTCTTTCCGTTCTTTCGGGCTTTGCGCAAAGTGCGTATAAATTTGCAAACGACCTCAGAATCTTACAGTCGTTTGAAGAAATGGAGGAGCCGTTTGAAAAATCGCAAATAGGCTCTTCGGCAATGCCCTACAAGCGCAATCCCATGCGCTGTGAGCGAATTTGCGCGCTTGCAAGGTATGTTACGGTGGATTCCTTAAATCCTGCCTTAACCTCAAGCACGCAGTGGTTTGAAAGAACGCTTGACGACAGCGCCAACAAGCGCATTTCCGTTTCGGAAGCATTTTTGGGAGTGGATGCAATTTTAAATATCTACATAAATGTTACCTCGGGGCTTGTTGTTTATGACAAGGTAGTTGAGCGCAGAGTTCTTGAAAAGCTGCCGTTTATGGCGACGGAAAATATTATGATGGAGTCTGTTAAGCGCGGAGGTGACAGGCAAGAGCTTCACGAAATAATTCGCGTTCACTCTCACGCCGCTGCCGCAGAGGTTAAGCTTTACGGCAGAGCAAACGATCTTATAGACCGTCTTGCAAGTGACGAGCGAATTCCGCTTACGAAGGATGAAATTCTTTCCCAGCTTGCTCCCGAAAAATATATCGGCAGAAGCGTATCGCAGGTTGAAGAGTTTTTAAAAGAAGAGGCACAGCCTGTTATAAATAAATATCATACCGATGAAATTTCGTCGGTTTTAAAGGTTTAAATAATTTAAAGGGGTTTTTAGAGAATGAAGCAAGCAGAAATTGTGAATAAGATGACCTTAGAACAAAAAGCCGCTTTTCTTTCGGGCTTTGACTATTGGCATCTTGAAGAGGCGCCGGAGCTTGGGCTGCCTAAGATAAACGTTACAGACGGTCCTCACGGTCTTCGCAAGGCAAATCCCGATAAAAAAGCGAAGGGCGGAATAGACCTCGGTAATGCAATTCCCACAACGTGCTTTCCTCCGGCGGCTACATCAAGCTGCTCTTGGGATCCTGAGCTTTTAAAGCTTCAGGGAGAGGCAATGGCCGAGGAGTGTTTAAAGGAAAAGGTTTCCGTAATATTGGGGCCGGGAACAAACATTAAACGCTCTCCCACATGCGGAAGAAATTTTGAGTATTTTTCAGAGGATCCGCTTCTTGCGGGCGAATGCGCCGCAGGTCTTATAAACGGTATTCAGTCGAAGGGTGTGGGCGCATCGTTAAAGCATTTTGCGTGCAACAGCCAAGAGGCATTCAGAATGGTTATAGATGAGCTTGTAGATGAGCGCGCTTTCAGAGAAATTTATCTTACGGCGTTTGAAATTGCAATTAAAAAGGCTCAGCCTTGGACGGTTATGAACTCCTACAACAAAATCAATGGAGTTTACGCCTCTCAAAATGACAAGCTTCAAAACAAAATCGCCCGTGATGAGTGGGGCTTTAAGGGTCTTTTCATAACAGATTGGGGCTCATCCGTAGACAGAATTGACGGACTTAAGGCGGGTACCGACCTTGAAATGCCCTCAAGCGGAGATTATAACACAAGGCTTATTATTGAAGCTGTTAAATCGGGCGAGCTTTCGGAAGAGGTTCTCAATGAGCGTGTAGGCGAGGTTGTTGACCTTATTGTCAAAGCAAAGCCTGCGCTTGAGAGCGAGCACACATATGATGAGCTTGAACACCACAATATAGCAGTAAAGGTTGCCGAGGGCTCAATTCAGCTTTTGAAAAATAATGATAACGTTTTACCGCTTAAAGACACAGAGTCTGTGGCGGTTATAGGTGAAATGGCAAAGCTTCCGCGTTTTCAGGGTGCCGGCTCATCTGTAATCAACCCCACAATGCTTTCAAACGCGCTTGACTCTCTTGAAGGCTTCGGCAAAGGTATTACATATGCTCGCGGTTATGATAAAACCAAGGATGAGCAAAACGAAGGTCTTTTTGCAGAGGCTGTAAATGCAGCGAAGAATGCCGATGTTGCCGTTGTTTTTGTCGGCCTTACCGAGGCTTTTGAGGGTGAGGGCTACGACAGAATCAATATTGATATGCCCAAAAGTCACAATGCGCTTGTTTCGGCCGTTGCAAAGGTAAATCCGAACACGGTTGTTGTTCTTTCGGGCGGCTCGGTTGTAAAAATGCCGTGGATAAACGAGGTTAAGGCTGTTTTAAATGCCGGTCTTTCGGGACAGGGCGGCGGAGAGGCAATTGCCAATATTCTCACCGGTAAGGTTAATCCCTCAGGAAAAACAAGTGAAACATATCCGCTTGTCTTTGAGGATGCTCCCACATATGGCAACTTTCCTGCGGGGCCCGTCACCTCGGAGCACCGTGAGAGCGTTTATATCGGTTACAGATTTTTTGACAAGGCGAAAAAAGCTGTTCTTTTCCCGTTCGGTCACGGACTTTCTTATACAAGCTTTGATTACAGCGATATTTCCGTTTCAAAAACCGATTTTAAGGATGTTGACACGGTTACCGTTTCATTTAAGCTTAAAAATACGGGCAGTGTTGCCGGTGCGGAAATTTGTCAGCTTTACGTTAACGATAAGGAGTCAACCGTTTTCCGTCCCGAAAAGGAGCTTCGCGCTTTTAAAAAGGTGTTTTTAGAGCCGGGTGAGGAAAAAACCGTTGAGCTTGAGCTTTCAAAGAGGGCATTTGCATTTTATAATGTAAGCATTAATGATTGGTACGTTGAAAGCGGCGAGTTTGATATTTTGGTAGGCGCTTCAAGCAGAGATATCAGGCTTAAGGCTACCGTTAATGTAACTGCGGCTGTAAGTGCCGCAGTGCCGAACTACCTTGACGTTGCTCCTAATTATTATAACAATGTTGCCGCTGTTACACGTGAGGATTTTGCCGCGATTTACGGTGAGCTTCCGTCAAACGAACGCGACACAACAAAAAAGATTGATAAATATTGCTGTCTTGATGATGCCTCACATACAAAGTGGGGCGGCAGAATTTGCAGACTTATTACCGGTATAATGTCAAAAAGCGGCTCGGATGCCAACGGCGACGGTAAGATGCTTGCAGCTATGGCAACGCAAATTCCCGTGCGCAACTTTATGGCAATGAGCATGGGGGTTATGTCCGTAAAAATGCTTGATGGGCTTCTTATGATTTTGAATGACGGCGAGTCCACATTTGTGGGTCTTTGTAAAATTTTGGGCGGCATACCGAAGGCACTCACACGCTTGCCGGGTCTTCTTAAGTCGATATAATGTGGAGTAATACGCGACGTTTGTCGCGCAAATGCAAAATTCTGGAAATCGCTTCGTGATTTGATTGTAATTGCCTACGGCGTATCACAGAATGTAAAACGCAATGGAATTATTGTGTGAAAATGCCGCACTTTTGGTAATTGAATATAAAATTTCGAGGCTTGATTTATCATACGGGAATATTGACAAGGCTTTACGGTCAAGGTGCAATGTGCTTGTATGGGTCTTAGCTTATATATTAATCGGTGCTTCGGCGCTGTATGGAGGTATTTCTTTGAAAAATTCATTAACAAAAAAATTGCTGTCCGTAATTTTGGCGGTAGCGGTAATTTTCGGCGCACTGCCCGTTTTTGCCGTGCCGAGCTTTGCGGCGGGTGTGAGCGATTTGACATTTGAATTAAACGACAACGGTGGCGGATATACCGTATCCGGTTGCAATTCATCCGCAAGCGGCGAAATTGTAATACCTTCCGAGTATAACGAGCTTCCTGTGACGAGTATAGGTTATTGGGCATTTGAAGATTGTACAAGCCTTATATCCATAACAATCCCGGACAGCGTGACGAGTATAGGTTATTGTGCATTTAGGGATTGCACCAGCCTTACATCTGTAACAATTCCCGACAGCGTTACGAGTATAGGTGGTTCTGCATTTTACGGTTGCACAAGCCTTATATCTGTAACAATCCCGGACAGCGTGACGAGTATAGATAATTGGGCATTTGAAGATTGTACAAGCCTTATATCTGTGACAATAGGTGACAGCGTGACGAGTTAGGTTATTGTGCATTTAGGGATTGCACCAGCCTTACATCTGTAACAATACCCGAGGGTGTTACAGATGTAGGTTATCACGCATTTTACGGCTGCTCAAAGCTTAAATCCGTTACAATTCCCGACAGCGTTGTGATGATAGATTCAATGGCTTTCGGTTATGATGAAGAATATTACGACGATAATAAGGGCAAATGGATTAGTCCTAAAATAGACGATTTTGTAATTAACGGTTATACATATTCCAAGGCACAAAAATATGCAATTGATAACGGATTTACCTTTAATGTAATAGGTGAGGGCATTCCCGTAAGATACACCTATAATTCTTATTTGGAGACTTACATTCTTACTGCCTGCTCCGACTTATACGCGAAGGGTGAGTTTGTTGTTCCTTCAACATACAACGGTGCTCCCGTAACTTCTATAGAAGAAAAGGCGTTTTATGATTGCAAGGAGCTTACTTCGGTTGTTATTCCGGATTCTGTTTATGATATAGGCGCAGAAACATTTTACGGTTGCACCGCGCTTGAAAGCGTAAAGATAGGCAGCAGCGTGGAGCTTATTGGCGGTTCGGCATTTGTGGGCTGTGAAAAGCTTAAAGAAATTACCGTTCCCACTAACGTGAGTTCCATTGGAAATTATTTCTACGGATATTACTACGATGAAGAGAACTATATATTTATAAAATACAGCGATGTTAAAATTAACGGTTATACATATTCGAATGTGCAAGAGTATGCTAACGAAAACGGTATAACCTTTAATTCATTGGGCGAGGCTTCTCCTATTGTTTATTACAATCAGGCAGAGTGGAGTAATGCGCCGTTCAGCGTGTTGGGATATTGCAGTCCGTTTTATAACGCGGGCGATCTTGTAGTTCCGAAAACGAACGGAAAATTTGCTGTTGAGGTGATTGGTTATTCGGCATTTGAGAACTGTGTTAATTTAACCTCGGTTACATTTTCCGAGGGCTTGAGGTATATTGATCCGTACGCATTCGATAATTGCGAAAACCTTAAAACCGTTAATTTGTCAAATACCGTTACGGGAATTCAGCAATCGGCATTTTTGAATTGCACAAGTCTTAAATCCGTAACAATTCCCGATAGCGTTACCGAGATTGGCAGGTATGCCTTCGGATATGTGACCAATGAGGATATATGGGAGTATATTCGCTCCGATTCGGACTTTACCATTTACGGCTATCCGAACTCGGCTGCGGAAAAATATGCAACCGAAAACGATATTGATTTTGTTGCAATAGGCTCAAAGGTCAGCGACGAAGAAAGTGGTATTTCAGTTGCGGGAGATCTTCCCGAGGGAGCTGTTCTTAACATTAAAACGCTTGAGGAGACGGAAGACGGTATAGTATTTGATATTACCATTACAAGTGGCGGTGCTACGGTTCAACCCGACGGTGCGGTTACCGTAAGAATCCCCGTGCCCGAGGCATTATTCGGCGAAGACTGTAGGGTTTACAGAAAAGAAGCAAACGGCAGTTATACGGATATGAACGCCGTATTTGACGGCTTTGACCTTATCTTTACAACAGACCATTTCAGTGAATATATAATAACAACAAAAGACCTTGGCGTAGTTTACGGCGATGCAAACGGTGACGGTAAGGTTGACCTTAAGGACGTTGTTCTTCTTCGTCAATATATGGCGAACTATGTGTATGAGACCGAAACATCATCTGTTGAGGTTAAGCCCGGTGCAGATGCAGACGGCGACGGTAAGGTTGACCTTAAGGACGTTGTTCTTCTTCGTCAATATATGGCAAACTACAGCTACGACACCGAAAGCTCGACGGTGGTGCTGGGACCGCAATAATGTAAAATGCAAAACAGTGCGCGACAAACGTCGCGCACTGTTTTGCATTTGCGCGCCGTGCGCGCATTTGGAAAACGCCCCTACCGTACGTTGTGAGACCGCTGCACTGTAAGGCTTGAAGTTTTCATTTACATTTATTTCTGTTTGTGTTAGAATATAAAAAAAGCACGGAGGTGGAGGATGGCTTACTCTGATTTTGCGAGTGTTTACGATTCGCTTATGAAAAATGCCGACTACAAGACGAGGGCGGATTATATTTGCAATATTTTGGCAAGTTACGGAATAAAGAGCGGGCTTCTTTTGGATCTTGCCTGCGGTACAGGTGAGCTTTCTTTGGAGCTTTCTCGGCGTGGGTTTGAGGTTATAGGGACAGATGCCTCTTACGAGATGCTTTCCGTGGCGCAGATGAAATCGTTTGAGGCGGGCGAAAATATTCTTTATTTATGTCAAAAAATGCAGGAAACGGACCTTTACGGCACTGTTGGCGCTATTGTGTGCACGCTTGACAGTATTAATCATCTTTCGGGGGTTGATGAGCTTAACGCTACCTTTACGCGCCTTAAAAATTTTATTGACATCGGCGGTATAATGATTTTTGATGTTAATACCGTTTATAAGCACAGAGAGGTTCTTTCAAACAACACCTTTGTATATGATGAAAAAAACGTTTTTTGCGTTTGGCAAAATACTCTTATGGGTGACGGCAGAACAGTTCGTATAGATCTTGACTTTTTTGTCAATAATTCACGCAATGAATATTTACGTACGAGCGAAAGCTTTAAGGAGTTTGCCTTTACGGACGACGAAATTAAAGCAGCATTTGAAAATGCCTCGTTTATATGCGAGGCGGTTTACAGGGAAAATTCATTTTTAGCGGTTGACAGCACAACCGAAAGAGCAGTTTATGTTATAAAGAGGGTTTGATTATGGAAAAGCTTATGTATTTAAAGAGTGGTACGGATATAAGAGGTACGGCGCTTTCACGCTCCGACGGGAAAATCGACCTTACCGACAGCCGCCTTGAGGCTATTACAGCTTCATTTGTAATTTTTTTGAAAGACAAGCTTAAAAAGGACAGCCTTGAAATTACTGTCGGGTTTGACTCGCGCCTTACATCAAGTCATATTTCGGAGGTTGTGTCGGGGGTGCTTTGCTCGCTCGGCGTTAAGGTTTTTGATTGCGGTCTTTCATCTACACCTTCTATGTTTATGTCGATTATAAATTTCGGCGTTGATGCCGCGGTTATGATAACCGCAAGCCACTTGCCTTATGAAATGAACGGGCTTAAATTTTTTACAAGAGAGGGCGGTTTCTCGGGAGATGATATTAAAGCTATTCTCGAATATGCCGAAAAAAATCCTTATACGACCGAGGACTGTGATAATAAGCCGAAAAAGCTTTCCAATATGGAGCGCTACTGCGCGGATTTGAGAAAAATGATTTGCGACGGTGTTAATGCCGACAATTACGAAAGACCGCTTGAGGGTCTTAAAATAGCAGTTGATGCCGGTAACGGCGTAGGGGCGTTTTACGCCGATTCGGTGCTCGGTGTGCTTGGGGCGGATGTTTCCGGAAGTAGATTTTTAGAGCCCGACGGGAATTTTCCGAATCATATTCCGAATCCCGAAAATAAGACTGCCATGAAGGCTATTAGTGATGCCGTTAAAGAAAGCGGCTCGGATTTCGGCGTTATTTTCGATACGGACTGCGACCGCGCCGCCTGTGTTGACAAAAACGGCGACGAAATTAACAGAAATAAGCTCGTGGCGCTTGCTTCCTTCATTGCTTTGAAAAACGCTCCCGGTGGAGTTATTGTTACGGACAGCGTTACAAGTGACGGACTTCGCGAGTTTATTCAAAATGACCTCGGAGGAATTCACCACCGCTTTAAGCGCGGGTATAAAAATGTTATTGACGAGGCAAAGCGCCTTACAAATGAGGGTAAAAATGTTCCGCTTGCCATGGAAACCTCCGGTCACGCGGCGTTTTGTGAAAATTACTATCTCGATGACGGCGCATACCTTGTTACAAAAATAATTATTGAAGCCGCACGCCTTTTTAAGGAGGTCAGGTCTGTTGAAAGCATTATTGAAAATCTCTCTTTACCGCTCGAGGAAAAGGAGCTGAGATTTAAAATTCTTCTTGATGATTTTAAGCCTTACGGAGGCGAGGTTATAAACGACCTTTCGGCCGAAGCCGGGAAAACCTCATTTATTACGCCTTGTGACGATGACCGTGAGGGTGTGAGGATTAACTTTTCAAAGGATTACGGCGACGGCTGGTTGCTTCTTCGTATGAGCGTTCATGAGCCGCTTCTTGTTCTTAATTGTGAAAGCCGCTCTGAGAAAGGTACCGAAAAAATGCTTTCGTTTTTTAAGGAATTTGCAAAAAAATACGACAAGCTTGATTTGAGCGCGCTTAAATGAAATATATAATAAAAAAATACCGCCGCTTATCGAGAGTGATAAGCGGCGATTGATTTTTAAATTATGCTTCTTTTTTCTTTTTGAAAAGGAGCTTGTCTACGGGGAAGTAGAGGAAGAATTGAATTGCACCGCAAAGCGCATTCGAAATGAAGGTTGCAAGCTCTGCGTTTACGTTCTTTGCAACAAGGAAGCCTTGGAATGTGGGTGCAAGCCAAGCCGAGAAGCAAATAAGGAATACCGTGAAAACTATGTAAATGGGAAGTGTTACGGAAACCTTTGCATCGGAATTGAAGGTTTTGTCACGGTTAATAAAGAATGAAACGATTTGAGCTATAATGTTACTTGCGGTTGAAGCAATAAAAAAGCCGAGACCGTTCTTTTCGCCGCCGGCGCTTGAAAATACAAAGAACTCATAAGCGCGGTTAATAAACTCTTCATTCATAAAAAGCTGGATTATTATCGGCAAAACCGTTTGAATTACAAAAGCTCCGAGACTTACGACAATGAACTTTACAAACTGCCAGAGCGTGTTGATGCCCTTACCCTTTGTCGCGGCTGCATTGTCAATATTTGATAATTTGCCCATGGAAAATGTCACCTCAAACAATGAATTTGTATTCACTATAGTACCATATTAAAAGCATTATGTCAATATAATTGTTTTTGTGAAAAGCGTACAGTATTTAAGATTATTTTCATACAGTAATTCTGTTGACAGAGGTGTTGAAAATTTGTTAAAATAAATGTGAAGCATTATGCATTTATCGGAGGTAAGCTATGGGTTTAAATGAATTTGCCGCTAAGGCGGTAAGAACAATCGGTATAAGAACGGGCAAAAAGCTTAGAAAAAAAGGTATCGTTGCAGGCGATATGCCCAAAACAGAGCCGTGTGTTATTAAGGGTACAAAATATGTTTGCGGCTACGCCGCAAAAGAGGTTATGCCCAAAAGCCTTACGGAGAAAAAATATTGGATTGCAGGCCACGGTATGGGCAAAACGCTCGACCGCGTACACGATCCGATTACCGTTAGCGCCATGTGGTACGGTACAGATGAAAATGCCGGTATTATTCACATCAGCGCAGACATTATAGGTCTTACAAATTTTGAAGTGAATATAGTTCGTGACTCTTTAAAGGATTTTTCAAAAAGAAGCAATTGCAAGGGTATTACAATTTCCTGCACGCATACCCACGGCGGCTTTGACACGGTTGGCTATTGGGGTCAGCTTTACAGGCTTCAAACGGGTAAGGATGCGGAATATATGAGCCTTCTTTTGAAATCGTTAAAGGAGGTTGCCGAAGAAGCTTACGAAAACCGCAAGGAGGGTAAGCTTTATGTGGGTACCGTAAGAGTGCCCGAGGCACAATATGACAAGCGCGAGCCTGTTATTTTACACGATACGCTCACAAGAATTCGCTTCGTGCCCTTTGACGGCTCGACCGAAACATGGTTTGTAAATTTTGCCGCGCACCCAAATACCTTGGGCGGTGATAATCACGATGTAAGCGCGGACTACCCCTATTGGCTCAGAAAAACCGTAAATGATGAGAAAAAGGTAAATGTGCTTTTCGGTGTCGGTGCCATAGGCGCGGTAGATCCCGGTATGTTCTGTGAGGATAAGCCGGAAAGAACCCGCCTTCAGGGCGAGGCGCTCGGCAGGGCGGCACTTTCTATTGACAATGACGAGGAAATGAAGCCCGAAATTGAGGTGCTTTGCCAGAAATATTATGCACCTGTTGACAATGGCTTGCTTGCTTTGATGGCTACAATAAAGGTTTGCTCATCTCAGCGCTACGCTTGCGACAGGGGCGACCTCGGCCTTGCACTTCTTACTGAAATTACATATATGCGCCTCGGTTCGCAGCAGATTCTCTGCTTCCCGGGTGAGCCCTTCCCCGAGGTTATTTACGGCGGCTCGGTTTCAAGCGAGCTTTCGGCAACGGGCAAGGGTCCGGAGATTAATCCGAAGCCCATTATAGATATTGTAGGTGACGAAAAGCTTCTTGTTTTCGGCGTTACAAACGATATGACGGGCTATTGCGTTGTGCCCAATGATTATGTTCTTCACAAAACACAGCCCTATATTGAGCAGGGAAGAGACGTTTTCAACAGAAAGCACTACCACGAAACCAACTCTCTCGGTTACCTTACGAACGAGGTTTACTGCGAGGTTGTTGCGGATATAATGACAAAGGTAAATAAGTAATTTGTAACGGTGGGGCGTCGGGTGTAACGGCGCCCTTGGGCTTAATGTTGTGAAAAACAATACTGAAATTTAAATTCTCGACAAAATAATTCGCGGAGCGTTGACGGCGTTTTCACATTCATTAAAGGTTGACCGGCGTTGTGCCTTTTTAAGGCTACACCCCGGAGGGAAGGACTTTTATAAGGGTGTATTTCCGTTTTCGGAAAGCAAAGAAGGATGCTAAATGGTACATCGGATGCTCGAGTGTTTCTTTCGTGCCGGACGATATTTTAGAACGGCCGTATTATCCGGCGGCTGTATTTCTCCCGATAACGATTATACGCCCGTCAATCCGAAAAACCATTATCGCAAATTCGCTTTGCTCGGCTGTTACACCGGCTCGGCAATCAATGACGGCCTTTATGAGCTGAAAAAATCACTTGATAGGAAGAAAAATTAATGTATATTGACAAAACGCTTTACTCGGTTCACCCCGAAAAAACCGATACGGAAAAAGAAATGGCTTCATACCTTTTTCTTGAAGAAAATTCTGTGGAATATTTGCGCGCCGTTCATTCAGAAGCGGCAACAATAGAGCTTTGCGAAGAGGTTGAAAAGGTTTTGGGTGCGAAAATTTGCAAAAATCTTCTTCTTTGCAACCGCCAAGAGACGCGCTTTTATATGCTTCTTATTCCGGGCGAGCTGACCTTTAAAACAAAATATCTTTCCGCGCAAATAGGCTCGTCAAGGCTCTCATTTGCAAGCGGCGAAAAAATGGAGGAGCTTTTAAACGTTTCTCCGGGCTCGCTTACCGTGCTTTCTCTTATGTTTGACCCCGATAAGAAGGTTGAGCTTTTAATAGACAAAAGCCTTTTCAAAGAAAAATATTTTGCTTGTCATCCTTGTGTTAATACCGCAACCGTAAGGTTTTTGACGGAGGAGCTTTTGGAAAAGGTTCTTCCGGCACTCGGACGCGATTATGTTACGGTTGACCTTGCAAATTGCGAGAATAAAACGGAATAAATTGCGTAAATATTTTTATAGGAGGAATTCAGTATGAAGGTTTTACTTGTTAACGGGAGCCCGAAGGAAAAGGGCTGCACATATACCGCGCTTTGCGAGGTGCAAAAGGAACTTGAAAAAAACGGCATTGAAACGGAGCTTTTCAATATCGGTACAACTCCCGTAAGAGGCTGCGCCGCTTGCGGAGGCTGTGCGAAAACGAACGGAAAGTGCGTTTTTTCGGATGATGTTGTAAACAAGCTTATTGATAAGGCAAAGGAGGCAGACGGTTTTGTTTTCGGCGCGCCCGTTCACTATGCCGCACCGGCAGGAGCGATTTGCGCGGTGCTTGACAGAGCATTTTATTCGGGCGGAAAATATTTTGAGTATAAGCCCGCGGCGGCTGTTGTTTCGTGTCGCAGAGCAGGTAGTACGGCTTCTCTCGATGTTCTCAATAAATATTTTTTAATCAACAATATGCCCGTTGTTTCATCGCAATATTGGAATATGGTTCACGGAGCAAAGCCCGAGGATGTTTTGAAGGATGAGGAGGGGCTTCAAATTATGAGAACTCTCGGTAAAAATATGGCGTGGCTTTTAAGATGTATTAATGCCGGTGCCGACGCAGGAGTGAATATTCCCGAAAAAGAGCCGAGGCTCAGAACTAATTTTATAAAATAATAAAAACCGCTTTAACGAGTAAGTGAGACTATTGATTTTAAAGTGAAAAAGTGGTAAAATATATACAACAGGCTGCCGTACGGCTTTTGCCTTTGAAAGGATGATTATAATGAATGATATACATGCTCTTTATTCGCTTTGGTGCGAAAAGGCGGTTTTAGACCCCGACCTTAAAGCTGAGCTTGATTCGGTAAAGGGTAACGAGGATGAAATTCTCGACCGCTTTTATAAAAATCTTGAATTTGGAACGGGCGGGCTTCGCGGCGTTATAGGTGCAGGCACAAACAGACTTAATGTCTATACGGTGGCTCAGGCTACGCAGGGTCTTGCCAACTACCTTAATGCAAATTTCGAAGAGCCCTCTTGTGCAATTGCCTACGACTCAAGAATAAAGTCCGATAAATTTGCCGAAACAGCGGCAGGTGTGCTTGCCGCAAACGGCATTAAGGTATACATTTATCCGGAGCTTATGCCGACTCCTATGCTCTCCTTCGCCGTAAGACGTCTTCATTGCTCCTCGGGTATCGTAATTACCGCGAGTCATAACCCTTCTAAGTATAACGGCTACAAGTGCTATGACCGTCGCGGCTTTCAGATTACCGATGATGCCGCAGCAGAAACCTATGAGTATATTAAAAAGGTGGATGTTTTTGACGGAGTTAAGCGTATGGATTTTGAAGATGCGCTTGCGGAGGATATGGTAGATTATATTGAGGATTGGGTAAAGGATGAGTTCACCGAGGCTGTCCTTTCAAAAGCGCTTAATCGCGAGCTTGTTAAAAAGTCCGGTCTTAAGGTGCTTTATACGCCCCTTCACGGAACAGGTAACAAGCCCGTAAGAAGGGTTCTTAAAAAGCTCGGTGTAACAGAGCTTGAAATTGTAAAAACGCAGGAAAAGCCCGACGGTAATTTTACGACCTGTCCTTACCCGAATCCCGAGATTCGTCAGGTATTTGAAGAGGGTCTTAAGGTTGCAAATGAATTAAAGCCCGACCTTATGCTTGCCACAGACCCCGATTGTGACAGAGTGGGAATAGCCGTATTAGATGGCGGTGAATATAAGCTTATGACCGGTAATGAGGTCGGAGCAATGCTCGCGGAATATACTCTTTCTACGCTTAAGGCAAGAAACGAGCTTCCGGAAAACCCCGTTTTAATTAAAACGATTGTTACAACGCCCCTGATTGCCGACATAGCAAAGGAATACGGTGCAGAGCTTTATGATCTTTTAACGGGTTTTAAATATATAGGCGAGGCTATTACGGAGCTTGAAGAAAAGGGCGAGGCCAAGCGCTATGTTCTCGGTATGGAAGAGAGCTACGGCTACCTCTCGGGAACTCACGTTCGTGATAAGGACGGCGTTGTTGCCGCAATGATGATATGCGAAATGGCGGCATATTGCAAAACGGAGGGTAAAACTCTTTGGCAATATATGGAAAGCATATATGAAAAATACGGCTACTACTTTAACGAGCTTGACAATTATGCCTTTGAGGGCGCAAGCGGTATGAAGAAAATGGCCGATATGATGAACTCCTTGAGAGTCGAAGCGCCTAAAAGTATTGCAGGAAGTGACGTTGTTTGGATAGGTGATTACAAAACAGGCAAAACGCGCGACCTTGTAAGCGGTAACGAAGGCGAAACGGGGCTTCCGTCGTCAAATGTTCTTTCTTACAGATGTGAAAACGGAAGCACGGCTATTGTAAGACCCTCCGGTACGGAGCCGAAGATTAAAATTTATATCACTGCAAAAGCCGACACACGCGAGAATGCCGAAAAAGAGGGCAAGCGTATTTCGGATGATATGAAAAAAATATTGGGAATATAAGGACTTTTAAAAATGTTTTCCAAAAGCTTTATACGCATTACGGCAATTGTTCTTGCCGCGCTTATGGCAGTCGGTATAATAAGCGTTGTTTTGAATGCTTTGCTGTAGCGAAAGGATGTAGCGTAAAATGAAATTTGCGATTAATGTTGAGTTTAAAGGCTTAAATGACGACAAAACCGCCGAGGTTGTTAAAAGGTCCGGCTTTGACGGTATTTTCTTCAATTGGGCAAAAAAGGGCGACACAGAACGCGCCGCAGAGCTTTGCGACAAGTATGGTCTTATTCATCAGTCTGTTCACGCTCCCTTCGGAAGAATTAACGAAATGTGGACTCCCGATTACAACGAGATTCTTGAGCGCCAGCTTATTTGTCTTGAAGAGGCTGCCGCTTGCGGAGTTAAGCTTGTTATATCTCACGTGTTTATAGGCTTTCATGAGCATTCGCCGAATGAGTACGGTATTGAGTCGTTTTCAAAATATATTGATGCCGCCGAAAAGCTCGGCGTAAAGCTCGCGTTTGAAAATACGGAGGGTGAAGAATATCTTGAAGCGCTCTTTAAAAATCTCGGTCACCGCGAAAACATGGGCTTTTGCTGGGACAGCGGTCATGAGCAATGCTATAACCGCGGGAAAAATATGCTCGGCTTGTACGGCAATAAGCTTATAGCAACGCACATTAACGATAATCTCGGCGTTACGGGCGAGGATATTACGTTTTTTGATGATTCTCATCTTTTGCCGTATGACGGTGTAACAAATTGGGACAATGCGGCAAAAAATCTTGCCGCCTCAAAGCCTCTTGACATATTAACACTTGAGGTTATGACGGAAAATCGTCCGGAAAGAAATACACATTACATATACGATGAACTTTCTCCCGAGGAATATCTTGAAAAGGCTCTCGGCTACGCTCATAGACTTTGGGATAAGGTTGAAGAACACAGGAGCTGATAAATATGCCTTACATTGATTTAACAACAACAAAACATATTGATGACAACGAAAAACTTCAGCTTAAAAAGGAATTCGGCAGAGCTATAGAGTGCTTCCCGGGGAAAACCGAAAGGTGGCTTATGGTGAAAATAGAGGATGGTGCTTCTATGTGGTTTGCGGGTGACAATTCCTCCGATTGTGCAATGCTCGAGGTTTCGCTTCTCGGTAAGGGCAGTGACGAGGCGTTTGACAGTATGAGCGACACGCTTTGCAGTATAATGGAAAATGTTTCGGGTATTCGCGCAGATCGAGTTTACATTAAGTACGGTGAAACGGAGCATTGGGGCTGGAACGGCACGAATTTTTAAGCAGAAGGCGAGAGAAATTTTAAAATGAAAAGTGTTAAGCCCGGCAGAGGACAATCTGTAATGAATGCGGTTGTGTCTGTGTGTATGGCGGCCTTCGGTGTTATTTGGAGCGTCATTGCTTTAGCCGGCGGCGCCGGACCGTTTGCGCTTTTTGGTGTGATATTTGTTGTTATAGCTGTTGTCCAAGCTGTTTATCACGTTAAAAATGCGACCTCGGAGAATAGATATTCCGAGTTTGACATTGTGGATAATTATGAGGAATCGGACCCGCTTAACGAAAAATTCGGCAATGCGGACAAGGACGGGAATGAGGCTGCTGTAAATGTTGACGGCAAAAACAACTACTGTCCGTTTTGCGGCGCGCCCGTTTCGGAAGAATTTAAATTTTGTAATAATTGCGGAGAAAAGCTTCCGTAAAATACAAAACGATAATTTTTAGTGAAATGTAACAACTTGCGGTGTTTTGGTTTGTGCAAAAGGGGAGTAATTTACAAAGATTTTAAAATTACAAAAATTGTATTGACAAAACAGACGGTTGGGTTTACAATTTTATCATTACAACATTGATAGAGGTCGCGGATATGAAAAGTACCCCACGGTAACGGTCGGCAAATCGGCTGTGAGGGAAAGGCTGTTCCGCCGAAGCGCACTACGGTTGCCGCCGTTTTGAAGCTGGGCCCGCGTTTAACAGGCGCGGTACTGTCACATTTTAATGTGGAGAACTATCGACGGCAGTTTTGTTTATTATTTATTTTTTATAAATAATTAAAAGCCCGAGATACTTCACCGTATCTCGGGTTTAATTTTTTTAAGGAGATGTTTTTTATGAGAAACACAAGAAGATTATTGGCTCTTTTGCTTGCAGCGGTTATTTGCCTTACGGCTTTTGTTGGCTGCGGCGGCAATGCAAACAAGGAGGAAGACACAACAAACACACCCGCAGAAGTGAAAACAGGTGTTGAAGACGGTGTTCTTACCGTTGCTATGGAGTGCGCTTACGCTCCGTATAACTGGTCTCAGTCCGATGATTCGAACGGCGCTGTTCCGATTAAGGATTCAAAGGAATATGCAAACGGTTACGATATTATGATGGCAAAGAAAATTTGCGAGAAGAACGGCTGGGAGCTTGAGGTTGTTCGTCTTGAGTGGTCTTCACTCGTTCCCGCTGTTCAAACAGGTGCCGTAGATGCTGTTATTGCCGGTCAGTCTATGACAGAGGAGCGTATGAAAGAGGTTGACTTTGCAGGTCCGTATATTTACGCTTCAATTGTTTGTATGACTAAAAAAGACAGTGCATATGCTAACGCAACAACTCTTGAAGAGCTTAAGGGTGCAAAGTGCACATCTCAAAGCGAAACAATTTGGTACACAACCTGCCTTCCGCAGATAGATGGTGCAGAGGTTCTTGCACCGCAGGAGTCCGCTCCCACAATGCTTATGGCTCTTGAAACAGGTGCCGTTGACTTTATTTGCACCGATATGCCCACAGCACAGGGTGCTCTTATAGCGTATGATGATCTTAAAATTCTTGACCTTCCCGAGACGGCATTTGACGTTGACGACGGCGATATCAATATAGGCGTTTCCGTTAAAAAAGGCAACACAGCGCTTAAGGATATGATTAACAGCGCTCTTGATGGTATGACAAAGGATGACTTTGATGCTCTTATGGCAGAAGCGGCAAAGATTCAGCCTCTTGCAGATTAAGTCCGGACTTCACTTTTGCTTTTTGTATTAATTATTAGGAGAATTACAGTATGAACAAGTTTGCGGAGCTTTGGCTTGATATTGTTGATTGTTGGGCTAAAAACTCTTCACAATATCTTACAGGCGCCCTGAGAACAATTGAGCTTGCCGTTATTGCAACGGCAATAGGCTGTTTAATAGGTCTTATTTGCGGTGTTGTTCAAACAATACCCTGCACCAAGGAGGATAACATTATAAAGCGTGTTTTCCTCGGCGTTGTAAAGGCTATAGTTCGCGTGTATGTTGAGGTTTTCAGAGGCACGCCCATGATTATTCAGTCAATATTCATCTTTTACGGAATTCCGTATTTTTTCAGCGGTCAAAACCTTGATATAACCTTTGCCGCGTACCTCGTTGTTTCAATTAACACGGGTGCTTATATGGCTGAGACCGTTCGTGGCGGTATTATGTCTATAGATGTAGGTCAGACCGAGGGCGCAAAGTCAATTGGCATGAATCATTTTAAAACGATGCTTCACGTTATTTTACCGCAAACAATACGTAATATTATTCCGCAAATAGGTAATAACCTTGTTATTAATATTAAAGATACCTCGGTTATGTTTGTTGTTGGTTATACAGAGCTTTTTGCGGTTCACAAGGCTGTTGCCGGCGCCACATACAAGTTCTTCCCCTCGGCTGTAATAACTCTTTCAATATACCTTTTAATGACGGTTGTTTGCTCGGTTATTTTAAGGCTTTGGGAAAAGAAAATGGACGGCCCCGAAAACTTCAATATTGCCACAACCGACACCTTGGCTCATACAAGCGGAACATACAGCTATGTTAAAAAGATGAAAAAGGAGGGTAAATAATGTCCGAAAATATTTTGCAGATTAACCATCTTTCAAAAACCTTCGGTACGCACGAGGTGCTTAGAGATATTGACTTTTCGGTTAAGCACGGTGATGTTACAAGCATTATAGGTCCCTCCGGCTCGGGTAAATCAACGCTTCTTCGCTGTGTTAATTTACTTGAAACTCCTACCTCCGGCGAGATTCTTTATCACGGGCAGAATATTAAAGAGATGAAGGGCGGCGCAAATGCCTACCGTTCACGCGTGGGAATGGTTTTTCAATCCTTTAACCTCTTTAACAATATGAACGCTCTTAAAAACTGTATGATAGGTCAAACGACCGTTCTCGGAAAGTCTAAGGCGGAGGCTAAGGATACAGCAATGCACTTTCTTGAAAAGGTTGGTATGGAGCCGTATATAAACGCAAAGCCTTCACAGCTTTCGGGCGGCCAAAAGCAGCGTGTTGCAATTGCAAGAGCACTTGCAATGAACCCGGAGGTGCTTCTTTTTGACGAGCCGACCTCTGCTCTTGACCCGCAAATGGTAGGCGAGGTGCTTTCGGTTATGCGTGACCTTGCAAAGGAAGGGCTTACAATGATTGTTGTAACTCACGAAATGGCGTTTGCAAGAGACGTTTCAACCAACGTTGTATTTATGACGGACGGCGTTATTTGCGAAAGCGGTACACCGAACGAAATTTTTGAAAATCCGCAAAAGGAAGAAACAAAGGAATTTCTTTCACGCTTTCTTGAAAGATAATTAAATAAATTAAAAAAATACAGGCTGTAAAAAACACAAGTTTTTTGCAGCCTGCTTTTGTAGGTGCTTGTCAATATTTCAATAGCCAATCTGTAATGTTGATTATTTTAATGACGTATGGTATGAAAAAGTCAGGTTTTTGCATTTGAGTGCAAAAATTTTTTGGCTTTTATTTTTTGTATTGATTGAAAAAGAAAAAAGCCCGGCTTTTATACGGAATATATCCGCAAAAGGCCCGGGCTTATTATGTGAATTATTATTTAAGCTTGGTGTTGAAAAACGTTATTTTTTGAGTCTTACAAGGTCCCTGTAGCTTATAAGCTCGATGTCGTTATCGTTAAACGCTTTAAGAACATCGGGGTCCTTCATTATAAGATATTCATGGTAGCGCCTTTTCCATTTGCCGGTTATTGCCTTCATTTCATCTGTGGGCATTGCGGGATGAACATATGTTTCACAGAAACCCTCGGGGATATTTGTAAGGTAGCTTATAAAATTCTCCTTAAACTCCTCGTAGGTTTCGCCGCTTTCTATTTGCTCCGGGAAAATAAGGTAATCGGGCATGGTTATATGATTGATTTTTCCGAAAAAGCCGGAAAAACGGCAGAAAAAGTTAAAAAGCCAAATAGGTGTGCCCTTGGGGCATTGCGAGGCGAGGGGCTTTGAAAACATTCTGAAGGGATAGTGCTTTTTACCGCATATTGAAAGAGTTTTCGGAAGCATTAAGAGCTTGCCGTTAAGACCGTAAAGAGCACCCATATGAGAGTCAATGTGTGAGGGCTTCATACCCTTCTTCTCACAATATTCAATCTGTGCAAGTGTTTCGGCGCACGCCTCCTTATAGGTGCAGTGTGCTTCAAAATCTTCACTTTCGGGCCACATTCTGCCCTCGGGAGTTCTAATGCTTTTACCGTCTGTTAAGGGCGACCAGGGGAACTTTTCCTTCCACTCGTTTGTGTGGGTGAGGTGAATGCCGATGGCAAATTCCGGGTGTGCCTTTGAAAACTCGATAGCCTCGTCTGCGCCGGGGCAAGGAGTCATTATGGTGGAGGATTTTAAAAATCCGTTGAAAAATAAATCCTGAACAGCCTCATTAGCGGATTTGCAAAGTCCGTAGTCGTCTGCGTTTATAATAAGATACTTTTTGATAATAATCACTCCGATTTAATCGACTTTACAATATTTTACTACACCTTTTAAAAAAAAGCAAGTTATATAGCCAAATTTAGGAGCTTTTATGACGGATTTACATATAAAAAAACGATTTAAAGGCTTTGACACCTTTTTGGGGCGTCAAAGCCTTTTTTACATTTTAAGCTTTACAATTTTTTGCTTTTCAGCAGCCGCAGCCGCAGCCGCAGCCACAGCCGTTATTTGTATTTGTGCAACCGCAGTCGTTACCGCAGCCGCAGCCGTTGTTTGAGCCGAAGAGAATGAGGATTATAATGAGAATTATTATCCAAGAGCTGTTATTGTTGAAAAAACACATAATATTTTCTCCTTTCGATTGAGAGCATTTTTCGCGCTCTGGTACATAATATGAGTTCAGGTAAATTTTGTTACAGTGTGAATATAAGCTGAGTGCGGAATAATAATATAACAAAAATATGAGAGGAGGCTTTTTATGAATTTCAATTTTAACAAATTTAAAAAATACAACAGCCGTGATGATGAATCGGAAAATGAGCTTGATTATGAGTTCGCAGAGGACTTTTATTTCGGAGATGAGTACGATGATTATGACGATTTTGACGATATGCCCGAGGATTTTTAAAGCTTGTTCTTGAATTGTTAACATTTTAATTGTATAATGCAAATAGAGGTGTTAACAATGCTTTGTCAAAACTGTAAAAAAAATGAAGCATATTTTCATATGAAGCGAATAGTGAACGGCACTGCCGAAGAGGTTCACCTTTGCAGTGACTGCGCGCGTTCGCTCGGATATTCCGTGGGTCACTCCGATTTCGGTGCGGGATTTGACTCTCTTTTGAGCGATTTTTTCGGACGCGGGGATGGCATTTTGCAGGGTTCCTTGCAGCGTTGCCCCGTGTGCCGCAAAAGCTTCGAGGATATTGTGGCAGACGGTAAGGTTGGGTGCTCCGAGTGCTACGGCGTTTTTTACGATAAGCTTGCACCGACCTTGAAAAAGCTTCACGGAACCGTTAAGCATAGCGGTAAATCACCGTTAAGTCTTAAGGACGGTAATTTTAACGGAGGTGCTTTAAGATGAGTGCAAAATGGTATCTCGGAACCGGTGCGCAAAATGATGTTATTATAAGCACCTGTGTTCATCTTGCGAGAAATTTAAAGGAGTGCCCGTTCCCGTCGGCTCTTTCTGTTAAGGATAAGCTTAAGGTTACAGCGCAAATAAGTGCCGCCGTGCAAAATATTGAGGGCTATTCGTTCGATTATGCCGAAATGAAAACCCTTTCGCGCCACCAGGTTGTTTCGCTTGCCGAGCGTCATCTTGTAAGCCCCGAATTTGCTTTTTCGGGAGACGGCAGAGCGCTTCTTTTGACCGAGGACGAGTCTGTAAGTATTATGCTGAACGAGGAAGACCACATAAGGCTTCAGGTTATGTATGCGGGCTTTTCGCTTGATGAGGCTTACAAAACAGCCGACTATATTGACGATGCACTCTCGGTTCAGCTACCCATAGCCTTTGACGAGCGACTCGGTTATTTAACGCAAAGTCCGTCGCTTTTGGGCACGGGTATGACAGCCTCCGTGGTTCTTCATCTGCCGGCAATTGCCGCTTCCGGCGGAATTCAACAGCTCATTACAGCCGTTGGTAAGCTCGGACTTGCGCTTCGCGGCTCTTACGGTGAGGGCGCGGATGCAAAGGGTGACCTTTTCAGGCTTTCAAACAGCATTACTTTAGGGCTTCCCGAGAAAGCGGCTGTCGATAACTTGAAATCAATAGCTCTTCAAATTGCCGCAAAGGAGCGTGCTGCAAGAGACGAAATGTTTTTATCGCCTACAGCCGAGGACAAGCTTTTCAGAGCACTCGGTACGCTTAAATATGCAAGGCTTCTTGATACGGATGAATTTATGGAGCTTATGTCGCTTGTGCGCTTGGGTGCCGTAAGAGGGCTTATACCCTTAAAAACCGAGGTTATTGAGGATATGATGATAAGAATGCAGCCTGCTACGCTTTCGCTTTGCGTTGACAGACCGCTCTCAAAGCTTTCGCGTGATGCATTAAGGGCGGAGCTTGTAAGAAAAGCTCTTATGTAATTGATAATTTGAATAATATTTGCCCGAAAGCGCCGTGATATTTCGTGAGCCTTCGGGCTTTTTTTATGTTGTATATTTCAATGGGGTGTGGTAAAATATCCGGGTATTCCGAAAAAGGTGATTGATATGGTAAAAAAATCCTTCGAAAAGGGCGCTCTTGCTTCTGCGTTTCTTATGGTTCTTGTGGCGTTTATATGGGGAACCTCGTTTGTGGCGCAAAGCAAAGGGCTTGATAAAATCGGTAATTTTACTTTTTTGGCGTTTAGATCTTACCTTGCCGTAATTGCGCTTTTTCCGCTTGCTTTTATACTTTATAAAAAGGATAAAAATAAAGAATTGAAAAGAAGCTGTGAGAATAAAAGCTTTTTTTCAAAGGAGCTTTTAATCGGCGGTGCGCTGTGCGGAGGCTTTCTTTTTGCGGGGACGGCGTTTCAGCAAGTCGGTATAATGTATTCGGGCGTTGGAAAATCGGGCTTTTTAACGGCGCTTTACATACTTATTGTGCCGCTGATAGGCATTTTCTTTAAAAAGAAAATAAAGCCTATGCTTTGGGTTTGTATAGGTATCGCGCTTTTCGGAATGTACCTGCTTTGCTCGTTTGAGGGCGGAAGGCTTGCTGTCGGCGATATTATGCTTATTATTTGCGCTTTTTGTTTTGCGGCTCAAATTATGACCGTAGACAAATTTGTTGTTAAGGTGGACGGTGTTAGGCTTTCGCTCGTGCAATTCGGCTTTTGTGCGATTTTTTCGACGGTTCTAATGCTGATTTTTGAGGAGATTTCGTCGGAAGCCGTATTGAGTGCGTGGTTTTCAATTTTTTATGCCGGTGTAATGTCCTCGGGCGTGGGCTACACTCTTCAAATAGTGGCTCAAAAAAGGCTTAATCCCGTTGTTGCAGGACTTTTAATGAGTCTTGAGTCTGTGTTTGCGGCGCTTTCGGGAGCTGTTTTCGGTGAAAGGCTTAAGCCCGAGGAAATATTGGGATGCTGTCTTGTTTTTGCGGCGATTATATTGGCACAGCTTCCCGAAAAAAGAAAAAAGCACAGAAGAGTATAATAAAATATATAAGAAGGGTCATCGACATTGTAAAAAATGTCGGTGATTTTTTGGTTATTTTTAAGCTGTAAATTTCTTGACAATATATTCCTTGAAAGGTATTATAAATGTATTAAGTTATAAAAATAATCCGAAAAGGAGTGCTTTATATGATAATCAAAAAACCGCCGATGGGCTGGAATTCCTGGAACACCTTCGGAGAGGATATTAACGAAAGGGTTGTTCTTGAAACTGCTGATTTTATTGAGAAAAGCGGGCTTAAGGAGTGCGGCTACGAGTACGTAATAATTGACGACTGCTGGAGCCTTCACGAGAGAAACGAAAAGGGTGAGCTTGTGCCCGATCCTGAAAAATTCCCGCATGGAATGAAGTATGTTGCGGATTATATTCATTCAAAAGGGTTAAAGTTCGGTATGTATTCCTGTGCCGGTACGCTTACCTGCGCGGGCTACCCGGGAAGCTATGACCATGAATTTACAGATGCAAAAAGCTTTGCGGAGTGGGGAGTGGACTACCTTAAGTATGATTATTGCTACCATCCGTGTTCAACCTTCGGTCACTATATTTACAAGCGTATGGCGCTTGCTCTTGCAAACTCCGGCAGAGATATTGTGTTTGCGGCTTGCTCTTGGGGCGCAGAGAACACAAAGACCTGGATTAAGGAAACGGGCGCGCACACATGGCGTTCTACAGGTGATATTAACGATTCATGGGCTTCTGTTAAGGAGCTTTCTCAAAGTCAGCTTCAGGTAACAGAGTATAACGGCAACGGCTGCTATAACGATATGGATATGCTTATAGTAGGTATGAATGGCAACGGTAATGTAGGCGTTACGGGCTGTACAACAGAGGAGTATAAAACACATTTCGCTTTTTGGGCAATGATGGGCTCGCCGCTTATTATAGGCTGTGATTTAAGAGTTGCCGACGAGGCCGCAATGGATATTTTAAAGAATAAGCTTCTTATTGAAATAAATCAGGATGAGGCTTACAGACAGCCCTTCTTTATTAACGGCAGCAGGCTTATGAATAAAAACAGAGCCTGGGATGAGCCGCTTTATGAGAGCTATCCGCTTGACGCGCCTATTATGGCAAGAATTCTTTCAAACGGAGAAATTGCAATCGGTGCATTTAACTTCAGAGATTCAAAAAGCCGTATCTGTGCTCAGCTTGATTCTTTGGGTTTGGGCGAGTGTACGGGTAAAACACTTGAAATTACAAGTGCTTGGAGCGGAAAAACAGAAAGAGTTAAAAACGGAACGCTTACCTTTGAGCTTGAGCCGCACTGCTGTGAGGTTGTTAAGGCGAGGGTTGTTGATTTATAATGAGTCAATGTAAAAATTGTAAACGCGAGCTTTCGTCAAATGAAATAGGCTTGTCAAGAAAGCTTATAAATAAAGAAACTGTCGATTACTACTGCTTGGATTGTCTTGCTTTGAAATTCGGTTGTGAAAGAAAAAAGCTTGAAGAAATAATAGAGAGGTGCAAATGTCAGGGCTGTTTGTTGTTTTGCTGAGAAGCCCTTGGTTTGAAGGAGGTATTATTTTGCAAAAATTATTAGCTCTCTCGCTTAGCGTTATAATGCTTTTCGGTGTATTTATGTTGCCGGCGGAAGCATTCGGTGCAAAGGCGAATAACGGGGTGGATATTAACGATCTGTGGATAAGGGATCCTTTTATATTGTTAAGCGAGGGTACTTATTATCTTTACGGAACGGTTGCGCTCGGGAAAAACGGCTACGGCTGTTACACGAGCACCGACCTTAAAACCTGGTACGGTCCGTATTGTGTTTTTGATGCGGATGCCGAAGAAGGTTTTGACGGTGCCGGCGATTATTGGGCGGCAGAATGTCATGAGTATAACGGCAGCTTTTATCTCTTTGCTTCTTACAGAAGCAAAGAAACGGGCTACAGAGGTACATCTGTATTTAAAGCGGCTTCGCCGCTCGGACCGTTTAAGGAGATAAGCGACGGTCATATTACACCGCACGGAACAGACAGTATTGACGGTACGCTTTATATTGAAGACGGCGTTCCGTATATGGTTTATGTTCAGGAGCACACAAGCGACCCCAACCACATAGGTGGTATGGCATATGCACGCTTGAGTGAGGATTTGAGTCATTTTGTTAGTGAGCCTGTAACGATTTTCAAAGCGAACAGTCCGTTTTGGGCAGACAGTGATAACAGCGTTACGGACGGCCCGTTTCTTTATAGAACAAAGAGTGGAGAGCTTATAATGCTGTGGTCTACCTTTGACAGCGGTTACATTGTGGCAACGGCATTTTCGTCTAACGGGAAAATTGACGGTAAATGGCGGCATAATTCAAGAGCGCTTTACAGAAGAAACGACGATAATAAAAACGACGGCGGTCACGCAATGCTTTTTACCGATAAGGACGGCAGACTTTTACTTTCAATGCATTCGCCGAATTCGGGCGACACGAGAATCAAGCTTCTTGAAGCAGAGGATAACGGAAGCTTTATTAGCGTTGAAAATTCAAGCGGTATAGACGTTTTTTCAAAATATGTCGATAACACCTTTTACTATATGTTAGATGCTTTTAAATCCTTTATTCGAGATGTTATCGGTTCAATTGTTAAATAAGTCGATAATAACAAAAATATGCGCTGACGCATCCTTAAACGGAGTGCGACAGCGCCTTTTTTGTTTTTATTCGTGCCAAAATTTTCTGTCAAGGCTTCTGTATTGAACGGCTTCGAGAATGTGCTTTTTTTCTATAAGCTCACTCTCGTCAAGATCTGCAATGGTTCTCGCGACGCGTAAAATTTTGTCGTATGCTCTTGCGGAAAGGCCGAGCTTTTCGAAGGACATTTTAAGAATTCTTGAAGCATCATCTGTCATAACGCAATATTTTCGTGTAAGTGCCGCACCCATTTTTGCGTTACAGGAAACGCCCGTGCCCTTAAGGCGTTCGTTTTGAATAAGCCGCGCCTTGTTTACTCTTTCGCGAATGCTTGCCGAGGATTCACCCGGCTCGCCGGAGGAAAGCTCCTCGTAATCTACAGGCGGAACCTCTATGTGTATGTCAAGTCTGTCAAGAAGCGGGCCGGAGACCTTTGAAAGATATCTTGCCGGCGCGCCCTTGGGGCAGGTGCATTTTCGCGTTGGGTGACCGAAATATCCGCACGGGCAGGGGTTCATGGCGGTTATGAGCATAACAGAGCAGGGATATGTAAGCGAGCACGCGGCTCTTGAAATTGTTATGTTGCCGTTTTCGAGTGGTTGACGTAATATTTCCATGGTGTTACGCGGGAATTCGGGAAGCTCATCAAGAAATAAAACGCCGTTATTTGCAAGCGAAAGCTCACCCGGCTTCGGAATTGTTCCGCCGCCCGACAGTCCTGCGGGTGAAATTGAGTGGTGCGGAGAGCGGAAGGGTCTGTAATTGATTATGGGCTTTTCCTTCGAAAGCTTTCCGGAAAGCGAATAAATTTTAGTTGTTTCAAGCGATTCCTCCGGGGTCATATCCGGTAAAATCGTCGGAATGCGCTTGGCAAGCATACTTTTTCCTGAACCGGGAGGACCTATCATCATAACATTATGACCTCCTGCGGCGGCAACCTCAAGCGCACGCTTAACCTCAAGTTGACCCTTAACATCCTTAAAATCGGGTAATGTGTCGGGAATTTCAAAGCGCTTAAAGGGCTTGAAAACCACGGGAGTTATTTTTTCTTCATCGTTGATATGCTTTACAAGCTCTTCAAGAGTCTTCACGCCGTAAACCGTTATGCCGTCAATAATGGCGGCTTCCTCGCAGTTTTCAAACGGGACATAAATTTCTTTGAAGCCGTGCTCTTTGGCGCCAATAACCATAGGCAAAACGCCCTTTACGCCCTTAACCGCGCCGGAAAGCGACAGTTCACCGAGAAATGCGGCGTTTTTGTAGTTGCCGCGAACTTGATATGTTGCGGAAAGCACACTCATTGCCATTGGAAGATCATAGAGTGAGCCTTCCTTTTTTACATCTGCAGGAGCTAAATTGAAGGTGTAGTGATTGTCGTAATTAAACGAGAAGCCGGAGTTTTTGATTGCTGAAACAACGCGCTCCTTTGCTTCTTTAACCGCTGTATCGGGGAGACCGACAATTGTAACGTCGTACCGTGAAGCGGAGCAGTAATTAAGCTCTACATCAACATCGAAGGCATCGAAGCCCATAAGCCCAAGGCTTTTTATAATTGTAAACATTTAATCCGCCTCATTTCTCGGAATATCTGTATCAAGAGCGCTTTGGAGAAGCTCTTTTGAGAGCGCTTTCTCTAAAAACAGTGTGTTTATTTTAAGCTCCGGCTCTTCGATTATAACACCGTCGGAGCCGGTTTTTTCGTCGGCGCTTTCATCTGTTATCAAAGTATTACCGCTGCCTTCGCCGCTTTTATCGCCGACCGGTGTTTCCTCGCTTGAGTTTTCCTCAAAATAAAGCTCCGGCTCGAAGGTGAAAGCGTTTCTCTTAACAAGAAACGAGGTGAATATAAGAAGTAGGAGCGTTATAAGTGAAATGATTATACCTATTAAAAGCCCCTCGGGGGTGTATTTTAATTCAAGCGTGTGGATGCCGGCAGTTGTGCGAATTCCGAGAAGTGCGTCGCCTATTGCGAAAATATCGTCGGCATTAACTTTTTTGCCGTCAAGGTAAACGCTCCAACCGTTGTCGAAGTTAATTGAGGTGTAAATAATGCCGTCCTTTGAGGCATTTAAGGTGCCCTTTATATGGGTTTCGTCAAATACCTCTATATTTAATGAGTCGGCTTTAAGCGCGTTGTAGCCCTTTTTAAAGATATCATCATTAAGCGTTACCGCGTAAAGGTAGGTGTAGCCGCTTTCACCCTCCTTAATCGGTGCGAATACGCTTATCTCGGTGCCTTCTTCAAGGTAGCCCAAATCGAGTATGAAGGGTTTTGAGTCAATGGATTGTGAAATAGCCGTTTCGCTGCCGATTGTAACGGTGATGTTATCAACATTTGATGCGCCTGTTTTAAAATAAACGTAAGCGTTTCCGCTTTTTGCAGTCGTTAATGAATACGTTATTGAGGCGGTTTCTATAGTGCCCGTTACGGTATAGGGGTAACAGCCCGAATCGCCGTAGGACTCGTAATTGCAGGTAACGCCGTTTGGAAGAATTCCGTTAAGTGACATATTGGTAAATACATCGCTTAAGCCCGTTGCCGATTCGAAAAGCTCGCTTTGAACCTCAAAGGGGTTGGCGTTTTCGTGAGACCAATTTAAAATATCATCATTTACTCTAAAGGCTATAGGGAGAGAATATTCGTTTTTGTATGCCGTGAACGGCTCGTTTTCCGAAAGCCTTGTGTAATATTCGGAGTTGAGCTCTGTGGTGTTTTTGTCGGAATTGTCAACAATGTAGTCAAGAGCGAAAAATGCATTGTAAACCGCTGTTTGCCTGTTGTAGGTGTAGCTGTTAATATAGTTGCCGAACA
Source organism: uncultured Eubacteriales bacterium (assembly GCA_964419515.1). Lineage (GTDB taxonomy): Bacteria > Bacillota > Clostridia > Oscillospirales > Acutalibacteraceae > DTU089. The sequence continues at coordinate 30,188 of CAYQPJ010000011.1, forward strand.
TTCCGAGGTGATATTGCATATTGGAAACCTTTTCGTAAGCCATAGACGAGAAGGTGGAAACACCGTTGTAATAATACCACGCCGGGTCCATTCTTGCGCGAAGCGAGGTGAGCTCCATTCTGTAAATTCCGTCGCCGGCATCCTCGTCGATTTCCTTTTTCAGCTCGACAAAGCTGTCGTAATCGCCTGCAAAATTCGCTTTGGGCTGGTCCATGCTGTAATTATTTGTGTTTGCAACGAGGTATTCCGCACAAACCGAGCATAAAAGCAATACTGCCGCGGCAGTTCTCGGGTATTTGTCGCTTTTGAGAATGCCGAGTGTGAGGCAATAAATGCATATAAATGCAATTGAAATCCAAACGCCCGTTTCCGAAAAGTTTTTAGAGCCGATTTCCTGCACGAGTATCACAAAAAAGATCGTAGCGACGCCGACGCCTATTATTTGCTTGTTTGTGAATTCCTTTATGATTCCTATTGCCTTATATGCGAAAACAAGGAGGAGGAAGGAATACATATATGAAAATCTGTAGGGGAGGTCATTGGGGAAATGGAAGCCGTGCCAAATATAATTGAGGTAATTTGTGTAACAGCTTGCAAACATTACGCCGAGTATGCCTATACTGAAAAGCTTTTCGCGAAGCTTTATTTTATCCGAAAAAATGAAAAGAGGTACGAGCATAACCGTTAATATTCCGCAATAAACATTCGGCAAAACATCCGTTCCGCTGCTTCTTATGGTGGGTTCAAGGTAGGCTAAGTGGTTTGCCAGAAAGTCGAAAACGGAAAAATACGTTTTAAATTCCTGCGGGAAGGTGCCGGAGGTTGCAGAGCAGTTTTTAAGAACAAAATATACGGGGATAAGTGCAAATGCCGAAAGTGCCGCCGCCGAAACAGACGAAAGCGCGAACCTTACGCCGCTGTCGATAAATTTTGAGTTTCTACCGCAGTCGTAAACATATGAAAGATGCGCGAAAATACCCTTTTCGGGCTTTTTGAGCCTGCCGAGGTAGGTTTCCGTTGCAGAGAACGAGCAGAAGTAATAATAAATAAAATAGAGAACGGAAAAAATACAAACCATATATGCCATATAGTAGTTTGTAATAAAGGTTAAGGTAAGCGAGGCGATGTAAAGCTTCATTTTTCTTTCGGTAATGAGCTTTTCGATGCCGAGCATTACAAGCGGAAAAAGATAAAATGCATCAAGCCACATTAAATTCCAATAATACGCTATAAAGTAGCCGCAGCACGCATAGAGCACGCCGAACGCCGAGGTTACGGGTGAGGGTGTGCGTTTTTTTGAAAGAAAATAAGAAAACGTGAAGGAGGCAACACAGGCTTTTAAAAGAATCATTGCGGCAATTGCCTCGGGCATATTTTTATGACCCAAAATAAGCATTACTACGCCGAGAGGTGAGGAAAGATAATTGAAAAAGTTGCCGAGAAATGTGCCGCCGCCACCTGTAGTCCATGAATAAAGAAGGCTATTGCCGTTTGTTATTCTTTCATAAAGCTCCGCAAAAAGCGGGCCGTATTGGTGGTAAAGGTCCATTCTTAAAATGGTTTTGTTACCAAAGGGGATAAGCTCATATGCAAAGTAGACCGCAAGCATTAAAATAAGTGTACAGCCTGCCGCAAGAAGCGGATACCTGTTTTTTGAGGCGGCTTTGTAAAGCCTTGTTTTTGAAAGGTTGCTTTTTTTGATTTTTGATTTAAGCATCATTTTACGGTTCTCCCGATTTTTTTAAAAATAACTGCTTTTGCAGAAGATATAATAATATTACCATATTTAAGACTTCGTTTCAATCTTTTTTGTTGAGTCATTTTTAAATATATGTAAATTATGTTCTATTTTAGGACAAGTGGTAATAAGATTTAACAAAACGAACTTGAAGGGACTGTAAATATGGAGGCTTTTTTAAATGCCGTAGCACTTTTGCCGGAGGATATTAAAAGCGTTTTACTTAAGGCCGATGAAAAAACGGCTGCAAAAATCAATGAAATACGTTTCAGAAGCGATATGCCCGTGAGGCTTGACACGGTAAAGGAGTCGTTTTTTATAACGGAAAGCGGCAAGCTTACGGAAAAATACGAAGCAGGTGCACTTAAATGCAGCGCAAGAAAGCTCCAAGAGGTAGTATTCTCGCTTTCAAGGCGTTCGATACATACATATCAGGAGATGATAACAAAGGGCTTTATACCGCTTAAGGGCGGCTGTAAGGCGGGAGTGGGCGGTTGTGCCGTTATGAAAAACGGCGAGGTGTATTCGGTTTCGTCGTTTAATTGCGTCAATATAAGAGTTTCGCGTGAGTTTTTCGGTTGTTCCGGCGAGGTTGTGCGCGCGGCGACAGGTGCTTGCTCGTACCTTTTGGCGGGAACGCCGCTTTCGGGAAAAACAACCGTTTTAAGAGACCTTTGCAGATATTATTCGGAAAGCCTTTTTCCCGCAAAAAAGGTTGCGGTAATAGATGAGCGCGATGAAATAGCCTCGCTTGCGTTCGGAGGAGGGAAAAACCTCGGACGGGGGACGGATGTTTTGTCGCTTTACCCAAAGGCGGTCGGCGCGGATATTGCCTTAAGAACGCTTTCGCCGGATATTATAATGCTTGATGAAATAGGCGCAAAAGAGGAGCAAGAGGTGCTTATTTCAAGTATGAACAGCGGTGTCGGGGTAATTGCCACAGCTCACGGGGGAAGCTTTGAGGAGCTTTTGGGGCGACCTAACATTAAGAGGCTTATCGAAGCGGGTGTATTTAAAAGGGTTATTATTTTAAACGGCAGGGAAAAGCCCTGCACAGTGAAAGAGGCGGTGTCACTTTGAATATAGCTTTATCCGTTATTTTGGCGCTCGCCTTTATTGCGGTGGGCACGTTTAAAGCCGCCGAAGCGAAAAAATGTGAGGCGGCAACGCTTGAGGCGTTGAAGGCGGCACAGTTAATAAAAAACGAAATACGCTATAAGCGCGCTCCGTTTTGGAGTATTTGCGAGACGGTGGAAAAAAGCGGCTTTAAATATATAAAAGCAAAGGACGGAGGGGCTTGTCTTGACATGGCTGCGGGAGATGAAACCGTGAGTGCTTTTTCGGAGCTTTTTAACGGAGTCGGCACAAGTGATTTTTCTTCACAGCTTGAGCTTTGCGAGGAATGCTGTGGAAGACTTTCGGAGATTTACGCTTCCGTGCACAGGGAAACGCCCGGGAGGGTGAAGGTGTGCGCGGCTCTCGGTGTATTTGCGGCGCTCTCGGTGATTATTGTTGCGGTTTAAAAGGCGCGGAATATCGGAAGGAATACTATGGAAATTTCGTTTATTTACAAAATTGCCGCCGTGGGTATGATTGTCGCGGTGATAAATCAGATTTTACAAAAGTCCGGAAAAGAGGAATACTCCGCCATGACAACAATCGCCGGAATTGTACTTGTAATACTAATGCTTTTGCCTAAGCTTTCAATGCTTGCAGACGAGCTTTCGGCGTTTTTCGGTCTATGAGCGCGCTGTTTGTACCTGCCGCAGCGCTTGCGGGGATTTTTCTTTTGAATATTTTAAAGCGCTACTCACCCATGTTTGCCGCCGCGGCGCAAATTGCTCTAACGGCGCTTGTGCTTATAAGTGTTTTCGGAAGTATTAAGGAGATTTTCGGAGATATCGGTGCAATGCTTTACGAAACGGGTGTAAACGGCACGGGACTTGAGGTTATGCTTAAGGTATTCGGGCTTCTTCTGATAGGAGGCACGGTTTCGGATATTTGTCGCGACTCGGGTGAAACGGCTCTTGCAAACGCGGTTGAGCTTTTTTCGAGAGTGTTGTCGGTTGCGTGTGTGTTGCCTGTATTTTCGGCAGTGGTGAGAATAGCTCTTGAATTTTTTTCGGGTGAATAAATATGAAAAAATTATCGGTTGTAATAACAGCGGCTGTTTTAATAATGCTTTTGTCTGTTACGGCGTCGGCAGAGGGGGAGTTTTATGAGGATTATTCAAAATATGAGGTGGACGATGAAATTACATTATCGCTTCCGGAGGAGACACGCGAAATATTGGGAGAGCTTGGAATAAGTGACGGCTCGCTCGGTGAAATATACTCAATAACCCCAAAAAAGGTTTTCGATACGTTTTTTAATATATTTACGGGTTCTCTTAAAAAGCCGTTTTTGTATTGCACCTTAAGCACGGTAATACTCGGCTTTTCCTCATTTGGGAGCGAGGCGGTAAAAAACGGTAAAATTTTAAGTGTTGCAGGCTCTTGCGTGTCGTCACTTTTTTTGGCGGCACCGCTTGCGGAAACAATCGCGGCTGTTTTTTCGCTTACCAAGAGCCTTTGCGAATTCGGTGTTGTATTTTCGGGCGTTTTTTGTGCGGCGGTTTCGTCTTCGGGCGGTAATTTAAGTGCTGTTTCGTATGAGGGCACAATGTTGTTTTTCAATTCTCTTGTAAGCGCCGGTGCACAGGGTGTTTCAAGACCGCTTATTAACGGTATGTGTGCGACGGCGTTTTTTTCATGTGTCAATACATTTTCGCTTACCGAACAGCTTTCGGGGCTTATTAAAAAAATATATATTACGGTGCTCGGCTTTTTCGGGACTGTTTTTACCGCTTTTATTTCGCTTAAAAGCGTGCTTTCGTGCAGCGCAGATACATTAACCTCAAAAAGCGTTAAATTTTTAATAGGCAGAACCTTGCCTGTTGTGGGCGGTGCGGTGAGCGAGTCATATTCCTCTGTAATGGCGGGTCTGCTGCTTGTTAAAAACACCGTAGGAGTTTTCGGCATAATATCAATAGCGGTAATAGTGCTTCCGACGCTTCTTACGCTTTTTTCATGGGCGTGCGCCTTAAGGCTCTCGGAGGGGGCGGCACGGATGTTTTCGCCTGCGGGCTCAAAAAACATTCTTCCCGTGTTTAAGGATGTAATTACACTTCTTACGGCTACAGTTGTTTTCGTATCGACGGTATTTATTGTTTCGGCGGGTGTCCTTCTTTTGGTAACGGGAGGTGCGTTTTTTTGAGCGCATTGAAAACTGTTATTGTCAATTATTGCGTATACGCTTTTTTTGCGGCTGTTTTGGAGCTTATTACAAGCGAAAAGCATAAGCGCGCATTCAGAAGCTTTTCGTTTTGTGTTATTTTGGCTTTTTCGTTGTTACCGCTTTCGGGTGCACAGATTGATATTTCAAATGCTTTTAATTATGAAGAGCAAGGCGGCGAAAATGCTGTCGCTTCTCTTGCTTCGGCTTGTACAAGGCTTGAAAGAGCGGTTTACGAAAATGTTTCGCAAGCACTCATAAACATAGGTATAAATGAATATGAAATATATGTAAGCACTGTTGTAAATGAGGAGGAGTGCGTTGTAAGAGTTACAGAGGTGCTTGTGGAATTAGGGGAGGAATTTGCCGATGATACCGAGAGAGCTTTTGAGGCGTTGAAGGCGGATTATGAAGAAATTTTAAAAGTCGAGGTGAAAAACAGCGGAAAACGATAATAAAACAGGGAAGCTTGAGAATGCTTTCGGACGTATTTTTAAAAATAAAAAGAGTGCGGCGCTATTGGCGGCGGCGCTGGTGCTTCTTGTTGTGGGCTTTGCTTTTGACGGGAACGGTAACAAAAACAGCGAGGAAAAAAGTGAGTGCGGTATATCGGCGCGTGAATATACCGAAAATACAGAAAAAAAGCTTGAAAGGCTACTCTCCGAGCTTGAAGGCGTAGGCGAGGTTAAGGTGATGATTTCGCTTGAAAGCAGGTACGAGAATGTTTACCTAAAGGGTAGCACTCAAAATGAAAAGCAGAGCGACAGCGGTAAGGAAATTATAATAGAGGAGGAATATATAACAGTAAAAAAAGGCTCAAGCACAGAGGAGGGGCTTCTTGTTAAGGTTTATGAGCCCAAGGTTAAGGGTGTTGCCGTTGTTGCACGTGGCGCAGACAGCGCGGCGGTAAAAAAAGCAATAACCGATACGGTTTGCGCGGTGTTTTCAATAAGCAGTGCAAGGGTTTCGGTCGAAAATATGAGTGCGCAAAAATAACTATCGGAGGAATTCTTATGAAGGTGCTTTTGAAAAGACGGCAGCTTATAATGACAACGCTTGTTGTGGCTTTGGGAGCGGCTGTTTTTGTTAATTGGTATTTTACAAAAAATCCCGTACCGGCAACGGATAGCACGGGAGAGTCGAAGGAATATGTTCAGAACCTCGGTGAGGCGAAATATGTAAACGCCTCCGGAGATACATCGCAAGCGGAAACGAAAAATAATGAATCGGCAGATGTTTTTGCCGCTGTAAGGCTTAACAGAACAAAGGCGCATGACGAGGCGCTTGACAGTCTCAAAAGCTCGCTTGATGAGGTGAGCGTTGATTCCGATGCCGCCGAAAGCGTTGTGAAATCCGTGGATGAGCTAAGCTCTTCGATTAAAAAGGAAGCCGATATAGAGGCGCTTATTACGTCTAAAATCGGTGCGGAATGTGTTGTTATAATTAATAACGGCAAGGTGCAGGTCATCGTTGAAAGCGGCTTTCTTACTGCCGAAAACGTTGTTATTATTGCGGATATTGTTAACGCAAACACGAATATTAAGAGTGCGGATCTTACCGTGAGCGAGGCAAAGTAAGAAAATTTGTTATAGCTCTTGATTGCAGCGGACAATAAGTGTAAAATAAGGGCATATAAATTTGAAATTCGGAGTGAGTAAAATGCCGCTTGTAAAAATGAACAGTGTTTTAGCATATGCAAAAGAAAACAACTGCGCAGTAGGAGCCTTTTCCGTTGGAAATATGGAGATGATAATAGGTGCAGTGAGTGCCGCAGAGGAAATGAATACGCCTATCATACTTCAAATTGCCGAGAAAAGAATGAAGCAGTCGCCGCTTGAGCTGATGGCACCAATGATGATCTCCGCTGCGAAAAATGCGAAAGTTCCCGTAGCGGTACACCTTGACCACGGACTTACATTTGAATGTATAGAAAAAGCGCTTGCTTACGGCTTTACATCGGTAATGCTTGACGGCTCGCTTTTGCCGTACGAGGAAAATGTTGCGCTTACAAAAAGGGTTCGTGCCGCGGCTGATAAATTCGATGCGACGGTTGAGGCCGAGCTTGGTGTTGTAGGCGGTAATGAAGGCGACAGTGCGAAGCACGAAATAATGTGTACAGATCCCGAAACGGCTGATGATTTTTGCAAAAGAACAGGCATTGACTGCCTTGCGGTTGCAATAGGTAATGCACACGGAAATTATCCTGTTTTGCCCGAATTGAGATTTGACGTTCTTGAAAAAATCAATGAAAAGGTAAGTATTCCGCTTGTTCTTCACGGCGGAACGGGTATTACCGGCGAAATGTTTAAAAAGGCAATTTCACTCGGCATAAGAAAGATTAACATTGCCACGGCAAGCTTTGACGCTCTTGCCAAAAGCGCAAAAGAGTACACCGAAGGTGTAAATAATCCCGATTATTTTACGCTTTCGCCGATAATGGCAAATGCCGTTAAGGAAAATGTTAAGCGGCATATTGAAATTTTTAACAATTAGAGTCGAACCGGGCTGTAAAACGAGAGGTTTTACAGCCCGGCTGTGTTATGGTAAAGTATTTAGTCGGTGGTTTCGTTATCGGAAATCATTGCAACGGAAACAAAACGATTGTTGACGTAATCGATTTTTAAAGAACCGTTATGCTTTTTTGCGGTATCTCGAATTATTTTAATACCGAAGCCGTGAGATGAATTGCTGTTTTCTTTTGTTGTTTTTAATTCTCGGGAGGCTTCAAATGGGTTTTTGGGGACAGTGTTGGTCACCTTGAAAAAAACAAGCGAGCCTTTTTGGTAAATGCTGACATCTATGCATTTTTCAAAAAGATTATCTGTTTTTTCGTAAGCTTCAAGTGCGTTGTCCAATTGATTTGATAAAATGGCGCAAATGTCAATCATCGGTATTGAGAGTTTTGTTTTAAGGTCGATTTTGTAAGTGAATTTAATACCTTTGTTTATAGCCTCACTCATTTTGCAGTTAATAACCGAGTCTATTACCTTGTTTCCGCTGTTGCAGTGAGCGGCTTTATGATATGAAACTTCCAAAAGCTGCGATATATATTCTTTGGCGGGGGAATTATCGTCAAGCATACCGCTTAATGTTCGTAAGTGATTTTTAAAATCGTGGATTTGTTTCAATATTACATCCTGCGAATTGTTTAGGTCGTTGTAATTTTTTTCGAGAAAGGAGCTTGTGAGCGATGAGAGTTCGTTTTTGTGTTTGGTGCTTCTTACCTTGGAATCCCTTGAAATTACAATAATCGTTATAGCTACTGCAGCTATAATAAATCCTATTAAAACAATCACGCTGAGCCTTAAAGCTTGTAACGAGCTTGCTGTAATCAGGGCTTTTGAGGAAAGCATTAATGTATACGATATCAATGTAGCGACAGAGAGCATACACACGCTTTTTTTGCTTATGAAAATAAAATAGCGATAAGCTTTTTTTAAAAACAGTGCTATAACAATCTGTAAAAGTTTATTTATAAACAGATAAAACGCTTTTTTTTCGCCGAATTGAGATAACAGAGCTATTCTGTTTGGAATATCATTAACTCCCGATGAAAGAATTACCGTAACAAAGGCTGTTATACAGTCAAACGCTTTCATAAAAAACCAAGTAACGGATGTCGCGCATATTTTATGAGCGGCGTGTTCGGTTGAAACAGCAAAGGTTGCCGCAAATGTCAGTAATATGGAGAACGGTGCCGTAATAAACGGCGAAAACATAAATTGCCCTATAAGGGTCATTATTGTTGTATACAGAATACAGAATGATAGTATGTATATATGAGTTTTGCGGTTGCTCGGCTTTTCACATGTGAGATTAATCGGTACGAAAAGTGCAATAAAGCCTTCCGCGAATACCGAAAACAGCTCGGAAACATTAAATAAAAAATAACTCATTGGAAATACCTCGACGTCCGCTATGCCCAATGCTCCAAAAGTGTTTGCTTAACTGTTTGCATTGAACGTCTGCTTATGGGAAGCTTTTGACCTGTTGTGAGAATTAAATCAAGACCGTTTATTTGAGAGACGTAATCTATGTTTATAAAACAGCTTTTATCAATAAACAAAAATCGCTCGTCATTTAAAGTGGTGAAGAACTCTTTTAATCCACGTGTATCCGTAAGCTCGCCCAAAAGTCGCGTTTTTATTACAAGATGTCTTGAAGCTCTGCTCACGGAGATAACATCACATAAAGGGATTTTGTAATAATCGTTGTAACGGCGTAGCACAACCGTTGCTTCTTCACTCTTTTTTATTTCGGCAACGGCGGCATCAAGAGCTTCTGTAATTTCATTTTTGAAATTAAGCTTTAATATATATCTTAAAGCTCTAAGCTTGTAGCCGTTTAAAGCAAGCTCGTCGTGAGACGTGAGGAATATTATTACTGCATTTTGTGAATGACAGCGTATTTTGTCCGCAATTTCAAAACCGTTTATATCGGGCATTTCAATATCCAGGATGTAAATGTCGCCTATGGTGTTTTCGGCAATTTCGCATAGCAATGCCTCGGGGCGCGTGAATTCGGATATGCGAAAATCAAGTCTGTTTTTCCTTGCGTAGTCCTTAATTGCTTCACCTGTGGCTTTTGTGTCGCTTTCGCTGTCATCGCAAATTATAATTTTATACATCTGTTTCACCTCATTTTACCGTTTAAACCGAAAATTTAACCGAAAAAACAAAAACCGATTATTTAAACGGCGATTATGGTAATATTACATTGCTTGTTAATTGTATTTGTCGGATGATACAGCTTTACGAAGCTATTCTACCACAATGCAATGAATTAATCAATACCAAATGAGGTGAGGTGGTGAGAAATATGGTGTTATATCGAATCAAAACAGCAAATACACTACCGTAGTGAAATTTGCATTTGATAGAGATTAATTGTATAATAGGAGTGTTTATAATATGATAAAGAGAGTAAAACTTATAGGGGTTATATCGTTGGTTTTATCAACCATTGTTTTATTTTCGATAACCACTTTTGCAGCTTCAAAATCAGCATCTTTAAAAACGGGGGATAGGATAGCTTACAGTGGAGTTATTAATGGAAGACAGTGCAAATATTCGGGGAAAAATGATAAAGTTTCTGCAAGAAATGTTTATTTTCTCGCAAAAAATAATCACTCATTGATTTGGGTTACGGATGTTTCGCATGATTTAGCTCCGGGCAATTCTTTTTCAAATAATACAACAACTAAGTATAACTCAAGCTGTGATTGGGAATTGTTGATTAATCCTAAAGGTGCAAATTCCGATGGCTGCGTTGCAAGTGGAACCATAACTACTATTTCTTGAGTTTTATAAGAGTTGAGTTGTTACCTTTTTGAGCGACAACTCAACTTAAAGGGGATTTTATATGAATTACTTGTCAAAAATAACCAATGGGCTGTTCTTAAAAACAAAAACATTAAAATATTTAAGCGTACCGATGCTTGTGATTTTGCCTGTGTGTTTTACGGTTATGTGCTTGCTTTCAGGTGGTTCTGCACTTTATTTTCAGCTTTTTTCTCTTAAGGTGTCGGTGGTTTATTATACGCTTTTTATGTTTTTATCGTTTGAGTATGTTTATAAGTTGAAAGCGGAACAGCTTTATGAATACATTGCGGCAACACCGCGCGGGCTTAGAGCTGTTGTAAAGTATAAGCTTTTGCTGTTATGTAAAACAGCGTTCGTGGAATTTGCGGTGCTTGCTGTTGTTTGTTGCGTTTTCAGTGCTGCTGAGGGTACACTTACTTATAAATATTTTGTCTATATAGTACTTTCATATTTTCTTAATATATTTCTTCTTTCTGTGTCGGGTGTTTTTCTGGGGGCGGTAGCGGCACTTAGACTTGAGAGAATGGGCGCGTATTTGATGATGATTTTTTTCCCTGTTATGACAAGCAGAATACTTAATGTTTTGTGGGAGGGCTTTTATAAGAGTACCGGCTTTAATATATTTAAGATAACGGATTTATTTTCCTTGAGTGCTCCGTCAACGAATTGGGCACCGAATACGGCGTTCGGCTATTCTTTTTTGCCGTATCGCTTCGCAACGGTGCTTTTTTGGGTGTTTATATGCGCTGCATTTATCGCGTCGGCGGTTGAAGTAAGCAAAAAGAAGGGAAAGGTGGTTGTATGCGCGTTTCTTGCTGTTTTATGTTTTATTACATATATCGCGCCTTCATCAAAGGTGATAATGGATGAAAGAAATGCCAAGGGACCCGGTGCCGATTATAATTATTATAAAAGTTTTGAAGAAACGGAGCTTGATAATGGCGGCTTTAATATTGTTGACTTAAAATTGAATATAACGCTTTTCAGTGAACTTACGGCAAAAGCCGAAATAAAGGTTGATAACAAAAAGCTTTCTGTATATAAATTTACATTGTATCACGGTTATAGTGTTAAGGAAGTTAAAATAAACGGTGAAAAAGCGGAGTTTGAAAGATTTTCGGATTATTTGGAGATATTGAATACAAGTAGTGCCGGCGCCGATATAATTACAATTAATTACAGCGGTCATTCATCGCGATATTACGGCAATGTTCAAGGTTGCATTTTGCCGGGGTACTTCCCGTACTATCCGCAATCCGGTTACTGTGAGGTTTATGATGTTAATTATCAAAGCTTTTTGCCGAATCGCTACGACAATGAAGTGAACTTTGATGTTAAAGTGAAATCTTTAAACAGGGTTTATTCCAACCTACACGGTGAAAGCGGAAATTGCTTTTCGGGTAAAGCAAAATCGCTTACTCTGGTTAGCGGTCTTTATAAGGAGTCTGTTATCGGAGGGGTGACGGTTATTTACCCATATACGGACAAAAGTGAATTGTCTGAAGAAATTTTGAAAGAGAATATTGAAAAATTTAAAAAATCTGATGTTGATGACGGTAAGATTAAGAAAATTATAATTGTCCCGAGCTTAAATCAAGGAAATTTAGAGAGCGTATACAGTGATGACAATTATATAATTTCAAAATGGATAGTTGATTTGCAGGAGGATTATCCGGTAACTACAATAGACAAGCATAAGCTTGAGCTTTATTACTGTATGGATGCATTTAAAAATAATGTCGAATATTATGATTTTGTAAAAGACAATTTTGAATTCACTACGCTTTTTGAACAAGGCTACGAGAAATACGGAGAAACCGAGTTTTTTGAAAAATGCAATAATTATTTGTTTGACGGTTGCGATAAGCGGACTATAGATGATTTTCTCGTAGATTTGGTTGCAAAGGAGAATAATTATGTTGAAAATTAATCATTTAACAAAACTATTCAAAAAGGTTGTCGCAGTTGATGATCTCAGCTTTGAGTTCTCGGGAGGCGTTTACGGGCTTTTGGGCGCAAACGGCGCGGGGAAAACCACTCTGTTAAGGTGCATAGCCGGGCTTTATCCGACGGAAAAGGGTGTAGTATCATATAACGGTGCAGAGGCTCGGGGGAATAAAGCTTATCTTGAAAAAATAGGGTATCTTCCACAAGCCTTCGGAATGTATAAGGAGCTTAGCGTAAAAGAAATGATGCTTATGCTCGCCAATCTCAAAAATATAAATCTAAAAGACGGTGAAAAAGAAATTAACCGTGTACTTAATGCAGTTAATCTTGAAGATAAAATCAATTCAAGGGTCGGTGCTCTTTCGGGTGGCATGATAAGGCGACTCGGGATTGCGCAAGCGCTTTTGGGTTCTCCGAAAATTGTTATTTTCGACGAACCCACAGCGGGGCTTGACCCCGAAGAACGCCTTAGGTTTAAGAACATTGTTTCGGAAATACCGAAGGATATTACGGTCATTATTTCAACTCACATTGTTGAGGATGTTGAAGCGGTATGTGATAATGTTGTTGTTATGAGCAAGGGGAGGCTGATTACAAGCGGCAGCAGCGACGATATTAAAAAAATCGCCGCCGATAAGGTGTATCTTGTTCCGAGTTATCTTGTTACGGAAATTCCGGGAGAATATACGGTTGAAAAATATTTTGAGAGGCACGGTGAAAAATATGCACGCGTTTTATCGGGGGAAAAGCTCTCTTTTGAAAAGTGCGAGCCTACAGTTGAGGACGGATACATATGTGTCGTAAAAAACATTTAAAGCTATATTTTGAAAGAAGCTTTATAAATTTGAAAAGTTTAAAGAGGATTTTCTTTATTCCCATTTTGTTTTCGGGAGTGGTGCTCCCGGCAATGCTTGCCGTGAGTTTAAAAAAATACGGTGCGGGAGAAAAGTTCCTTGTTGATACGAAAAGCTATTGCCTTATGATATTGCCTGCCGCTGTATCTTTTTGGAGCATTTTTTCAATGAAAAATTATGTAGGTGAAATAGGCGCGGAGGTGCTTTATGTCTGCCGTAACCGTATTAAAATTTTTGATTTTGCCGTTCTTCTTTTTTATGGTATGATAAATATGTGTATTCCGTTTGCGTTTACATGTATTATAACCAAGGAAGCTGTACCGATTTTTATTGCGGTAATATGTGTTTCGGTATTTTTGGTCGGAATATCGTTCTTTCTTTTGTATTCAACAAAATCATTAACAACGGTAATAATGACGGATTTACTTTACGTAATGGGAAGTATTACGCTCGGTGGCTATTACACATTTTTCCCGTTCTACGTAACAGCTGACGCGATAACATATTTGACGGTGGCTGAATTTTATTTACCGATTTTTTCTTTGGGGATTGTTTTTTTTATTTTGGGAGTGAAAAGAAACAGATGTAGCTGTATATGAAAAAAGAGATGTAAAAACGCATAAAACAGCATAATGCAAGACGGGCTGTAAAACGAGAGGTTTTACAGCCCGGTTGTTATACTGGTGAGTGTTTTTGCGGTGGCGTTGGAGGTTTATTGCTTTGCGCCGTTGTCGAACATTTCGAGGGCTTTTACGCTTACAGCGAAGCAGTCGGCGAGACCTTCCTTGTTCATATTGTCGTATGTATCGCGGCGGGTGTGGTAATAGCTTTCCAATTTATGGTTGAGACCGGTAACGCCTGTCACTCTGAAGCCTGCTTGTGCGAAGGCTGCCGAATCCGTTGCGCCGCCGAGAGGGGGAACCATTCCCTTAAGGCAAGGGATGTCAAGCTCCTTTGCCGCCTCCATAAAGAGGTCGGAAACGTCCTTATCTACCTTTACGGTGCCGTTGAGGTCGCGGTAGTTTGTCATAAGATATTTTGGGTCGTGAATTGTGTCGTAAGAAAAAATGAATGTGGGAACATCGGAAAATTCGCCCTTGTGAGCCTCACACCAAGCCTTTGAGCCGCGAAGCCCGGCTTCCTCGGAGCCTGTTAAAATAACTCCAAGCTCCGTATTTTCAAGCTCTATGCCCTCATCCTTTAAGGCTTTGAGAATTGCAATGCCCATATAACAGCCGGAAAGGTTGTCGTTTGCACCGTCTACAATTCGTTTTTCGTTCCACATAAAGTAAAGTCCTATTAAAAACGGAACAAAAAGAAGTCCCCAAAGCGCCGCTTTGAAAAGCGGTGTTCCGGTGGGCATAAGACCTGCCGAAATGCCGTATTTTGCAATTGATATTACAGAAAGCGCAAGGTAATAAAACGCGCCCAAAAAGCATATTACCGCGTGTGCCTCAAAGCCGACACCGCCTAAAAGATAGTTTACGGGCCATTCCCAAGCGGCATCGGGGTGACCGTTGAATATTATGCGCCTTTTAACCTCGCCTGTGGGGGCTTTTAATGCGGTTACGTTATGACCTGTTTTTTCCGGGAAAAAGCGGTCTACAGCCTTTTTATAAAAGCCGAATTGCAAAACAACTATTACAAGTCCCAGAATAATAAGAATTATTGAAATAAGCGGCGCCACAAAGAAAAGCGGTATAGCGGCAAGCACAAAGGTGATTGTAAAATAAATCCAACCGAAAAAAGAACCCGGGTTTTCCTTGAAGCTTTCAAGCGTTACCCTGTCACAGCCGCAGTCGCTCTTTAAAACCTCTGCCATATATTCACACGCTTGCTTTTCGCCCTCGGAGCCGGGGTCGCGCTTTTCAAAGTTCTTGCAAATATGGGTGATTTCGTCAATCATATATTGCGCGGAAGCCTGTTTGTTTTCGATTATTTTTGTCAGTTTCATTCCCATTCTCCTTGCACATTGCGGTTTAATGCTTTGCTGTGTTAAATCGCAGAAAATTATTTGCATTTATTTTACAAAAAAATGTGCGGTTTGTCAATGGAATGTGTAAAATTTGTTTGCATAATATTAAAAAAATATTAAATTTGCGTTTTGGGGGTAAAAAAAGCCTTCACAATCATATGAAAATGCGACTGAATTTCAATATGACTGTAAAGGTATTATGAATGCTTTAAAGGAATTGCTATAAAACAGCCGCTTCGTAGTAAGCCTTTTTCAGCTCCTCGAAGACCTTATATGTTGTGTAGCAATCGCCTAAGGCGCGGTGCGCCGATTCGTTTACAATGCCGTAGCGCTCTGCAAGGTCCGAGAGCCTGTGACGGCTCATATCCTTATTGAGCTTTCGCGAGAGCTTCAAGGTGTCTACGGTATTGTTTAAAAAGGCTGTGCCCAAAAACAGTGCGCGGTCGTAAATAAAGCGAGTGTCGAAGCCGACGTTATGGCCTACAATAATATCGTCGCCCGCAAAGAAAAGAAAGCGCGGTAAAACCTCCTCTATAGTTTCTTTGTTTTTCACATCGTCGTTTGTGATTCCCGTAATTTCCGTTATTTTTGGCGGTATTGAGTGGTAGGGCTTGACAAGCTCGGAAAACTCGTCAACAACCTTGCCCGAGCGAACGCAAAGCGCGCCTATTTCGATTATTTCGTTGTGGAGTGAGCTGAAGCCCGTTGTTTCGATATCGAGAACGGTATAATCATCGGGAAGCTCTTTTTTTGCGAGAATATGCTTTTTAATCAAGGCTAATGCTCCTTTAATAATATGTCTGCAAATAATGGGAGGTGGTCGCTTATTTCGGAATATTCTTCATCGGAAATAACCGAGAAGGTGAGAACACACACATTGCCGGAGGTGAAAATATGGTCATTTGAAGGCTCTTTTTTTAAGCGTTCTTCACAGTAAAGCTTTTGCGATGTGTACCTTGCATCGGAATAGACGCTTTTTAAAATGTTGTATATTTCGGAGTAGGCGGTGAATGTGTTTTCCTTTGAATTAAAATCACCGCAAATTATTACGGGACAGCCGTGTTTTTTTGAAAGCTCGGTTGAAAGTGCTATAAGCCGAGAGCATTGTGAGCGCGCGTTTGTTAAGCCGACGGTATCGTCTTCGTTTTTTAAAAAGCCGAGGTGGGTTGAAATAACAATAAAGCGTTCACCGGTGTCATTTTTTCGAAAGTGCCCGTAAACGGCGCGGCGCGTTCTGAAGTCGTCGCAAGCCTCGTATTCCGTTTCGCCGCTTTCAAGAAGTGTTAATGTGCTTTTTTTATATAAAACAGAGGTCATTTTAAGACCGAGAAAGCACGTTATCGGCCTTATTTGACGGTAGCCGACGAGGCTTTTTTCAATTTGACAAAACCAATTGAAGCTTTCCTCCTGAAGGCAAATAACATCCGGGAGAGTATTTGAAATAAGCCTTGAAAAAAGCTCGGCGCGCGGCAAAACCTCACCGCCGCCGAAGCCCTTGTAATCGGCAAGAAGGTTAAACGACATAATTCTTAAGGCGGTATCCTCGGGAGAGGGTGTGACCTTTGAAGCGACGTTTATGTTTTCTGCATTAAATGTGCCGAAAAAGACACAAGTGACGATTAACAGAAGTGCGATAAGCACAAAAATAAGTTTTTTAAAATGTTTTTTCATTTTACTATTTTGTGCTTAAATTTTAAAAATATCAGTGAAGCCTTGCGGTTTGTCGCTGCGCCGATACAAGTGAGGCGTAAATTCCGCCTTTTTCGACAAGCTGCTCGTGAGTGCCTGTTTCCGCAACGGTTCCTTTTTCTATTACGGCTAATGAATCGGCGTTGCGAAGAGTCGAAAGCCTGTGAGCTATGGCAATTGTTGTTCTGCCCTTTGTAAGACGTGAAAGCGCCTCTTGAATTTTAAGCTCGGTTTCCGGGTCTAACGAGGCAGTGGCTTCGTCTAAAATTAAAATATCCGGGTCCTTTAAAACAGCGCGAGCAATGCTCAGACGTTGGCGTTCGCCGCCCGAGAGAGTGTGACCGTTTTCGCCTATCACCGTATTGTAGCCGTCGGGGAGCTTTATTATAAACTCATGTGCATTTGCGGCGATGGCGGCGGCTATTACCTCTTCATAAGATGCACTTGGCTTTGAATAAGCGATATTGTCGTAAACACTGCCGGAAAAAAGGTAGGTTTCCTGAAAAACAACGCCTATCCGGCTTCTCAATTCACTTTGCTTAACATCTTTTAGGTCTGTTCCGCCGATGGTAATTGCGCCGGCTGTCGGGTCGTAAAGCCGCATACAAAGGTTTATAAGCGTTGACTTTCCCGCACCGGAGTGACCGACAAGACCGAGCATTTTACCGGACTCTATTTTAAGATTTACATTTTTGAGAACGGGCTCGTAGGATTTGTAGCCGAAAAATACATTTTTAAATTCAATGTCGCCTGTAGCATCTAAGCTTTGCGGCTCCTTGCTGTCGTCGATTTTTACCGGCTCATCTATTATTTCATATATTTTAAGAAGCGCGGTTGAAGCATCGGCAAGCCTTCTGGGGAAGGTTGAGAGCCAATCAAGCGGAGCGTAAAGGTATGCAAGGTAAAGATTGAAGCGCGTAAGCTCACCCAGGGTAAGTTCTCCGTCAAGAACCATTTTACCGCCGAACAGCAGAACGAAGATTTCGCCGAATGCCATAATGTTTCCGACGAGCGGGTAGGTGAGTGCCCAATATTTTTCGTTTGATGCGGAAATATCGGCTAATTTTTTTGATGCATTTGAAAACTTTTCTATTTCGCGCTTTTCGTTACCAAAGGATTTTACGACACGAATGCCCTTGATTATATCGTGTAGAACGGAGGTTGCCTTTGAGTCGGCGCGCCATTGCCTGCTGTAGCGCATACGAGTTGATCTTCTGAAGCGCGACATCAAAAACAGTGCGAACGGAACGGGAAGGAGCACAAGAAGCGTAAGCTTTACGCTGGTTGAAACAAGTATCGCAAGTATTACCGTAAACATTATTGCCTGCTCTATTAAATAGCGGCCTTGTTCATTGAAAAAGTCTTTAACGCGCTCGGTATCCTTTGTTATTCTGTGAATAAGGTTACCTGTGCTTTTGCCGGAAACGAAGGATAGTGAAAGAGTTTGAAGCTTGTTGTAAACAATGAGCCTCAGATCCGACGAAAAGCCCGAGCCTACCTTATTTGACATTCTTGTGCTTATAACGGAAAAGACCTTTGAAATCAAAAAGACAAGCGCCATTAAAAGAGCCGTTACTATTATGCCCGTTGTACGCGAGGTAAAGTAAGGTGTTGCGCCGTCGGCCGGGACAAGGTAGTTGTCAAGAAGGGCGCTGTTAAAAAGCGGTAAAAGCGCATTCATTACATTAGCCAGTGTTAAAAACAGTGCGGAAGCCGCAACGGTTTTTAAATACGGCTTAAAATAGCCGAAGGCTCTGCCGAAAACATATGTTTTTTTAGCACAATAAACGCAAATGCTCATACCCTTTATGTAGTGCCTGTGGCATTTGGGGCAAACGGGTAAGCCTGTTGTGTTTAACGGTAAAAGCTCGCCTGTTAAAATTAAGTGGTTGAGAATTTTTACAAGCTCACCGATTTCATAAACACAGCTCATAGTAAAGCGGCACAGAAGTATGTTTTCACTGCCGTCTTCGGGGGCACCCTTAAGCCTTAATTCGAGTCTGCCGCAGCCGATATCCGTAAATTGAACAGCCTCTTCGATTTTTTCGACATCACACGTGACGGTCGATTTTCCGTCAAACGAGGTTATTGTGTTTTCGTTAAGCGTGAGTGTGCCTTCGGTTTCATCGCTTGAAAGTGTTAAGTCAAAATTTACTTTAATATCGTTCATAATCAATACAAATACGGTTCCAAAAGCCTTAAGCTTTTTTTGTCAAAGACAGCTTGAAAGTTCTCCGCGCAATAGCGGTTGCCGTCCATATCTACCATTAAAAGCGTGTTGCCGCGTATTATTCGCACGCTTTTTGAAATATCCTTAACTGTTATTGTTTTCTTTTTGCCCTCAACAAGTGCGTCAATATAAAAGTGCCCCATTTTTTCTTTGATTGAGGTAATGGCGGTAATGCCGGGGCAGTAGTAGCGCGACTCAAGCTCTGCCTTTGCCGCTTCAAAGGAGTCCTTGTCTAAGGCTTCGATATTTCTTATAATGCCAAGCTCTTTTGAGTCGAGCGTTAAAACCGAGATATATTCGTTAGGCAGGGAAAAGGGATAGCTTCTTTTTAAATTCACTCTTCCGTTACTTTCACCGTCGAGAGTGAGTATTAAAAAGCCGTTGCTGTTTTTTTGGAGCTTAACGCTCTCGGGTTTTAAAAATGTGAGTGTAAGCTTATCATTTTGGCTCATCGTGTTTTTCATCCTCGCTTTCGATTGACTCTGCCGCTTCGTCAATGCCTATGAATTTAAGCGCTTCCTCTTGGAGTCTGAACATATTGTAATAAGCACCTTTTTTCTCCATAAGCTGTGAAAATGTTCCGAACTCCGTGCATTCGCCGTTTTCGATTACCGCAAGGCAGTCGGCATCGCGAAGAGTTGAAAGTCGGTGTGCAATTGCAATTGTTGTTCTGCCGGCTTTAAGAGCTGTGAGCGAATTTTGAATATTACGCTCCGTTTCGGTATCCATAGCTGCAGTGGCTTCGTCGAGAATAAGAATTTTCGGGTTTTGAATAATTGTTCTCGCGATTGAAATTCGTTGGCGCTCGCCGCCGGAGAGATCCTGACCGCCGGAGCCTACGCGCGTTTCGTAGCCGTCGGGAAGGGCGGTTATAAAGTCGTGTGCCGAAGCTGCTTTAGCCGCGGCTATAACCTCATCGTCGGAGGCATCGGGCTTTGCGTAGCGAATGTTGTCGGCAACGGTGCCCATAAAAAGAAATATATCCTGCGAAACTATGCCTATATTTTTTCTTAAGGTGGCGGTTTTGAGGCTTTTAACATCAATTCCGTCGATTTTCACAATACCCTCCTTGGGGTCGTATAGTCTTGCGATAAGGTTTGATATTGTTGTTTTGCCTGCGCCTGTTTTGCCGACGATGCCGAGCATTTTACCGCCTTCGATTTTTAAAGAAAGGTTTTTTATTACGGGGCGAGCCGGCTCGTATTCAAAGGTAAGCTCCGAAAGCTCAATATCACCCTTGGGCTCCGGCAAATCCACTGCATCGGCCGCTTCTTCGATTTCGGGCTTAGTGTCGGTGATTTCGAAAACACGCCTTACGGAGTCTATACAGCGAGACCACCAGTTTGTAACCCAGGATAAAAAGTCGATCGGGCTTTGGAGCATTTCAAGGTACACAACGAATTTTAAAAGCTCACCGACGGTTAATTCGTTGTATTTCACGGCAAGAATGCCGCCGTAGCCGAGGGTTATTGCGCCGAGGAAATAAACGATTACGGAAAGAATCGGAAAAACGGTTGCCTGTGCATCGGAAATTTTGATTTCGGCATTTTTTACGCCGTTGCTTATTTTTTCAAATTCGGTAAGCTCGTCGTCTTCCTTTGAAAATGCTTTTATGATTCTGTGACCGTTTATGTTGTCGCTCACTTTGGAAGTCAGACGTGCATTTTGTACCCAGACCTCGTGGTGAAGCTTTCTGAAAAGCTTGTTAAAGAACGGGTATGCCACAAAAATTATCGTTGAAACAGCCAAAAGCGTGAGGGTGAGCTTTGCGCTCGTTGCAAACATTATGGCAATTATGCCCACAACCGTAACGGCACTTGTAATAACATAAGGGAAGCCGTCCACAAAAAACCAATAAATGTTATTCGAGTCGCGTGTAACGCGCTCCATCAGACTGCCGGTTTGCTTTTGTGTGTAAAAACTCAGGGAGAGGCTTTGCATTGCCGTAAATATTTTCAGCTTTATTGAAAAAATAATCTTAGGCAAGACACCGGCAAGCACATATTGGTAAAACATACCGAAAACGTTATTGACTATTTTGATTCCCGCAACTGTTATAACAAGCGAAATAAGCGCATCAAGAAGCGCCTCGTAGCCGAGCGTGCTTTGAGGATTTAAAACATCATCGTAAAGCGCTTGAGTGCTGAACTGCGGTAAAATAAGCGAAAGCGCGGTTTTTGCGAGAATTGCCAGAATGATGAAGAGCATTTTGGCGCGAGCCTCGGTAAAGAACGAAAACAGTCTTTTAACAGTAGAGGAGCGCGTATCGCATTTTTGACAGAGGATTTTTCCCGTGGGAACAGGCGCACCGCATTTTTGACAAACGCTTTTTTTGGCGCTGTTTATATATATTTTGTAATCCTTGCCTGCCTTTAAGGCGTTAAAAACCTTTGTTAGCTCTTCAAAACGAGAGAGAAGCCCTAATGAAAAGTAGCAAAGCGAGTAGTATTCGCTGCCGCTTTTGTAGGTCAGTTGACCGGTGGAGAGATATTGCTCAACAAACATTTCGTCAATATCGGAAATGGGGAGCGATACAAGGCTTAAAAGCCGAGGCTTGAATTCAAGCCTTTTGCGACTTTTCTTTTTTGGCACAACAGGTTCGGAAAATTCAGCGGTATAAACGCCCTTTTCGTCAAACATTACGTAAAAATCCGAAAACAGCTTGTCGTTATTCATATCGCTTTTTAAGGTGTAAATTAAAGAGTCGGTTAAAAGACCTTCGCTCTCAAGGCATTCCTTTACGGACGGCGGTAAGCCGTCTTTTTTTAAGGAATGGTCAAAGTGCGGCTTTTTTAAGTGAAGCTTTATAAGACCTTTATTTATAATATCCGGTAACTTCATTTCAGCAAGCTAAACCTTTCATAAGTTTATATTTAATTATAACGCAGAAAAAAAGCGATTACAAGGCTTAATAAATATTAATCGGGTTATTTTTAATATTTTTTAAATGTTTTTTATAATTGTTAACTTTGTGTTAAATGTATTTTAATGTGTAAAAGTGAATTGACATTCACTTTGAAGTTTGTTATAATTCCAATATTAAGAAATATTAAGATTTTGTGACGGGGGTATATTATGCGTATAAGAGATATTACAAGATTCGGCATCCAAAGAAAAATCGTAGCCAATATGACAACCGAGAGCTGGAAAAATATTCCGCATGTCAGCTACCTTTACGAGCCGGATGTTACACATTTTCTTGAGTGCTTTGAGGAATTTAAAAACAAGGTTGCGGACGATTACAGAGTTACGCTTAATATGGTTGTTTTAAAGGCAATTGCAGAAGCGATAAAGGCGGCTCCGCAGATTAATGCGCATATTCATTTTGAGAGAAAGCTTGTAAGAGGTAAAATTACTGAGTTTGATAATGTTGATATTTCCGTTCCGTGGACCTTGCCCAACGGCGAGATGATGACCGTTAATATGAAGGATATGGGCAATCGCTCGCTTAAAAACATAAGTGAGTATACAGAAGATATTAACAGAAGATTTGAAAAAACAAATCTTGTAGAGGCGCTTTACTCTGTTTCTATTCATGATACGCTTTATAAGTTTACCCACGGCCATCCGATCCAGGCAATTCAGCGGATTTACGGCGCGAAAACCAATCCGCGCCATAAGATTGTTACGCTTACGGGTAAAGAGAAAAAAGCGTATAATGCAATTCCCGAGACGGAAAGAATTACATATAAGGATCTGGAGCAGGGAACAATTACCGTTTCAAATATCGGTTCTATTTCAAGAGGGCTTTCGGGCGAGCTTGGTCTTTTAATGATTATTCCTCCGCAAATTTGTGCTATAGGCGTAGGCTCGCTTCAAAAGAAGCCGATTGTTGTTACAAACGAAAAGGGTGAGGACGAGGTTAAGGTTGCAACGGTGCTTCCGATTTGCGTTTGCTTTGACCACCGCGCGCTTGACTTCGGTGAGGTTAAGCCTTTTGTTTGGAAGCTTGACGAAATTTTTAAAAACCCGGAGCTTATTTTAAAATAATTATATATTTAAAGGCAGAGTCTTGAATTATAAGGCTCTGTTTTTTTGTCGGGGCATGTTTATCTTCCGAATAAAAAAACAGTTGCAAACATAGTTTCTGTTTGCTATAATCAACTTAACAACTATTTTATGAGGTATGCCATGAAGAGAAAAATGACCGTTTTATCTGCGCTTATAATTTCCGTGGCGCTTGTTTTGGGTGTTTTACTTGTAAGAACGCCGAAAAAAACCGTTACCGCAACAAATGACACCTTTGCTCTCGGCGAAAATCTGTCAAGTGCTGCTCAAGGTGCCTTGGGAGATATTATAGGAGGCGTTTCGAGCGGCTCCGCAGGGAGTATAATAGGTGGCTCCGGAGGCGATATTTTGGGCGGTCTCGGTGATCTCGGAGGTCTCGGAGGTCTCGGAGAGCTTGGCGGCTTGGGTGACATTTTGGGCGGTTTAGGCGACAAGCTTAATCCTACAAAAGCAACCACCGAGCGCGTTACATACAATATTGAAACAATAGTTCCGCTTGTTACTAAGGCCGAGCTGTCAACAATTTTCACACCGGAGCCCGAAACAACCGAAGAGGCTGTTTCAACAACGCACGGCTTAAGGGTCGAAGAGGGTGCAGAGTATGTTCCGTACCAAATGCCAACCGCGATTCTTGAAGCAGGCGCCGAGGGCGATGGTGTCAGATGGATGCAGTGGATATTTATTTATACAAATTACGGCTTAAGGGCTGACGGTATTACAGGCGTTTTGGATGAAGATACATTAGCCTGCATTCGCCGTCTTCAGCAGGAAAAGGGTATGGTAGTTACAGGCGTTGCGGATGAGGATACAATTAACGCCATTGAGCTTTTATATTATGAAAAACAGCTCAGCGGTAACACGGGGCAATACCTTGAGCCGTCCGTCAGTATTTCGGAAATTACCGTGGAGGATGACGGAGATACGGAAAAAACCGTTAAAATTGTTGCGATTGTAATTTCGATAATTGTTGTTTGGGGACTTGTTGCCGCAACGGTTATTGCCGTATTTTCAGTTAAAAAGAAAAAGCAAAAGCGTGAGCTTGACGAGTTTGAAAAACAGCTTGAAAAAGAGTCTGCCGAGAAGAAGCCGACTGAAATAAGCTCGATTGCGGATTTGTTTGAAGAAGCAAACAAGAAGTGAGTGTGCGATGTTTGTCGCGCAAATGCATTTCATAACAAAAAATACCAATGCAAAAACGGAGGGTTTTCCCGTAATTGCATTGGTATTTTTTATTATAATGCATTATATGTCGCATCTTGCGGGGCGAGAACGCCTCTCGTCGAACGCGGGCGTTTAAAAAACGCCCCTACGTGGTATGCAAATTGTGTATGCGTGTTGGTGGGTTTGTTCGCGCGGGGCGCGAACGCGGGCGTTTAAAAAACGCCCCTACGTTGGTATGCAATGGGTGCGCGCGTGGTGGTGGGTTTGTTCGCGCGGGGCGCGAACGCGGGCGTTTAAAAAACGCCCCAACGTTGGTATGCAATTTGTGTGTGCGTGTTGGTGGGTTTGTTCGCGCGGGGCGCGAACGCGGGCGTTAAAAAAACGCCCCTACAGTACAGAACATGAACGCCTCAGGCTTTGTAAATCAAATCGTAAAGCGATTTTCGAAATTATTTAATTGTTAATTATTCATTTGCGTAACGAATGTCGCTCAAGCACACATTAGGTTTCA
>CAYQPJ010000012.1:0-53263 GCA_964419515.1 uncultured Eubacteriales bacterium
TCTCAATCACTTTTTCTACTCCATTTTAGTCTCACATCTATTGTAACTCTACATTTTTGAATAGTTATTTTTTTATAAACCCCTTTACACAGCGCCTTTAATCGGTTATAATAATTATTTGTAAAAATGTGTGCGCGGGGTATTTATTAACATTTAATATTAAAGCAATACGATATAACACTGTAATTGAAAGGAAATTATATATGCTTCAATTTGAAGAATTACGCCTTGAGCTTCTTTCGTATGAGGATAAGCTTAAGGATCTTGCGGAGGCTCTGGGGCTTTCGAAAATGAAAGAAGAGGTTGCGGCGCTTGAAGCCGAGAGCGCTAAGGACGGCTTTTGGGATGATATTGCGAATTCTCAAAGAGTGCTTCAAAAAACAGCCGCTTTAAAAAACAAAATAAAGGCATACGATGACCTTGCCGCTTCGTTTGACGATGGGTTAACGCTTATTGAGCTTGCAAACGAGGAGGAGGATGAGGCGTTGTTTCCGGAGTGCCGTGAAAGTGTTGACACATTTATTTCAACGCTTGACACGATGACTCTTTCAACACTTCTTTCGGGTGAGTATGACTCCAAAAACGCAATTCTCACCTTCCACGCAGGTGCCGGCGGCACAGAGGCGCAGGATTGGGCGCAAATGCTTTTCAGAATGTATAATCGTTGGGGCGAGCGCCACGGCTTTAAGGTTTCTACTCTTGACTACCTTGACGGTGATGAGGCGGGACTTAAATCCGCTGTTATACTCATTGAGGGCGAAAATGCCTACGGCTATATGAAGAGCGAGAGCGGCATTCACCGCCTTGTGCGCGTTTCACCGTTTGATGCCTCCGGTAGACGTCATACCTCGTTTGCCTCGCTTGAGGTTATGCCCGAAATTGACGACAGCATTGAGGTTGAAATTGCTCCCGAAGATATTAAAATGGATGTTTACCGTTCTTCCGGCGCAGGCGGTCAGAAGGTTAATAAAACCTCATCGGCAGTTCGTCTTACACATATTCCAACGGGCATAGTTTGCGCGTGCCAGGTAGAGCGCAGTCAGCACCAAAACCGCGAGGTTGCAATGCGTATGTTAAAATCAAAGCTTGTTGAGATTAAGGAGCGCGAGCACCTTGAAAAAATAAGCGATATTAAGGGCGTTCAAAAGGAAATTGCCTGGGGCAGCCAGATTCGCTCATATGTTTTTATGCCTTACACGCTTGCGAAGGATCACAGAACCGGCTTTGAAAACGGCAATATAAACGCTGTTATGGACGGCGATATTGACGGATTTATTAACGCCTACCTTAAAATGCAGGCAAATAATAAGGAAGATTAATTTGCAGGGCTGTTTTCACAGCCCTTTTGCTTCATACGGGAGAATATATTTATGGATATTAAAAAAGAGTCACTTAAAAAGCATTATGATTGGCAAGGCAAAATAGAGGTTATAGCTCGCTGTCCCGTTAAAACGCGTGAGGATATGTCGCTTGCATATACACCGGGCGTTGCAGAGGCGTGCCTTAAAATTAAAGAATGCCCCGAGGAATCGTTTAAGCTCACAAGAAGAAGCAACCTTGTTGCGGTTATTACGGACGGTACGGCTGTTTTGGGACTCGGAGACATAGGTCCCGAGGCGGGTATGCCCGTTATGGAGGGTAAATGCGCACTGTTTAAGGAGTTTGCCGATGTAGATGCCTTTCCGCTTTGCATAAAGTCCAAGGATGTTGATGAAATAGTAAGAACAATTTCGCTTATTTCAGGCTCGTTCGGCGGAATAAATCTTGAAGATATTTCCGCTCCGCGCTGTTTTGAAATTGAAAAGCGCCTTAAAGAATGCTGCGATATTCCGATTTTTCACGATGACCAGCACGGCACGGCGGTTGTTGTTACGGCGGCGCTTATAAATGCGCTTAAGGTTGTCAAAAAAGACCTTCATTCGGTGCGCGTTGTTGTTAACGGCCTCGGCGCGGCAGGCACGGCAATTTCAAAAATGCTTTTAAATGCAGGTGTAGGCGACCTTGTGGGCGTTGACCGCGCGGGAATTGTAAGCGAAAATGAC
Source organism: uncultured Eubacteriales bacterium (assembly GCA_964419515.1). GTDB lineage: Bacteria > Bacillota > Clostridia > Oscillospirales > Acutalibacteraceae > DTU089. The sequence continues at coordinate 2,043 of CAYQPJ010000012.1, forward strand.
AAAGCTCTCGGCGAAGAACGCTGTGAGCTTGCGAAAAAAATGAATAAAGCGGGAATTAAGGGCGGACTTCGCGAAGCGCTTGAAGGCGCAGATGTTTTTATAGGCGTTTCCGCTCCCGGAATTCTCAATGCAGACGATATTAAAACAATGGCACCGAAGGCTATAGTGTTTGCAATGGCAAATCCAACACCCGAAATTATGCCCGACGAGGCGCTTAAAGGCGGCGCGGCCGTTGTGGGAACAGGGCGCTCGGACTTTCCGAATCAAATTAACAATGTTCTTGTTTTCCCGGGAATTTTCAGAGGTGCGCTTGATTGCGGCGCAAAGGAAATAACCGAGGAAATGAAGCTTGCCGCGGCTTATGCCCTGGCAGCGCATATTCCGGACTCCGAGCTTTCCGAGGAAAACATTATTCCCACCGCCCTTGACCGTAACGCCGCTTTCAAGGTTGCGGAAGCGGTAAAAAACAGTGCGCGACGTTGCGCACGCGACTAACGCCACATATTATAATGCAAAACAGCGTGTTCACATTTGTGGGCACGCTGTTTCGCGCTTAGCTCCATACGGTTTTGAGCGGCATTTTTTCGCAATTACCGCTTCAAAAGCCTCGCAATACGAAAGTATTGCTCGTTTTTTCCTTGCATTCCCTCCATTTCCCTCAAAACAAATTCTTCGACCTTAAGCGAGTGGGTTTTTGTGCAGGTTGCGGCGCGAAGACGGAAAGCGGGGCTGTATGAAAAAAATAATGACACTTTCAAAAAAAGAGGATACGCCGCTTGTTAAAACGGTAAACGAAAACGACGTTAAACGGAATAGATATTAAAAAATATAATTACGAAGACTACCTCGCGCTTTTCGACACGGTGTTTCGGGGGTTTAGGCTGTTTTCGCTGTCGGTGGAAGAAAATATAGCCGAAAGTCGGGATTTTTACCGTGAAAGGGTGAATAGAATGCTTGAAGCTGTGGAAATTTCAGACCGAGTGGAGAATATGACTCAAAAGCCTGATACGAGCATTTACAAGGATTTTGACGAGAACGGCGTGGAAATATCCGGCGGCGAGGCGCAAAAGCTTGCCACAGCAAGAGCGTTTTACAAGGATGCCACGTTTATAATTGTTGACGAACCTACAGCCGCCTTAGACCCCTTTGGCAGAATACGAAATATATTCACGTTTTAACGAAAGGGTAGAAAACAAAACAGCCGTATACATCTCTCACCGACTTTCCTCTTACATCTTTTGCGACAAAATAGCTATCTTTGCCGAATGCACGTTGATGCAATTCGGAATTCACGAAAGCCTCTTAAAGGATGAATCGGGAAAATATTACGCTCTTTGGAATGTACAGGCAAAATATTATACCAAAAAAGCGTAATACACGACTTTATTAGCATATTTGTTGACAAATTTTAACTTTATTTTCTTTTAGGGAATTATGGATGCAGATTTTTTTGTTATGCTGTAGTAGAAAAAACAAACGCCTTGGGCGTGCTTTTTCACGGCATGAAGTGCAAAGGCTTTCTTACGGATTTTTCGGAGGCTTTTTAAAAGTTCTTTTCGGTCGGACGTTCTTTTCATGCTAAAAAATTTAGGAGTGAAATTTGTGGAAAAAAGTTATTTTAAGAGAGTGCTTTCTATGTGCTCTAAGAGCGAGCTCGTTTATTGGTGGATTTTGAGAATCCTTATGATTGTCGGAATCGTTTATCGACTTATTGTGGTTGACCCCAAGCTCGGCTATTACCAGCCGCTTCAGATGTCTGCTAACCTCGTGGGTATGTTTGCGTTTGAAATTTGCCAAATGTTCCCCAAGAAGACATTTCCGAGGCTTATTCCGTCGTACTTTCAAAATTTTACAATAATCGGCTTCTTTCTCGCCTCGTTCGGCGGTGCATTCCTCAACTTTTATTATTTAATTCCGGCGTATGATAAAATCCTTCACGCATACGGCTGTGTTGAAGCAACAATAATCGGTTACGAGCTTGTAACGGCAATGCAGGTGCGTGATAAAAAAACGTGCCCGGCTAATATTGCGGCACTCGCGGCGTTCGGCTTTGCCTTTGTTATGGCGTGCGGCTGGGAGCTTTTTGAGTTTGTCTATGACCAATGGTTCGGCGGCGATGCTCAGCATTGGAATTATTACAGAGCGCTTGAGGAAGCTGCCGAAAACGGACAGGAGCTTTTCTGGTTTATTCCGCTTGATCATTTTTCGGAAAATGACAAAATTCTTCGCTTTGCCGTTATGGACACCATGGGTGATATGATTTTGAATGTTTTGGGAGCCGTTCCGACGTACATTGCACTTAGAATTCGCCCGTATCACCACATTGGCAAAAACAATGTAAATAAAAAGATAGAGGAAGAATTAGCCGAAACCGGCAAAGAAGCTGTTAATGCATAAAAGCTCTTGAAATAATCTTCACTTACAGCTGCTTTGGCTTGGATATAATTTAAATAAGAATCCCCCACAGGCTGCAAATACAGCGGTTTGTGGGGGATTTTTAGCGGCTTGAAGCTTTAATCGGTATAAATAAACACAAACGTTTTCACACTATAGGTGAACAGTGGGGAGCTTTTAACAATTTTCCACAAATTCCGAAAGCTTTACGGAGCTGAAATATTCGTCGGTGAGCTTATAATAATCGCTCCAGAGCTTTAAGGTTTTGCAATTTTCCGCGCGCGGGCAGGGTGCGGATTCGTCAGAAAGGCAGGCGACGGGGGCAAGGTCGCCCTCGGTTGCGTAAAGAATGTCTGCAACAGTGTATTTCTCCGGGCTTTTGCAAAGTGTATAGCCGCCGCCCTTGCCGTGAACGCCCGTTACAAACCCCGCCTTTTTTAACGAGGGCAAAATCTGTTCAAGATATTTAAGCGAGATTTTTTGCCGTTCGGCAACAGCCTTCATCGGAATAAAGCCTTCGCCGTAATGCTCGGCAAGGTCAATCATAACTCTTAAGGCGTAGCGCCCCTTTGTTGAAATCATTCTTCTACCTCCGTTGAAGCGGCGCGGTAATCTTCAATTGCTTTTTTTATTGCCTCCTCCGCTAAAACGGAACAGTGCATTTTATGCGCCGGAAGTCCGTCGAGCGCTTCCGCAACGGCCTTGTTTGACAGTGCAAGCGCCTCATCAAGAGATTTTCCTTTAATCATTTCGGTTGCCATTGAGCTTGAAGCGATAGCCGAGCCGCACCCGAAGGTTTCAAACTTAACGTCGGTTATAATGTTGTTATCTACCTTCAGATATATTTTCATAATATCTCCGCATTTTGCATTGCCGACCTCGCCTACGCCGTCGGCATTTTTAATTACACCTACATTTCTCGGGTGCATAAAATGATCCATAACCTTTTCACTGTACAATGCCATATTCGTCACCTCATAAAATAAAATTCTTTTTACCCGCGAGCTTGTCGTGCCATAAGGGCGACATTTCGCGGAGTTTTTTTATAACCTCATTTGCCGATTTTATAATATAGTCAATTTCCTCCTCGGTGTTTTCCTCACAAAGTGACAGCCTTAAGGAGCCGTGAGCTATTTCGTGCGGTCTGCCTATAGCCAAAAGCACATGGCTCGGATCAAGGGAGCCGGAGGTGCACGCAGAGCCGGACGAGGCACAAATTCCCTTTGCATCTAAAAGTAAAAGAAGACCCTCGCCCTCAATTCCTTCAAAGCAAAAGTTTACATTGCCGGGAAGCCTGTTTTCACGCGTGCCGTTTAATGCGGAGTGGGGGATTTTTGAAAGTCCGTCAATAAGCCTGTCGCGAAGAGCGGAAACCTTTTCGGCGTTTTTGTCAATATTTTCACACGCCTCCTTAAGCGCCGCCGCCATTCCCGCAACAGCCGCAAGGTTTTCTGTGCCGGCACGCTTTCCACGCTCCTGTGCGCCGCCGTTTATGATGCTTACAAGCGGAATGCCTTTTTTTGCGTAAAGTACGCCCACACCCTTCGGTCCGTGAAATTTGTGTGCCGAAAGCGAAAGCATATCTATATTTTGCGCCTTTACGTCGATTTTTAGGTGACCTGCCGCCTGAACTGCATCCGTGTGAAAAATCACGCCGCGCTCACGGCAAACAGCACCGATTTCGGCAATTGGCAAAACAGAGCCGATTTCGTTGTTGGCAAACATAACCGTTACAAGGCAGGTGTCGTCACGTAATGCGTTTTTAACCTCCTCCGGCGAAATGTTGCCGTATTCGTGTACGGGGAGAAGCTCAACCTCAAAGCCCTCCTTCTCAAGAGCGTTTAATGTGTGCAAAACGGCGTGATGCTCAAATTCTGTTGAAATAATGTGCTTTTTGCCTTTTTTTGCGCCCAGGCGTGCAGCTGAAATAATAGCCTGATTGTCGGCTTCGCTTCCGCCCGAGGTGAAATAAAGCTCCTGCGGCGTGCAATTTAAAAGAAGTGCAATTTGTTCACGCGCTTCGTAAAGCGCCTCTGCCGCCTTTTGACCTGTCGTGTGAAGGCTTGACGGGTTTCCGTAAACCGTATCAAAAAACGGGAGCATTGCATTTATTGCGGTACGACTCATTTTGGTTGTAGCCGCGTTGTCTGCATATATGTTCATATTTTCCTCCGAAAAGCTTTTTTTCGGCGTAAGAGACCGACCTCGCTTTGATAATACGCGCTCCGTTTTTCGGCTCCTTTGCCTTTGTGCTTGGTATATTCTTCCCCAAGCGCAGTTAAAATATACACCCATTAACCTACTTTGTCAATAGGTAAAACGGAAATTATGTCAAATTCAGTGATTTTCGACTAACTGCAGTCGATTCATTTATCCAAAATAAATCCGGTTCAAGGTGTGAAATTGAAAAAAATTAAAAATATCTCGATTAAAACAGCTATTTGTTATTGCAAAGTATCGGCAAATATTGTATTATATGGTAGATGTTATTTTTTGGAGGTATGGACTTGAACGAATTTATTGAAAAAGATCTTGAATTATTGAAGGCGGCGGATCCTGAGGTTTTCGGAGCTTGCGAAAATGAGCTTGCGAGACAGAGCAGAAACATTGAGCTTATTGCGAGTGAGAACTATGCTTCGGCGGCGGTTATGGCTGCATCGGGCAGTATTCTTACAAACAAGTATGCCGAGGGGTATCCTGCGCACCGTTATTACGGCGGCTGTGAATGTGTGGATGTTGCCGAGGAATTGGCCCGTGAGCGCGCCAAGAAGCTTTTCGGGTGCAAATTTGCCAACGTTCAGCCACACTCCGGTTCTCAGGCAAACTTTGCCGTATATTTTGCTCTTTTAAATCCGGGTGACACTGTTTTCGGAATGAGTCTTGCGGATGGCGGTCATTTAACCCACGGTTCGCCTGTAAACGTAAGCGGAAAGTATTTTAAATTTGAAAGCTACGGTGTTGACGAAAACGGCTATATAGATTACGATGAGGTTGAGAAAAAGGCTCTTGAAATAAAGCCCAAGCTCATTGTTGCCGGTGCTTCAGCGTATCCGAGAATTATAGATTTTAAGAGATTTAAAGAAATTGCCGAAAAGGCAGGCGCGCTTTTAATGGTTGATATGGCACACATTGCCGGTCTTGTTGCCGCGGGCGTTCATCCGTCACCTGTGCCGTATGCCGATGTTGTTACCTCTACAACGCACAAAACGCTCAGAGGTCCGAGAGGCGGTCTTATTCTCACAAATAATGAGGAGCTTGCAAAGAAAATAGACAAGTCTATTTTCCCGGGAATTCAAGGCGGCCCTCTTATGCATATAATTGCCGCAAAGGCGATTTGCTTCGGTGAGGCGTTAAAGCCGGAGTTTACAGAGTATGCAAAAAATGTTGTATCAAACTGCAAGGCTCTTGAAAATGCCTTGGCGGCACAGGGTGTAAATATGGTTTCCGGCGGTTCGGACAACCATCTTCTCCTTCTTGATTTAAGGTCACTTAACATAACCGGCAAGGAGCTTGAAAAGCGCCTTGATGAGGTTTACATTACGGTTAATAAAAATGCCGTTCCGCGCGACCCGGAAAAGCCGTTTGTTACAAGCGGCATAAGGGTTGGTACCGCCGCCGCAACAACACGCGGCTTCGGTGCGCACGAAATGGTAAAAATCGCCGAATACATTAAGCTTGCAGCTACCGATTTTGATGCTTCGGCAGACAAAATCAGGGAAGAGGTTTCGGCGCTTTGCGTAAAATATCCGATTTATAAAGCATAATTGTAAATCGTCAGAATGGGGAGAGCAAGCACGGAGAGTTTCCGGGCTTCATCTGAAAAATGGATTTTCTTAAGAAAAACAAAAGATTTTCATTTAAGCTCGACGGCGTTGATTTTAAAAAGCTTGAGCACAAAGTGAGTGTTGCGGAGGAAAACGACTGTCTTACAACGGTCATTTCCTTTCCGGACGGCCTCACGGTTACCAATGTTGCCGAAAAGCATATGGAATACGGCGCTTATGAATGGGTTAATTATATAGAAAATACGGGTAACGAGCCTACGGGCGTTATTTCCGAGCTGTGGGACTGCAACGTGTCTCTTCCTTCGAATTATGAAGAGCCGATGCGTCGTACGGCTTATATCCCCATACAAAAAAAGGCAACCAAGGTATATGCGCCGTCGGGTTCAAATCAGAGCGGCAAGGAGTTTTTCTGTGACGTCGATTGCTTTGAGGAGCTTTCTTTTAAAAATCACATTCAGCCGGGTGATGTAAAAAAATATTCATGTGAGGGCGGCCGCTCAAGCGACGGCTCGGCACCGTTTTTCAATATAAGCAAGGATGGCGCCGGATATATTGTTGCCATTGGCTGGTCCGGTCAGTGGAGCTGTGAAATAGGCAGAAGTGCGCGCGGTGTTACCTTTAAGTCTAAGGTTGCGGATACCGAATTTCGTGTGCTTCCGGGTGAGCGCTTCAGAACCTCCTCGGTGCTTATTATGCCTTATGCCGATATTACAGAGGCACATAATCTTTGGCGCAGGCTGTTAAAATCACGGTTTTCGCTTTTGGGAGAGGAAAGACGTGCGAAGCGCGCTCCGCTTTGCGCGGGCATTTGGGGCGGAATGAGCACAGCCGATGCGCTTTTGCGCCTTGAAAAGATAAAAGAAAGCAAGCTTCCGTATGAATATATTTGGATGGATGCCGGCTGGTACGGTGAAAGTACGAAGCCCACGCCGGATGAATTTGAAGGCGATTGGTATATGCACACCGGCGATTGGCGTGTAAGCAAAAATATTCATCCCGGAGGGCTTGAGGATTTTTCGAAAGCAGTTCATGAAGCCGGACTTAAATTTCTTTTGTGGTTTGAGCCCGAAAGAGTTGTAAAAGGCACGCCGATTTCAATTGAGCACCCGGAGTATCTTCTTTCGAACGGAGACCCCGACAATAAGAACCTTTTACTCAACCTCGGAAATAACGATGCTTTTAAATATTGCTTTAATATGCTTTCCGATTTTATTGAGAGACTTAATATAAATTGCTATAGGAATGATTTTAATATTTCGCCGCTTTTGTATTGGCAATATAACGACACGCCCGAAAGGAAGGGCATTACGGAAATTAAGTACATAAACGGTCTTTACGAGCTTTGGGATGCACTTCTTGAAAAATTTCCGAGGCTTATTATCGACAATTGCGCCTCCGGCGGAAAAAGAATAGATATTGAAGCGTTACGCCGCAGTGTTCCGCTTTGGCGAAGTGACGTTATGTGCCACGCAAATTATAATTCTGATTTAGCTCAATGTAACAGTCTTACTTATAATTTGTGGATGCCTTATTCCGGCACGGGAACCGGCAGAGAGTACGATGAATACCGTATAAGAAGCGCCTATGCCGCAGCAATGACCTCCAATTATTCGTTTTCAAAAAAAGACGGCTTTTGCGAAACAGCCGAGCAGGTAGCGTTTTTGAAAAAGTATTTGAACGAATATGTAAGAGTGCGCCCGTTTTTCTCGGAGGATTTTTATCCTCTTACGGATGCTTCGGAAAGCCGAGGTGCGTGGTCTGCCATGCAATTTAACCGTCCCGTAAAGGGTGACGGAATTGTTATGGCTTTCAGGCGTGAAGGCTCGCCCTTTGAAACAGCCGCGTTTGAGGTTAAGGGCATAGACGAAAAAGCCACGTATATTGTAACGGACTTTGATATCGGAAAATATAAGCTTACCGGAAAAGAGCTTATAGAAGACGGCTTTAAGGTTACAATAAAAACAAAACGCAAGGCGAAAATTTATTATTATAACAAGCTGTAAAATTTAATTACCGGTTACTTCTTGGATGTACCAAGCAGTAACCGGTTTTGTTAATTTATTATGTTGATGTAATTATTCGGGAAGCTGGTCTACGCCCGAAACGGCTTCTTTAAAGTTTAAGTCGTGCTTGATTTGTGAGGTGGAGATGCCGGGAGTGCGGTCTAAAAAGACAACCTCGCAATATTCTTTAAGATAGTCGAATTTGTCGCTGCCGGCCCAATCGGAGCCCATAACAACAACGTCTATTTTGTAATCCAAAACATCCTGCTTTTTTTGTTCCCAATTGTTCTCGGGAATAACAAGGTCTACATAGCGTATTGCTTCGAGCATTTTTTTACGCGTTTCGTAGCTGTGGTACGCTTTTTTTCCTTTAATTGCATTAAATTCATCGGTGGAAAGCGCCACAACGAGATAGTCTCCCAATTCCTTGGCACGCTTTAAAAGGTTAATATGACCGTAATGGAGAAGATCAAATGTACCGTAGGTTAAAACTCTTTTCACAATAAAACCTCCGTTAAATTTACGCCGAAAAGCAATTCGGCATATCGGTTCTTGCGGGTATTATAGCGCGTTTTTCGGGTTTTGTAAATAGCTTAACGAAATTTTGCGCGCCGATGTTATAGAAAATTTCCCATAATGCCCAATAAAAAGAATAAAATTTGTGTAAAGCTCTAATAATTTTAAGAGATTTTGAATTTTGCAGAGTGTGTGTTTACAAAAAACGGAAAATGTGTTATAATTATAAACGTATTTTTATATCTATGGGCAATCGATTTACGGATTGTCCGGAAGGAGGAATTTTCGGTGACAGAGCATTTTGGGGTTCACTTTGCAGCCGATACGGCTATTTCGCTTATATTAAAATATATTGACAAAGCGCCGCAAAAAAATCTTTTAAAAATACTTAATGTTGCCGAAAGGCATTTTAAGATGTTCCCTCCGGAGAATTTTGTTAAAATGAAGGCAGCGGTTAAGTCCGGCAATAATTGCTATATGACACTTGCCGAAAATATTCTTAAGGATGTTGACAGAGGGCTTGTTAAATCGCTTCTTCTTTCAATGGGTGTCCACGCAGGCTATTACGGCACCAAAACAGTAAGAGCAAATCGCGACAAATACGGCTGTAACATACCGTGGGTAATTCTTTTTGACCCCACAAGCGCTTGCAATCTTCATTGTAAGGGCTGTTGGGCGGCGGAGTACGGCCACACGCTCAGTCTTTCACTTGATGAAATGCGTTCTATAGTAAAGCAGGGGCGCGAGATGGGCACGCATTTTTATATGCTCACAGGCGGTGAGCCTCTTATAAGAAAGGCGGATGTTATTACCTTAGCCTCGGAAAATCCCGAGTGCACCTTCCTTATTTATACAAATGCCACGCTTGTTGACAAAAAGCTTTGTGACGATATTAAGCGTTGCGGTAACATTACACTTGCCTTGAGCATTGAAGGCTCCGAGGAAAGTAACGACGACCGTCGCGGCGACGGCGCATATGCGCGCACTGTTGAGGCAATGAAGCTTCTTAAGGAAGAAAAAATACTTTTCGGTATTTCAATTTGTTATACAAGGAAAAACGTTGAATTTGTTACGAGCGATGATTTCCTTGACAAAATGATTGACCTTGGTGTTAAATACGCGTTTTATTTTAACTATATGCCCGTGGGGCACGATGCCGATAAGGAGCTTATTCCAACGCCCTCGCAGCGTAAATATATGTACTATTTTATGAAAAAAACGCGCAATTCCAAAACAGGCAAGCCTATGTTTGTTATGGATTTTCAGGATGACGGCGAATATGTCGGCGGTTGTATAGCCGGCGGAAGAAACTATTTCCATATAAATTCAAACGGTGATATTGAGCCGTGTGTGTTTGTTCATTTTTCCGATTCCAACATCAGAACCGATACGCTTTTGGATGCTCTTAAAAAGCCGCTGTTTATGGCATACAGAAAGGGTCAGCCGTTTAACGACAACCACCTTATGCCGTGCCCAATGCTTGAAAATCCCGAAAAGCTCAGGGCGATTATAAAAGAAACAGGTGCAAAAAGCACAGACCTTATTGTAAGCGAGGATGTTGAAGCGCTGTGCTCGCGCTGTGACGATTTCAGCAAGGCGTGGAAGCCCGTCGCAGAAGAAATTTGGCGCTCAAACAAGCATCCGAAAACACATACTCAGTATTATCGTGATACACAAGAAGCGAAAAACGGCGATTAAACGAAATAAGAATTTAAAATATATTTGAAAAGGTGAAATTATGCATTGGTCAGAAGAAATAGCGGAGCGCATTATTAAGCGCAATCCCGAAAAAGAGGAGTACGTTTGCGCTACCGGTATAAGCCCCTCGGGCTCTATACATATAGGCAACTTTCGTGATATAGCAACAAGCTATTTTGTTGTTCGTGCCTTGAGAAAAAAAGGAAAAAAGGCTCGTCTTCTTTTTTCGTGGGATGAGTTTGACCGCTTAAGAAAGGTTCCGGTAAACGTTGCCGCCGTGGACTCCGATATGGAGAAATATATCGGTTGCCCCTATGTTGATGTTAAAAACCCCTTTAAGGAGAGCGGCGCTTCTTCATATGCCGACTATTTCGAAAAGGAGTTTGAGGACTCAATCGGCGAATTCGGCATTGATATGGATTACCGCCACCAGGCAGAGATGTACAGAAGCGGCAAATATACCGAATATATTCTTGAGGCTCTTAAAAAGCGCGGTGAGATTTTTGACATTCTCGACAGACACCGTACTCAAAAGGCAAAAGAGGGCGAAAAAGAAAATTATTACCCCGTAAGCATTTATTGCAGTGAATGCGGTAAGGATACAACAAAAATCACGTCACTTTCAGAGGATTGCACAAAGGCGCACTACACCTGCGCGTGCTCCCACGAGGGCGAATTTGATTTTACAACCGACCATAATTGCAAGCTCGCTTGGAAAATAGATTGGCCTATGCGCTGGATGTATGAGGGCGTAGACTTTGAGCCGGGCGGAAAGGATCACGCAAGCCCTCACGGTAGCTACGATACAAGCAAGGATATTTCAAAGGAGATTTTCGGCTATGAGCCGCCGATTTTCCAGGGCTATGAATTTATAGGCATTAAGGGGACAACGGGTAAAATGTCCGGCTCCTCGGGACTTAATCTCACGCCTTCAACGCTTCTTAAAATTTATCAGCCCGAGGTTATTTTGTGGCTTTATTCAAAAACAGAGCCTTTAAAGGCATTTGATTTTTGCTTTGATGACGGTATTTTAAGGCAGTATTTTGAGTTTGACAAAATGTACAATGCCGTAAAGGACGGCACGGCAAGCAATGCTCAGCTTGAGATTATGTATAACACTACCGTTGGTGACAGAGCTCTTGAAACCGTTCCCATGGGTCATCTTGTGCAGCTGGGCTCGGTTGTTGACTTTAACGTGCCTATGCTTGAAACCGTGTTTGAAAAAATCGGCACGCCTTATAAATACGAGCAGTTTAAGGACAGACTCGAAAGAGCAAAATATTGGCTTGTTAATTGCGCTCCCGAAAATGTAAACAGGCTCAGAACCACAAGAAATTGGGAAATATACGAGACTCTTGACGAGTCTCAGAAAAAAGAGGTTGAGGCGCTTCACGAGTTTATAAAGGCGGGCGGCTATGACCTTGACGGGCTTAATAAAAAGCTTTACGCTATTCCGAAGGAGGTTCACGGCGGCGAGCTTGACGAAAAATCGCTTAAGGCGCTTCAGGGAACATTCTTTAAGAATATTTACAAGCTCCTTATAGATAAGGAAAAGGGCCCGAGGCTTTACCTCTTCCTTTTCGCGATAGATCCGCAAAAATATGTCGGACTTCTTGACTTTTCTTACCCCAAGACCGAGGAGGAAATGAAGGCTCCCGAGAAAGAGGAGGAGAAGGACGAAAACAAAGACCTTCACGTTTACGGCGATGCGGACGAGTTTGTTCCGTTTGATGAAAATAAAATTTCAATAGACGAGTTTTCAAAGCTTGACCTTAGAGTTTGCGAAATTGTAAAGGCACAGGAAATCAGAAAATCGCACAGCTGCTTAAAGCTTACTCTTGATGACGGAAGCGGCGAAAACAGAGTTATTGTTTCGTCTATTAAGAGCGAATACACTCCGGAGCAGCTTGTAGGTAAAAAGATTATTGTTGTTGCAAACCTTGAGCCTGCGAGATTTTCCGGTGTTGAAAGCAACGGAATGCTTCTTGCCGCAACAAACGGCGCTTGCGGCTGCCAGGTTGTTTTCCTTCCGGATTGCGTTCCGAACGGTACTAAAATAAAATAAATTACAGCTAACGGCTGTTGTGAAAAATAATAATTAAAAAATATACCCACCGAATGTAATGGTAAGGCTTTGTAAAGAACCGCTACATTCGGTGGGTGTTTTATTTGTGAAATTTCAGGCTTTGTGATTGGCATACATTATTCATCTATGCAGCTGTCACCGTAGATATATTATAAATCAAATAATTTACGCATTTCTTCTTCCATAGTACCGTTTTTGGCATACGGTAGGGTGTCGCAAAGACGAATGTTGTTTTTGTCAATATGCGTTTCATTACTGAATCCGAGAATATAACGCAAACAGATGCGATATATAATTTCCGTCGGAGCGCAACCGTAAATCTGTTTTGCGAAGATATGGTTAAGTCTTTCGGCATCGTCGGGGTACAGAGCCTTTATACGACTGCTTTGATACAGCCTTGTTACGATTTCGGTTATATACATTCCCGATTTCATATAGAGATCTGCAAATGTTGCATTCGGATCGTCAAAGCAGCCCGGATTTTCCTTTTCAAGTCTGTTAACCATATCCCTCACAACGTTTTTCGGTGTGAAAATTTGATTTGTCCGTTGCGGAGGAATGTAATCGAAAATATCTCCGTTATGCTTCGGTTCGAAATAATTCGCAAGCTCATCTCGTTTTTTCATAAACTCCCGAACCGCGTCATTGAACACAACCTCATCGAAAAGATGACCGTCAAAGTGCTTTTTCTCTCCGCTCTCGGTTACATAATCACCGCCGTCACGCAACATACGGAATTGGTCGAGTGTCACGCCGTGACCGTTTTGCGGATTGACCGTGACCTCCCAAAAAACATTCTCGGGCACAAGAGTATCAAAGCTTTCAAGCGTTGTATTCTCATCGCCGTAAGCCATAAGGAATGCGGGAATAGTGCGTGAAAATCCGCGAAGATGGTCACGAACACTGCCTTCAATCGAATCTTTCTCGGCATTCATTTTTTCGGTTTCCACGGTTTCAACAATGGCTTCGGCGGCTTTTTTAACGGTATCCTCACTATGAAGCTTTTTGTTGATGCTTTCCACCATATTATGATAGCCTTGAATTCGCCTTGCGGCATATTCCTCATCTATTTTGGTAATTTCCGTCATAGTGGCACCGGACTGTTGTGCCTCATAAATCCTGTCGTTGCATTCTTTGGCAAGCTGATTATCACGAATTGTGTAATCGCCGTATTCACGGGTAACAACAGTATCCGTGGTTTCTTGAATTTTACGCTCCAAGCGGTTTTGAGTGGATTTTTTCAAGTCGTTGCCGTACTGTTCCTTGGCGGATTCCATAAGTGTCTCTGCAATCGGCTTTGAGAATTGCTCGCGTAAAGACTTGAGCTCATCCCTTTTCGGATTGGGCGTCAGCTCCGCTTGCTTTTTAATTTGTTCTATAGCGGATTCCAGCTGTTCCTCAACGGCAGTGTACACCTTATCACCGAAAAGTGCGCTTGCCGTTCCGATTATCTGTTCGGTCGGAATTTCAACCTCGCCGTCACTGTTTAAATGTAACGCCTCGGCTGTTGTTTCGTCAATCTCTGCCGGAGCAAGCGGCTTTGGCTCCTCAATAGCCTGCATATTGTTAATAATATTTATTATTTCCTTCGGAGCCGAAAAAATTCCGCTTATGTTAGCAAAAAGGAAGTTGGACATAAAGCCGCGTTCCACAACCTCTTTCGCGTGGATGCGGCGGGGGATTGTCAGCACCCTTTCCGCATCAAGCTCTATCATAGAGCCTTCTTCGTCCTCGCCGTAAACGGGGAAGAAGTTCAAAAGCTCTCTTACGTGTAGCTTGCGGCTGTCAAAGTCTCCCTTGTCACCGGATGTTTCGGGAATCAAGTCATTTGCGAATTGTTCGAAAATTGTAAGAGTACGGGCGGGGTCAAAGTCAAATACATAAGCATTTTGTTTTCTGTATAAATCGCCGTTTTCAGCTGTGAATAAGCACGGGTTTTGCGCACGAAATGCCGCTTGCATATAGAGCGACGGGCTTGCCATATTGGAGAGCATAAGAACGGCTGTCCATTCCGGAATTGTTACACCCGTGGTAAGCTGTCCGACGGAAAGCGTAATTGTTTTGTCATGCTCGGCAATTGCCTTTGTAACCTTATCAAACGATTTTTCGTTTTCGTCGTCATCGTCAAGCTTTCCGTCACCGGCAGCAAGAATTATTTCGTAATCCTTGAACACGGGATGCAGCTTGAGTTTTTTCGCAAGAGCCTTTGCACTTGCCACTCGGTTAAGTATCCAAAAGGTGTGCTTCAATTCATTGCGAAGCTCCGGTGTGGAGAACGGGAATTTTTCCTGCCGTGTCAAGGCGTCAAGGAATTTATCCACATCCGTATTATGAACAAATTTTTCCGACTCATTTGTCATAAAAAACTCGTTCAAGTCAAAGGCGAACTCCGTAACGCCATCTTCTGTAAGCTCTATACCTCTTTTAACCTTGTCACGAACAATATCCGACATTTGATATGTAAAAAGAGATAAACGCGGAAGATTTTCATAAGGATTTTCCAACTCGCCTGTGGCATCCCAATCACGCTTTTTCTTTTGCTCGTCGGCATATGTCCAATTATAGATAGCGTTTTCCGGGAATTTGTCATTTGCCAAGGCCTTAAACGGCGTACCGGAAAGATGGAGTGTCCATTTGCGGCGGATATGGTTAAACGCTGTGTCTGTTTTATAAGTATCTACACCCTCATGGGCTTCATCGACTATAAGAACATCCCATATTATACCTTTTTCCGCACTGAGCTCCGAGAGCTTGTCAACGTGACCGCCGAAATAGACAGAGCCTTTTAAATCCTGGAGGGAAACAAACTCAATGCAGCCCTTTTTGTCTTCGGAAAGAAGCTTTTCAACGTACTCCTCGCGGCTGTAAACAAGCTTTTTGTTTTTGATTCCGTCAACATTGCTCACAAAGGTGTAGCCCGATTGCGAACCGAAGAAGGTTTCATAATCCTTATACCACGAATTCGCTATTGCCGGACGGTTTGTAACAATAAGAATTTTTTGTGCACCGAGCTTTACACACAGGTCGTAAGCGGAAAGGGTTTTTCCGAAACGCGGTTTTGCATTCCACAAAAATTCCGCATTTTCATGGCTGCGGAAATAGTCAAGCGTTTTCTTTACAGCCTCTGCTTGCTCATCGCGAAGCATATACGGAATGACGGCATCGGCATCGTCTTTCGATACAACGCCGTGATTTTGTGCAAAGTCTATAAAATTTTCCCGAGCGGTGTTGGGCTCTATAAAAAACCACTCTGTTCCTTCTTCGCGGGTAATTCCGAGCTTTTTAAGATATGCGTGAAAGTCCTTATCCGTAAAATTACCGAAGGGTTCTGTCATATATGTGGCAAGAAAATGCCACCAAAGCTTGTAATCAACGCCGACGGTGTGGGTCTGCTCTTTAATTCGCGTTTCAACATCCCTCTCGGTAAAGCCCAGCTTTGTCCAACCGTTGTGCTTCGGTACATCCGGTGTAGTGTAGGCATAACACTGCGGAACGACCTTTGCGGTTGTTTTTATTTGTATCGCTGCCATTATGCCATCTCCTTTACATGAGTTTCAATAAACTCAATCTCCTTTTCGTCCAAGCCGTATTTACGATATAGCTGTAGGTCAATTTCATGAATCGACTTTGACCAGTCGATATCGGAGTTGGGGGTGAAGTCTTGGAGGGGGACGTATTTCCATGTTGGTTTTGCATTATTTTGTGTAACTTTTAAAATGCCAAGCATCGTTCGTGCAAATTTTGTTTTTACATACTTCAATGTTGCTTCTACTTCATTTTTTGAATCGGTTTCGCCAATAGAAATAAAAGTTTCTGTAAAGCCGACAAGCGGCGTGCCGACAAGCGGCGTGCCGACAAGCGGCGTGCTTAACACTTCACCAATTGCTCCGCTACCATTCGCTTTTGGAATCATAACTTTATATTTATATAAATTAGGTACTTCTTTTACATAGTCTTTTCTAAACCATTTATAAAGGCGTTCTCCTTTAACTATGCCTAACATCTGAACGTATTCATATCCATCATTTGGTTTTGTATCGGTAAAGAGTTTTGGCATTCTTTCAAATGCGCTTGGAGCAATACGAGCATCTGCTGTTTTGGTCAATTCCTCGGGGCATTCTTCATATGCTAGCGAAGAGTACTTGTAAAGCCCTCTATTTGTAACAACATCGCTTATACTATTTTCACCTAACCGCTCAACTTTTTTCTTAATAGAATTAAGTTCCTCAAAAGCAGTAAAAGTACCTATTGCACCATAGTTTTTTGAGATGTCGTGATAAGTAATTGCCACGCCACCTTTTATATCTATATTATTGAAAATCGTATTACTTTTGGGTTCATAGGATAAAACCTTAAAATGAGGATTATTTAGCATTTCTTCGTTCCAATTTTTAGGAGTTGCACCGGCGTTAAACAAAAATCTTGCCGGACTAATCAATTCATACTTATCAGCAAGCTGATTTGCTGCTTGATAAAAGAAGTGATATAGTGGTGTATCACTTTCATTTGCACCTACCGAATCTTGTTGATACGGCGGATTGCCTATTACATAATCAAACAGTTTATTTCCCATAGTCCACATCTCCTTCAAATCCATAAAATTAACGTAAGCCTTACTTCTCCAATTAAAAATCCTACACGGCACTGCTTCCGGCTCGTCTTCGGCTGCTTCGTCAAATTCGAACATATCAAAAAACGTCAATTGCCTATATTCCTCATACGGCTTCCCAAGCGGCACGGTGTCTTTAAGCCCGTCCATTTGCCAAATATTCCAAGAAATAATATTTGCTATCTGTTTAAGCAATTTATCGCTCGGTCGCCGTTTCCAGCGCTCCTCATAATAATCCGTAAAGGTCAACAGCAGATTTATCCTCGCAAGCAAAAGATTGTCGCCTTGGTACTCGTAGCCGTAGCAGGCTTCGAAAGCACGTATTACCCACTTTTCCCAAGATTCATAGGTGTCGGTGTTTTCATTTACAATTCTCAGCTTTCTGTCGAGTATTCCTATACGCTGCTTTGGCGGAGTAATAAATTCGCCTGTTGAAACATCATATCGTGACACAAGGTAGGGAGCCTCTCCGCAGGTGATTTCAAGCCTTCTGGAATCCACATAATTTTGCCATGTTTTATCCGTCGGAAATTCGATTTTTTCTTCTGTAACAGTCCAGGTACGGTCGGCGTTTTCCGTGTTAAATACGCCTTCCCTTCCGAACCATTCGCAATCGAAATGGTTGTTCATTGTGTTACAGAGCCACGCAGGCGTGAAAACCTCCGCTTTTTTTCGGGTTCGCTCTGCTTGTGCATCTAACGACTTTTGTATACGCGGGCGAATAATATCGTTTCTGTATATAATTGCATTTGCATTAATTTGCTCTTTGTCGGAAAAGCCTTCGCCGAGCTTCTCGTAGGAATCGGTAGCCCAAATGATGTTTTTCTTTGTTGATTTATCTTGAAGCAGTAAATCCGGCACCTTTATAACCGGGTAGCTGCGGATATCTATCAGTTTTTCCATTTGAGAACTCCCGCTTTTTCAGACAGCTCTGTCCTTATATATTTTTACAATATTCAAAAGAATTTCGGTGGCTTTTTCCATGCCCTCGGCGGTGATGTGCTCAAAAGGACCGTGGAAGGCGTAGCCGCCCGTGCCGAGGTTGGGGCAGGGCAGACCCATAAAGCTGAGTCTCGCACCGTCTGTGCCGCCTCTTATGGGTACCGTTACGGGTTCAATTCCGGTGTCCTTCACGGCGCTTGAGGCAACCTCTATTAAATGAAAATTCTCTTTTATTATTTCAGCCATATTTTTATATTGCTCTTTTATTTTAAGAGTAACCGTGCCTGTACCGTATTTTTCGTTTATTGCATTTTCGATTTCCTTTAATTTGTCAAGCTTTTCGTAAAAAAGTCTTTCGCTGTGGTCGCGCACAATGTATGCGCAGGTGGCTTTTTCAACAGTGCCTTCAATTCCCAAAAGGTGGAAAAAGCCCTCGTAACCGTCGGTGTTTCGCGGAGTCTCGTTTTCGGAGAGCATTGAGTTGATTTCGCACGCAACATAGGCGGCGTTTATCATAACGTCCTTTGCGCTTCCGGGGTGAACGTTAAAGCCCGTAACGGAAAATTCCGCCGAGGCGGCGTTGAAGTTTTCATATTCGATTTCACCCTCGGCACCGCCGTCCGCCGTGTAAGCAAAGTCCGCGCCGAAAAGCTCAACGTCAAAAAGGTCGGCACCGGCGCCTATTTCCTCATCGGGCGTAAATGCAATGCAAATTGTGCCGTGAGGGATATTATCCTTAATTAAAGCCTCTGAAAGAGTCATTATTTCCGCAATGCCCGCCTTGTCATCCGCACCGAGAACCGTTGTGCCGTCGGAGGTTATAAGCGTTCTGCCTGCAAGCGACGGCAAATGCGGAAATTCCTTTTTGCGTAAAAATCTGCCGCTTGTGCCTATTTCAAAATCGTTGCCGTCAAAACTTTCGTGAACAATCGGCTTAATACTGTGCTCGGCAAAATCCGAAACAGTGTCCATATGTGCAATAAAACCGATTTTCGGCGTATTTTCGCAGCCCGTTGTTGCCGCAAGCTTTGCGTAAACATAGCAGTTTTTTGTAAGGGTAACGTCTGAGGCACCCAAATTTTCAAGCTCCGTCTTAAGCATTTTTGCAAGCGTAAATTGACATTCGCTTGACGGATGCGTTTCGCTCGTTTCACTGCTCGGCGTAAGAACAGAGGCGTATCTTAAAAATCGCTCCGTTACGGCATTTTTAATATTTTTCATAACCGTCGCTCCCAAAGCCCGCATTTTTGCGGGTAAATATTTCTTGTATCGGTAGTTATTTAAAGCGTTACCGTTTTTTGATTATTTTTCCGTTTCGGCTTCAAAGCTTATATATTTTTCGGCAAGCTTTATTATAACGCCGTCGCTCCCAAAGCCCTTGTCGCAAAGGAGCTTGAACATATAATTGGAGGTTTCTTTTTTCAAGTTGTCGGTAATTGTGGAAAGCCAGCCGGTATATGTTGCCGAGGGGGCGTATTCCGTAACGAAAAGTCCCGAAAGTGCGTCCTGTCGTGTGGTGTAATAGTGGCTTTCCTTGGGCTTTTCCGGGGAAACGTAATAGCCTACGCCGCCTACAGTGAAGCAAACGGAGCTTTTATCGTCCGAAAGAAGCAGGTTTTCGGCCTCGGAAATGCTTTTAATATTAATGCTTTCTGTTTCCAATGCCGCTTTAAGTGCATTCGCTACGGTTTTATTATTTTCCACTGCAGCTGTAAGGTCAGTAATTTTTGAAACGGCGGCGGAATAGTTAGCGGCGTCGCTCTCTTTAACCTTACCGTAATACTCTATTGCCTTTTCAAACTCATATTCCTGCTCGAAATTTACCGCCCTGTCGTAATTTTTTTGAGAGATATATGACGGTAAAGCACTAATAAGAATAGCCGCCGAAATAACGAACGCAACAGCGGCAATAATGCTTATTGTTTTTCTTGTTCTGTCCTTGGGCTTAAGCTCCTTTTGTGCATTTTCAACCGGGGTAACATCAAAATTTTTTTCGTTCATTACTTCTTCTCCTTTTCGGATTTGGCGTATTCGGCTTTCCAACACAAAGCTTTACTCTATTATATCGAAGAGTCGCTTCGTATACAAGTGTAATTTGTTAATTTTTAAAACAGCTCAATTTCCTCCGAGCGCTTTATGCTTTCAAAAAATTCATCGTATTTTTCAGCCCATTTCGCAACCTCTTGTCTGTTATATTCCATAGGAAACTGAGGCTCTGTAATCAGCCATTTTCCGTACCACTTAATAAGCTCCAAAAGCTTTGCGCGTGAATCGGGATAGTCGCTTAATTTTTTAAGCTTTTCACGAATTGCGGAAATTGCCTTTGAAGAAATAAGCGTACCGGTAATGTCGTTATAAACATCTCTTATTTCATCTGTCGTCAATATTTTTTCGCCCAAAAGGTCGCTGACCTCCTTTGCCGTAACATACGGCAAAAGATTTTTCATAAGTGCAAGCCTGCACGCCTCAAAGCCCACTTCTTTAAAAAAACTAACCTCATAAGGCCAAAGAGTTTCTGCAATAAAAAGTCCGTCGGTGTCCGAATTTACGCAATCCGAGAGAAGCTTTGCCGCAACGAGAGAATAGCCTATTCCGGAGCCTTTTATGGGGTAGGTCATACATGCGCTGTCGCCGATTGCCGCGTAGCCGTCGCAAACAAATACGGAAAGCGGCTGCCTTACGGGAATGACGGATTTTTCGCCGCCACGCACGAGTGTTGTACCCATATGCGGATTTTCCTTGCAAAGAGTCATAAGCTCCTCTAAAATTTGAGAATCCGAGAGCTTATTAAAGCGTGCAATAAGAACATCCGTAAAATCTCCATCATTGACAAGCCATGATATTCCTTCATCGCCGTTATGCTTTACGAATATGTTGTAATTCGTTTCGGGGTCGGGCATTTCCTTGTTTTTGTTGAAATACGCTCTGTATGTATAAAGTTTGTCGAATGCTCCAAACTCCCTTTGAATGTGGGTGAATTCCGGAAGCGCCTGCCTTAAGGGCGAGCTTACACCGCAGGAGTCAATAATCAAATCGGCAAAGAAGTCGCCCTTTGAGGCTTTAATACCGACAACGCGGCTTCCGAGAACAATCGGTTCAAAAATTTCGCAGCCGAATTCAAACACAACGCCTGCTTTATCGCAGCGCTCCTTAAGATTTTCAAAAAGCTCTTTTCTGTTTAAAAAAAGACTGTTGTCATTGCCCGCGGGAAGCGTTATAGGCTCAACCGATTTGTCAAGCGGTACAAGCGTTATTTCGTTTTTCGGCTTAATACTGCCCTCGGGAATTTCAAGTCCCGCAAAGGTAAAATATTTTTCGTCTACAAAATCTGTTTGGTCGTAGCCCATGCTTTCGGGTAGGCTTTTTTCAAAAACAGTAACCGAGTGACCTTCGCGCGAAAGCTTTTCGGCAACAAAAAGTCCGCCAACACCCGCGCCTGCAATTATAATATTCGACAAGAATTTATCACCACGCTTAATTAATATACGGTTTTTATATGCACAATTTTCGGATTCATAAGGCTTTTGACGCCGCAGTCGATTTATTAATCCAAAATAAATCGGGCTTGAATTCGTCAAAGGGCTGTAAAAAACCCATGTTTTTTTACAGCCCCAATGAAGTTATTCGTTATTAAGCTTTTGCTTATGCCTTGTCCTTTGAACCGAAAAGCTCGATTTTTTCGCGAACGGTAGCCTTAATGGCTTCGCAACCGGGAGCCAAAAGCTTTCTCGGGTCAAAGCCCTTGCCTTCAAGGTCCTTGCCGGCTTCGATATATTTTCTTGTGCCTTCTGCAAAGGCAAGCTGGCACTCTGTATTAACGTTGATTTTCGAAACGCCGAGAGAAATTGCCTTTTTAATCATATCGGAGGGAATGCCTGTGCCGCCGTGAAGAACAAGAGGCATATCGCCGACCTTTTCACGGACAGCCGCAAGAGTTTCAAAGGAAAGTCCGGGCCAATTCTCGGGATATTTGCCGTGGATGTTACCAATGCCTGCGGCAAGCATATTAACGCCGAGGTCTGCAATCATTTTGCACTCGTTGGGGTCTGCGCATTCGCCTGCGGCAACAACGCCGTCCTCTTCGCCGCCTATAGCGCCAACTTCAGCTTCAAGGGAGATTCCTTTTTCGGCGCAAAGAGCAACAAGCTCCTTTGTCTTTTCGATGTTTTCTTCAATCGGATAGTGTGAGCCGTCGAACATAACCGACGAGAAGCCTGCCTCAATGCAAGCCTTTGCGCCTTCATATGAGCCGTGGTCAAGATGAAGAGCAACGGGAACGGTAATGCCGAGATTGTCAAGCATTCCGTTAACCATACCTACAATTGTTTTGTAGCCGCACATATATTTTCCTGCGCCCTCGGAAACGCCGAGAATTACGGGGGAATTCATCTCCTGTGCTGTTTGAAGAATGGACTTTGCCCATTCAAGGTTATTTATGTTGAAATGACCTACGGCGTATTTGCCTTCATAAGCCTTTTTCAACATTTCAGATGCATTTACCAATGCCATGTTAAACACTCCCTGTTTTATTTTCCTATATAACCTCGCCTTTTCGGGCGTTTATATATAATGTAATTATTGTTCGCCGAAAAAAGCGGCTTTACACATTTTCCTCCGAAAAATCAAGCATAAGGCTTTTTCTTTCGGGAATAAGCTTTGTATATTTAACTCCCGCAGAGTCAAACATTCTTTTAGATGCCTTGGTTGAAGGCGTATTTGCGTATTTGTCGGAAAGATAAACTACCTCTTTAATTCCGCTTTGAATAATCGCCTTAGCGCATTCGTTGCACGGGAAAAGCGCAACGTATATGCGGCTTTCCGAAAGACTTCTGCCGCGGCAGTTTAAAATTGCATTAAGCTCGGCGTGACAAACGTAAAGATATTTTGTGTCATAGTCACTTTCCGCCTTGCGCTCCCACGGGAAAACATCATCGTCACATCCCGAGGGAAAGCCGTTGTAGCCAACGGAAAGAATACGGTTTTCTTTGTTAACAATGCACGCACCCACTTGAGTGTTAGGGTCCTTACTTCGCTTTGCGCAAAGAAGCGCCGCTCCCATAAAAAACTCGTCCCAGGAAATGTAATCCTCTCTCTTAGGCATAAAAGCACCTCACAACAGCTCAAAGTTATTATTATTTTACCATTATTGCAACCGTTTTTCAATAAGAGAAGGGAAAATTTTTCCGGAAACAGTGAAAATATATGGGTATTTTTCGCTGTTCGACGGTGACGGGGAGTAAAAGGTGGCAATAACACCCTTATTTGCCGAAAATCGACAAGAGGTTTTTAGCAAAAGGTAACGAGCGAAAAAGTAAAATCGACAAGTCTCTGCCGAAACTTGTCGATTTTTGGTGCGGGTAGCAGGGGTCGAACCTGTACACCTTACGGCACAAGAACCTAAATCTTGCGTGTCTGCCAATTCCACCATACCCGCGAATATACAAGCATATTGTAGCATAGTACGGTGGTTATTTCAAGTGTTATTTGTAAAGAGTGTTTTTAAAAAATGATGTTATGTCCGGCGAATATCAAATGAAAGCACATCATTCAATTGAAAAACGTAACACATTCCAGCTGAGAGCGTGAATTTTTATCTCGGCATTTCCTTCGACGACTTCGTCAAAGGAAATGCTTTTCGGTGAAACCGTAAACGGATGTATTTCCGTATTAACAGCCTTTACGTCGTCGTTATGAAGAGTTATGTGCTCCTTTAGGCGCATTTTACCGAAGGAGCGCATATCAAGAGTAAGAAGGCAATCCTCTTTAAGGTCGCGGTTTACGCAAAATACGGTCAAGTCGCCGTTTTGTGAAAGGGTAGCTGCGGCATCTATAACGGGAACGTCTGTGTAATCGGAGCAATCGTAAACGGGTGTGTTTACTATGGCTTTAAGAGCTGTTCCTCTGCCGTAGAGTGAGGCATGATAAAACGGGTAATAAATCGTTTGCGCCCAAGCGCCGCCGCCTGTTCTTGTCATTATGGGGGCTATTACGTTTACAAGCTGAGCAAGGCAAGCAATTTTAACTCTGTCGGCGTTTCTTATAAATGTCATAAGCATTGAGCCGACTAAAAGCGCGTCCTCAAAATTGTAAACATCCTCAAGAAGCGGCAGGGCTTTTCCCCATTTTGATGTCTTTTTAAGCTCCTCGTCCTGCTCGTGCGAATGATACCACACGTTCCATTCGTCAAAGGAAAGTCCGAGAGTTTTTTTAGAGTGGAGCTTGCCCTTAACGGCATCGCAAATTGCGGTAACTGTTTTTATGAATTCCTCAAGATCCATGCTTCTCGCGAGAAAGCTTTTCGTGTCGCCCGAGGGGTTACTGTAATAGCGGTGAAGAGAAACATAGTCTATTTTGTCGTAGCACTGTGAGAGCATTTCGTATTCCCACGTGCCGAAGCTTTTCATATAATATCCGGAGGAGCCGCACGCCACAAGCTCAATTGAAGGGTCTACCCACTTCATCATTTTTGCCGATTCGTTTGCAATTCTGCCGTATTCATATGCTGTTTTGTGACCCATTTGCCAATCGCCGTCCATCTCGTTACCGAGACACCACAGCTTTATTCCCAGGGGCTCCTTTTTGCCGTTTTCAATGCGCATATCGGAGAATTTTGTGCCGCCGGGATGATTTGCATATTCCACAATATCGCGCGCACTTTCCGCGCCGCGTGTGCCCAAATTGACGGCATACATAACCTCTGTATCGGCTTTTTTTGCCCAATCGCAAAATTCGTGAAGCCCAACCTCGTTGGTTTCAGTGGTAAACCACGCAAGGTCAAGTCTTTTTGGCCTTTTTGATATATCGCCTACGGAGTCTTCCCAATTGAAGCCGGAAACAAAATTGCCGCCCGGGTAGCGCACAACGGGTACGCCGAGCTTTTTTACAAGCTCCAAAACGTCACGCCTGAAGCCCTGTTCGTCGGCGGTGGGGTGAGTAGGCTCATAAATTCCGCCGTAAACAGCCCTGCCGAGATGCTCTATAAATGAGCCGTAAATTCTGTTATCTATTTTTCCTACGGTGTAATCCTTGTCGAGAATTAAGCTTGCCTTATTCATTTTAAAGCCTCCTGCTTTTGCGAACATATTGACTCTTGAGGCTATTCTATATCAAAAGAAAACGTCTGTCAAGAAAAGTGGCTAAAAAGAATGCAAGCGAATAAAAACCCGGTTAGTATAGAAAAGTCAAATTATATCGACTTTCTTATACTTAACCGGGTATTTTTAATTAAAGAAAATAAATTAAAATATCGCGTCTGCCCCATTGCCAGCATTGGGACTCGCTGTTCATAAAGAGGTCAACCGTCCAGTCGACATCGTAAATGAAGCCGCCGGTGTCTGCGGCTATGCAATAGCCGTAAACGTATTGACCGTCTGCGGAAACAATATACATCTCCGTGCCGTAGGGAATCTCGTTGGGGTCAACGGCGATGTAGCCCGCTTGGGCTCTTTTGCCGGTGGAGGTTGTGCCGCCGGGAATGCAATATGCCGTTGCCTTTGCATTTATAACGGAGCTGTAATTTTCGGGAATTCCGTTACTGCCTATTTTAACATATGACGGAACGGAAAGCTCGCTTATTGCTCTGCCTGTGGGATCGTTTTTGGGGGTTGGGGCGTTTTTTGTACCGACGGTTACTACCTTGTTTACGGCTTCCTTTGTAACCGTTTCGGAAATAACCTCGCTTTTTTCAAGCTTACCGTCAACATAGCGATCTTTGTAGGTTACTTTCATAGAACCGTTTTTGCCTTCTGTTACAAGCCTCGTTTTGTTTTTGTAAAGCTCGTTTGAGTATGTGTATTCGGTGTCGAACTCAATTGTCTTTTCTTCGGTTCTTTCCTTGTATTCAACCTTATGAACGGTGATTTTTGCGCCGTTTGTGAGCTTTGTGTTCTCTGCAGGCTCGGTAAAGTCATCCTCGCTTGAAAGTAAGCCGAGCGCTTTTACCGCTTCACCTACAGTGCCGGCAGAAGCCTCGTATGAGACTGTTTTACCCTCTGCCGTAACGCTTATTGTGAAAACATCGTAAATATACACGGTAACGGCTTTTAAAAGCTCTGTATCAAGCGGAAGGCTTAAGGCGTGTTTGCCGTCGGCGGTAATTCCGGATTTTTCAAACGCATCACCGATGGTGTGTGAGGAATAAACCGTTTTTTTACTGCCGTCGTAGTTTTTAAAGGTAACGGGAACTCCGCGCCTTATTACTATTGAGGCTGTTTCGTTTTCGGGGTCGAATTCGTACGAAGCGATTCTGTCATCTCTGCTTTCGTTTAAAACAATATCGGCATCCGCAACAATAGCCTCGGCGGATCTTTTTATTGACGATACGGTTTTAACCGTTTCGCCGTCTGTAATTACCGTTTCGTAAATTACGGGCGGCACGGCGTACGCTGTGATTGATAAGAAGAACATTGCCGCCAACACAATAAGAAGAACTCTTCGTGCGGGCGAAATCACTGCGGTATCGCCTATTTTTCTGACTGTCATTGGTAAATCTCCTTAACTGAGCAATTTCGGTAATCTTTATTTTCCGAAGCTGCCGTTTAGTAGGCTCTTTTGTCTGACCGGAAAAGTTAAAATCAAGTGATTTTAGCCTTGCCGGCGGGCAAAAGCGCCCTTGTTTCCTCTGGCAAAGCGTATTATATTCAAACTTTTTGTGTTGTCAAATAAATTTAAAATTCTTTTTTGTGGCAATTGCACAAACCGCTTGAACAATAATTGAACCGAAAAACAAGATGTTGTGATGAATATAGGGTTTTGACCGACAAAATCGGTTGTTTTTTTGTGAGAATTGCAGAAATTACAAACTGTAACTTTTGGGCGGGATTTTCGGGCTTTTTTCTTTCATTTTGTAATTATTTTATTGACTTATTCTGAGAAATATATACAATAGATAATATAAGATAATATAGATTACAATTTGGATTAATTCGGAGGAAAAAATGAAAATAAAACTTCCGCAATACATTAAGGATATTTTAGAGCGCTACGAAAAAGCGGGCTTTGAGGCGTTTTGTGTGGGCGGCGCAGTCCGTGACAGCATACTTTTAAAAGAGCCTTATGATTGGGATATTACAACAAACGCGCTTCCCGAAGAGACGAAGGAGCTGTTTTTTGATACGAGAATTATAGATACCGGTATAAAGCACGGCACGGTAAGTCTTATTAAGGATCACCGTTGCGTTGAGGTTACAACCTACAGAACAGACGGTGAATATCTTGACAGCCGACACCCGGAGAGTGTTGCCTTTACAAAAAGCCTTAGGGAGGATTTGGCACGGCGTGATTTTACCGTAAATGCAGTTGCGTATAATGAGACGTGCGGTATCGTAGACCCGTTTGGCGGAGAAAAAGATATATATAATAGTATAATAAGAACCGTCGGCGATCCCGAAAAGCGCTTTTCGGAGGATGCCCTGCGAATACTCAGGGCACTTCGCTTTTCAGCTACTCTCGGATTTAAAATCGAGGAAAAAACAAGATGTGCAATTCACGGTAAGAAAGAGCTTCTCAAGGATATTTCCGCCGAACGTATTGCCTCGGAGCTTACAAAAATGCTTGTCGGTAACAATATATTCGAGGTGTTAACGGAGTATCCCGATGTTTTCGGTGTGTTTATACCGGAAATTATTCCGGCGGTGGGCTTTAAGCAATACGGTAAAAAGCATGCATATGACGTTTGGGGACATATTTGTCATACGGTTGCCTCGATACCGCCCGAAAAAGACCTTAGGCTTACAATGCTTCTTCATGACCTCGGTAAGGTTCCGACTCACGTCTTGAATGAAAAAGGCGACAGCACATTTAAAGACCATGCCGCGGTAGGTGCTTATATGGCGCGCGAGATTTTAACGCGCTTAAAGCTTGATAAAAAAACGGTTGAGCGCGTTGCCTTTCTTGTGGGGCATCATGATTTTGAACCGCCGGAAACAAAGCGTGAACTTAAGCATAAATTGGCAGAGCTTACCACTAATGATGTGAGAACGCTTTTGGTAATTAAAAAGAGTGACCGCGGCGCTTTAAGCGAAGGCTTTCGTGATATTGAAAAGGAAAGCGCGTGTGTGCTTTCGTGGCTTGACGAAATCGAAAAAAACAACGAATGTGTTACCGTTTCTCAGCTTGAAATAAACGGCAAGGACCTTTACGAGGCAGGACTTCGCGGTGAAGAAATTGGTGAGGCTCTGAAAAAGCTTCTTTATTGTGTTGTTGAGGAAAAAACGGAGAATAAAAGAAATGATTTGTTGACATACAAATTATAATAGTATAAAATCAATACAGAAAAATATTTTACTGCGAGGGCAAAAGCATGAGAACAGTATATCCGCTTAACTTCGGGTGGAAATATTCTCCCGAGTTTAAAGAAGAGATGGTAAAAAAGAGCTTTGACGACTCAAAGCTTTTAACGGTAGATATTCCGCACGCCAACAAGGAGCTGCCCCTTAATTATTTTGATGAAAAATCATATCAGTTTAAAAGCCTTTACAGAAAGCACTTTTCGCTTGACGGCGGTAAAAAAGAGGGTAAGCGCTACCTGCTTCATTTTGAGGGCGCGGCGGTTTATTCGCGCGTTTATTTAAACGGGAAATTTATAGGTGAGTATAAGGGCGCTTATAACCGCTTTTCATTTGATATTACAGAAGGAGTAAGAGATAGGAATAATGTAATAGCGGTAGAGCTTGATTCGAGCGAGCGCGAGGAAATTCCGCCTTTCGGAAATGTTGTTGACTATCTTGTTTACGGAGGCATTTACCGTGAGGTTTGGCTTGAAGAGGTAAGCGAGATTTATATTGACGATGTTTTCGTAAGACCTGAAAACGTGCTTAATAAAAAGAAGCTTATAAATGCCGATATAGCTCTTTCGGAAAAATCGAGCGGCAAGCTTTATTTTGAGCTTAAAGATGAAAACGGAGGCTCCGTTGCAAAGCGTGAATGTGAGTTTTCGGGCAGAGTGATTAATATTAAGTGGGCTGTTGAAGGCGTTGAGCTTTGGGATATTGATTCTCCGAGGCTTTATACGCTTGAGGTTACCTTGGGAGAATCAGATAAAAAAAGCGTTCGCTTCGGCTTCAGAGTGGCAAGCTTTAAGCGTGACGGCTTTTACCTTAACGGAAAGCTCATTAAAATTCGCGGCTTAAATCGCCATCAAAGCTACCCGTATGTCGGTTATGCAATGCCAGAGAGCGTTCAAAAAGCAGATGCCGATCTTTTGAAATATAAACTCGGTGTAAATCTTGTAAGAACCTCGCACTATCCAAACAGCATTCATTTTCTTGACAGGTGTGATGAAATAGGTCTTCTTGTTTTCACCGAAATTCCAAGCTGGCAATATTTGGGCGAGGGTGAGTGGCGCGATATTTTCAAGGACAATATTAAAAAAATGATTGTCCGTGACAGAAATCATCCGTCTGTAATTCTTTGGGGCGTTCGCGTAAACGAGGGTATGGATTGCGACGAGCTTTACTCCGAGGCAAATAAAATCGCTCATGAGCTTGACTCCACAAGGCAAACCGGCGGCGTAAGAAATATTCCGAGAAGCCATCTTCTTGAGGATGTTTTCACGTATAACGATTTTTCACATTCGGGCGGCGCGGTTTCGCTTTTGCCGGCAATAATACCCGCGGGAATCAAAGCACCGTACCTTGTAACGGAGCACAACGGTCATATGTTCCCGACAAAAAGCTTTGACAGAGAGGCTTTAAGAACAGAGCACGCTCTTCGTCATACAAGAGTTTTAAATACCGCTTATAAAAGCTCAAGAATAAGCGGCGCCATAGGCTGGTGTATGTCCGATTACAACACCCATAAGGATTTTGGCAGCGGCGATAAAATTTGCTACCACGGCGTTACGGATATGTTCCGTGTTCCGAAGCTCGGTGCGGCGGTTTATCGCTCACAGCAGGAAAAGGAGCCGTTTTTGGAGATTTCGTCTTCTATGGATATAGGCGAGCATCCCGGTGGAATTATAGGCAAGGTTTGGGTATTTACAAACTGTGATTATGTTAAGGTTTATAAAAGCGGCAAATACACGAGCACAATTTACCCCGAAAGCTCGCCCTTTAAGCACTTGCCGCATCCGCCTATGATAGCGGAGGACTTTTTCGGTGATGTTTTAACGGAAACGGAAAAGCTTGACCCTAATGCCGTAAGATTTTTAAAGCCCGCACTTGTTGCCGCTCAGCGCGACCAAATTAAAATGCCGCCGCAAAATTGGCTTAAGGTTGGCGCCGGAATGGTTGTTGGAAAAATCTCCGTTTCGCGAATGTTTGACCTTGTTACAAAATATATAGGCGGTTGGGGTGACAAGCAGGTTTCCTATACCTTCGAGGGCTATAAGAACGGCAAGCTTGTAAAAACCGTTGTAAAGAGCGCCGTAACAGAGCTTCACCTTAAAGCTGAGGCGGATTCTTACGTATTAAAAGAGGGCAATACGTACGATGCCACAAGAGTAGAGCTTGCGGCACTTGACCAAAACAACAACCGCGCACCGTTTGCGGATGTTCCGTGTAAGGTTACCGTAAAGGGCCCGGCAAAAATCATAGGTCCCAAGGAGTTTTCTCTTATAGGCGGCGACAGAGCATTTTGGATAAGAACAACGGGAGAAAAGGGCGATATAACCGTAACCGTAGACGCCGGTTCTCTCGGCAAAACAAGGCTTGACTTGAAAGCCGAATAAGCATATAATTTAATTTGATATAACTTCGATATTAATCTTGTAAAGGAGATTGAACAATGAATAAAAAGCCTTATTATATTACAACGGCAATAGCATATACTTCAAGAAAGCCGCACATTGGCAATTCTTATGAAATAGTGCTTTCGGATGCTTTGGCGAGGTTTAAAAGAATGCAGGGCTTTGATGTCTTCTTTCAAACCGGTACGGATGAGCACGGTCAAAAAATAGAGGAATATGCAAAAAATGCCGGCGTTTCACCTAAGGAATACGTTGATAAGGTTGCAGGCGAAATTAAGGCTGTTTGCGACTGCCTTAATACTACCTACGACAAATTCATTCGTACTACGGATGAGCAGCATGAAAAAACGGTTCAAAGGATTTTCAAAACGCTTTACGATAAAGGCGATATTTATAAAAGTGAGTATGAGGGTTGGTATTGTGTTCCGTGTGAGAGCTTTTTTACGGATACACAGCTTAAGGACGGTAAATGCCCCGATTGCGGCAGAGAGGTTCATAAGGAAAAGGAAGAAACATACTTCTTTAAGCTCAGCAAATATCAAAAACAGCTTGAGGAGTATATTGAAAGCAATCCCGACTTTATATATCCCGAAAGCCGTAAAAAGGAAATGATAAATAACTTTATAAAGCCCGGACTTCAGGATCTTTGTGTTTCGCGCTCAAGCTTTAAGTGGGGAGTTCCCGTTCCGTTTGACGAAAAGCACGTTATTTACGTTTGGATAGATGCGCTTTCAAACTATATTACAAGCCTCGGCTATGACCCCGACGGCTCTTCGGATATGTACAAAAAATATTGGCCTGCCGATGTTCATATTATCGGCAAGGATATTCTCCGTTTCCATACGATTTATTGGCCTATTATGCTTATGGCTCTCGGTGAGCCGCTTCCGAAGCAGGTATTCGGTCACCCGTGGCTTCTTTCGGGAACGGACAAAATGAGTAAATCAAAGGGCAATGTAATATATGCCGATGAGCTTTGCGCGCGCTTCGGTACGGATGCTGTTCGCTATTATCTTCTTTCGGAGATGCCCCACGCTCAAGACGGTTCCATAAGCTACGAAACAATAATAGAGCGCTATAACTCGGACCTTGCAAATACAATAGGCAATCTTGTAAACCGCACAATTGCCATGAACAACAAATATTTCGGCGGTGTTATTCAAGCGCCTACGGCAGAGGAGCCTGTAGACAGTGAGCTTAAGAAAACAGCTCTTGAGGCTCTTCCCGAAATGACAAGGCTTCTCGATACTTACAAAATGAGCGATGCGGTTTCGGTTGTTTTGGAGCTTGCAAAGCGTTGTAATAAATATATTGATGAAACAATGCCCTGGGCGCTTGCAAAGGATGAGGCCAAAAAGGAAAGACTCGGCACGGTGCTTTACAATCTTCTTGAAAGCATTCGCTATATAGCAGTTCTTTTAAAGCCGTTTATGCCCGAAACCTCGGATAAAATTCTTTCCCAGATAAATACCGATATAAATACACTTGACTCGCTTGAGAGCTTCGGTGCAATAAAGCCCGGTGAGAGCGTAGGTGCGGCAGAGGTTTTGTTTTCAAGACTTGATGTTGAAAAAACTCTTGCCGAAATAGAGGCCTCGCTTCCCGACATTATGCCTGAAAAGCCGGAGGAAGAGAAAAAGGAAATTGTAGGTCTTAAAGAAATAGAATTTGACGATTTTGCCAAGGTAGAGCTTCGCATTGCCGAGGTTGTAGACTGTAAGCCCGTTAAAAGAGCCAAAAAGCTTTTGGAGCTTACGCTTAACGACGGTACAAGCGAGCCGCGCACAATCGTTTCGGGCATTGCACAGTGGTACAAGCCCGAGGAGCTTTTGGGCAAGCACATAATAATAGTTGCAAACCTTAAGCCGAGAATGCTTTGCGGAGTTGAAAGCCGAGGAATGCTCGTTGCCGGAGAGGTCTCGGAAAACGACGTTAAGGTAGTCTTTGTTGACGGTATGCCGGCAGGAACTGTTTTAGGCTGATGAATAATATTTTCGACACTCACGCGCATTATACCGACAAGGCGTTTGACCTCGACCGTAGTAACTTGCTCGACTCGCTTTTCGGGTCGGGCATTTGCGGCATTATAAACTGCGGAACAGATGTTTCCTCTTCAAGGGAGTCGCTTTTATTAAGTGAGCGTTACAGCGGCGTTTTTGCCGCCTGCGGAATACACCCCGAGGAGGCGGCAGGTCTTAACGATGAGTCGCTTTTTGAAACGGAAAAGCTTCTTTCAAGTGAAGGGTGTGTAGCCGTCGGTGAAATAGGTCTTGACTATCATTACAGAACAGATAATAAGGCGCTTCAAAAAGAGCTTTTTGAAAAGCAAATAATGCTTGCAAATAAGCATTCTCTTCCCGTTATAGTACATGACCGTGAGGCGCACGGTGACACGCTTGAAATTTTAAAGCGCACAAAGCCAAGGGGCGTTTTACACTGCTTTTCCGGGAGCGTTGAGACAATGCGTGAGGTAATTTCTCTCGGAATGTATATAGGTCTGGGCGGCGCCCTTACGTTCAAAAACGCGCAAAAGCCCGCAGAGGTTTTAAAAGCGGTTCCGCTTGAGCGCCTTTTGTTGGAAACAGACTGTCCGTATATGGCGCCCGTGCCCTTCAGAGGAAAAAGAAACGATTCTTCACTTATAGAATATGTTGCAAAAAAAGCGGCAGAGCTTAAGGGCATAAGCCCGGAGGAGCTTCTTTTAATAACAAGAGAAAATGCCGAAAGACTTTTTTCGGTAAAGGTAAACTGATTTTTTTGGAGGTACATAATGAAAACATCAACCGAAATTGCCTCAATAGCTAAAATAACAGGTGAAGAAAAGGCGGTGGAGCTTGTAGCGAAGGCGGGTTTTGATGCGTGGGATTTTTCAATGTTCGCCATGGCACATTACGACCGCGATACGGATACGGTTAAAGAAAGTGACCATCCGCTTTTTAAAAGCAATTACCTTTCTTTTGCAAGGGAGCTTAAAAAAATCGGTGTTGAAAACGGGATAGAGTGCAACCAAGCACATGCGCCGTTTCCGTGCTGCAGTCGCGTTATGATGCCTTATCTTTTCAGAGCTCTTGAGTGTACTGCCGAGGCAGGCGGTAAAATTTGCATTATACACCCGGACAATAATAAGTCCGCAGAGGAAAACGCCGAAATGTATTTTGAGCTTTTGCCGTTTGCGAAGGAGTGCGGTGTTAAAATAGCAACTGAAAATATGTGGAATTGGGACGGCGAAAAAAATCAGGCAGCTAAGGCGGCTTGCTCCGACGAAATAAGCTTTAACAAGCATCTTGACGCGGTAAACGACCCGTATTTTGTTGCTTGTCTTGATATAGGTCACGCTGAAATGCGAGGACTTAACACAACAGCCGAAAAAATGATAACAGCACTCGGGAGCCGCCTTAAAGCGCTTCATATTCACGATAACGACTGTCATCATGATTCTCATCAAATACCGTTTTCCATGGATATTGATTTTAAAAATGTTGTTTCGACTCTTAAAAAAATCGGCTACGACGGATATTTTACGCTTGAAGCCGACCAATATCTTAAAAAATATGACAGTTCAAATGTAAAAACGGGCGTTGAAGAGCTTGCGGCAGCTGTAAAAAGGCTTGCCGATATGTTTGAGGCGGAATAATATATTACTTTAAAATATTATGTGTTCGGAGGCGTTTTTTTGGAAAGAAAAAGCGGAGTTTTAATGCACATTTCCTCGCTTTGGGGCGAGTATTCGATAGGCAGCTTCGGAAAGGCAGCTTATGAATTTATAGATTTTTTAAAAGCCTGTGGGTTTTCATATTGGCAGGTTTTGCCGTTTATGCCCGTTGATGAATGCAATTCGCCTTACAAGTCGCTTTCAAGCTTTGCCGTAAACCCGTATTTTGTGGATTTGGAGATTTTGTTTTCGGAGGGCTTAATCACAAGAGAGGAGCTTTCGCTTGCACGTCAACGCACGCCTTATTATTGTGAATTTGACAGGCTGAAAAAAGAGCGCCGCGTGCTTTTGAAAAAGGCTTCAAGTCGTGTGGGAAACGCTCTTCGTGAAAAAATCGAAGCTTTTATTTCCTCGCGAAGGCAAATTAAGGAGTATTGCGAGTTTTACGCGCTTAAGGAGGCAAACGGTCAAAAGCCCTGGGATTTGTGGGAAACGCTTGATTTTGATGAGAATGAATATTTTTGCGAATGCTTTATTCAATATGAGCTTTTCACTCAATGGCAGGATGTAAAAAAATATGCCGAAAAAAACGGAATAAAAATAATAGGTGATATACCGATTTACGTGTCGCTTGACTCCGCGGATGTTTATTTTAATAAGGAGCAGTTTATGCTTACTCCCGATTTTAAGCCCGAATGTGTTGCAGGTGTTCCGCCGGACTACTTTGCAAAGGACGGCCAGCTGTGGGGGAATCCGCTTTATAATTGGGATAAAATGGAGGACGACGGCTTTTTATGGTGGAAAAAACGCCTTGAGCTTTCATTTGAGCTTTTTGACGGCGTTAGAATTGACCATTTCAGAGGAATTGAAAGCTTTTGGGCGGTGCCTGCAAGTGAAAAAACCGCCAAAAACGGTAAATGGGTTAAAGGCCCGGGTGAAAAGCTTGTAAACGCCTTAAAATCCGTTGCCGGTGAAAAGCTTATTATAGCGGAGGATTTGGGCGATATTACGGATGATGTAACAAAGCTTGTTGAAAAAAGCGGCTTTCCCGGTATGCGTGTGTTCCAATTCGGCTTTTTGGGCGGAGATTCACCTCACAAGCCGCATAATTATATAAATAATTGCGTGGCATATTCGGGAACGCACGATAATAACACGCTTTTGGGCTTTCTTTGGGAAACGCCCACCGAGGTTAAAAACGATATTATGAATTATTGCTCCTGTCCCACGGGAGAATGGAATGAAAAGGGCTGTGAAGCTATAATAAAAACAATTACGGCAAGCTCTGCGGGGCTTACGGTTTTTCCCGTGCAGGACCTTTTGGGCTACGGCAGTGATACGCGACTTAATGTTCCGGGGCGCGCCGAGGGCAATTGGCTTTACAGGGTAACAAAGGAGCAGCTTTCTTCAATAAATACCGAAAGGCTTAAATATTACAACGCGCTTTACGGGCGCATATAAGAGGTTAAAATGGCAGATTTAAAGGATATTTCATTGTTTTTACTTGATATGGACGGTACTGTAAACCTCGGCTTTGACCCCATAGACGGTGCAAAGGAATTTTTAGACGAGGTTTTAAGACAGGGTAAAAAATATATTTTCGTTACAAACAATTCCTCGAAAAGCGCCGAGGATTATGTTATTAAAATGCGAAGGCTCGGCTTTTTCTGTGAAAGAGAGAATGTTTTTACCTCAGGTATGGCGGCTGGACTTTTTTTGAAAAACAACAAGCCTGACGGGAGGGTTTTTGTTTGCGGAACAAATGCCTTAAAAAGGGAGCTTGAGGCGTACGGCGTTAATATGACGGAGGATAATGCCGACACGGTGCTTCTCGGCTATGATACCGAGCTTGATTACGGAAAAATTACGCGTGTATGCACGCTTCTTGACGGCGGAGCTGACTATTTTGCGACGAATTGCGATATGGTTTGTCCGATAGAGGGAGGAAGATATCTTCCGGATTGCGGCTCGTTTGCGGATATGTTTTATAACGCGACAAAGCGCCGTCCCGTGTTTTTGGGCAAGCCCGACAGAACAATGATTGATATTGTGGCAGGGGAAACGGGCGTGCCTTATGAAAAAATCGCCATGGTGGGCGACAGAATTTATACCGATGTTAAAACGGGCGTGAATGCGGGAGTTACCTCGGTGCTTGTGCTTTCCGGTGAAACCACCTTGGAGGATGCGGAGAAAAGCGATGTAAATCCGACATATATTCTTGATTCGGTTAAGGATATTTACAATATAATCAAATGCGAAGGGTGATATAAATGAAAAAATATATTCTTGCTTTAGACCAGGGCACAACAAGCTCAAGAACAATTGTTTTTGACAAGAAAGGCAATATTGTTTCAAAGGCACAGTATGAATTTACTCAGATTTACCCAAAGTCGGGTTGGGTTGAGCACAATCCTTACGAGATTTTGGAATCTCAGCTTCATTCGCTTACCTCTGCGCTTGATATAGGCAGAATAAATCCCTCCGAAATTGCCGCAATAGGCATTACAAATCAGCGTGAAACAACGATTTTGTGGGATAAGGAAACGGGCAAGCCCGTTTATAACGCCATTGTGTGGCAGTGCAGGCGCACCGCGCCTATTTGCGAAAGACTTAAGGAGGAGGGGCTTGAGCCGTATGTTAAGGAGCATACCGGTCTTTTGATAGATGCGTATTTTTCCGGTACAAAAATCAAATGGATTCTTGATAACGTTCCGGAGGCACGAACGCTTGCAAACGACGGCAGACTTCTTTTCGGTACGGTTGAAACGTGGCTTATTTGGAATCTTACAAATAAAGCTGTTCATATTACCGACTACAGCAACGCCGCAAGAACAATGCTTTTTGATATAGAAAAGCTTGAGTGGGATCCGTATCTTTGTTCAAAGCTCGGAATACCGATGGATATTCTTCCCGAGGTGCGTGAGTCAAGCTCCGTTTACGGCTATGTTTCGGAGGCTGTTCCCGGTCTTCGTGAGCTTCAGGGCGTGCCGATTTCCGGCGCAATAGGCGACCAGCAGGCGGCGCTTTTCGGTCAGGCGTGCTTTAACGCGGGACAGGCAAAAAATACTTACGGTACGGGCTGCTTCCTTTTGATGAACACAGGCGACAAGCGCATTCATTCAAAAAACAACCTTATTGAAGGTATTGCATGGGGCATTAACGGTAAAGTTTGTTATGATCTTGAGGGAAGTGCGTTTAATGCCGGCTCTGTCATAAAATGGCTCAGAGATGAGCTTCGTATGATTGCGGAGCCGAGTGAATGTGACTTTTTAGCCGAAAGCGTTCGCGATTCCGGTGGAATGTATCTTGTTCCGGCGTTTACGGGTCTCGGTGCGCCGTATTGGGATATGTACGCAAGAGGCTGTATTGTGGGTCTTACGCGCGGCACAAACAGAGCGCATTTTGCAAGAGCGGTGCTTGAGAGCATTGCGTTTCAGGTTACGGACCTTGTTGAGGCAATGAGCCTTGACAGCGGCATTCCAATGTCCGAGATGCGTGTTGACGGCGGTGCCTCCGTAAGTAATATTCTTCTTCAAATTCAGTCCGATTTAACCGCATCAAAGGTGAACCGTCCAAAGCTTGTTGAAACAACGGCTCTCGGCGCGGCATATATGGCAGGTCTTGCAACGGGCTTTTGGAAGGATTTTGACGAGATAGAAAAGGTTCGCGAGGTTGACAGAATTTTTGTTCCGTCAATGAACGGCGAAAAAAGAGATAATATTTTGAAGGGCTGGCACAAGGCGGTTGAACGCGCCAAGGGCTGGGAAGAGCATTGATTATGGAAAAAATACTTATTGCGGTATTCGGCGTTTTGATAATTGCACTTCTTTTGACGGCGATTTTTATGCTGGCATCGCTTAAAAAGAAGGATGGCTCCGCCGAGCTTTCAAACGAATTTTCAAAAAACAGAGAGGAAGCGGCACGCAGTGCAAAAGAAACTCGTGAGGAGCTTTCAAAGGGACTTGAAAAGGTTGAGGAAAAGCTTTCTTTAATGACAAAGGAAAATTACGACAGCCGTCTTGATATTTCCGAAAAGCTTTCACAGGCGCTTTCCGATATTCAAAAAAACAGCTTTCTTCAAAGCGAAAAGCAATCAAAGCTTTTGCAGGAGAATATGGAAAAAATGCAGGCGAGTAACGAAAAAAAGCTTGAAGAAATGCGCGCTACCGTAGACGAAAAGCTCAGCGCAACACTTACAACAAGGCTTAATACCTCGTTTAAAACGGTAAGCGAGCAGCTTGAAAATGTTTATAAGTCCTTAGGCGAAATGAAGGAGCTTTCACAGGGTGTTACCCAAAACGTTACCTCCTTAAACCGTGTTTTAACAAATGTTAAGGCTCGCGGTACCTGGGCAGAGGTTCAGCTTGAGTCTATTCTTGACCAAACAATTCCGGGAATGTACGAAAAAAATTTTTCTCCGAAAAACAACGGCGAACGTGTTGAGTTTGCCGTGAAAATTCCGAGCGGTGAGAAAAAGGATACCATTATATACCTTCCCATAGACTCAAAATTCCCAATGGAGGATTACGTAAGGCTTTGCGATGCCGCCGAAAGTGCCGACCCGTCACTTCTTTCTGCGGCTCGAAAGGCGCTTGAGGACAGGGTAAAGGCGGAGGCTAAGGATGTTTCAAAATATATTTGCGTACCGCTTACAACGCCCTTTGCCATTCTTTACCTTGCCACAGAGGGACTTTATGCCGAAATTGCTTCTTCAAAAAGCGGCATAGCAGAGAGTCTTCAGGCGCAAAATATTATGATAGCCGGTCCTTCTACAATAACCGCTCTTTTAAATTCGTTTGCAATGGGCTTTAAGGCAATTGCCATTAATGAAAAGGCGGATGAGGTAAGAGCGCTTTTAGGAGCGGCAAAGGCTCAATATGATAAGTTCGGCGATGTTCTCGAAAAGGCTCGCAAAAAGATTGAAGAGGCAGGCAAAAGCCTTGAGGACGCTCAAAAGCGTAATAATTTAATTCAAAAAAAGCTTAAGGGTGTGGAGGCTTTTGAAGCTCCCGAGGCGGATATGCTTTTGGGCCTTGAGGATACTTCTTTTGATGAGTAAATATTTAAAACCGATGCAAGCGTGCGAAGATTTCACAGGTGCATCGGTTTTTCTGTTGACGAAATTTCAATTAAATTATATAAAAGGTGTTGTGTGGGCGATTATTCGCTCTGAAAAGTGTAAAGCTCTATAGAATATTCGCTAATAAAAGTGTAAAACAGTACCGAATATTTGCTGTAAAACCGCCTATAATATGTATTAACTTGATTTTGAGGAGCTTTTTTGGAGAAAAGGGTATGCCGGCGGTGGTCAGTGAATTTATCGCTGATAATACATTTGAAGGGATGCTCGATATTCAGCGACAGCTTTTTGCGGACTATTAGGTGAATACTCGCAAAACGAAAAAGCCTCCGACATCGCTATCGAAGGCTTCTCTTTCTAAAAGGGGAAAACGGTGTGTGCTTTTTGAATGGAGAATAAATATATTTTAAAAATTAGCGTGATTGTGGCAAGAGCCTGACATAGCGCAGCTTCCGCAGTTACAGCCGCATGGGGATTTCCCCTTCTTTTTGTCTTTCACAAGCTTTGTTACTATTGCAGATACAATTGCAATAAGTAATATGCAAATAACTATTGTTGCGAGATTTTCGTAAATAAAGCCGAGCATAAAAGACTCCTTTCAAATTATTCGGATTGATTATTTTTACATTTTCGGTAAAGCTTTCTTGTGGGGCGAACAAGCATATATATCATACCGGCGAGCACCGCAAGAGAAGCTATAACGCCTGTAATGCTTGCACTACCTGTGAAGAGGTTGCCGAATTGGTTAATCATAAGAGCTATTAAGTAAGCGAAGCCGCACTGGTAGCCTATTGCAAACCAAGTCCACTTTGCGTTGTTCATTTCGCGCTTAATTGCGCCTATTGCAGCAAAGCACGGTGCGCAAAGAAGGTTGAATACAAGGAAAGAATATGCGCTTACACCGGTGAATACGGAAGCGATTGTTTCATATACATTGCCCGATGCGCCGTAAAGAATACCCATTGTGCCTACAATGTTTTCTTTTGCAACAAGTCCCGTAATGGAGGCAACAGCGGCTTCCCAGGTACCCCAGCCCAAGGGCTTGAAAATCCAAGCTAAGCAGGAGCCTATTGCGGCAAGGAGCGAATGGCCGATTTCTTCATCGGAGAGCATTTTGAAATGTCCGTCAACAAAGCCGAAGTATGTTGTGAACCAAACGAATATTGTTGAAAGAAGAATTATTGTACCTGCCTTTTTAATGAAGGACCAGCCGCGTTCCCGGGTTGAACGAAGAACGTTTTTAACCGTGGGAAGGTGATATGCCGGAAGCTCCATAACAAACGGAGCCGGATCGCCCGCGAACATTTTTGTCTTTTTAAGAATTATACCTGAAACGATTATAGCCGCCATACCTATGAAATATGCCGAGGTGGCAACTGCCGCAGAGCCGCCGAAAACAGCACCCGCAACCATTGAAATAAAGGGAACCTTTGCACCGCAGGGGATAAAGGTTGTTGTCATAATAGTCATACGGCGGTCGCGCTCGTTTTCAATTGTACGCGATGCCATAATTCCGGGAACGCCGCAGCCTACGCCTACAAGCATGGGAATGAAGGATTTACCGGAAAGCCCGAATTTACGGAAGATACGGTCAAGAACGAAGGCGATACGTGCCATGTAGCCGCATGCTTCTAAAATTGCAAGAAGAAGGAAAAGAACAAGCATTTGCGGAATAAAGCCGAGAACGGCGCCTACACCGGCAACAATGCCGTCGTTAATAAGCCCCGAAAGCCAATCTGCTACTCCTGTTTTTTCAAGTACGTTACCAACAAGAACGGGTATACCGGGAATCCATACACCGTAATCGGCAGGATAAGGCTCGGAAAAGCTTGCTTTTTCTTCAAAGTACTTTACAGCCTCAAGGTATGTTTTACTAACCGTGGCTTCAAATTCCTCGTCGGAAAGCTCCTCCGGAATTTCGGAGTAATAAGCTTTTAAGGTGTCCGTTGCAAGAGTTTCCTCGTCTTCAACCTCAATTTCCGCTGTGTCGCTCTCGGGCTTAAGCTCTTTAAGCTGAGAAATAAGAGCGCTTTCGTCAAGCTCTTCGTTTTCAAAGTCAAAGCTCGGTAAAAATGCGTTAATTGCCTGTTGTGCGGCGGTAAAAGAGTCTGCTTCGTCGTTGTAAGCGGATGAGCCTATTCCGAAAAGATGGTAGCCGTCGCCGAAGAGCCCGTCGTTCGCCCAATCTGTGGCGGCAGTGCCGACGGTTACCATGGAGATGTAATATACAAGGAACATTACAAGGGCAAATATCGGAAGACCGAGTATTCTGTGGGTAACTATTTTGTCTATTTTATCGGAGGTTGAAAGGCCGCCGATGTTTTTCTTTTTGTAGCAGGCTTTAATAACCGTGCCTATGAAAAGATATCTCTCATTTGTGATTATTGACTCGGAGTCGTCGTCAAGCTCATTTTCGCAAGCCTTAATGTCCGCTTCGATGTGGCTTAAAACGGCGCCGTTAAGGTTGAGCTCGTTGAGTACCTTTTCATCGCGCTCGAAGATTTTGATTGCGTACCAGCGTTGCTGCTCCTCGGGGAGATCGTGAAGCGTCGCCTCTTCAATGTGAGCTATTGCGTGTTCGACCGAGCCGGAGAAGATATGCTGAGGAACGGCTTTGCCGTTTTTTGCGGCTGCTACAGCCGATTCTGCTGCCTCGTTGATGCCTGTACCCTTTAATGCGGAAATCTCTATAACTTTACAGCCGAGCTGAC
Source organism: uncultured Eubacteriales bacterium (assembly GCA_964419515.1). GTDB lineage: Bacteria > Bacillota > Clostridia > Oscillospirales > Acutalibacteraceae > DTU089. The sequence goes on from CAYQPJ010000012.1 coordinate 44,204, forward strand.
GTGAAAGCTCCGCGGTGTTTATTTTGTCGCCGTTCTTTTCTACAACATCCATCATATTTACGGCAACAACAACGGGAATTCCAAGCTCTGCTAATTGAGTTGTAAGATAGAGGTTTCTTTCAAGGTTTGTACCGTCAATAATATTGAGAATGACGTCGGGGTGCTCGCCTAAAAGGTAGTTTCTTGCAACAACCTCTTCAAGAGTGTAGGGCGAAAGCGAATAAATGCCGGGAAGGTCGGTTACAGTTACGCCGTCGTGCTTTTTAAGCTTGCCTTCCTTTTTTTCTACAGTAACACCGGGCCAGTTTCCCACAAATTGGTTGGAGCCGGTAAGTGCGTTGAAGAGCGTTGTTTTGCCGCTGTTGGGGTTACCCGCAAGGGCTATGCGAATGTCCATGAATTTTCTCCTTTCATCAATGCGTTAGCGGTTGCTAACTGTGCTTTAAAAAAATTATTCCACCTCAATCATTTCGGCATCGGCTTTTCTTAACGAAAGCTCATAGCCGCGAACGGTAACTTCAACCGGGTCTCCTAAGGGTGCCACCTTGCGAACGATAACGGTAACGCCCTTTGTAACACCCATATCCATAATGCGACGCTTAACCGCGCCCTCACCGTGGAGCTTAACTACCCTTGCGGTATCACCGATTTTTGTATCCTTGAGTGTTTTCATTTGCAAAACCTCCTTTTGAAATATATAGCTTCAGCCAAAGCTGTTTTTTAAATGCCTGCAGTAAAATCAAACCATAATTTTACGTGCCATTTCCTCGCTTATTGCAATGCGTGCCTCTTTTACGTTTACAATAACATTGCCCGCGAGCGTGTTAATAACGGTGATATCGGAGCCGACAATAAAGCCCAAATTATTGAGGTGCTTTTTCACCTCGGGGCTTCCGCCTATTCGCTTTATTGTGCTCTGCTCACCGGAATTTAAAAGATTAAGCGGCATCATATCGAACGACCTTCTTGCTTTAATCTCAGTTAGTTTTCGCTAACTGAAGTGAATTTGTAAAGTTAGCTCTCGCTAACTGTGACATATCTTACACCGAATGTGAAAATATGTCAATAAAAATTACGGGAAAATTCGTACTTTTTACAATTTTCGGCGTAGTAGACAAAAACTGTTAGCAGCGGCTAACTCGGGATTGTGCATTTTTTGTGCAAGATGTGCTACGGAAAATCTCTTATGTGACAATTTAACATATAGTTACTTCGGAATTTGTGCAATCATACGAAAAAACATTTACCACTTGATTTTAGCCCTTGTTACCATTTATATTATTATAATAAATATTTAAAGGTAAATATATCTGTTATTCATCAGGGGTAATCGGCACTTGTCGATTTAAAAGGAAGGAAGAATTCAAATGAAGAAAACATTGCCTAAAGGTAAAATGGTACGGTATTGCCTCTCGGATGTGGCAAAGGGTCTTTTTAACGGTATGATAGGTAACTATCTTTTGTACTTTTTACAGCCGACCGCAATAAGCGGTATTCCGAACTTATTGCCGACAAACAAGCTTTTGGGCTTTATTACCGTTATGGCATTTTTAACGGGACTCGGTAAGGTTGTAGATGCCATAACAGACCCGTGGGTTGCGAATCTTTCGGACAAATGTACCCACAAGGACGGCAGAAGAATGCCCTTTTTAAAGTATTCGGCTGTACCTTATGCCGTTTCGGTGCTTTTGATATTTATGGCGCCGTTTAAAGCGGGCTCTGTATTAAATGCCCTTTGGGTAGGCTTTTTCCTTGTTGCATATTACACTGCTTATACGTTTTTCTTTATTCCGAGGAACGCCCTTATTCCCGAGGTTATTCCCGATGCAAAGGACAGAGTTACATATTATGGAATAAGCACGGCATTTTTTATGGGCTCAAGCTCGTTTATGTATGCCGCAACACTTTTTGTGAGCATTTTTAAAAATATGGGCTTCAGCGCAATTTCCTCATGGAGAATCGTTTTTACGGTTTTTGCCGTAATAGGTCTTGTTTGCGTGCTTTTGGGTGCTACGGCGTTTAAGGAAAAGGACTATGTAACTGAAACCACAATCCCCAAGCAGTCGCTTTTAAGCTCCGCAAAAACGATTTTCAAAAACAAAACCTTTGTAACGTTTTTTGCCGGCGATCTTTTCAGCTATCTTTCAATGGCATTTTTTCAAACGGCAATGCTCTATTATATAACAATGCTTCTTCACGTTCCCGAGGAAAAGTCTTTTCTTGTAATGCTTGTGGCAATTGTTGTTGCACTTTGTCTTTTCCCGATTATAATAAAGCTCAGCAAAAGCTACGGTAAAAAGCTCATGCTTGTTATTGCAAGCGTAATATTTACGGTTGTTTTCGCATTTATATTCTTCGGTGACAAATTAGCCGCACTTGTTCCCGGCAAAGAGCTTTATTTGGGTCTTGCGGTGGGCGTTGTTGTTGCATTCCCGTTTGCCGCAATAAATATTTTGCCGCAGTCGTGTATGTCGGATATTATTCAAAAGGACAGCATTGAAAATGGTGTAAACCGCGAGGGCTTTTTCTCCGCAACAAAAACCTTTATTGAAAAAATTGCTTATTCAATAGCAATGGTTGTTGTGTCAAGCGTGCTTGCAATCGGTGCAGCAAAGGGCGAGAGCGTGGGTCTTTTGGGTGTTAAGCTTACAGGTGTTTTTGCAGGCGTGTTAAGTCTTGTTTCACTTATTTGCTTTATGCTTTACAATGAAAAAAGCGTTTCCGATTTTATTGAGGCGCATTCAAAAAACGGCGAAAAGGGTGGGGTGAACAAAAAATGAAAAAGGCTGTTTTAAAGACTGTTGATGACAGAAAAAGACCATCCCCGGAAAAAAATGCCGAATATATTAAAACGCTTAAGCGTATGATAGATTGCAAAACGGTTTGGACTCGAAACAACGAAAACAAAGCGGAGTACGAAAGGTTTTATAAGGTTTTGGAGGAGGAGTTTCCTCTTATAAATGAAAAAGCCGAAAGGCTTACCTTCGGCGGCGGATGCTTTGTTTATGTTATTAAGGGTAAAAACGCAACGAAAAATATAATGCTGATGTCCCATCATGATGTTGTTGAGGGCAGTAATGAGTGGAAAACGGATCCGTTTTGCGCCGTCGAAAAGGACGGCTACCTTTACGGCAGAGGCACAATAGATACAAAAACTCCGCTTTTTGCAGAGCTTAAGGCTACAGAGGAGCTTCTTTTTGAAGGCTATGATTTTGAAGGTATTAATCTTTACATAGGCTCTTCAAATAACGAAGAGGTTTGCGGCGACGGAATGGTACTTGCAACCGAATATTTTAAAAAGAACAATATTTATTTTGAGGCAGTGCTTGATGAGGGCGGTGCCGTAACGGAGGGTCAAATTCCGGGTGTTGATTTTAAGAGCGCAATGGTTGCCGTTCACGAAAAAAGCAGACATATGTATAAGTGCACCGCGCTTCTTGACTCAAAGGGGCACGGTGGCTTCGGCGGCACTAAGGATAATGCCGTTTTAAGACTTTCAAGCTTTATTACAGAGGTAAATAAAAATGCCGATAAAATTTATAAGGGGCGTTTTTATCCCGAGGTTAAGGCAACCTTTGAACGCCATGTGCCGTATCTCTCATTTCCGTTAAGTCTTATTTTCGGGCACTTCACGTTTTTTTCGCCGCTTCTTAAAAAAGTAATGATGGGCATTCCCGCGGCAAGTGCAATGCTTTCAACGGAGCTTATCTTTACAACTCTTAAGGCAGGAAGCGAGCTTGACCCGCAAATAAGGGCAAAGTCGGCAGAGACGCATATGTTCCTTCGCTGTGTCCGTGAGGATGACCTTTTTGAGGGTCTTGAGAAAATTAAAAAAATTGCCGAAAAATACAATGTTAAAATTGAAGAGGTTGAGCGCGATTATTGCAAGCCCACCGATTTTAATAAGGCGCCGTTTAAGGCTGTTGAAAATGTTCTTAAAAAGGATTTTCCGGATGTTGCCGTTGCGCCGTTTCTTCTTACTGCAGGTACGGATGCGCGTCGCTTTACCGATGTTGCCGACAGTATTTTGCGCTTTGCGCCGATTGACCTTAATAAGGCACAGTTTGCGACAATTCATGCTGAGGATGAGCACATAGGCATTAAAAACGTAGGCGAATGCGTTATGTTTTACAAGGACTTTATTAAAGAAATAAGTAAATAAATTACATTAACAGGAGTGTTATTATGAGTAAGGTAAAAAATGAGCCTAAGTACAAAAATGCGCTTTTGCAGGCTGTAAGAGCACAGCTTGAGCACAGAGCCTTTTGGCTGTATCTTCTTTGCGATGAGGCAAAGAAAAAGGGGCTTGACCCCAATGATTTTGCCGGCGCCGCCGTAAGACGGTGCGGTCTTTCGCAGGGTGCGGACCTTGTAAAAAAAGGCAATACCGACAGCTTTAAGGGGCTTAGGAAAACCCTTTTCACAAAGCCTGCACAGCTCGTTTTCGAAATGGATATAATCGAATCCACAGATGACAAGCTTTCAATTGATTTTCACTATTGTCCGCTTGTTAAGGCGTGGCAAAATGCAGGCTGCTCCGATGAGGAAATTGCAATGCTTTGTGATATTGCAATGTGCGGCGACCATGCAATAGGTGAGTGCTATAACGGTGTTTTGGATCTCCCGAAAAGTATAGCAAAGGGTGACGACGTTTGCGCTTTGAGATATCACAAATAATAAAAATATAAAAAATTTCGGCAAAATCGGTTAATCCGAAATTGCCGAGTTTTTTTATTGTGCTATGTGGTAAAAGTGTGGTAAGGTGTAATTGGCGACGGACTCGAAAGTGACGTGCAAGTTTCAAATCACAGCCGGCGTAAACAGCTTAATATCAAGCGTTCGGTTATTTTTCAGCGCGGAAAGATAAATATTCAGTCCCGTCTTGTCAATGTCGCCCCAATAAAGCTATCGTATGCGTTTCGCTCTCATAAAGCGTGTATATTCAAATAAGGCTCCGGCTTCGCGTATCTTGTTGCCGCGGTCGTATATTGCCCGTCAATATGAGCATCAAATATTTTTTCGCCTTTTAAAGCTTTGCTTTTTTAATAATAAAATCTGCAACTCTTGCGGAGCTTTTTCCGTCTTTTGAATAATTTGCCCAATTGCTTATTTCTTCACGCTCCGATTTTAACGGATCTGTATCTGAAGCAAGCTGCTTAATAAATGCTTCAAAATCGTCGATGTTGTAAATCTTCTCTCCGCCCTTCATATAATAATCCATATCGACGGCGAAATCCACAAACTTTTTGTATTTATCATAATCCTCCCATATAAGACCTATAGGCTTATCACAAAGGAGATAGTCAAAATAAACAGATGAATAATCTGTAATGAGTGCATCGCATGCCGCAATAAATTCGTATGATGTTATTTTGTTTTCCGCGAAAAAGCCTTCGTCTATGAATTGGATATTACTGAATTTGCACTCTTTGATATTACTTAAATTCTGGGCGAAATGCGGCTTCATAATTATCAAAATATTATTTTTGGCGGCAATGGAATTGAGCCTTGCGGCATCATCTCTGTTATGAAGAATCGGCACAAAATCACCATCCGCTTCACATGAAGCATCACCGTAAAGGCGAAATGTCGGATACCACACTATTTTTTTGTCATTTCGATTGTTCGGGAAAAGCTCCGAAATATCACGCTTTGGCTTTACAAGCACATCGTTCCTCGGGTATCCGAGCGCTACGGTACGCTCCGGAGATGAATCGAATTGAGAAAGCATCAGCTCCTTTGTTGCTTCTCCGTTAATGAGCATATAATCAATGCCCTTCGGAAGAATATAATTTCTCTTTTCAAGACTCTTTACGGGTGTACCGTGTGTTGTATAAAATGAAACCTGACCGCTTCTGAGTGTTGGCAAAAACATATTACAACTAATGAGCGCTTTTGCGAAAATACGATAATATGTTCTTTTTATCGGAAAAAGCTTGCTCTTGCTTTCGATATACTTAACATTTTTAATATTCGGAAAGGTGGGGCTTTTAGCGTAAACAATCCAAATGAATTTATATTTGTCGTTATAGCCTCTTTTTATAAATTCATCAAAAACCGCTTTGCTGTTATCGGAGAGGCTCGGAACGCTTTCAAAAACAATTATATTTCTTAACGGTAATAGTGATAGTATTTTTTTGATAAGAAATTTTAAATTCTCCATAAAATTAACCACCTTTATAAGAACAGTCAGATTACAAATATATAATACAATATTAACCAAAATTATACAAGGCTTTTTGGTTACTCGAATTATTTTTTTGAAAAATTTTTTAAAAAAGTCGTTCACATTTTTCGAGAAAAGCACACTATATATAAGGAGGGGAAAAAGCATCAGCTGCGGTAAATGAGGAAAATACGCGGCACACCCCGAGACAGAAGCTCACACCTCTTCTGCTCGGGGTGGTTTTTAGTCTTATATTCAATAAATACGCGCTGTTTAAACTTGAAATTTTCTTTTGAAAAAACGGTGTGAATATATACAAAAACAAGTACTTTACTCGGATTAACTTGCTATAAGAAGCTTGTATAATCGGTGTTCATATATATCTAAAATGCAGCCCTCTTCATAATATATCCCCCATATTTGAAGCGCAACTCATCCAATATCTAACAAAAGCCTGCATTTACCGTCAATTTGCTCGACTTTTTCTTTAAATTCTTTATAATGAAGCGTTCCGCGTGAATTGGTTCTTTTAATATCAAGTGTTCCCGGGATATGAAACGGATTCATTAGCAATAGCTTTTTGCGTAATTCCGACACCGGCACCAATTCAGTCACATCGGATAAATCGCCTATTTCAAGTCTGCCGGGCTCTGTATCGTTTTTTTGCGGTAAATAACATATTCGCCACTCTTTTTGATTTGCATAATGGATAGATTTATCAAGACAACCGAATTTTGTCACCGTTTTCGCTATATTTAACAGACGTTGCATCGGAAAGATGCCGCTTTCGCCGGAGCTTGCGAGGGTCATTGTATGTACCGGACGAAAATCGGGTCTTGTTGAATCCACCGGCATATGATAGCGGACATCTCCCGTGATGCACTCTCCACCGGACTTTCTTACCGCCTGAAGAATTCTTTGTGTAAACTCCTTTTCATCTTTAATTATAATAACAGTGTCACCGAAATTATCCATTTCTTTTCTTGGCAATTCAATAATGCCAAAATCCGCATCTACGCGAAAAAAACATAGAAGTTTGCAATACCTGTAAGCCTCCAAACGACATCTAACATCAAACGCCGTTGCCGATTGTAAAGCTGTTTCCACGGGCAATGCTGTTTTTTCAATAGTGGCAGCAATTCCTTCGCATACATCTTTTTGATCTTCAAAATTGTTTTCGATATCCCAAAATGTTGCCAACGAGCTAAGATAAAGATGACCTTCCGAAAATTCCCGAGCATACTCTTTTTTTGTGAATCTGATTAATGTGCTATGCATATATTCACCCTCCTTTTTATATTTGCCATCGACTCGTATTATATCGCGAACGTTTTTATCTGCTTTTTTACACTGATTAACAATCCCTTCTCCAAGCTTGTTACACGGTCTCGGTGAAGGGAGGTTAAAAGCATATTATCGCGCTTGATTTTATCTATGCGTAATGCCTGAATTTAATGTTTTTCCATAGCTTACCATGCGCCTATAGGGATAAAGATTTTTTCGCCGGTTTCGGGGTCCCAGCCGTAGCGTTCGCCGACGGGTTGGGTATACATATAATAATTGTCGTATTCTTCGCCGTCTATGCCGATGAGCTTTTTCGGTGTCATATCGAAATTCAGACGCTCAATTGCGAGCTTTCGTGCTTTTGAGCGCGGGAGAATTTTCGTTGCCATTTTGTAACAATCGAAAACCAGAAGCATTGGCTCCATTATTGTTGATAATATCTCTTCAATGTAGCTTGCGTGCTCGTATTTGCTTAGCAAATCTATACGAAGCATACAGCAATATTGGTACTCATCGTCGGTCATTCTCCGAAACATTTCAAGTGAGCCTACAGGCTCATCGGATTTGATGTCAATTACGGTATAACGCAAAAATTCACGTGTCCTGAAATGATTTTGCCAAAACCGCACAAGCCTTATAACTGCCGCCTTATCATAAAATTCAAAGCAGTTTTCGTTTATGTTGTCAAAATTACACAGCTTAACAGTCTTTTCATCCGAATAAAGCCGTACCATTCCGTCAACATCATACGATGTTACGTATTGATACTTGAAATGCTCACTGTCAAGCTTCGGACAAAAGTCATAAACCGTCTCCATATTTTTAAACACTCCTCGTGGACTTTTCGTGTTAAATTATATATAGTATATAGCTTTTTCGGCATTTGTCAATGGTGATATGAGATTTTATGTTCCCGAGATGTCCGTTTCAGTCGTAAACATAGTACAATTCATTTGTTTCGCACTTTTCGTATGTCTGAAGCTTGCGCCCGAACCAAGTGAGGTTCGCACCGAGATATTGTGTCGGATTGCCTATTTCGTCATAGGTAATCGTTTCATTATCCACGCCTGTAAGAAGGTAGTTTTGGCCTGTTTTACTGTCGTTTGAATATGTATAATTTGTCGTGCCTTCGGTATCCGCGGTATAGCCTTGAACATTGTCTTCGGAATCCTTGAGCTTTGTGTAATGGTAACACGGATTTGTCGGTTGCGGTTATTGTTTTGCGATTTCTCATAAATGCCGTGAGTATTTATGTAAGTCTCAATCTGTTAATATTCATCTTCATAATTATATTTTACCACACACAGCGGTGTCTCATAATTAGCGAATATTCCAAAACATTGCCGATTCATTTGGCAATAATTGATAAACATTCAACTCATTTATATATAAAATGGTGAATAATTATAATAGCATAATCGACGTCCTCGATTGTTCTTCTCTCGAACGAATTTCCTCCGGACATTACGTTGAGCTCAGGAATTAACCTGAGTATTTTTGTAAAAATCCTCACGATGTGACTGAAAATCACCTTCAAACCTCATTTTTTACATTCTCCCGTGTCGAAATATGGCGAAAATGTGTGAAAAGGTGCGCAAATTTCGCGAAAA
>CAYQPJ010000013.1:0-3560 GCA_964419515.1 uncultured Eubacteriales bacterium
AAGCTTTTAAAATAATGTCACCCATAATATCCATAACGGAAAAGCGAAGAATTCTGTCCTCTTGTGAAAACCGATCAAGCGGAATAAACCGGAAAAGCTCATTACCGATTAACACATTCTTTGTCCGCACTTCCCGCAAAACCTCACTCCGTTTTTCATAATAAATCCACACCTCGAACACTTTATAATCTGCTTTAATTTATAACCGCAATGTCCACAAAACAAATCTTTTTCTTTAATCACATTTCCGCAAACAGGACACGTTTCCCGAACAGGCACCGACCCATTTGGTAAGCATGTATACAACAATTGTGTTCCACTGTTTTTTTCGCGTATGCTTTCATCGTTTTTCGATTTATAAAGTGTATCATTTACATAATAATTAATTCCTGTCTTTACAAAAACATCGTTTTGCAATTCAGTATATTTTATCGAAATGGATTCAAGTGCTTCCTTAAACTCTTTCGGATATAAATACCTTGCTTCGGGATTATATGAACAAGCTTTAAAAATAACATCTGCCAATTCCTCATCGGCATTTTCGGGAACAGGCAAAGCCTCCCCTTGTATTCTTTTAACCAACGCTTCGCTTTTATCCGCATATTTAACAGGAGCCGGATAAGGCGGCAAAAACGGTTCTCGATTATTATTGAGTAGCTTATACAAAACAAGCCCCAATGAATAAATATCCGCTGAAAAACCATAATCATTGCCATTATAAACCTCGGGCGCCATATAGTTATATGTACCTTTTCTGGAAAGTCCTGCTTTTGTTTTTTCAAGGGTTCTGGCTATGCCAAAATCGCCGAGTTTAAAAACACCTTCCGCCGACACAAAAATATTATCCGGTTTAATATCTCTGTGAACTATATTTGTTTCCCTACAAACTTCCAAAGCCTTGCACATATCTATTCCAAGCTGTATAACATCATATACTCTGACACGATTTTCTTGTAAATAATCCGGCAGCGGCTTTAAAAGCTCCATTCTTATAAAAATTTCAAATCCAATCGACTCGGTTCTTTCAACTACGGCAAAATCCTCGTATGATACAATGTTCGGACAACCCTTGAGTTGCTTCATCAATTTAATTTCCTTCACAAAATCGTTTACAACGGCTTTAAAATAATCTGTTGTTTCACTATCATTCAAACCGTCATTTTTTAATGTTTTTACTTCATTATCGGATTGTGGAATAGAAATCACCTTTAACGCCGAGTGCTCTTCAATGCCGTATTCATTTCGACAAATTTCAAAAACCTTACCAAAACTACCCTCGCCTATTATTTTCACAATCTTCCATTTAGGCAATATTTTTTCAATATCGTACACAAGCAACACCTTCCCAAAAAATGCCGGAAAGGCCATAACCTTCTTCCGGCATTACAACTTATAAAACAAAGCCTAAAACTTTTGTCACCTTAAAAACGGGCCCCATTGATTATCGCTAACACTATTCTTGCAATATTGAACAATAAGAATTATCGGACCTGCCAACGGAATAAGCGCAATAAGAATATACACCCAAGACTTGCCTGTATCGTGCAAACGTCTAATGGCAACTGAAAGCGAAGGTATCAAAAATACACAGGTCGAAATCAGCCCTGCATAAGGTATCAGCGAAGCACAGAATGAAACGATTGATACAAAAAGACACGCCCACCAATATTCCGCTTTTGTTGCACGACCTGTAAAATTAGCATAGTTTTTAAAAAATAGCTTAATGGATTCGCCAAAAGAAACTTTTTTTGGCAAATAACTAAAGCCGTTTTGTTCAAACGTATTAACATTAGGTTGTGCATAGGCGTAATTCTGTTTATTGGCTTCCGAATATTGCTGTGCACCTACTCCTTGATTGTTTTGCTGATTATAGCCATTGTTTTCAGGTGTAAACTGTGTTGGAGCAACATTATTTACCTGTTTAGCTCCGCAACTTGTACAAAAAGCCAATCCCTCATCAATTTCGCTTCCGCATTGTTGACAATACATACAAATACCTCCATACTTAAATAATAATATTAACCATATCATAAATCCCAAGGGTTATTATACCAAGAAATATCATCTTCGCGAGACCGCAATCCATGTAAAATTGTATAACCGGCAGCAAAGCAATCGATCATGATATTGTATTTACGGCAAGCTGTGAAGCGCCGCAAAAAGCACAAATGCAGCTTCGTCGAGTAGCATTACACCGCAATTTTTGCACTCCATAAAATCTCATCTCATTTTAAGAAATTTAATTTGCGAATAATTGCAGGCTCCTTTGCCTTTCCCGAACAAATTTGGAAAAAGCAAATAAATTTAACCACAAACAAAACAATTGATAAAATAGAACATGCGATCGGAACTATGATTGTCCAGCAAAGTAATATAGATGCAACTGAACTTAAAATAGAAACGACTGTGAATTTCAAAGCTTGTCTTACATGGAATGCGGCATAAGGCGAATTGTTACTTGCAAGCAACGCTATAACAACTCCAACAGCACCAAGTAAATATACAAGCATAGATATTACCTTGTTATCGGAAATATCCTTTGAATCGAACTCTGCAGTATGATCGTAAGGATCGGATATCTGCGCGTAATTAGGCTGAACCTGCGCACCGTAATTAGGCGAAGCTTGTTGATAAGCCTGTTGACCATTATAATTCTGTTGGGCTCCCGCAGTAAACTGAGTTCCGCAATTGAAGCAATAAAGAGAATTATCTTCAAGCTGAGAGTTGCAATTTGGGCAATTTTTCATAATTATCATCCTTTTCAACCCCGAAATATCGGAGTAAATTTTACTTTTTTAAAATGCTCGGTTGAACAACACCAAAGCAACCATTTGCACCTTATTCACTCATTTGTTAATAATTGGGTTTATTGAGCAGAAACGATTTTATCAACCACCTCTTCGTTAACAAACGATGAGCCGCTCATCACCACAACACTTATCATATATCCATCCAATTTTTTTACATACATAGTGTATGCTAAATCAATATCGGATATTGAAAAACCGCAAGCAACTTCCAAATAGCTATATCCGGCTATCGGTTTTTCAGTGTGCGGTGCCCCACTTTCAGGCGCTCTTGAATAATCCAACGCTTGCGTTTGTTCATCGAAACAAATTTGTCCCCTCCGCAAAACCCACAAAACTTAGTATCATCCGCCGCATTCGCACCGCATGATAAACACCTCCATCACCCTTCACTTTATATTCGTTTTGTCAGCCTCATGCAGGGTGGCATTATAGGTAAAACTAAAACAAACACCCTGCAAGCACTTTGGCATTTTATTAATCTTTTTTACAGTTCCCCTTTTTGTATCAGGGAATTTTTCAAAATATTGATTATTTTTTTCGACAGTCATCTCATCATCCGAATCTTTAAATCCAGTAAAAAGGACTTTCTTAATTGATTCATGTTGAAAAAATGCCCATTTCCATACCTCTAAAAGAAGGGACTCGGATGTGTTACGCCTGAACTCCTTAAAAATTATTATCTAAGACCGGAAGCTCCGCTTTCGTCGCCTTCCATCATATTGTTCAAGAAAGACTGCATAAAGTCAATCA
>CAYQPJ010000013.1:3660-38174 GCA_964419515.1 uncultured Eubacteriales bacterium
CTTCTGAATATCAGCCTCTAGACCGCTTCGATTTAAGTATAATACATTTTCCATTATGATTATCTCCTTAACTTTTTTATTTTCTTGCCTTATGGCAAAATTACTTATCTAAGACCGGAGGCGCCGCTTTCGTCGCCTTCCATCATATTGTTCAAGAAAGACTGCATAAAGTCAATCATACCTTGCACAGATTCAGGAACGTCTTTGGTGAGAGCAATGCGAAGCTCGTTATAACGCTCCATATATGCCGTCTGAGTTGCACCCTTCCAATCTTCCGGAGCAGAATCCACTCCGGTGTTAATTGTTACTACAGCCTGATTAAAGGCATCCAAACCTTCCCTCATCTTCTGAATATCAGCCTCTAGACCGCTTCGATTTAAGTATAATACATTTTCCATTGTGATACCTCCATATTTTACATTTTTGAATCAAATCTTTCGTGAAACGCCGTTTTAGCAATTGCTAAGCAATCACGAAGATGTTTTAAGTATGAGATGTGTTTTTCAAAATCTTTTTTCCAGAAATTATCATAATTCTCAAAAAAAGCATCCGAACCATTTGTTTTCCAGGCTTTAGTTCTTAATTCCTCAATAGATGTAGATAGTGTTTTTACTGTTAATTCCAAGGTCTCAATAGATTCATCATACACTTTTTTTGCATTATCAATAACATCCAAATTCACTTTTACTTCTTTTGCCATAATGTCGCCTTCTTATATTAAAGGTATTGCTATATCCGGGTCAAGTTCTTTAGCAATCTCTCGATGTTTGTTTGCTTCACTCAATTCACCTGCAGCATCATAAATGATTGCGGCAACCTGATGGAATGCTGCATAATCAGATTTGATTGCAAGCAAATACTCTATACTCTTTTGCGCATCAGCAATTTTTCCTACTTGATATTCGCAAAGAGCACGATACATATACAGATCAATGTTTGCGGGATTTTTTATGCAAACAGGTTTAATGGCTTCGATAGCTTTTTCAAAAAGCTTATTCGCTTCGTCCACCTTTCCCATTTTCTGCATAGCAAGCGGTTTAAAGTACCATGTTGCGTAATATTGCGGTGATGTCTCTCCTAAGTTTTGAATTAGGTCGCAGTACTCCAATGCCTTTTCGTAGTTGCCTTTTGCAAAGTACAAACTGTACATCATCGTAAGAGTATCAACATTTTTTCTCAATGCAGCTGTTGTTTCAACCAGATCGATAACCTCATCCGCACGTTGAAGTTGTAATAGCAATCCCATTTTAAGTGTTGCAACATGAGGTAGTTCTGCAAACGCGGGAAATTCTCTTTCCAGAATAGAGAGGGCAGACTGCACATCACCAGTCAAATCGTACAAACGAACACGATCAAATTTCGCGGTTGTATTGTCCGGAAATCTTACAACAACATCTTCAATATATTTTTTTGCATCATCATATTTTTTTAGCATAATAAATGCCACATACACATAATGATGTCCTTCAAACATATCAATGTCTGTTGTAACCATATTCTTAGCAGACTTCAACGCCTCTTCAAATCTACCTGCACGCATGAGCATTTGTGTTTTTCGTTCCATTACCGAATAATTATATGGAGAAATTCTAAGTACCTTATTATACTGTTCAGAAGCCTTATCAAAATCCTCCTCGTCCTCGTAAAAAGATGCAAGATTCATATACATAATCGGGTTATTAAAACCAAGAAGTTCAGCTTTAGAATAATATGACTTGGCCTCTGCAACATTTCCTTCAAGAAGTGCGATATTGCCTAGGTGGAAATTAGCCAATCCGCTTTTCTTATTAAGCATAAGATAACGATTAAGTGCTGCTCGCGCCTCATTATATTTATCTACCATAATATAGCAGGCACTCAAATTTTCATAGACCGGTTCGTAGTATGGATCAAGTTCCTCTGCCTTCTTTAGTAGTTCAAGTGCCTCGTCGTATTTATCCAAGGAATAAAGAACCTTTCCCTGTTCAACGAGTTCCTGAACCTCAAAATTTTCTGTTGCCATTGTGTTTTCTCCTTTATGCCATAATTATGTTTCCAATATCGCCCGAAATACCATTAACCATTTTACCAATAGCAGATACATCAAACCACTTTCCTGACTTGATCTTATCAAAAGTTGATTTGTTCTTCTCAGCATTTTTTACGAACGAAGAGAAGAGATCTTTAGTGTTACGGGCGCTAATATTAATAGAGAAGCCAGACATCTTCAATGCGAACTTGACCCAATTCAAAGCGCTACCGAATCGATCCGGAGCCATCCAATTTGTTATCTTCGCGTAGTAAACACTTTGTTTCCAACTACGTCCAGTTAGGTTTCGAGGATCGAGCTGTTTCAGCTTTGTCAAATTAAAGCAACTCTTAATAACATTGATAAACGAAACCACTTCTGTAACTAATTCACATATTTCCAAACCAACAAGAACTGTCTTAAAGGTTATCTCAAAGAACGACGTTCCAAGTTTTTCATCCAACCACTCGCCGGCATTGATAATATCGCCGGTAAGTGTTCGATTGGCCAGTTTCTCTGCTTTTCCCTCATCTCCATTTAACCACGCTTCTGCTGCGAGACAGTCCGTTGCTAACTCATAAACTGCTTTTGATGTTGCCCAAATAGCACCTATCAAGCAGATTACACCTATGCCCGTTGCGCTTGCTAATGAAAACAGTGCAACAGCGGCAGCAACGGCAAGAATATCAACAACAATATTGATTATATATTTGTGTTCCTCGTAAAAATCTTTAATATCTTGAACGATCTTCTTTGTTGTGTCTTTAACATCATACAAAAAATCACTTGCTGTGGTTTTAATTGAATTCCATGCTCGTGCGCCCCATGTATCCTTTTGTGGTCCTATACCTTTTTTCTTATAAAAAGCATAGGATTCTTTATGAATGGATTTGGATACTGTGGTGTCAGCACTGATAACCTTATCAACATAGCTGTTAGCATTCTTCTTTAAGGTTGTGGCTGCACTAACAGCATCTTGCAAGGCACTTCTACGTTTCTTTAAGTAAACATTACAGCTACTAACATTAGAATCTCCCGAATAATCACTGACAATTTGTGAAGCTTTATAATACTGATCACTGATATCAGTAATTTTTGATGTATATGAGCTGATTTTTCTTTCAAACTCAGCCTGATAACCATCTCTTACCCATAACGTTGCCATGCTAACACCTCCTTACTTGTCATTTTTTGCTGCGGCTTTTTCTCCGTTAACTTTTGCCTGCGCATTATTGATTGCACGATTCATATAATACACCGCTGTATCGAAATCACCATGTTCCTCAATTGATATCTTCAATCGTTGAGTGACTTGATCTGATGCACTAATATTATCGCTTTTTATGTAATCTTGAAACGCTGTTTTCACTGCAGACACTTTAGAGTTCACTTCGGATGTTCTACTTCCTCCAGGTGCCATTTTGTTCTTTCCTTTTTTTAAAACGCTTAATTTTTTTTCAGCCTTTGTCATCACTCACACCTCACTTGCTCTTCCTATCACCGGATACAGCGTCCGATACAGTTTCATAAAGTTTCTTCACAGAGTCTCCATCAACCGCATCATATATATCTTTGAATCCTTTAAGCATATCAAAGATTGAGGATATTTTTTCAGAATCATCTTCTAAGTAATGCTCCACAATTCTATAAGTGTCCTTAAATTCATCTCGGGCATCGCCTTTCCAATTGTTTGTATCAATCAGTTCTTCGCTGACTCTCTTAATATCAGCAATCACCTGAGAATATAAAGGTTTTAACTCATTGATTGCTTCCATTGTTGCAATAATAACATCTGTAGAGACTGTAAAATCAGCCTTATTACTCATCTCTACACCTCCTTATTTATCAAGAATCGTTTTAACCTTGTTAACTTTCCCGCCGATAAATGAATATCCATCACCAATACTGATTTCCTTAGCATATGCTTTCTGATATTTTAACGGAATATCAATAAATCGAATGTTACCAATATCATCAAACACAATAATATCTTTCGATTCTTTAATATACTTCAATACCGCGGGAGCTGAATAAGGTATAGTTGCATTTTCAAGTCCGGAAAGAATAACAAATACCTTGTATTTTCTCAATTCCTTTATCATGCTCATAATACGCTCATGGGTTTTGCTATCTTGAAATAATTCACTGATATTTTCCTGACCTGATATCACAAGAAGAAGTAATGGTTCGGAATTAAGAACGTATGTAATATTGGCTCCGCTTGCAGAAATATCGTTTTTTCGCTCTAATAAGGTTGCATGCATTTCTTCAATCATACTCTTAGCCATTAAAACATCTGTCGTATATGTTTCTACACAACCATACCCATTAACCTTTTCAAGCTTATGTCTCGAATCATCAAAAACATATGCTTTCGTAAGGTTACTGAAAATGTTTGATTGAATTACATTCAACACATTCAATAAAAAGTTGGTCTTGCCGCTTTCGTCTCTTCCCAAAATGCCCAAAACACCATTTTGTAACAAATTAATATACTCAATACGCATATCCGCATAGTTCATACCAAAAGGAATTTGATATGACTTCTCGCAAAGATCTGGTTGCTGTGCTTTCAAAGAAGCAATTGTAACAATTTCAGGAACAACAAGAACCGGTTTCGCCTGGCTACCATGATTCTGTTTATTAATACTAACTACATATTCTCTCATTGCAGCAACACGGTCAATTTCTCTTTCACCTTCAAATGCAAGAAAAATTTGTCCCTCCATTATACGATGGTTTATATCGACAAGTGCACGCCCTGGCATATTATCAGGAGCAATACGTGTACGGTCGAATAAATTTGTGTATTCACCCGTATCATTACAGAATAGGGCTATTCTTTGTGCAAAATTAGATAAATACTTAAAGCCAATACCGTTTGTATGACTGTTAGCAACAACAATAGAAATGCCCACAGCATTTCCTTCTCTACACAAATTGAGAAGAAGTTCGCTTTCATTAGAATACAATTGTTGTAATGCTGTTAGATTATCAATCAACAACACAATTTGAGGAAGATCAGTAAATCCTGCTTCAAGATAAGAAACAAACGAACTTACACCTTCTGTGGCAAGACGTTCTTTCCTTTGTGCCAATTCGCTCATGAGCATCTTAAACAAATTGATTACACGTTCTTCCTCAGAAGATATAATGACACCACCAATATGCTTGAGTTTTTCAAGGTTCTTAAGTACCATTGAGCCAAAGTCAAGCACATAGATATTAACTTGATCCGAACTATAATTCTCGGCAAGATCTCTAATAATTGTTTGAAGAACATTGGTTTTTCCGTATTGTACCGAACCAACAATCATAAGATTATCTTCAGAAAGATTTACAAAAAATTCACCTTGATATTGATTATATGGATCGTCATACATACCAAGTCTTGCACTAATACCCGGTAACGAAGTTTGCTTAGCTGGACAAAAATACTTCAAAATTCCCGGAAGCGGAGGCAAACAAATATTATCAAGCTTAGCGATTTTTTCAGCTTCGCAAAAATCATGAACATATGAAACAACTGCTTCCAGCTGAGTAATGTTACCTGAAGCTTTTTTCTTCTTTTGAATGTATACGGGAACCTTTCTTCCGGAAGAATCAAAAGCAAATACCGAAAACTCTTTAACATTACTGTCATCAATCTTTTCAGGCGAGCCGCTGTACGCAGATTGAAACAGTTCAAAAACCTCATTATTACCAACCTGCAAATAAGCTCTGCCGGGCTCTTTTATCTCAGCTGCAAGCGGCGATTTCAAAACCTCGTTACTGTCCTCTTGGCTCTGTACTTTTAAGCACAGCTTAAACCTTGAGTTACTCCAGATTTGGTCGTCAACTTGTCCGGAAGGCTTTTGCGTTGCCAAAATAAGATGAACACCCAAGCTACGACCTATACGGGCGGCTGAAATAAGCTCTTTCATAAACTCCGGTTGCTCTGCCTTAAGCTCGGCAAACTCGTCAACAATAACTATTAAATGCGGAATCGGTGTTTTTGCATCACCGGATTTATACTTAGCAATATATTTATCAATATGATTCACTTCCGCCTCTGCAAAAAGCCTTTGGCGTTTTTGCAATTCGGCTTTAATCGACTTTAACGAACGGTCTATTTCTTTACCGTCAATATTTGTAATTGCGCCAAGCAAGTGCGGTAATTCTCTGAATTGATTAACCATTCCTCCGCCCTTAAAGTCGATAATCAAAAACGAAACCTCATAAGGGTGAAACAACGTGGCAATAGACAATATATATGTCTGTAAAACCTCTGACTTACCGGAGCCCGTAGTACCCGCAACAAGGCCGTGAGGGCCGTGCGCCTTATCATGCAAATCAAGGCTTATAACTCCGCTTTTTGTAACACCAAGAGGCGCAGCCATTGATTTTGATACATTCGATGCATCCCATCTTTTATTTAAATCAAGATCTTCGACAGATAAAATATTGAGTAACTCAAAAAAAGAAATATTCTTTGTTAATGAGCCTTCCAAGGATATCTCTTCGCTACACACAGGAGCCAACAACTCAACGGCGCGCTGAACAACATCATTTGCTAACGGATTAAAAGAAAAATCCGTTGTGTTTTCTTCATTCGACGTTTCAATTAACCGTCCCGAGGATACACCTGTAAGCGAAATCAAATAATCACATCCAAGCGGCACGGATGACTTGTTTTCTGCCATAAAAACAAATGTTACACCGAGTTCCTTGGCACAATTAATAAATTTAGAAATGGGATGCTTTTGAAATCCGTATTCATCATAGAAAAATACTATTAAATGATTCCCTTTAACACCTTGTTCACGCTGTGTAAGCTCCTTGTAAAGATAATCAAAAACTCGATTTTTACTATCATCATCGCAAACAATATTTCTTGTTCCGGTATTTTCATTCTTAAAATTCGGAACAAATCTAAGCCAATCTATTTTTTCTTTGTTGTGCTCTTCGGCTATAATAAACATTCCCACATCGGAATAATACTGCCTTGTACATAAATCGATAAGAATATTTTTAAAAATCGCAAATCTATATTCTTCTGCGCCTATAATACCAATAGCGTTTGCTTCTTTTAAATCACACACTACCGGCGCATTTCCGAGCTTGCGCACTTCTCCGGCAAGTTTTTCGGGAATAAGCTGCAATTCATCCTCGACTTCCAGCTTTTCTTGCTTTTTATAATTAACTTTTTTCTTCGCCGGCACATCTCCTGTGCCCAATCGCACACAAATAAAATCCTTATCTGTTTGTATCCTGTCAAACAACCTCCCGGAAAAAGCAAACAAATAATTCAATTCATTTTCCGGAGAAATATATATTTTTTCAAGTGTGTTTCGTTCTTGATCACGAAGCTCTTCAATTTCCGCTTTTTTGTTGTTAATATAATTATTATATTTTTCTATTCGTTGGGCACTCCCGGTCTTGTAATCCTTGTTTTGCTGCATTATTCCCAAAACCGATGTTACTATTGCCATACCGCCGGAAAGTGCACTGAAAACTATTGTTGTTGCACCGCCCATAGCTGCCATAGCTCCTGATGTTATAAGCATGCTTAACGACGGGAGCAAATTCATAAATAAATTATTTTTAGGCTTTTCCGGTTTTGCCGGCGGATCCAATATCTCTATTTCACTATCCTCCAACACGGTATGTATTCTCGAATTTCTTGAGAATAACGGATAATTGGCGGGAAGTGAATAATCACCGTAACTCAAGCCGTTTAAAACAAGACCGTCGCGTATTTCTGTCCAAATATAGCCATCTTTTATATAAAAAATAAAATCCGAAACAGAGAAAAAATCACCATTTTTAATCGTACAGTTATTAAAAGCTTTTGTACCGTTATGATAAACGCCATAAGTGGTTCTGAGTATCTTCAAATTATATGAATACGAATCCCCGCTCCTAATCAATTCAATTGAATCATTATGCAAAAACGGGCTACGAATAACAATTTGATTAAATTGGTCAACACCTATCCTTATAGAATTGCATAAAGAAATATCTATTGCCCTCTCGTATTTTCTTTGAGCGTTATCAAAATCTATTAAAAACTCTACAGAAAAAACCTCATTATTTGAGTCCTGATATTTAAGGGAAAATACATCGCCATGGTTAAGCTTTTTAGTAACCATTTTACGCACATCGCCGATATCTATATATAGATTTTCAGAGCAGAAAACAGTCCAACAATCATTTGTTTTGACAAAATCAAGTTCTATTTTGTCAAAAAACCAATCCTTACGCAATCTAATATCGCAATTAGTCTCAGTTCCGACTCTAACTTCAGCTACATCAGGTAATAATTCTATTTCTTTATATATATTCCTGTTTGATATAATAGCTTTATATCTGCTCTGCACTTTCGCTCACCCTTTTATTCTGTAAAATTAATCACAGTTCCGTTTCTGACTCCATATTCGGAAAGCAACCGATTCCCTTTTAAAAGCGCTATGGGGTTTTCTGCTTTTAAGTAACAATTCTTTACATCGTTTGTATCTATTCCGAGTTCATACGCTGTATTCAAGGCATTTACAAGATCGTTAGCCGTGATATCAAGAGGCACCTCAAGATCCACTGTTGTATTTCTTTTATACATTTTAAATATCACTATGGCTCTATTATCCATTTTCTCACCTGTCCAAATTTAAACCTCAATAAGATACTATCACAAAACATTTTTTAATGAAAAAAATGTCATAAACAGCACATAAAATGTAAAAAATCAACAATTCAGCTGAACAAGTACGCCAAATTCTTAATGCCGACAAGCTCTGTATAGCTCTCTAAAGAATAAGCTTTATAACCCTGCAATTCTTCAATATATTCCGCAATCATAAACTGTTGACCTACAGTTGAATTTATATACTCGTTATCTGCATCTCTTCTGAATTTATTGCATACAAAAATAAATTTCTCCGCATTTCGACAATCTATATTTTTAACCAAAAAATCCGTCTTCTTTGTTGCCACAGAATCCTGCAATACAACAATAATCGTCTTATCGGATTTTTGTATTAAATCGGCCTTGGCTTCATCAAGATTCAGATCCGTATCAATAACTATATAATCATACTCTTTAGTTGCCTTAGCCGCTAAAACTATACGGTTATATATTTCACTTTTCAACCCAAGAGACTGTATACTACGCGCAAACGGCGGCAAATAAGTAAACTTCTCGTGCCTTAAAAACGGTAATATGTTTTTGTACAAATTATCATCAGCACTTCTAAATGCTCTTGCTATATCATTCGATAATTCAGATTGATTTTGAAGATAGCATGAAAACCCTTGCATAATATCCGTGCTTATAAACAAAACTCTTTTGTGATTTCTGGCTATACTGTCACATAATGCCATGGAAACAGTTGTTTTTCCGGAACCGCCTATACCTGATATTACAGTAATTACTTGAGTTTCCTTATTACTGAATTGAACATTCAATATTTCTTTATTTTTATAAACTATTTGATTAAATATTTCCTTTGTACTTGAATACTTGAAAATTCTTGTAATATTATCGGATGATCCAACATCTGCGGAATCTTCGGTTAATACAAAAAAATCTGAAACATTATGACGCAACAAATCGTATGAAAACAGCTCCGAGCTTACAATCAGTGTATCAATTTTTTTTGGCGAAAAGAAATACTCCTCGAAATACACCTTGTTTGTTATTATTTCAAGATCTATTTGATCGTAAAGCTCCTCGGTTAATTTATCTTCTAAGGGAATCAGATAATTAGCATCCAAATCCGCCAAAACCACGACAGGCTTATTCATTTTTCTCCATCCTTAAAACGAAATTATAAAATCACTGTTAGCCAATCTTATATAATCCCCGTTATTTATTTCGGTAGTTTCATTTGGCTTTAAGCGCCGTTGATTTACACATGTTCCGTTTGCGCTACCCATATCTGTAATATAATACCTTCCGGATGAGAAGAATATTTTACAATGCACACGGCTTATTGCCGGATTGTGCGTTACAGCTCCGTTTACCATATTCGGATTTTTTCCTATCAAATACTCGGGCTGATTTACCGTTAACGTTAATTGTACAGGAGAATTAATAGCCGTAAATGTCAAAACCGGCTGTTTTACGCTATGCACTTCTTGCGAAAACCGTGAATAAAAAAGCTTATTATCGATCGAATCGAAATCAATAGTCATATTATTTTGATCTTTCGAAAATCCGGCGCTGTTAACATTGTTTTGCAACTTCTTCAAAATATCATCAAATGGCAAAGAGCCATTTGCTAAATCACTACACAATCTTTGAAATTGCGGAGCATTAAATACCGGAAATGCGTTGAAAAGATTAATCAAAGCTACTCTGAATTCATTTTCAAATGCAGAAATTTTCCCTGTTGAACCTCCGGACAACGGAAAATATATAAGATGAACCGAATAATCGCCTGTATCAACAAATATTTTATTAAAATCAAGTTCTAGATTTTCAGCTTTAAAAAAACCATTAGCCTTAATATCCATTGCTCGCTGAATTAAATTGAAAATAACAGCGTTCAGCTCATTTACTCCAAGTCTCGTTGCAACATATGATAAAGGTTTATACCCCTCCAAAATATAAACGAGTTTAATCCTTCCGTTGTACATAATTTTTGCACAGCGAAGTAGCCCCGAACCGCTTTGGTTTTGCATTACCTTATAACCGGTTACAGAAAAATCAGAGTTGTCTTTAAGTATATACGAAACATTATTTGCTCCGACAACCTCCAAAATTTTATTTTGCAAAAACTCGTTCATATTGTCACCTCCGTTTTAATCTAATAACAGCATTTATCTTTATACAGAAAACGCAAAATCCTCGTTAGCCAATCTTACCATATCTCCCGAGGTAAGCTTCACCTTTACATTGCTGTTAATAAGCTGACCGTTAATATATGTATGGTTTGTGGAATTTGTATCCTCTACGAAATACTCCCCATTTTCCGTATGTATATTTACATGACTACGGCTTATTGCGGTATTATCGGCTATAAAGTAATCAACATAACTTTTTTCCTTACCTATACGAAAAACCGGTTTGTTTATATTGATTTTTTCACCTGTTTTAATTCTTGTCAAACACGGCGCAGGTGCACACGGATCGGTACCGAGAACTGTAGTTTCGCCGCCCAACATAGAAGGACTGAGAACCGTTGTTTCATTAAAGCTGTTTTGTACCGGAACGGGCTGAATTACCGGGCGAAACTGCTGTTGAGGTATCGGCCCCGGAAAAACCTGAGGTGCCGGCTGACCCATAGGTGCACCGCCGGGCATTCTGTTTTGCGCCGCATTACCGTTATAGCCTTGACCGCCTTGTTGGGAGGGAATTACCCCGGAACCGCCAAACTGAAGCGGCATGTTGCCGGGGGCAGGTGCGCCACTCTGCTTTGCCTTTGCTTTTTCGGCAGATTTTTTCGCCTTTGTTTCTTCCTTTTGTTTTTTGTAAATTTCCGCGTTTTCTTTATTGTAATGCGCTAAAAGTCCGAAAAAGCTCATTTTTTTGTCATTGTCTTGAACCGGTGTATCATTCTTCTTTGTTTGTTTTTTTTGCTTTTTCGGCTGTTCTGTTTGAACAGGCGGTGTTGCAAACGCCCCCCCATTTTGTTGTCCCGGAATAGCAAAGCCCAAGCCACTTGACTGCTTTTTTTCCTTCGGAGGCTGCATCTGCGAGTCAGGCACCCCTCCAAACACATGCATATCGGTAGATTTCGCACCGGAATAAGGAACCGGTTCGTGTATTGCTCCGCGCATCATACCATCTGCAGGAACCGGTTCGTGTATTGCTCCGCGCATCATACCATCTGCAGGCACCGGTTGCCTCTGCGGCTGCATCTGCGATTGCTGTCGTATCGGAGGCTTGGCTCCACGGGCAAAGTCCTCGTTAATATTAGGAACCATTCTCGTCTGCGGTTGCTGTCGTATCGGAGGTTTGGCTCCACCCATCATTGACGACATTTGGTCAATTGATATAGTCGTATCAAACGACGATGCCGGCATTGATTGAACCGACGGTGCGCCTCCCACGCCCTGCGATACGCCCTGCGCATTACTCATTCCCGAAACAGCACCCGCCTGAAGCCCCACAACAAGATCGCGAAGCCCATAGACTGTAAATGCACCGCTATTGTTTATGTATGATACCAGCTCCGCAATATACGATGTATCTCCGCCGCTTTCAAACTGAGTTGAAATTAATATTTTTTTAAAAAATGCGGATAACTCGGCATTAAAGTCCTTTTCCGTTGCGGTTGGAATGCAAACAAGCGCAACCTCACAGCTCGAAACATTCAAGAAAACATGCTCCGACACAACACTAAAACACTTAGGATCAATCATATATTCATCTGCGGAGCAAACTGCGTTCAAAATATTCTTAAATGCATTTAAAGCTCTTTCTTTGCTTACCGTGCCACTGAAAAATTGATCCGCGGACACTTTAGCTGAAATATTATATTTTAAAAATCTTTGACCGTTCATCTCGGTATATAAAACAGGAGCCACTCCAGCTATATGGTTATTCGTAAGCATGCCAAGCGCAAGCCCATCAAGCTGTTCTTGCGACTCAAGCTCACATACAAGATATGTAATTGCTCCTTGTGTTTCGTAAGTAAAATTCATTTTAAGCTTCCTTTCATTATTTCTGTTGTTTTGCTTAACTTTTATGGATATCCTATAACATCATGTACATAATAAACTTTTGAACACTTTCCACCCGGAACGCAATACCCGGCAGTGGCACAGACATCCGTGGTACACAAATGAACTTTTGCGAGCTTCGTCCTGTCAAGACCCGCACAACCGTTTGTACATGTACAGTTTCCTTCAGCAAATACACCGCATATCACACACACCTGACATCTGAATGTTATTGTTTTATGCGTTTTTTTGTGTTTTGAAAGATAAATATTATTTGTCATGGTATGATCAATTCCGCAATTACCCCATTCATGCTTTGTACACTCACCCCACGAACATTTCACTGTTTTGTCGCTGTAAACCTTTGTTGTACCGCTAAAACCGTTCCAACCATTGAAAACACGACCGATTTTTCTGGGATTCGAGGGCATTGAAGAACCGGTAACCGAATTCGAACCATTAATTGAACTACCTATGATTACAGTTGTTTTATGATATGTATTACCATCGACAATAAATGTAACCGTACATATATTTTGTTTAAAGTTTGCCGTATATGTCGTATCTCCGGTAACAGTCACTGTTCTTGACGCTTGTGTATTACTGTCATTCCAATTGGCAAATGAATACATCGTGGAATTATTAGTGCCGGCAGTTAAACTAACATTACTGCCGTATTCAACCGTAATTGAAGCTCCCTGAACACCGCCCTGACTTACACGCGCATAACCGTAATTGCCGTTATTGCTTTTTACGGTAACGGTTTTCATTGCAGGCTTAAACACAGCTGTAACGCTGTAGATTTTATCCACAGTAATTGCTATTTCGGGAGCAGTCTTATCAACAGCTCCGTCACCGTTAATATCCCAGCCTACAAAAACATAATTCGCTGCCGGCGTTGCTCTGAGCGTTGCAACATCAAGGTAAGAATATATACCGGCACCGCTTACCGAACCATACGCCGTATGCTGGATACCGGCGTAGCTTGAATTATAATTTATACGAGTGCTTGTATTTATACCGAACTTATCTTTTTCAAATATTGCGGTATACTTTTTCGCATCTGCAACCGTAACCTTGCGGGGATTATCGGTTGAGCCGTCATCCCAACCTACAAATTTATAGCCATAGTTTGGTTTTGCGGTAATTTCAACATTTGAACCGTGCGTAACCTTACTGTCTCCACCGGTAGATCCCCATCCGGGATTGTTTGGCTTTGTTGAAATCTCAAATAAAATCTCGCCAAAGGTTTTCGCCTTCGCGGCCTTGGTTGCTTCTATTACATCAAATCCGAAAATGGGAAACTGCATTTCTATTTCGTAACGTATTGCAACAATAACATCGTCATTTTGAAGATCCATTTTGCACTCGGTAAAGTCTATACCGGCAAGCCCGTCCTTAATGCCAAGGCTTTTAAGCTTTTTGTCTGCGTCTGCCTCGGAATTTGAAATCGCGGCAACGAACTTTTCCTTTGCTATTTTCGGTAAATCTGCCGAACGCAAGCTTTCGAGGCCTTCTGCATTTATTGCTGTTGAATCGGAAAGCTGAGAAGCAAGGTAAACTACATCCGATACATCCGACTGTAATGCGGTTTCTCTTAAATATGACTCAAGAGCCACTGCATCTGCCGATTGCAAGGTTGCATGACTCACCAAGCTCTGTGCGCGATAAACACGCCCAAAGCCGAAAAGAAACAATATAGCCATAAGCATGAGGGTTAAAACTATTGATGCCTCTACACTAAGAATACCCTGTTCTCTTTTCTTCATAAATTTTACCGTCCTTTAATAACCGGCGTACTTTATACTCTGAAATTCAACACCCTTTACGGAATTGCCCGAGCCTAACGAAATTGTAGGCAACAAAGCGCTGAATTTAGCTGTACACTTGATTCTGCAATATGTATTTTGCTCACTCATTAAAAACGATGCAGCTTTCCCTTCTATGTACTGTTCGCGATATCTCATTTCAAGCTGAACTAAATCCGCAATACAAAGCATCTTGTCGGAATTAGGCACGAACCATAAAGCAAACGCAAGCGAATCCTTGTAAGAAAATGAGTTAGAGCCTGAAATAACAAATGCCGTTCCGTTATAATATCCGAGTGTCTTTAATGCATCGGCGGTGCTGTGCGAGGAAAATGCCGAAGCCACCGAAGAAGCCGCTCCCACCGAAAGAATCATCTTGTTTTTATTAAATGGAACCGGAGTGTTATATTTTGTCAAAAGCTCCATATCTACAATGCTTTCAAAATTCGCCCACGCTATATGAGCGGCAACCGAATAAACATTCGAAGCCTTGAACGACTGCGAATTTGTCATTACGGAATACAGATTATTTATAAGCCTTATTGCCTGTATATAATTATATGCCGCAGACTGATTTTCCGTTTCGGAAGCATTCCCACCGAAAACATATTCGACACAAGCGGAAATAAATGTTGCATTTTCTCCCGCTACCGCGCCTTTTGAAGGACCGGAATATGTTTTAACCTTGGCGGTTACATTAGAAAAATACTGCGAAATATAGGAATTCAGCAATAAATTTCCGTCCTTATCGGAAGATAACATGTTTAAAGCCGCTTTAAAGCCTTGTGCCAGCTCTTTAATTTTTCCGGCTAACACAACAGCATCATTTACCGTATTTGTTGCCGAGGAAACATCCTTTAATTTGTTTTTAATATCGGAAACAAATTTTGTAGAAACACCTACATCAATTTCTTCTGTTGCGGTTCCGTTTGTATAACTGAGCGTTGAACCGGCACCTCCCAAAACAGTGCTTGCGTTTGCAAGCGTTGCATCAATATTGTCAACATCCTCGCTTGGCGCTCCGTTTTCCACGATTCCGGTTGTGCTGGGAAGTAATGCAATTGTCGATCCGCTCAAAGTAATATTAAAATCTTTATTGTATGTTTTTAAATCGGAATATGTTTCATATAACACTTTTAAAGCAGCTTGCATATCAGACGGAATATCCGATACGCTACCGTTTGAAGCACCTCCGTTTGCAACAGAGGTCAATTGCTCGGACACATACTCGCATTTCTTTTGAAAATCCGCAAAAAAACCTGTCATTGTGTCTACGTTAAGTGCGTAATTTTGAGGAACTACATGATATTTTGCCCTCACAAGAATTTGACGTTTTAAAATTGAAGGATATGTTAAATTATAAAGTCCGGTAAGCTCCATGGAATCCACGGTATAAAGTCTGCTAACCCTGTTACCCTTGTACCCAAATGCCTGATCGGCATTAAACATCAAATAATCCTCTGCGCGCTCTTCCGTAAAACGCTCGGTATCAATTGCCAAAAGTCCGTAACGTTCATACAAATCCGCATCATAAGCCGCAATCATTGAGGTAGCGGCGCTTATGCTTGCATCCGACAGCTGCGTTTTTGCCGCCTGATAGCGACCTGCTTCAATAACCAAGGTTCCCACAGACAAAACACCGACAAGCATTAAAGAAACAAGAACGGTAATAACTCCGCGAATACCCTTTTTATTTTTCACTCAAATCGCCTCCCTTTCAGTGCGCTCATTTTTTTGTTAAATCAACTGCCGCAATAAAGCCGTCATAACCCGTTTCGTCAACAAGCTTATATATATTTACCGAAGCATAAGTCGAATCGGCAGCATAATGCATAAGCCACAAAACACCATTGGAGTCTCTTACGGAATACTCTTTAATAAATCTTCCGTTAAAAAAATTCTCTTCACTATCCTCCGGATTATCCGAACCGTAAGTAGCTATAACATCATACGATTCAAATGTACACCCGACATATTCACAAAAGCCCGATTTAACAGTCTCGAATGCCTGTTCTGTTTTTTTCTTATCGGACTCTGAAAGCTCCGGCACCGCCACATCGGCTTCATCGGCTCCATCCATTTCTTTCGAAAAATTCTCAAAAAGCGTAAAGCTTGCGGCAATTTCCGTAATATTGCCGTCTGTCATATAAAA
The DNA here is from genome assembly GCA_964419515.1 of uncultured Eubacteriales bacterium. Taxonomy (GTDB): domain Bacteria; phylum Bacillota; class Clostridia; order Oscillospirales; family Acutalibacteraceae; genus DTU089. The sequence continues at coordinate 20,270 of CAYQPJ010000013.1, forward strand.
TTCCACATCTGCGGTTTCCCCGAATAAATCAAGCTCTGTTATATAAGCATAACCATCATCAAAGCCGTAAGATTTTATATTTTCATCTTCGACAAGCTTTTTTATTTCATCTTCCGCATGCACGGAAAACACATTGCAGTTTGAAACATTATCCCTTCCGGCAAAGAAAACTATACCGAAAGCTACGACAACAACTACAACTGCCGTAATTCCTAAAAACACTTTCTTTTTCATAGCTTTTCCTATCTATCAAAAGTCATGACCGTTGGACGGTTCTCTGCTAGTTCTTTTTTTTGCATGATCACCGCACCAACAATACTTTTCACCTCTTGTTTCTCCGCAATACTGACATACCTGACAGTACCTATACGGTCCGCCATCTGTATGCTTTTTTGTTTTCAGCTTATGTGCATTTTTATTCGCATACCCATCTCTGTAATGAAAGGTTCCGCAGCCACCATTACCGTGGCCCGAAAAATAATTGACTTTATGCAGTGTATCACATCTGAAACTATAGCTGTGACCTATTCCCGGATACGAGCCTGTACCCAAATCGGCATCGCATTGCGTGCATTTATAATAAATCGTTCCACCCTCACAGGTATTTCCCGTTCTTGTTTCGTAACGAGACGGGTGTGAACATATCCAATATGCATAAAGAGTTATGCTATCCGTAAAAACAGTATCGTTTGAAATATATTGCACACCACTACCGTTTTTTTCTGTATACCAACCACCAAAGCTATAATTAGGTCGATAAGCATTCGGAAGAGCTGTGCGCGAGCCGTTTCTTACATTAAGAGCATACGTTGCCGCTCCATTCACCGTACCGCCATCGGCATCAAGCACCACGCGACATTTCCATGCGCCATATACAATAATATCATTATCTACAACCGTCGATGCGGTAAATTGTACACCGGACGCATCTGCCCAACCGTCAAATTCAAAGGAATCGCGCACCGGATTTGCCGGCATAACGGAATGGGTGTATCGATTGGAAGATATAATAGATTTACCTTTTAATACTGTCACTGTTGAAAAAATATCCGGGATACTTCTGTCCGGAACAAAGGTAATCGTACAATTTTTTGAATTCGGCAAAAAAGATACATTGGAATTCTCGGGATCCCCTATAGCAGGAACACCATTCATATACTCAAGTATATCCACACAATCCGCCCTACCCGAAGCCGAGAACTCAACAAGACTTTTTGTACCGAAAATACCTACCAACGGAACATCGTAAGTATCATGAACAGTTACTACTATCTGACTTTTAAGAAGCTCGTTCGGTTTTTTCACAATTTCAACTTCCACGGATGTATTGCCGTTGTTTAATATTCGCGACGATTTCAAGCGATATTGAGCAAAAACGCTTGCCTTTTGTTCAATGACCTCAATATACGCATCCGTCTTCATATTATCATATGAAACCGATTGATACACCTTCTCCGGTTCAACATAACCTGTAAACGGATCCTTCATATTATTACTGTAAGCTTGAGCAATGTTAGAAGCGGTTTGATTCGCAACAACAGACACAAGTGTTTGTTGATATAAGATCATTCCAACATAAAGCATTATTGTAATTATCATCATAACAAGCGTAACTACAATTGAAGCCTCAACAACAACCTCACCGCAATCACTTTTCTTTCTCAATCCGTTTCACCTCGTTTTATTTTCCGGTGTAATACATTTTAAGATACGACCAATAACCATCATCCTTGACAAAACAAATGCCTTTGTCGTTAAGATAATCAACGTCCTCAAACGTTTCTTGAATTACAATTTCGTTTTGAGGATTTATAAATTCCCAGCCGTTACCTGTTTTGACCGCACCCATTTTATTTGAAAATGATTTAGCATCTTCATATTGCGGCTCAATAATAACCTTTCCATCGGTTCCTACAAAGCCCCAGCTATCGCCTCTTTTGAAAGCGGCATATTCGTCAACAAAAGCCTTTGCTCCATCACACGAAAAATCGCTTATTTGCTCAATATTTATATCGTATATATGATATTGCGCACCGTTTTTTGCTATAATAAAACCTTTAGGAGCGCATTCATCAAATTCATTTAAAACAATGTCGTCAAAGCTTTTATCCGAAATGCTTTTTCCCGCTCCGTTTATCAACTTCCAGGTGCCATCATTTTCTTTCACTGCTGCAATGTTATTTCTGAATCTTCCGGCGAACGCGTAATCGCCGAAAACCTCGTTGCCGTTGATATCGTAATATTTATAAACGTCCCCTATTTTACACGACAAAAGATGTATATCTTCACCCTTCTCATTCTTAGCTCTTCCTACGCCGGATGAATTTTCAACTCCGGGAATATATGCCAATCTCTTGCCATCCTTGTCGATTATTATGCATCTATCGTTTCCATCGGGATGTGAACTTTTTACAAAGGCATAGCCATCCGAATATGACGATGCCGCAATATAAGAGGTTTTAGAATCAGGTGAACCCTCATCGTTTAAAAATGTATATCCATCCTCGGTTTGTACTGTATACATTCCGTTATACGTGGGGAGCACACCTGTATACATTGCGAAATATTTTGTATACTGATACCTAACCTTGCTGCGATATTCTTCGATTTTTTCTGTAGTAACATTTAAATCTCTTGCTTTCATCAACAAATTTGCACAATCCTCATATTTGCTGTATTTAAGCATCAATTCGCAAGCAGCCTCATAAACCGCCGGCTCTGTTCTGTAAGCATCGACAATGGTTGCTATTGTTGAAAACACATCGTATGTATTTACAAATTCTCCGACTTCTATTCCTTTTTCATATACATCTATCATTTCCAAACGAACTTTATAACTGTCCTTGGTTGCAATTACTTCATTATATTTTTCTATTGACTTTGAGCATAATTCTTGTTTCGCCAAATCTCTTGCCTCAGCAAGCAGCCTGTCATACTGGCTCGTTTTCCCCAACAAGCTCTGACCTATCATAAATACAACCAGCAAATTAATCAGTACAACTGCCGCAATTATAAGCACCTTATTGTTCTTCATCTTCCTCGCTCCTTTTTAATAACTTGTTAAAAAAATTGCCGCTATATATCCAACCGCAATAAACGGTCCAAATGGCATAGAATCTTTTCGCCCCATTTTTTTTCGAGCTATGCGAATAAGCGAAACACACGCAGAAGCAATAAGACTAATTAAAAGTGTACTATATGTACAAAATGAGCCGGAAATAAGCCCTATCACTCCAAAAAGCTTTGCATCTCCAAAGCCTATGGCTCCCTTTGAAACTAACGATACAACAGCCAAAAGAACAAAGCCGATTGCAAAACCGATTAAATCATTAATAAAAACAGATTTTAACTCGGAGCTTAAAAAAACAGCTTCATAAATGTAAATAAGCACCCTGAAAACCAAACCCAAAACTATCAAAAAATTAGGAATGATTTTCCTTTTAAAATCAATCACACTCGCACACAAAACAAGAATAAACAGCCCGTAAAGCTTCACAAAGCTTATTACAGCTGTATTTCTGTATAATGAAATTTGCACCGCAACTGCCAAAGCAGCGCAAATAATTGTAAGCAAAATTAAAACTTTCCCCTCAAATGGCTCAATGCCATCGCATTTTTTATAAATGCCGAATCTGCCAATATCAATAACCCCTTTTTGAGCTCCGAAAAAAAGCACTAAAGCCGTTGAAAACACCGCAATTAAACAGAACAACGCGTAAATCATTAAATAATTATCTCCAAACTTATTCCGTTAGCCTGCCGCCGTAATACAGCGACAGGCTGATTACAACTTTTAAAGCAAAGAATCAACGTTCTGGAATAACGATGACCAAATCTTGTTGAATAAAGCTGTTAATTGATTTCTGAAAATTATAGCAAGTGCTATTACGATTGCAAGAACGAGAATAATGGCAATAATATTCGCTTCACCATCTTCATTCTTAAGCAATTCATTTAATTTTTCTTCAACCATAAGCTTTTTCAAACAAATAAATGCTGCTAATTTTGACATTTTTCTTTACCTCCTTAAAAAAATAATATTCTCAAAGAACTTGTCTTAAAGACCTAAATTTGTCATAATCGGGCCCATCACCATTATGAGAATCCCGACGAACATAATCATAAGCGGAATCATAAGCTTACTCGACGCCAGCTCTCCGCGTTTTAATATGTTTTGCTTCTTTAACTCCCAAAGCTCATCTGTTTGGTTCCTTAAAGCTATCGCCAAATCACGACTTCCTTTTTCAAGTCCCTGTACCACAGTTGCCGTAAACTTTTTAATTTCGGGGGTTACGCACCGACTTCCGAAATTATAAAGTGCATCTATTTCAGCTACACCGTTATCAATATCCTCATTAACTCTTCTCATTTCCATATAAAGCTCCGTATCGGCAGACATAGAAACCTCACGCCAAGCCTCACGAAGAATCATTCCGGAATTAACCAAAAGAGCTATCGTCGAAACAGCATTCGGGAACTCATCCATAAAACGCACGCTTCTTTGCTTTACCTTTGATTCCGGCAATTTGGAAAAATAATAATACAAAGCACCGCACATTACCAAAACAATTGCCAAAAGCAATAGCTTATCTGTTCCTTCTGCTAAAGAGCACAACCCGCACCCAATCGCAAAACAAAGATATGTTAAACTGATTTTTTGAGCATACATAACCCTCACATAATAATCAGCATATCTTTCACCATACAATATTGTAACTTGCTCCCTTAAGCGTTTTGCCTCACCGCTTTTATATTCCACCTTCAAAAGCTTCAAAATTTTAAAGCCCACTCCGTAAATCTCCGGCAACATGAACTCCTTTTTATTCAAAGGCTGAATTAACTCCTCAAACTCTCCGGCAGTCAATAAAAGCAAAACAAACGATAACCCGGCAAAAAGAGATATGGTTAAAAAAACTATATTTAAAGCAACTTCCATCTAATCACACCTCTATCTTCAAAATTTTTCGTCCTATAAAATATGCAACAACGAAAGATATAATTGCAATTGTAGTACACAGTACTCCCGTTGGAGTAGTAAAATTTGAAGCAAAATCCGAACCGGCCATTTTTATCATCAATATCAACACAACAGGCATTATGATCATAATATTTTGCTCGTTTTTATTCGAAGCGACTTTAGTCTCAATTTCCGCTTCTATTTCACATTTACTACTAAGTATTAAATGCGTATTCCTTACAACATCCTTCAAATTTGCTCCCTTTGAATAGGCAGTCTCAAACACTCTGCCAAACGTTCTTATATCTTGTATGCCGCTTCGCTCGCCAAAATTTAAAAGCATGGTTCCGACATCCAAATTGTTTTGAATACCGCTTATTATATTATCAACCTCTTGTACTATATAAGCATCCGGCTGATATTGAACCAGAAGATCCTCTCTTGCGGCTATAAATGCATTAGGAACATTTTTTCCCGAAGAAATCGAAGTCGCAAGTGAATCAAGCAAATCTATAAATTGCATTCTTAGCTTTCTTTTACGCTCTGCAATTATTTGTTCTTTGCGAATCGGTAAAAAGAGCCGCCCTGCCGCTAACCCGGTAACTATCATAATTACTGCATCAAGAATATATGTAATAACTGTAGGATCGCCGTAATCATTCTTACCGATTCCGCCGTAAAACAAATATGCAACCGCCGCCCCTACAACAAAAGCAAGAATAAAATAAAGAGCTTTTTCATTTGAGGACATCTTATAAACCTTATAATTAACCATTTGCCTATTTGTTCCCGAAATTTCATACAACGGCTCACTTTTTACTTTTTCTTTTTTTCTTCCCATTTGATTAACCTGCCTTTACAATAACTGCTCAAAAATTCCAGCTAATGACAACTGTCTTGCCATTTGCGCAGACGATACCGTTTGATATACCGGAAACGTTCCTAAAACTCTAAGCTCATTTTGCTGAATATCATTGGAAACAACCTTATTTCTTAATATCCACATTCGCGGCTGAACTGCAAAATCCGACTGTCCATCCATAATTTGCACTCCACGTAGCGCTTTGTTAATCTTTGCTTCGGAGATTTCCGAATTATCGCTAACCAGCACTATAGAATTACAACATTCAAAAAGCTTGTATTCGGATTGTGATTTTGGGAAAGCTATATCAATCACCACATAATCATAACAGCCGAGTGACCTAAGCTCGTTTTGCAGAACCATATAATCTTCGACATGCATTTCCATCATATCAAGCGGAATTCTCACTGAGGAATAATAATAAACACCACTCTGATCCTGCTTAACTGTGCTTTGTAATTTCATTGCGCGGTTAGTTTTATTGCTTTTAACAGCATAAATAACGTCACTGAAATCGAACTGTCCGTCACACGAAAAAAACGAATCGGCATCTCCGTAAATCTCTGCATTAAGATATAATACACGCTGACCCATATTAGTTAATGCAATTGCACAGGCAGCAGCTGCCGTTGAAGTTCCGACTCCACCGCAGGGAGAGGAAAACAGAATGGTTTTCATAGAACCGTTTTCACTTGTATTCACCCCTGCAACATTCGGTATATGCTCGGAATATATGCTCAAAATTTGTTTGTATAACAGTTCACCTTTTTGAAATTTACAAATCGCCTTATGATTATCTACCATATTGATATCAAGACTCTCGACAAGATATGAAAAACCGCATCTCTTGGGAATTTGATTGAAATCTATTTTTAAATTATCACTTGCAAGAAAAACATCAATCTTCTTATCTTCCAGACATTCCATTGCCGAATCTACATCTGTAAAGGAATATATTTCAAGCTCGTTGGCATATCTACTGTTAAACATTGTTACAACTCTACGCAAATACGCCGAATCGCTTTCCAATACCGCAAGCTTAATTTTCATTAATTCCATTCCCTTTCTAAATATAAAGTTATTGCAACAAACCTTATCATAATATCTCAATTCAATTTTATATATCTTTTTACTCCATTGTCAATTTATGTCAAAATTCGACCTTGAAATGTAAAAAACACACCATTAAATTTTTTCTTTGATTCCGGATAGCTTAAGCTTAAAATCATTAATAAGAGGGTTTTCGGTTCTGACAAGCGATCCCGACACTTTTTCAAGCGTGGATTGTTCATTCTCTTCAAATACATAAAGCGGATTCAACAGTATCTTACCGTTTTCATATCCGACAACCTCTGTAATCTCCATTGTTTTTCTCGATTTATCTCTAAGCCTTGATAAATGAATTATAATATCTATTGCCGAACCGATTTGCTGACGAATCGCTTCAAGTGGTAAGCCCGAAGCCCCTTGTAAAACCATTGTTTCCAAGCGACTCAACATATCCTCCGTCGAATTTGCATGACCGGTGGAAAGCGAGCCATCGTGACCTGTATTCATCGCCTGAAGCATATCGAGTGCTTCGCCACCACGAACCTCACCTACAACTATTCTTTCCGGCCTCATACGAAGCGACGACTTTATTAAATCTCTGATCGAAACCTGTCCTGCTCCGGAGGCGTTCGCGTTTCTCGTTTCAAGACTAACAAGATTATCAACACCTGTTATTTGCAATTCAGCGGAATCCTCGATTGTAATAACTCTTTCATCCTTCGGTATATAATTTGAAAGAGCGTTTAAAAAAGTTGTTTTACCTGAACCCGTTCCTCCACTTATAAATATGTTATATTTTGCTCTTACTAACAGTTCAAGCTTCTTTGCTATCTCTCCGGTAATTGAGCCATACTCTATCAACTTTTCTATTGTCATTGGATTCTTTGAGAACTTACGTATTGTAAGAATAGGTCCGCAAAGGGATATTGGCGGCAAAACCACGTTAACACGCGAACCGTCCGGCAAACGTGTATCACATATTGGGTTGGATTGGTTTACCTCTCTGCCCGCCATACCGACTATTCGTTGTATTATATCCTCCAATCTTCGTTGGCTTTCAAATGTCGAATTCAATTTAATAAGTTTACCTTGCTTTTCAATAAAAATATTTTCAGGTCCGTTTATCATTACTTCTGTAATAGAATCATCACTTATTATGGAATCCAACAATCCAAAGCCTCTTATAGAGCTGTAAACCTGCTGAACAAGATCTACTCGAACCTGAATCGGACAATATTGCCCCCGTGTTTGTTCATCTACAATGCCCTCTATTTCAGCAGTTAATTCTTCATCGCTCAACTTACTCAAAGGGAGCTCCTCGGTTACTATTTTTTTTAACTTTAATACCAAATCCTGATCTATATCCATTACCGTTCATCTCCATTTAAGCTAATTTAATCACAATAGCAGTAGCGTTATCGCTTCCGTCTTTCTTTGCAACCTCTGCAAGTAATTGCCTTACAGCTTCAGTTGCATCATTCTCGCAAATAATTCTATACATTTCATCTAATCCAACAACATCTGTAACACCATCTGATAACAAAGCGTACACGTCTTCTGAGCGTATATCCCCTTTTGATACATATGGCTCTACACACATCTCAGTTTCGGGAACACCTAAATATTGCAAAAGAACCGGCTTTTTGCTTATCCCCATTGAAGCCAATATTTTTTCATCCGTATGGTCTTGTGATATTTGATGCATTTTTCTATCTCTGATTCTGAAAACCTTACTATCACCAACATTGCAAGCAACCACCTCGTCCTGCGAAATATAAACTGCCGCCACAGTCGAGCCAATTGAAGAAAGCTGCTTATCTTCTCTCAATTCGTTTATAGCTTTATTTGCTCGTTCACAAGCACTATACAAAAACGCCTTTCCGGACATTGCTATTTCTTCAAGTTTTTTGAATTCATCGCTGAAAACCTCAGTCGAAATCTTAGCTGCTTCCTCACCGTAGCATTCGCCACCCATGCCGTCGAAAACCGCAAAAACAATCGCTTCGCTTGTGTTTCCTTTACACTTTATCGGATTTTTTAAACCTTTATTCGGTACAGATAAATGCTTTTTATTAAAATAAAAATTATCCTCATTATCATTTCGGCCGTTTCCTAAAAACGATCCACATGCTGCGTTATAATTAAAAACCATATCTTCCTCCTAATAATTAAAATGCCATTACCGTAAAAACTATTGCCTGTATAGCAACTATCGCCGATAAAAAATAGGTTATTATTTGCAAAAACATTTTTCCGCCCGAAAGACTCCCCTCATTTTTATATCCATATGACCAAATAAGCACAGTTATCATACAGATACTGCAACAAATATGCCACAAGCAAAAATCATAAGTCTTATTTATAATAGAATAAATATTGAACAACCACTCGATCACTAAAGCATATACACACAGTGCGCCACCAAATCTTGGATTCTTTTGAAAAACCATTGCAACACCGCCAAAAAACATTAACACACCCGATAAAGCAACAACAATTGCGGCAACGGGCACACTGTTTTGAAGCCCTCCGATTAAAGTTAATACTCCTTCAACGATATATGACAATGAAAGCGCTGCTACGGATATTCCCACCGCTTTTTTATTTCGCTCGGCAAGCAAAATGCTTATTCCCACACCCAAGAGAGAGATGCTTACGGTTTGCTCAATCACACTTTTTTCTGCTTTAAACATCAAAACAAAGGCAAGAACACAATTAATAATGGCCATCGGAAGCGCTATAACCCTGCACACCTTATTTGAACTATGCCCATACGAAGCCGACGCAGCATACGTTTCTTCATTTTGATATAACCCTGTTTTGTTTGAAAGAAACGTATTACTGTTTATTTCTTGACCCAAAACCTCTGTATCCTGTGAATACTCCTCGACAACCAACCTACCGTGTGCAGTCATATCATTTGTTGTGTTTTTTAATCTTTCTTCTATATTCACATCAAAGCGCATTAAATCCGACTGAATCCCATGATTTTCTCCGGATTGAACAATAACATTCCATTCGGCAATTAAAGCATTTTTAAACTCTGTTGCCGTTTGATATCTATCCTGAGGTCTATATGCACACGCCTTCATAATCGTTGCACTTAATGAAGGATTTGCATTGCAAGGCGGCGGTAAAGCGACACCGGACAACCTTTTCGACAGCGCTTCCTCATTATCGTTGTATGAAATCGGTTGCGGATATGAAGGGAGAAATGCCGTTCTGTTATTATTGAGAAGTGTATATAAAACAAGTCCCAAAGAATAAATATCAACATTCGGTCCATACTCTTCACTCTTATATACCTCCGGAGCCATATAATTCAATGTGCCTTTTCGTGATAAATTAGCTCTGGTTGTCTCTAATTTCCTTGCAATTCCAAAATCGCCGAGTTTATATTCACCAAAACGAGAAATAAATATATTATCCGGCTTAATATCACGATGAACAATACAGTTTTGCTCACAAATCTCAAGTGCGGTGCAAATATCCACACCGAGCCGTATTACATCTTTTTGCGAAAATCCCGGATTTGAAATAAAGCTGTCAAAAGGAGTTAAGAGCTCCATGCGAATAAACACATCCCAGCCTATTTCGCCTTCTCTTTCAATAATTTTATAGTCATTTATGGCAACTATATTATTTGCGCCTTTTAAATTATCCATTAATGTTATTTCATTTAAAAGGCTATCCACAAGCCCTCTAAAATAACTGTAAATTTCAGAATCGTTCATTCCTTGAGAACGTGCAAGCTTTATTTCCTGCTGATTTTTCGGCACCGTTAAAACTTTGATTGCAGAATAAAAAGTTCTGCCATACTCAATCCTCTTTGCACGATACACCTTCCCGAAAGACCCTTCTCCCAGAACACAATCCTCGTTCCACTCAGGCCATACTTGATTTATATCCATTTATTTCACCTCAAACAGTAACCTAATCAAATATTTTTATCTATTGTTTTGATTTAAGCCTTTATTGACATAATAACTGTCGCTGTAAAAATACCGTTTTGTGCAGATACAACAAAATCCCCCTTATATTTTTTTGCAATTCCTGCAATTATAGGCATTCCCAATCCATGCGCCTGACTTTTTGATTTTGTTGTCTCAATTTTATCGGTACTCTCTATATTCATTAATATTTTGCAAGAATTAAGAACCCTCACAACAAGATATTGATTTTTTTGCAAAATTTCGACTATCAAACGAGGTCTTGTCTGCTCGCTGCAAATACATCCGCGTATTGCGTTGTCAAGCAAATTACAAATCACGGTTGAAATATCAAAATCGCTTATCGGTACATTGTCAAGATCCTCCTTTACATGTATATGCATCTCTATATTGTTCTCTATTGCTTCTTTTTTCTTATTCGAAAGAATTATATTAATAACCGGAACATTACAATATACCATCTTCTCCGCAAGAGTATATCTTAACTTAAGCTCATTTATCAGCTCCAAGCCACTTTGTGTTTGACCGTTACTTATAAGAGAATACGCTGTTTGTATCTGATTCGAAATATCATGTCGGATTACATGCAACTTTTTTTCATTTTCAACAGACATTTCATAATATTTATACTCCATATTACTGAGCTCTTGCCCATAATCCATATTTGTTTCCATGGTTACCAGAGTTAACAAGTACGGCGCCAACATACCGATCGATATATTTGTTGCTACCATACAAACAACTGCAACAATCACATAAAACGACTCAGCCGAATTTATAACACCGCCGCCCGCAATCGCAACACCCAAAACTGCCGCCGCTTCTCCAAAACCAAGTACCATTTGAGTTCCGATTACCCAAAGCAACTCCGCATTTTTCCTTTTTTGAATAAACTGCAAAACAACGGAAGTTAAAACCGAAAACATCAGCAAATACAACAAACAATACGTACAATTATCGCCCTTGCAACCCGAAATAAAATCAGCATGATCGTCAATTAAAATCGAATAAACTGCATATGACGATACCGACGCGCCAATAAGCAATATTTCTTTAAAAACAAATACAAATAATTTCCTTTTAATTTCATCATCATACATACTGTATGTATAAATGACCTCAAAAAACGCTATCGTCAGTATTCGAAAAAATGAAAATGCCGGTGTACAAAGAATTATTGCAACAACAATTTCAACCCAAAGAATGATATGTAGCATCTTTTTATGCTTTTCACTAAGCATATTCATCATAAAAACGCCGGATATTAATGACTCTATCACATATACGATAGTTTCGTAAACAAACGCACTCATCATGCTTCACCAAGATACGAAACAAATCTAATTTTCGCTTCTTTCAAATTTGGTTTGCTTATCGGCAAAACCTTTCCGTCTGACAAATAGAACTCTTTGCTTGTTCTCTCTACAATATATTTCATATTTATCAAAAAGCTTTTGTGACTTCTAATGAACGTTGCACCCATCTGTTCTTGAATAACGTCCATTTTTTCATATATTTCTTTTTTCTTTCCATCCACCATATACAATACAAGCTTTCTCCCCTGGCTTTCGATATATACAATATCTTTACGGCATAACAGCATTTCAGAACCGCTGGTTTTAACTATTATAGAATCAGCTCTATCTGCTTCAATTTGACGGGTAACTTTGATTATTGCATCACAAAGCTTGTTTTCGTTTATTGGCTTAACCAAAAAATATGATGGATTAGTTTCAAAAATGGTTGTTGCATAATTAATTACACCGGTTAAATAAATAACCTTCAACTGCGGGTATGCAAATTGCAAATGTTTTACAATGTCAATGCCATTACCGTCTTTTAAATTAATATCCATTATCAAAATATCCGGCACATGCTCGTTCATTTCAATCATACCTATCAATTCATGACATTGATTCATTGCAACAACTTTATAATTACTCCCGAAATGCTTCATTATAAAGAATTTTAAAAAATCTGTTATATTAGTGTCATCATCGCAAACAAATATTTCAAACATATTTCCCCATCTCCTTCAAAACGCGCGACGTTTAAATCGCTTCACCCGAAATGATCCGATTGTTTAGAAGCCGGCCCTCGCCGCATCTTTCTTGACGGCGAGGGCTTAATTATATTATTTCTTTTTTTCCTTCTTGCGTTTTTTCAAAAATACAAGAAGCGTTGCAGCACCTGCAAGAGCAATTCCACCGGCAATTGAACAATAAAACAGTGTTTTATTAGCATAGAAAATAACCCATCCACTTTGAGAAACGGTAATCTTTGTAAAAGTCTTATTATACTCATTTGTATGTCCATCTGCATCATAAGCACAGTCATTACAAATTATTTGAACCTGATTTTCAAGACCCTCGGGAACTGTAAATGTTAACTTCCCGCCGTTCTCATCTAAATATGCTCGGAATTCATCTCCGGACATTTCAAATCTAATGCTTATATCCGCTCCTGCCGCATCCTTAATGGGTTCGCCGTTAGAATCCAAAACAATAACTTTCATACTGTATAATCTACCGCCGTCATCAGTAGGAATTACAGTAACTGTTTGTTCTTGAACTTGATAACGCCCACCGTTTTCAAGACCACTAATTGTAAGTGCGGGTGCAGTCTTGTCAACAACTAATTTCACTTTTAAATTCTTAACGTCGCTGTACGCTGTCGTAGCCGTTTTGTCCGTTGACTCAACAACAACATTATATTCGCCCTCAGCTTCAAAAAGAGATTTTAAAATAATATATGTACGCTTACTCCATTCGCCTTCTTTATTTGTCAGTGTTGTTGTATAATCAGAACCTTCTTTTAAAATATTTCCGTTAAGTTTTACAGTGTATTCTTCAACAGGGTCAACATTAATCTCTTCTATAACAACATTATCATATACGTTAAATACATAATATTTGTTTACAAGCTTGTCAGTACTTTCATCAACAGAGAATGTTGAACCGTTTCTGTTAATAGAAAATCTTACTTCATCATATTCATTACCATCATCAAGACGAATCTTAGAATATGAGTTGTCGGACATATCCTTTAACGAGCATACGAGCTTATAAACAGCATCTTCGGTAAGATTATCTACTATATATGTATATGTTTTGCCGGATTCGACAGTCTTCATCTCGCCTAATGAAACTGTTTTTGTTTCATATGTTCCGTCTGAATTTCTGACAACCTCAGTCAAAATCGGGTTAAACGATGTTTCATCAATATTAATGTCGTTAGCTGTAATACTGAACCCGAAATGTTCATCCTTGTTGGCCGAATTATTCTTTATATTCGTTACATTAACCGTAGGCGCTTTAGTATCAATCGTCAATCTGTTAGACTTATAGGTTGCCATTTCGTTTCCTGAGCGATCGGTATACTTAACCGTAACAATATAGTCACCGTCAGTATTAAGCGTAAATGTTCCGCAATGTACATCAACATTCTCATCAAGCCACTTAACAGCTACCGGATAGCTTACGTCATCTCTTGTAACAACAACCTTTACATCTTCTTTATAGAAGTTGGCCTCAGTTATAATGATTTTCGTGTCAATGCTGCCATTATAATAAGAAATATCGTTAACCTTTCGAATTGGCTCATTATAGGTAATTTTAAACTTAGGCGATATGTTATCCACAACAATTCGCTTGTTATCAACCTTTTCTGCATTGTTTTCCGAACGGTCATAAGCAGTAAACTCCACAGTTCCGTTAAATTGGTTATCACCCTTAAGAACAAACTTCGGTATGCTAAAGGTCGCTATTGCCGTAGTACCATCATAAGTTATATTTCTATTGGCAGTATCAAGCTTGTCCATAATCAACTCGGCATTAACCTCACTGACTCCTGAACTCTTGATATAACTGTAAACAAAATAGTATATTCCCGACGTATCGTCATCCGCGGTAATTGTAACAGTCATTTCTGCATTATAATAACCAAATGTCACTGACTCCAAAATTTTATCAAGAACGCTTGTGCTATATGAAACTGTTAAGTTCTCCGGCGGTGTTGTATCTACAGTAAACAAATCCCGGTCGTATTCATCAGCAAAATTTTGAGCAAGATCTCTGTATACGAAATCAAACGAATAATTTGCATCCACCGAATATTCTATTACAGCAGTATATGTATCGCCACTCCTTGTCCAATTCAATTTATCTGATAATACTTTTTTGAAATCCTGAACAGTTACAGCCTCACCAATGACATTTTCAGCTGTTACCGTTGCTGTGAAATCATCTGCCCTGAAGTTATGTTCGGTTACGGTAATATTGGCAGTCTGAATTTCATCAAAATACTTTCTGCCGTCAATCTCATGAATCACATTGGCATTTGCATATTCAACAGAAACAATCGGAGCCGTTTTATCAACAGTTATTGTTTTTGAAACATAAGATGCTTCACCGTCATAACCATCATTAGAAACAATTGCTGCATCATTTGCTGAAAAATCCACATATTCAAGCTCCAATACATAATCCATTTCTTCAATGTACGAAATTTCAAATGTATGCACATCGCCATCAGAAACCCAATCGAAATAAACGGGCTCGGTATTATCATAAAGCGGTGTTGCTCCTGTTGGAACAAACTCAACAGCAGTTGAAATGCCCTCTTCGTTTGTTTTTATAAGACGAATTCCCAGCTTGTGTATAATTCCGTCTTCAGCAAGAACACCTTCAAAGAAATTGGCTTCATTAACTGTTATTTTAGCAGTAACATTTCCATTATAATATGCAGTTGTTGCCTCATCAAAGGTATTAACGGTTTCGAGTGCTTCATCTGTAAATTGAACCTTTGTTTCCGCATCGGTAGCAACATACTCAATACTTATTGCAGGGGCAACATTATCCACTACAACAATCTTATTACTATCTGTATATTCACTGTTATTGCCGGATTTATCGACCGCTTTTACAGAAATCGAACCTCTCATATTTGCAGGTATCACAAAGCTTGCTTTCGCTGTCATGCCGTTAGCTGTATACGTTATATCTTTTGAATATATTTCACCTCTTACAGATTCCGGATTAATCGCGCTTGCCTGCTCTTCCTTGATACAACTCCAACAGAAATAATCAACACCCGAAATACTATCATCCGCAAATACTGTTACAGTCACATCGGGATTATAAAAACCAAAGGTTACCGCAGCGAAAATCTTGCTGATAACAGACTCACTGTATTGAATTTTTATATTTTCCGGAGCATAACAATCAACAACAAAGTTATCCTGTGTGTACTCATTTGATATATTATCAGCTATATCATCGTATGAAATATCAAAAGAATATATTGCATCAATATCAAATACCATGCCCTCTGTATTAAGCTTATGGGTATCTCCGACGTGGATCCAATTATTGCGGTCACGCACATATTCGGCATACTTTTTTGAATCAATGTTAACCTTGTTGCCTTGAATATCTTGTGCTGTTACTTCAACAACAACATCATCTGCAAGGAAATTATGCTCTGTAACGGTAATGTCAACAGTTTGTGCTGATTTATAATATTTCAAACCATCTCTTTCTTGAGTTGCCACACCGTCACTGTACTTCACATCTATTATTGGTGACGTTGAATCTATAGCTATTTTACAGGACTCATACGTTATCATTTCGTTATTCGATAAATCCTTGTATGTCATAGCTACTGTGTAATCACCATCATCCTCTATCGTGTATGAAGTTACCCATACATCACCTTGAGCTTTAGACCATTCTACGTTAACCGTTTTTCCATTAACCGTTATAACCGGCTTATCCTCCGTGTTTTCAAGCGAAAGGTCAAAGTTTTGCTCTGATATCTTAAATATTATAGTTGCCGCATCTTTATAATATAGAATCGAATTATCGCCTTCGGTATAACTTTCAACCTCTAACATTGTCGTTGCATCCAAAACCTTATAAGGTGTATAAATTACTTCCCTCAACGGAGAATTATCATCAACAACAACCACCTTTTTATCGGCTTTCTCGGCTGTATTTCCCGCTTTATCCGCAAGATTTACCGAAACCGTTCCGCGCGCCGATGCAGGAATAGTATATTCCGCCGTAAACTCGGACTTCTTTTCACTGCTCTGTCTTGCTTCAAGCCTGTCTGTCGTAAATGTCGCGGCATTTTTATCGCTTGCTCCGGCCTCTTTTGTGTAGGTTATTTCAAAATAATCCACTCCGGAGATTTCATCCTCTGCCGTTACCTTTACTTTTACATCTGCTTTATAGAAACCGAAGGTTACTCCCTCTATTACCTTCTCTATCACAGGCGTACTGTATTCTATTTTTATTCCCTCTGCTGACGTTGCGCTCTTATCAATTACGAACTCCGTTTCGTATGCGCTCGCTTCATTTTCGGCAAGTTCTCCGCATTCAAGTCTTACTGTATAAATTGCTTCCTTATCAAATACCATTCCTGCGGTATCAAGCTCCCATACATCTCCCGACTGCTTCCAATTTGCCTTATCCTTTGCATACTCGGCATACTTCTTTTCCGATATATCCACAGATTTTCCGAATATATCCTTTGCCGTTACCGTAAGCCTTACGTCTTCCGAATTGAAATTATGCTCTGTTATTTTTACGGTTGCAATTCTGTTTGCTTTGTAATTATTTGTATTTTGAGCCTCGTTATTATCATAGCTTACCTCTATTTCGGGAGCTTTTCCGTCTATATGTATTTCTTTACTGTAAGAACCCATTTCATTGTCGGAACGATCCTTGTAGGTTATTGCTATTATATAATCCCCGTCTTCGCTCAAAGTAACTGTTGCAGACTGCTTATCCGTTCCCTCTATTACTTGCCACTTCACATCCTGTACATTACCGTTTACCGTAATTGTGGGTGTTGCCGCCGCTTCTTCGCCTTCTGCCTTCTTTAAGCTTAAATCAAGGTTTGCTTCATCTATTGTGAATTCTATCCTTGTTTCTCCTTGCGTATAATAAATATCGTTCACTTCATTTACCTGGTCATTTGTAAACGTATATTTATACGACAATGTCGGCGTAATATTATCTGCCACTATTACCTTTTTATCGGCTTTCTCGGCTGTATTTCCCGCTTTATCCGCAAGATTTACCG
>CAYQPJ010000013.1:38274-52408 GCA_964419515.1 uncultured Eubacteriales bacterium
TACCTTCTCTATCACAGGCGTACTGTATTCTATTTTTATTCCCTCTGCTGACGTTACACTCTTATCAATTACGAATATATCTTTTTCATAATCATCGGCACTGTTACTCGCCAAATCAACACAAGAAACATCAACAGAATAAATAGCATCTATATCAAATAAAGGAAGAATAATCGTGTGAATATCGCCGTTATTTGTCCAATTTAAAGGATTCTTTATATATTCTCCGTATTTCTTAGACGAAATATCCACCTGTGCTCCATTAATATCAACAGCGGTGATATCAACATCAATGCAGGAAGGATCAAAATTGGTTTCGGTAACTTTAATTCTCAAACTGCGTGACGAATTATATATATCATCTTTAACAAAACCAAAATCAGAATAGTATGTTTCTATAACGGGTTTTTTGCTATCTATTATTACGGTTTCACTGTATTCCGTCATAGCATTACCCGACGCATCGGAAAATACAAGCTTCAAAGCATATGTACCATCACCGGAAATATCCTGTGAAGCACACCAAACATCCCTTTCTGAATCATACGACCAAATAAGCGAAGCGGTTATAGTTCCAATTGTTAAAACAGGATCGTTAGTACGAATATCGAAATTAGATTCTTTTATTTCAAACTTAATCGACAAATTGTCGTTTGTATATATAGCACCGCCCTTATTTTGATTTTCACCTGAAAACTCATGAAGCACCGTTAGTATGGGATTAATACTATCAACGACCAAAACATGACCGCTCTCGGTAACTCTTGTGCTCCAACCCGCAACATCGGTTGCAACAACTGTTACCTTATTCCTATATTCCGCCGAAATTGTAAATGTATATTTAACAGTCCCGTTATCAACCTCGGTGAATTCACTTTGGTCAACCTCAATATCCTCTGCACCTAAATTATACGTTAATTTATTTACACCGGAAATATCATCTGTAGCCTCAAGAGTAACTTCAACGCTATCAATATCAAAAATACCAAAGGTTATTCCGCTTAAAAGCTTTTCGATAAAAGGCGTATTATATATAATTTTAACATTTTCGGGCGCACTTGTATCAATTTTAAGCGTTTCAAGTGAAATAGCATCGGTAATTTTATCCCCTTTTTTCAAATACACGCTTAAAGAATGCTGTCCCTCGCCATCAACTGTAATTTTATCGGACCAATCGTTGGTCGATAACTCGTTTGAATAACTGATTTCATATCCTTTCGGAGCTGTTACAGTTACTGTTCCGGTGTACCATCCAGACTTATTTTTGCTTTCTCCGTAAACCTCCGGCTTTTCTTCGGTTTGAAGGTAAGAAACGCTTAACGTTAATGTTTTAATGCATTCGTTATACTGAGCGTTGGTTATTTCTTTAACATTAATGGTAATACTCCCGACTTTTTCTTTAGAATCCGCAAAAGTCACCTTGCCTGCATTATCTACAGAAGCACCGATTTTATTCTCGCCTATTATAGAATATTCAAAATTATTTGAACCAACTACATTTAACGGAACGAGCTCATACTCTTTAGCTCCATACGTTAATTCCACATCGCCGATATTGAAGCTTGCATCACCTTTTTCAACATTTAGCAAATATTCAATTGTTGCTGATTTATAACAATCATCACCGAGCTTTGTTGCTCTCACTCTTATAACTCCGGCAGCCCTAATTGTAACAATTCCGGATTCGGCATCTATATCTGCAATCTGCGCAGACTCCATATCTGCAAATGCATATGAAATTCCTCCTGTCGATTCACCGCCGCTCGCCTTATTCTCATATATGTTTTCGTTTACACCATATTTTACCGAACCGGGATTACTGTCAGCAAACTTAAATCCGTTTTGCTCTGCATAATCAACATATACAGTCGCAATAAGAGCTTCGGACTCCTCATAACCGTCGTCTGCGGCTTTTACAATTTCAACTGTAAACGAACCACCGGCCTTTTTAGTTGTAACAGCTCCTGTCTTTTCGTTTATAGAGGCATAATCACTACCGCTCTTTATCGAATAGCTTATTTCACCTGTACCGTCACCGCCTTCTACAATGAAAACATTTTTTTCATTTTTACTGTACGCAATACTTGACGGCGCTGTATTTTTAAAAGACAACTTGCTTTGCTCTGATTTTTCTATATCAAGTATATATGTTGTTGTAATCTCTTCATAATGCTCATCGCCGGCTTTGGTTGCTTTAATTGTAACCTGTCCGGCAGTTAAAAAACTGACTTTTCCCGTATTTTTATCAAGATTGACAATCTTTTGTCCGGCAGGAATAACTTCGTATGTTACAGCTCCCGTTCCGCTTCCGCCTTCGGCTATATTCAAAAATTCGGCAGTATTGAATGCAACGGTAATCTTACTGTTACTGTTTTTAAACTTAAAAATATTTTGCGCACTTTTATATGTTTTAACAGTGTATACGGCCTCTGCAGAATCATATAAATCATCTGCTGCTTTTATCGCTTTTACCGTCACAGTACCTATTCCGCTAAAAGAAAGCTCGCCGCTTACAGAATTAATTGTCGCTATTTCATTACCTGAAACTATGCTATAGGTTATCGCACCGCTTCCCTCGCCACCGGAAGCAGTGTTGGTATATGTTTGCCCAACCCATTTATCAATCGGGGCGGGGTCAACAAAAGCAAATCCCGTTTGTTGAAGCTTCTTAAAAACAATGTCGCTTCCCGGAACAATGCTAAGCGTTATAATTTGTTCGTTAACGGTATCGCCGTCCCAATCAAAGGAGTATTCAACAGAAATATTCTTTTTAATTTTTTCATATGCCTCAATGATTTCAGGTGTAAGCTTCTCCCAAAATACTATTTCATTCGCTGCAGTCTTCGTTGATTTGAAATCAAACATTTGACTACTTGTCCAACCTGATTCATCTGCCGTTGTTTTTTTGACATAATAAACCGTATTTTCCAATAAATCACTATCGATCCCTTCCGGAGCGGTCACTTTAAAGCCAACATACCAACCATCAGCAGAAACACCGGCTACAGAACCGGTTTTTAAATATTCAAGACTCACTTTACTTATTTCCAGCTTAAGGTTCGAGGTGTTGCCGGAAAGAGTACCTCCGGTCAACGGAGTTACCGTTCCGAGATACGGATACACCTGCTCTCCATTACTGTCAAGAAGCACTGTTTTCAACGGATCTATCTTTAATGTAATTATCTGTTCAAAAACGCCATCATTATCCCAATCGTAGCGAGTTGTAAACGTAATGTTATCATTAGTCTCTATCGCATCAACAAGATAATCCTCGGTTATTTCATGCCACATCGGCACTCTGCCATCAACAACCTTTGATAAATCAAGTGTTCCGGTATTACCCGTGTCCCAGCCGGAGGCAGTCAATATTTGATAATTTACACTTTTTGCCGTCACAGATTTCGATGGAATAATACTGTACCCAATCCAATACCCATCGGAATCTTTGCCGGCTGATATATCTGCTAATTCCTTAGTTATTCTTATTTCGTTATTGTTTAAATAAACTATATTTTTACCACTATCTGTTACAGCAATACCTGTGGTAATCGCTTCTACTTCTGCGATGTTTGAAGCTGTCGGATATATCTGTGTTCCGTCTTTTTTCAATACTGTATTATCGGGATTTATCTCTACGCTTATCGGTTGCTCATATGTACCGTTATTATCCCAATCAAAGCTATAATCAAAAACTATTTTTCGACTATTTAAAACAGCATCATTAAGAACAGCCTCATTTAAGCTCTCCCATAATTCAATATAGTGCACAGAATCTCCATCGGAAGAGTTTTTGTTCGTCCAAAAATCACGGGCTTCTCCGACTCCGGACTTATATTTTGCATTCTTTATAACCTCTGCATTTATTTCGGCGGGAGCGGTGACTTTTATGCCAATCCAATAACCATCCGTCTCTTTACCTACAGCAGCATCTTTCAAGGACCACTCCAAAACCGGATTTGCGAACACCACTTTATTATCCGAAACAGTAGCGCCGGATACAAGCCCCTCAACTAAGCCCAAAGGATCTGTCGAAGCAAATATTGCGGGAGGCAGAATTGTCACAATCATTGCCAACACCAAAAATATCGCTAACAATTTTAAAGAAATATGCGTTTTAAACCTACTCATTTTTATACCACTCTCAATCATTTTAATTATTCGCTTCAATATATTTAAGAAGCTTCTTTTTGTTTGTTACAAAATAGTAAACTCTCCCATTAAGTATGCAATGCATACCAAAAGAGAAAACAAAGATTGAAATTAAAACAAAACAAATATAGCCGCCGCCTTTTGAAGCAACCATAGCAATGACCAAACCTACTAAGCTTAACACAGATATAATATCCGCAACAGTGGCAAGCGTGTTGCTGAAAAACGATATTACGCCCAATCGACGACTCCCGATATCTTTTCGCACCTTGTTAACTGCATACCATTTTTTCCTTTGTCTTGATAAAACAATTTGAGATATAACAAGCATTATGCTTGACACCCAAAACATTCCACCGGAAACAAACATAAAAACAGATTTTTCTACAATCGAGGAATCATCTTCCGGCAGCATTAACAAAAAGCTTATAGAAAGCATTAATAGAAAAGCAATTGATATGCCCATCCAAATACTATCTTTTTTATTATTCATCAAACCGTCTCCTATGCTATCACTTCATCGGTATGAATAAATGTAATTTCATATTCCACATTGAAATATGAATTAACATCACTCAAAACAGTAGTTTCATTGTTAATGGCAGGTGATACAAGCACCGCCGTTTCTCCCGCTGACATTTCTCCCGAAAGAACAGTTGTTTCCGGGGAAGATGCATATAAAACAGTTGTGTTTTCATCCGCTGTCAATACAGTGGTTTCTACTCCCGTTTTATCCGGCGAAAGCTGCTCGGTACTTATTTTAGTAGTGTTTATACCATACATTTGCTCTTGTGAGCTTTTAATGATGTTGCCGGATGGGGTGATTTTATCCGTCAATTTCCCACGCGCTTGATTAAAAGCGCTCACCTTGTGCGCCTTGTCACCTGTTAACTCATTCTGCTCTCTTATATTTTTTATTGCTTTTCGAGCTGTAGCTCCCGAAAGGTCGCTTATAATCTTAGGTATTTTAAGAAAAATAAACAAAAAAGCAGAAACCAAAAACATTATTCCGCAAAGTAAGGCAGCCCCGATAAATATATATCTGTATACATCATATGTCATTTAATATTGCCTCCTTCTATTTTTGCTGACTGTATTTTTCTTTTTGTTTCCGCTATCGATTTTTTCAACCCTTCCGTATCCTCTTTCAAAATCGATTGATTAACATTGCCAAGCCCTTTCGAAATTTCATCAAGTAGCTTTATCATCGAATCTTGAGTTGTGACCTCAAGAAACGGCGCCACATTATTGTTAATCATATCGCATATTTCATTCCAAACCTGAAGCTTTGAATCAACACTGTCAAACTCATCCGCTTTAAGCTTCAGCTCTGTAATCATACCCCACAAATTTTTATATTCCTCATACATCTTTTCTGTTTGCTTGATTTTCGAACCGTTATATTGATTTATAAGCTCAAGACAATTGGATATATCACAATAAATCCCTGCTATCGGGTATTCATCTTTTGCTTCTTCAAACCATTTTGCGGCATTTAAATATCTATCGCCATCCATATTCACATCATAATAAAACAAAAAAGACTGTCCTATTTCATAGCACATAGCTTTATAGTTCTTGGGATTTTCTGTCCTTAACCGTTCAAGCACCTCAACATTTTCAGAAAACCCGTTTGATTTTTTACTGTCAAGACCTATTTGCAACTTCAATAATTGTTGTCCTTCTTCTTTTGATAAAATAAAATCCTCGGTCAAAAACTTATTTAATTGCAAATATGCATCAACCTTCGTCGGATCGGTCAAAATCGCCTCATAATAATCATCTGCGGACTCAGCAGATTTTAAAATAACTTCATAATTCTCACTTTTTTTGTTTTCTGCCGCAAAATAGCCAAATAATGACAACATTCCAAATACAACGGTAAGTGCAGATGTAAGAACAAATGAACCCAAACGCTTTTTTTGCTTTTTTCTGTGAATATCATCTATTTCTTCATAATGCTCTAACGCATACATAAGCTCTGCGCAAGACTGATATCTGTCAATCGGGTTCCTTTGCGTACATTTTAAAATAATTCTTTCTAACCCACTTGACAATGTCGGATTAATTTCGCGAATAGGCCTTATCTCATACGGTGGTTCACAAGGATTCATACCTGTCACCAAATGATAAAGAGTTGCGCCTAAACAATATATATCCGTTCTTGCATCGGTTTGACCCATCCCGCCAAACTGTTCCGGCGCGGCATACCCAACCGTTCCTAAACAAGTTGTATCCGCAAGATTTTTTTCTTTATACTCACGAGCCGTACCGAAATCTATGAGTGTAATGTTTCCATCCGGCTTCAACATAATGTTTGCGGGCTTCATGTCTCGATAAATAATCGCAGGAGTTCTTGTATGTAAATATCCAAGTACATCGCACAGCTGTTTTGCCCACTCTATAACCATTTCTTGCGGCTGCGCACCAAACTCATCCAATGCTTTATTTAATGAATTACCTTGAATATAATCCATAATAATTATAAACGAATCTTCCGTATCAATAACATCTATAATACTTGGTAAATTTGGATGACTAAGTCTTTTCAATATATCTGTTTCGGCAACAAGCCCTTGCTTTACTGACTCAAAATCCAACACACCATCCTTGCGAACCTCTTTTACAGCCCATTGTTTATTGGCTTTTTCATTCATCGCAAGATATACAACGCTCATACCGCCTTGACCGACTTTATTTAATATTTTATATTTCCCATCAACAAGCGATCCTATTTCCAGCATTTTTCTTCTCCTTAATATGTTCTGATTAACGCAACCGAGATATTATCTCGCTCGTTACGTTGCTTATTCAGTTCTATTAACTCTGTTGCATTATTGTTCATTGTTGTTTCGTCAACCAATAAACCAGGATAAAAGCTCGCAAAGATCTCTTCTGAGCTTATTTCATGTCTAAACCCATCAGAACAAAGCATATACACAGAATTCTGCGTTGTTTTTCCAACAAAAAAATCAGGGTAAACCACTTCGGAAGCACCTATGCATTGAAGCAATACACTTCGCCTCGGATCAACCTCAGCCTGTTCCGGAGTCATGTTCCCCAATGCGACCTCGCGAGCAACAAAGGTCTGATCTGCGGTTATTTGCCTCAATGTGTCGGCAATTTCATATGCACGAGAATCGCCGACATTCATTACATAATATTTATCATCTGTCAAAAGCATTACCACTGCGGTTGTTCCAAGCTTTACACCTTGCTTTGACCCATAATTTTTAATAATGTTGTTTTGATTTGTAAGAATACCTTCCCAATCCGCCTTTATAGATGCTTCATTTAATCCCGACAAACATAATTGCGAAAGTCTTTCTTTCACCCAAATATCAAATGCTTTTATAACAGCAGCGCTTGCAACTTCACCTTTCGCCAAACCACCCATTCCGTCGCACAAAATCGCAAAAGCCATTTTACCGTTAGATGTGTTTATTATTTTTACCGATAAGCTATCTTGATTTGTGCTTTTTACTGTTCCTACGTCTGTGTTGGCAGATATGATATAATTCATCACGAATACCTTCCTTTACTCCATCTTGATTGCATACCTAATGAACACATTTGCTCAATTTTTGTCGAATTAACAATAATATATACATTAATATTAAGCCTTAGCTAACGAATGTAAAAATTCGACCTTGAAATGTAATAAATTAATGAATGTTCATCAATAATGTTTTACTGATTTTTCATTACAAGCTCTATATTTTTTTCTTTTTTCTTAAATAATGTTTAAACGATACAATCAACCTACAATAATTTTTTCGTGAGTTCGGCGTCCTCAGTGGCGAGGCACCCGACTGAGTAATACTGTCGTATTGCAAACGGAGGGTAACAAAGCCAATGAGGACGCCAATTCTCCCGAAAATCTTCGACCGAAAGCGAAGATAAATACATTCGTGAGCATTGATATATCGCCGATTATCTCATATTCCGATACAAAAAGTTATTTTGATTCGCTTTCGGAATCATTGTAGTCTGATTGTATCGTCTAATCGATTATCTTTCATATCATCTTTCCGCATCAAAATAACTTTATATATCCCAACATAATTGCATCTGTATATATAATAAAACATTTTTCGACAAATTACTATCGTCCAGCAGCGTACAAACGTACTTTTTTATGCAAAGTACCGTAACGACAATAGTTCCGTAACGACAATATAATTTTAAACAGCAAATATTTTCGGAGGAAACGTCCTTTTCCCTATTAACCACTTTCAAAGAAAAATATAAATTTTTCAAATGATTTATATTACGTACCGTAAATATACTCGAACATTTTCCGCCCCTTCACACACATTTCTCCGCACATTTTCACACATATCCCCGAACAATATCCCCTTACATTTTCATTGACAAATGCGCTGAGGGGACTTATAATGTTATTAACAAAAAGCAATAGCTTTAAGGAGTGTTTTTATGGGAAAACGTACAAAATCGCCGCTTGCGGAGAGTAAGCTTTCCGGCAGGATTTGGTTTAACCTTTGCTTATTCGGATTCACGGGGCAGGTTGCGTGGAATCTTGAAAATATGTACTACAACACCTTTATGTACAACACCGTTTACGAAGGCGGTGCTGTTACGGGCACGCTTTCCTCAATGACGGCAATTCGTCTTATGGTGGCATTAAGTGCCGTTACGGCTGTTATTACCACCTTTATAATGGGCAATCTGTCGGACAAAATGAACAAGCGCAAGGCTTTCATTTCGGCGGGCTACATTATTTGGGGCTTAATAACCTTTGCCTTCGGCTTTATTACAAAGGACAACATTTCGGCGCTGTTCGGAATCGGCGACCCGCTTAAGACTGTTACGGCGACTGCTGTTGTTATAATTATTATGGACTGCATAATGACCTTTATGGGCTCAACGAGCAACGACTCCGCCTTTAACGCGTGGATTACGGACGTTACAACCGTAAAAAATCGTGCAACCGCCGAAAGCGTGCTTGCCATTTTACCCGTTGTTGCCATGGTTATTGTTGTGGCGTTCGGCGGAATGATAGATTTAATAGGCGGCTATCCCGTATTTTTCTTCTGCATAGGCGGCTTTGTTATTCTTTGCGGAATTATAGGACTTTTCACGCTTAAGGACTCATTAACGGGCGAAAAGCAGCCTAACAAGAGCTATTGGGCAGACCTTGTTTACGGCTTTAAGCCCTCGGTTATAAAGGAAAATTCAAAGCTTTATTTAGCTCTTGCAAGCGTTTGCATTTTCCAGACGGCTGTTCAGGTTTTCTTCCCTTATCTTCTTATATACCTTGACCACTCGCTCGGTCTTAAAATCGAAAACCTTTTGGGCTACCTCTTTAATGAGGACGGTTCAATAAAGCTCGGTCTTGTAATCGGTGCCGTAATAGGCGTAATTGCCGTTGGAGTTGCGATTGTTTTAATAGGAAAATTAATAGACAAGGTAGGAAAGAACACACTTCTTTTTGTTGCCATTGCGCTTTTCGTGGGCGGACTTATCGGTGCATCGTTTGCACACACTCTCGCTTCCTTCGTAATTGCCGCCGTTCCGCTTTTTGCGGGCTACGGGCTTTTGGGAATTATGATAAACGCCACCGTTCGCGACTACACCCCCGAGGACAAGGTAGGTCTTTTCCAGGGCATTCGTATGATTTTCTTTGTGCTTATACCCATGGTGGTAGGTCCCACAATAGGCGATGCCGTTTGCAAGGCCTCGGCTTCCGGCTCATACATCGGAGACGACGGTCTTCAAAATTACGAGCCGTGTGCCGAAATGTTCCTTGCCGCGGGACTTTTTGCGATACTCATTCTTATTCCCTGCATTATCTTACGTAAAAAGGGCATTGACAAAAAGGATGCTTAATTATGAAAATAAAGCTTTTTTCCTCTCTTGAAAAGGTCTTTCCGCTTGAAGAGCCGTACTTTTCGGAGCTTAAAGAAGCTTCTGCTTTAAAAAACGAGCCTTTTTCCTTTCAAATTGCGCTTTTACGCGAAAAGGGCGAGCCGGAGGCGTTTTCGGTTGAAATTACTTCGCAATTGAAAAATATTTTTACATACGCCGTTAAAAATATGCCCTCGGAGCTCTCGCGAAATAAGGATGCCGACGACTTTTATTACGCCGAGCACCCGGCATACCCGGACCTTTTGGAGCCTTTATTCGGTAAAATTCATCTTAATGAAAACGAGTGGAGCGCGCTGTGGATTAAATGCGCGCCGCCTTACACCGTCACCGGCAAAGCGGAAATTAAAATCAAAATTACCGATGAAAACGGCACCGTTACGGCTGAAAAAGCAATAGCCCCGAGCATTCTCGACAAAGAGCTTCCAAAGCAGGAGCTTTTGTACACAAATTGGTTCCACAACGACTGTCTTTGCTCGCACTACGGCGTAAAAATTTTTTCACCGGAGTATTGGCGCCTTGCCGAGAGCTACATTAAAAATGCCGTAATACACGGTATGAATATGATTTTAACTCCGATTTTCACGCCGCCGCTTGATACGGAAATAGGCGGTGAGCGCCCGACGGTTCAGCTTGTTTTTGTCAAGCAAAGCAAAAACGGAAAATACACCTTCGATTATGAAAATTTTGAAAAATACGTTTCGATGTGCCTTTCCTTGGGAATAGAAGCGTTTGAAATATCTCACCTTTTTACGCAATGGGGCGCAAGTGCCGCGCCTAAAATCATTGCCGAGACGTATGATGAATCCGGTAATTCGGTGGAAAAAAGAATTTTCGGCTGGGATACCGACCCGCAGGGCGAAGCTTACGCCGATTTTCTTGAGCAATTTGCCGCATCGTTTAACGGGGAAATCGAAAAGCTCGGCATAAAAAACAGGATTTTCATGCACGTTTCGGATGAGCCCTCGTTCGATGACCTTGAAGGCTACAAAAAAGCCTCGAAAAAGCTTCACGCGCTTTTTCCCGAATACCGCTTTATAGATGCACTTTCCGATATTGAATTTTATAAAGAGGGGCTTTGTGACACGCCCATTCCGAACGAAAACAATGCCGACGGATTTTTCCCGGTTGTAAAAAGCTTCTGGACCTATTACTGCTGCGGACAGGGGAGCGAATATTTACCGAACAGATTTTTCGCGATGATGTCCGTGCGCAACCGCATTTTGGGCTTTCTTCTTTACAAATACAACGCCGAGGGCTTTTTACAATGGGGTCACAATTTTTGGTATTCTCAATATTCAAAGCGTCGGCTTGACCCGTTTTCGGAAACAGCCGCAGGCGGCGCGTTTCCCTCGGGCGATGCGTTTGTTGTGTACCCGGGCGCGGATTTTACACCCTTAAATTCACTGAGACACGAGGTCTTTTACGAGGGTCTTTGCGACCTTAGGGCGCTTAAGTATCTTGAAGCGCTCACCTCAAGAGAGCACGCTCTGTCGGTTCTTGAAGAAGGGCTTTGCGAGCCGCTTACCTTCCGCAAATATCCTCACGAAAGCGCGTGGCTTCTTAAAACGCGCGAAAGAATAAATTCGGAAATTTTAAAAAAAGAAAATTCATTATAACAAAAGAGGTTTTTAAAATGGCAAAGCAAAAAAAGACTAAGAAAAAGCAGCTTGAAAAGCATTCGCGAAAAATCGCGTGCTCCGGCGCAGACAGATTTTTCTTCTACCTCTGGCAATTTACCTGGGGGCTCCCCGTAAACCTTATAGGGCTTATAGCGTACCTTATTATGTATAAGGGTCACCGCCACGAAAAATTCTGCAACGCTTTTATTACATATGTACCGAAAAACTTCGGAGGCGTGTCGCTCGGACTTTTCATTTTTATACGCGACGAAAAGGAAAAGCTCGATTGGCTTCACGATACGCGCATTCACGAATACGGCCACACAATACAGTGCCTTCTTTTGGGGCCTCTTTATTGGATTGTAATTGCGCTTCCCTCGGCTGTTTGGTGCAACTTCCCGTATTTTGTAAAAATGCGCAAGGAGAAAAACATTTCGTACTACAGCCTTTATTGCGAAGCCTGGGCAAATGCCTGGGGTCAAAAGTGGAGCGGCTATAAGCAATATTTAAAACGGTAAGGAAAAAATTATGAGTACATACGATTTTACGAGCATCCCCGACAGAAGCCGCGACGGTGCGGCAAAATGGAACGAAGGCGCAACAACGGAATTTGTTCCGCTCTCTGTTGCGGATATGGAATTTTACACCGCGCCCGAAATTAAAAAGGCGCTTTGCGATTTGGCCGAAAACTCCGTTTTGGGCTATACCGACCCCACCGAGAGCTACTTTGAGGCCGTTGAGTCGTGGCTTTTGCGCCGTCACGGATTTGAGGTTCAACGCGATTGGATTGTAAGAACACCGGGCGTAATTACCGCCTTGAGGCTTCTTGTGGAGGCTACCGTAAACAAGGGCGAGGCTGTGCTTATTTTAACTCCCGTTTACTATCCGTTTGATATGTCCGTAATGGCTATGGGCAGAGGCATTGTATACTCAAGGCTTGTAAACACAAACGGAGTTTATACAATAGACCGCGAGGATTTTAAGAAAAAATGCGCACTTCCCGAGGTTAAAGCGGTAATTATTTCAAATCCGCACAACCCCGTCGGCAAGGTTTGGACCAAGGAGGAGCTTTCCTTTATCGGTAATACCTGCCTTGAAAACGGCGTTTTTGTTATTGATGACGAAATTCACAATGACCTTATTATGCCCGGCGTTACTCACACCGTTTTGGCAACAATTTCAGAGGAAATCAAAAATAATTGCGCCGTTTGCACCGCGCCGAGCAAAACCTTTAACCTTGCGGGACTTCAATGCTCAAATATTATTATCGCAAATAAAGCGGTTCGCGAAAAAATGCAGCTTTGCCTCGGACTCGATGCCGGCTTCCACCTTAATATTTTCGCCTACAGAGCGTGCGAGGCGGCATATAACAGGTGCGAAAAATGGCTTGATGAGCTGATTTTCGTTATAAAAGAAAACGCCGAGCTTGTTGAAGAGTTTATGAAAGAAAACTTTCCCGAGGTTGTGTGCTCACCGCTTGAGGGAACGTATCTTCAATGGATTGACGTTCGCGGCTTGGGCTTTACACACGAGGAAATGCGCGAAATTTTAGAGGGCGAAAAAATATTTCTCGACAACGGCGAAATGTTCGGCATCCTCGGCAGAGGCTTTCAAAGAATCAATCTCGCTTGCGCAAAAAAGACTCTCGAAAATGCACTCATACGCTTTAAAAACGGCATAGAAAAACGCCGCGAGCACGAAAAAGCTCACGGCAAGCCCACACATATTACTCTTGAAGCAGGCGCCGCTTTTGAAGATGCACCGAAGGACAAAAAGCTCGTTGCGTTTTCAAGGCCGCTCGGCTCATATTTTTCAAAGGAGCTTTTTGACTTTCTCGACTCACTCGACGATGAATTGAAAAAGCATACGCTTGTTTTTGTACCGTCGTCAAAGGAGGCCGTTAAAAAGGAAGAAAGGCTTCACGATTATGCGCTTGTTTCCGACGAAAACGGTGAGATTTTCCGAAAATACAATTGCTTCCCGTGTAATTCCGGCGTTCAGCTCCTCGGCGGCGACAAGGCATTTGAAAATTACCGCGCCTCGTGCGAAAACAGTCCGCTCTTCGATGCCGAGCTTTTAAAATTCATTTTCGGAATAACCGCACCCGAGGAGAAATACGCATTAGGTCTCCCCGCATTCGCAAAGCTCGACGAAAACAACAAAATTACCTTCGCATATTACGGCACCACCGCAACGGACTTTCCGAGAGAGGGCGCGCTCGACTGATATCGCGCGGTTTTGCAATTTGTGTATGCGTTTCGGTGGGTTTGTTCTACCGTGCGTTACCCGAACGCCGCAAATTGCGGTATTACCGCACATTTATCGTACGCCGTAGGCTTTACAAATCAAATCGCCCTCGGCGATTTCCGAAATTTTGCATTCTGCATTTTGCATTTTGCATTTGCGCGACAAACGTCGCGCCTTGCGGCGAACGCGGGCGTTTAAAAAACGCCCCTACCGTGCGTTACCCGAACGCC
>CAYQPJ010000014.1:0-51015 GCA_964419515.1 uncultured Eubacteriales bacterium
TTATTATATTTTATTTATTAAGCTTATTGAAAAACGGAAAGTTAAATGGTATACTGTAGCTGTACTTTCAAATTTATTTGAGAAAGGAAGATTTTTTTGGCAGAAATTAAAAATCTTGATGCCGTTGCTTCGCTTGATGCAATGGATGCTCATGTTGATGATTGGCGCGATGCCACAAAGGGTAAGCAGAGAGGTATTTTCTCTTTTGATGACCTTGTAACAGTTAAGCTTAAAACTCTCAAAAAACGTATTTATACCGATATTGAGTCAATTCCCGCATGGAAGATGAAGGAATGCATCTATAAGGGCGTTGATGATTATGAGTTTTTCTATGATGAATGGAAGGAACTTAATGTCGGCGATAAATGGGGTAATAACGGCTGGAGTGCGTTCTTTAAAAACTCCTTTGATATGCCTGCTCGCTTTAAAGGGAAAAAGGTGACTCTTAACGTGTATTTCGGCGGCGACTCGCTTCTTTCCTTAAACGGTGAGCCTTATCAGGGTCTTGACCCGTTCAGAAATTCCGTTCTTCTTACAAATTGCGCCAAGGGCGACGAGCACTATGACGTTGATATTGAGTCCTACTACGTTTGGCACTCTAACGAATCAACCGTAAAAACACTTTCGTGCTCGTTTATAGGTGTTGTAGACCCCGTTATAGAAGAGGTTTATTGGGATTTTAAGGCGGCATTTAACGCTTTGTTTATGCCCGTGCTTGATAAAGGCCTCGGCGATACAATAAGAGCGGCTCTCAAAGAGGCTTTTCTTTATGTCAACTTTGATCTTGAGGGCGATGAATTTAAAAATGAGCTTTTAAAGGCACAAAAGATTCTTAAAGAAAAAATCTATGATAACAAAAACTATGCCTCCGAGGGCAGACTTGCGCTTGTCGGTAATTCTCACCTTGATATAGTATTTATGTGGGCATATAAGGAGTATGTAAGAAAGCTCGGCAGAACCCACGCTACAATGCTTCGTCTTATGGAGCAGTATCCCGACTTTATTTTCTCGCAGAGCACCGTTCCCACATATATAGAGATGGAAAACCGCTACCCCGGTCTTTTTGAGCAGGTTCAAAGACGTATTAAAGAGGGTCGCTGGGAATACATCGGCGCTATGTGGGTTGAGCCGGACTGCAACCTTATTTCCGGTGAATCGTTTGTAAGACAGCTTCTCCACGGTATTCGCTTTGCCGAGAAAAAATTCGGCATTACCCCCAAAACGTGCTGGGTTCCCGATGTTTTCGGTAATGGCTACGCAATGCCGCAAATTCTTAAAAAAGCCGGTGTTGAGTACTTTGTTACACATAAAATGGGCATTTGGAATGACACTAACCCGTGGCAGTATAACACCTTCTGGTGGGAGGGTCCCGACGGCTCACGAGTATTTTCAATAGTTCCGCCCACTCACTTTATAGGTACTGTTGAAGCCGACTCCTTAAAGGTCAATTGGCAAAAATACACAGATAAGGCTACAATCGGCGAGTCTATGTATTGCTACGGCTGGGGCGACGGCGGCGGCGGTGTTGACACCGAAATGCTTGAGTATGCAAAGCGCTACAGTAAGTTCCCCGGTCTTCCGGAGTCAAAGCCGAGTAAAATCGAGGATTCGCTTGCACGTATGAAGGCAAAGGCTACAGATAAGAATATCCCCGTTTGGAAGGACGAGCTTTATCTTGAAGAGCACCGCGGCGTTCACACAACAAAGGCGCTTCTTAAAAAGCTTAACAGATATTCCGAAAATCTTTACAGAAAAGCCGAGCTTTTCTCATCTGTTGCCGCAAAATACGGATATGAATATCCGCTTGAAAAGCTTAACGAGGGTTGGCAGATGATTTTGACAAACCAATTCCATGATTCTCTTCCCGGCTCTCATATTACCGAGGTGTTCGGTGACCTTTGCGATATTTATAATAAGATTATCGCTATAGGCGAGGAGGTTTTGGACGGTGCTCTTAATGCAATTGCCGGCAACAGCGGCGTAAAGAATACATACGGCAAGCCGTTTGCGCTCTTTAATGCACTTGGCGTGACCGCAACAAATAAGGTTGAGCTTCCGTTTAAGGAGGTTGAAATCTTCGACAGCGACGGTAAAAAGGTTCCCACTCAGAGCTATACAAGGCTTGACGGTACAAGCGTGCTTGTATTTGTTGCAAAGGATGTTCCCGCTTGCGGATACAAGGTTTATTATGCGAAGGACGGTGCCGTAAGCGAGGCTGTATCTTCGGATGAGTCTGCACTTGACACAAGCCGCTTCTCACTTAAATTTAACGACAGAGCCGAGCTTGTTTCGCTTTACGATAAGAAAAACACGCGTGAGGTTCTTTCGGGCGCAGGCAATGTGTTCAGAATTTATGAGGACCTTCCCGGAAAGTACGATGCGTGGGATATTGTTGCAACATATGTTGACCGCGAGTTTGAAACAGAGGCAGGCAAAATAGAAAGCATTAAAAAAGGCGATGTTTTCACGGTTGTTACGCTTTCAAAGAATATTGTAAAGTCCGTTATAAAGCAAAACATTCTTATTTACAACGAGCTTGACAGAATAGACTTTGATACCTTTATAAGCTGGCACGAGCAGGAAAAGCTTCTTAAGGTTGGCTTTGATGTTGATATTAAGGCACAAAAGTTTACGCGTGATATTGCTTACGCCACAATAGAAAGCTCCAATTATCGCCACAATCCCTACGATAAGGCGAAGTTTGAGGTTTCCGCACATAACTTTATTGATATGAGCGAGGACGGCTACGGACTTTCAATTCTTAATGATTGCAAGTATGGCTTTGAGGTTGATGAGCAAAGAATGATTATTACTCTTCTTAAGGCTCCCATGAATCCCGATCCCAAGTCAGACCGCGGCGACCATTACTTTACATATTCGCTTTATCCGCATAAGGGCTCTTGGAAGGATGCCGAAACGCTTACACGCGGACTTGAGCTTAACAATCCCTTTAATGTTAAGGAGCTTAACGAGGGTAACGGCGCAAGCGAGGCTTCGTTTATGAGTGCTTCGGCAAAGAATGTTCCGCTTGAGGCTGTTAAAAAGTGCGAGGATGAAAATGCGTATATCGTTCGCTTTGTAGAAAAAGCCGGCAGACGTACAAGCGTTGATTTTACCTTCTTCGGTAAAATTAAGAGCGCGTTTGAATGCGACCTTCTCGAAAGAAACGATGTTCCCGTAAACACCTTCTCCGGTGACAAATTAAGCTTTGAAATCAAGCCCTTTGAAATTAAGTGCTATAAGCTTTTTTGCGAATAAAAAACAATAGATGAAAATACGGGCTGTAAAAAATGCAAGTTTTTTACAGCCCGTTTATAAGTGTTTTATTTGTATGGACAAGTGGTGCATATTATGGTATACTCAGCTTCGGGAAGGCTTTTTGCGGAAATATTATAAAAAGGTTGCATTTGTTATGGATAAGGCTTTATATAATGAGTATCTTGAAATTTTAAAGGAGGAGCTTGTGCCGGCTATGGGCTGCACCGAGCCTATTTCGATTGCATATGCTGCCGCACGGGCACGTGCTGTTTTGGGAGAGGTACCGGAGCGTTTGATAATAAACGCAAGTCCCAATATCATAAAAAACGTTAAAAGCGTCATAGTCCCCAATACGGGCGGCTTAAGGGGGATTGAAGCTGCTGCGGTTGCGGGTATTATAGCCGGCGACGAAAATTCAAAGCTTCAGGTGTTAAGCGGTGTTACAAAGGAGCAAATATCGAAAATTACGGAGGCTCTTAAAGCTATAAGCTGTATTGTTAGAGCTTCCGATAACGGGTACATTTTTTATGTTTCCGTTCTTGCCGAAAAAGGCGACAACAGCGCATTGGTTGAGATTGCCGGAAGTCATACGAATATAATATCCGTTAAGAAAAACGACGAGGTGCTTTTTGATTGCGGTTATACCGAAAGTAAAAGCAATTATAAAACCGATCGTTCGCTTTTAAATGTTGAAAAAACGGTTGAGTTTGCGGATTCGGTTGAAATAAGCGATGTTAAGGACATTTTAGACCGTCAAATAGAGTGCAACACAGCTATTGCCGAGGAGGGACTTCATAAAAGCTACGGCGCCAACATAGGAAAAATTCTTATTCATTCCTACGGCAACAGCGTTCATAACAGGGCAAAGGCATATGCTGCCGCCGGTTCGGATGCGCGTATGAGTGGCTGCGAAATGCCCGTTGTAATTAATTCCGGCTCCGGTAACCAAGGGCTTACCGCATCTCTTCCCGTAATTGTTTACGCAAGAGAAATGAACGCCTCCAAGGAACTTTTGTACCGCGCGCTTGTTGTGTCAAACCTTGTTACAATTCACCTTAAAACGGGCATAGGTCCGCTTTCCGCTTATTGCGGAGCAACAAGTGCCGGGTGCGGCGCCGGCGCGGGCGTTACTTATCTTTACGGCGGTAAATTTAATGAAATAGCTCACACCGTTGTAAATGCGCTTGCAATTAATTCGGGTATGATTTGTGACGGCGCAAAGTCAAGCTGTGCCGCGAAAATTGCATCAGCCGTTGAAGCCGGACTTCTCGGAATGCAAATGGGAAATTTTAACAAGCAGTTTTACGGCGGTGAGGGAATCGTTGCAAAGGGTGTTGAAAATACTATAAGAAATATAGGCGAGCTTGCCCGTGACGGTATGAGAGAAACCGACAGGCTTATTATAGACATTATGACCGACATTAACAGGAGTTAATCGCGAAAATTTATGGTTGTGCTGTCGTATTGCGAACGGAGGGCAACGAAGCCGGCGGAGGTGCCAAACTCTCGAAAAATAATTGTAGGTTGATAAGGCATTTCTTGGATATAATCAGCTTGCCGATATTTCCGCTTACATCCCGAAACGGGTGAATGCATTCGAGTTTTATGTGAAACTCCATTGTATCATTAAGTATTATATTTTCCTTGCCGGTATATTCGGCAAGGAGCTTTTTTATTATCATCGGCAAAAAGACAATTACGACAGAGTGGTATTTATTGCTTTTTGCCGATGATGAAAGGCTGAAAAAACGGGCTGTAAAAAATTTGTGTTTTTTACAGCCCGTTTAGGGAAATTATTTATTTATCGTCTTCGTCGGACTCTTCTTCGTCGTCTTTTTCATCTAACGGGAAGATTTCTACTTTTATTTTTTCGATTCTGCGTTCGTTAACCTCCAAAACGGTGAATTTTACGTTTTCAAATTCGATTTCGTTCATTTCGCCGTCTTTTGGTATGTATTGAAGCTGATCTATAATAAAGCCCGCAAGTGTTTCGTAGTCGCCCTCGGGAAGCTTTTTGCCGGTAAGCTCGTCTATCTCTTCAATATCGATTGTGCCTTCAACCGTGAAGGTGGTGTCGTTGATTTTAGAGATTTCGTCCTCCTCGTCGTCATATTCGTCCTGAATATTGCCCATAATGGCTTCTACAATGTCTTCAAGAGTTAAAAGACCTGCCGTGCCGCCGTATTCGTCAACAACAATTGCCATTTGAATATGCTGTGCGCTCATTTCCTTGAAAAGCTCACCGCAGGATTTTGTTTCCGGAATGAAGTAAGCGTCGCGCACAATAGAGCGAAGTGTTTGCTTTGTGGAAACCTGCTTGCCTACGAACTGTAAAAGGTCCTTGACATAAACAATGCCTATTATGTTGTCAATATCGTCCTCATACATCGGGACTCTTGAAAAGCCCTCTTCTATGGAAAGATTGATAAAATCTTCAAGAGTTGTGTCGTTAACATCAACTGCGACAACATCCGTTCTGTGGGTCATAATATCACCCGCGTCAAGGTCGTCAAACTCAAAAATGTTATTTATCATTTCTTTTTGAGTGTTTTCAATAACGCCTTTTTCCTCGCCGACGTCAACCATCATACGAATTTCTTCTTCGGTAACAACCTCTTCGTCTGCGTTGGGGTCAAAGCCCAAAAGCTTAACTACAAAGTTTGTTGAAACGGAAAGCACCTTAACAAACGGCGCCGTTACCTTTGAGATGAAAAGAAGAATACCTACAACGGCAAACGAAACCTTTTCGGGTGCCTGCATGGCTATTCTTTTCGGTGCGAGCTCGCCCAAAACAAGCGAGAAGTATGACATAATAATCGTAATAAGCACAACCGAAATCGGCGAAACAATGCTTGCGGGAATATCCCAAGCATTTGTTACAGCTGTCGTAAGCATATCGGCAAAGTTTGTTGCCGCAGATGCAGAGGTTAAAAAGCCCGCGAGGGTAACGCCTATTTGGATGGTTGAAAGAAAACGGTTTGAGTTTTTGGTGAGCTTTACAATTTGCTTTGCCTTTTTGTGACCGTCCTCTGCCATGCGCTCGATTTTTGTGTCGTTGAGCGAGATTATCGCAATTTCGGACATAGCAAAAAATGCATTTACAAGAACAAGCGCCAGAAGCAGAACTATTTTGCCTATAAGACCGCCGACATCAAAGTCGGTTGAGGCTGAAAGCTCAGGGGTGATTGTTAATAATTGGGTGATAAAATTACCGGGCCCGGGGTCATCCATAGTAGGATTTTCTCCTTTCAAAATATAAAAAATTGTGCGCCGTATTAAATAAAAAATACAGTACATTAGGATATATTATATACTAAACGCGCGTGTTGTCAATATTGTAAAAGAAAAATAAAACGGTTCTAGCGCAAAAAAACGCCTATTTTCCTCCGAAAACAAATGAATTTACAAAAAAGCCTTACAAAACAGGCGGAAATTTGAATATATTTTTAATATTTAAAGGTTTACAAGCTGCACGTTTAGTGTTAATATATTAAAGGTGTCTAACTCTAAGTTATTATTAATACAATTATATAGGAGGCTTTTTGATGGCACGCAAAATGAAAACCATGGACGGCAACAACGCTGCCGCATATGTATCGTATGCGTTTACAGAGGTTGCCGGCATCTACCCCATCACTCCTTCAAGCCCTATGGCAGACTACGTTGATCAGTGGTCCGCTCAGGGTGTGAAGAACATCTTCGGAACAACCGTTAAGGTTGCCGAGATGCAGTCTGAGGCCGGCGCCGCAGGTACGGTTCACGGCTCTTTGGCAGCAGGTGCGCTTACAACCACCTATACCGCTTCGCAGGGACTTCTTCTTATGATTCCCAATATGTACAAGATTGCGGGCGAGCTTCTTCCCGGCGTATTCCACGTTTCGGCACGCTGTGTTGCTTCTCACGCTCTTAACATTTTCGGCGATCATTCGGATGTTTACGCTTGTCGCCAGACAGGCTTTGCAATGCTTGCGGAAACAAATACTCAAGAGGTTATGGATATCGGCGCGGTAGCACATCTTGCGGCTATCGAGAGCAGAGTTCCGTTTATTAACTTCTTTGACGGCTTCCGTACATCTCACGAGATTCAGAAAATCGCTGTTTGGGATTATGAGGATCTTAAAGAAATGTGCGATATGGATGCTGTTGAGGCATTCAGAAAAAGAGCACTTAACCCCGAGCGTCCCGTTATGCGCGGTTCTCACGAAAACGGTGACATCTTCTTCCAGCACAGAGAGGCCTGCAACAAGTATTACGATGCTGTTCCCGCCATTGTTGAGAAGTATATGAACAAGGTTAACGAAAAGCTCGGCACGGATTACAAGCTCTTTAATTACTACGGCGCTCCCGATGCGGAAAATGTTATTGTTGCTATGGGTTCAATCTGCGACGTTGCGGAAGAGGTTATTGACTATCTTCTTGCAAAGGGCGAAAAGGTAGGTCTTTTAAAGGTTCGTCTTTACAGACCCTTCGCTGTTGACAAATTTGTTTCGGAGCTTCCCGCAACTGTTAAAAAGCTTGCTGTTCTTGACAGAACAAAAGAGCCCGGAGCTATCGGCGAGCCTCTTTATCTTGATGTTGTTGCCGCTCTTTCGGCACAGGGCAAGAAGGATATTCTCGTTACAGGCGGCCGCTACGGCTTAGGCTCCAAGGATACACCTCCCTCATCTGTATTTGCTGTATTTGATGAGCTTAAGAAGGACGAGCCCAAGGAGCATTTCACTCTCGGCATTAACGATGATGTTACCTATCTTTCACTTGAAGAGAAAGAAGCTCCCGCTACAGCCGCAGAGGGCACAACCGAGTGCAAGTTCTGGGGTCTTGGCGGTGACGGTACCGTTGGCGCAAACAAGGACTCCATCAAGATTATCGGTGACCATACAGATAAATATGCTCAGGCATATTTCCAATATGACTCAAAGAAGACGGGCGGTATTACAATCTCCCACCTTCGTTTCGGCGATAAGCCCATTAAGAGCCCCTATTATATAAACAAAGCTGACTTTGTTGCTTGCCACAACCCCTCATATATCGAGAAGGGCTACAGAATGGTTAACGACATTAAGCCCGGCGGTGTGTTCCTTATTAACTGCCAGTGGGATGAAAAAGAGCTTTCCGAAAAGCTTAATGCAGAAGCTAAGCGCATAATCGCAAAGAACAATATTCAGCTTTACACCATAAACGCTATTGACCTTGCCGCAAAAATCGGTCTCGGCAAGAGAACAAATACCGTTCTTCAGTCTGCCTTCTTTGCACTTGCAAAGGTTCTTCCCGTAGACGAGGCTATCGGCTATATGAAGGAAAAGGCTCAGAAGTTTATGAAGAAGGGTAAAGAGATCGTTGAGATGAACGAGAAGGCAATTGATGCAGGTGCTACAGCATTTGTAAAGATTGACGTTCCCGCAGAGTGGGCAAATGCCGTTGACAGCGACGTTGCTTCTACAGAGAACGGCCCCGCAAAGCTCGTTAAGATGGTTGACAACATTATGAAGCCCGTTGGCCATATGGACGGCGATTCTCTTCCTGTTTCCGTATTTATGGATCACGCAGACGGTACCTTTGAGCAGGGCGCTTCCGCTTATGAAAAGCGCGGTGTTGCCGTTATGGTTCCCGAGTGGAATGCGGATACCTGCGTAAAGTGCAACAAGTGCGCTTTTGTATGCCCCCACGCTACAATCCGTCCGTTTGCGCTTAATGCAGACGAGGCTGCAAACGCTCCCGAGGTTCTTAAGAAATCTCCGAAGCCGATTGTTAAAACAGACTATACCTTCACACTTGCCGTTTCTCCCATGGACTGCATGGGCTGCGGCGTTTGCGTAGGCGTTTGTCCCACAAATTCACTTAAGATGGTATCCCGTGAGAGTCAGGATGCTCAGCAGGAAGCATTTGATTACTGCGTAGAGAACGTTTCCGAGAAGCCCGAGGTTGCTTCTGCCGCCAACGTAATTTCGAGTCAGTACAAAAAGCCGCTTCTTGAGTTCTCCGGCTCCTGCGCAGGCTGTGCAGAGACCTCTTATGCACGTCTTATAACTCAGCTCTTCGGTGACAGAATGTACATTTCGAACGCAACAGGCTGTTCTTCAATTTGGGGCGGTCCCGCAGCTACATCTCCCTACACCGTAGACAAGAAGGGTCATGGTCCCGCATGGGCTAACTCTCTCTTCGAGGATAACGCCGAGCACGGCTTCGGTATGCTTCTCGGTCAGAATGCAATAAGAAACAGCCTTATTGCAAAGGTTGAAGAAATTGCTTCCTCCGACAAGGCAAGCGACGATGTAAAGGTAGCCGCTAAGGCATACCTTGACA
Organism: uncultured Eubacteriales bacterium; assembly: GCA_964419515.1. Classification (GTDB taxonomy): domain Bacteria; phylum Bacillota; class Clostridia; order Oscillospirales; family Acutalibacteraceae; genus DTU089. The sequence continues at coordinate 9,562 of CAYQPJ010000014.1, forward strand.
CCGTAAACGACGGCGAAAAGAATGCCGCAGCAGCAGAGGCTCTCGTTTCCGTTCTTGACGGCAGCTGTGAGCTTTGCAAATCGGTTATTGACAATAAAGAGTATCTCGCAAAGAAATCCGTATGGGTATTCGGCGGCGACGGCTGGGCATATGACATCGGCTTCGGCGGTGTTGACCATGTTCTTGCCTCCGGCGAGGATATCAACATTATGGTATTTGATACCGAGGTTTACTCAAACACCGGTGGACAGGCTTCTAAGGCTTCCAACATAGGTCAGGTTGCACAGTTTGCCGCAGCAGGTAAGGCAGTAGCCAAAAAGAGCCTTGCTGAGATTGCAATGAGCTATGGCTATGTTTACGTTGCACAAATTGCTATGGGCGCAGACCAGAACCAGACGCTTAAGGCTCTTAAGGAGGCCGAGGCTTATCACGGTCCGTCACTCATCATTGCATACGCTCCCTGCGAGATGCACTCAATTAAGGGCGGTATGATTAACTGCCAGGCTGAAATGAAAAAGGCTGTTGACTGCGGTTATTGGAATATGTTCCGTTACAATCCCGCACTTAAGGAAGAGGGCAAGAACCCCTTCACTATAGACAGCAAGCCCGCTACCGGCAGCTATCGTGAGTTCCTTATGAATGAGGCTCGCTACTCCGCTCTTACGCGTTCCTTCCCCGAAAGAGCAGAACAGCTCTTCACTCTTTCAGAGGAAACAGCAGCCGCAAGATATGAGCATCTTTTAAGACTTAAAGATCTTTACGCTCCCAAAGCGGACTGATTATTTGATTAATTATTAATTCGCACTGAAAAACGCCCCGTCGAGAAATCGGCGGGGCGATGTGCGTGGTATTTTTTATTCTCGATTTTACCGTTTATTTCAAGAATTAAGGCTTTGAGCTCTTCTTTTGCTTTATAATCTCATCGTTTTTCTGTGTGAGCTTTTCGTTTGTCTCTTCGACTTTTTTGAGTCGACTGCTCAAAAAAGTAAGCACAATGCTGAAAAAGCCGCCTATCGGAATAAGAATTTCAATTCCTTCGCCTGTAATAAGGTCGAGCGCAGAAGGAGGATAGTAACAATATAAACGGTAATGCACCCTAATAAAAAACAATTATACAGATAATAAGCTTTTTCAAAATATTCGGATTTTCATCGAAAGAACCCGAACCGTTATTATAATAGTTTTTTTGATAGGGTAAAATTGATTGATACTCCACCTGAAACACCGCTCCCGCTATTACATCCGTTTTGGTTTGTGAATATCTTTCCATAGGGGTCATGCTTGCCGCAGCCGCAGTGCAACTGTGAGAAGCCGCGAGTATACAAGCTGTTAATAAAATAGAGAGTATTTTCTTTATGTTTTTTTCTCCCGAGTATTAAGATTACGGTAGTATTGACCGCCTGTCAATGCTTTCCTTCTCTGTGGTAAAAAAGTATCAAAGCTTATCCACATCGTCACTATACACCGATTTGTTTATAATGTGAATATTTTTTTGGAATTAAATGTTAATTTTCACAAAAACTATTGACATTTTCTCGTTTTAGTGGTAATATTGAATCAGAAAAAGGGCAAAGCACGGCGGAAAGCTTAACCCTGTTTTGAATTAAGCTTTCGGTTGCAATGCCTTAAGAAAGGGATGTTTTTATGAACATTACTATCGTCGGCCGCAAATGTAACCCCCGTGAGGATTTCCGCGCTCGCGCAGAAAAGCGCCTTTTAAAGGTTGAAAAGCTTTTCGGTGAAGAAGCAAACGCAAAGGTAACGGCTACTGTTGAAAAAAGCAGTAAAAGCGTGGAGGTGACTGTCACCAAAAGCGGTATGATTTTCCGCGCGGAGGAGCGCGCGGATGATTTGAACGACGCCCTTGACAAATGCGTAGACTCACTTATAAGGCAAATAAGAAAAAACAAAACACGCCTTGAAAAAAGGATTCGCTCCGGCGTGCTTGATGATTTCATTTTGCCCGAGCCTGTTGAAGAGGAAACCGAGTTTGACGTTATTCGTGAAAAAACGGTTGCCTTAAAGCCCGAGAGTCTTGACGAGGCTATTCTTCAAATGAATATGCTCGGTCACAGGTTTTATATGTTCCTCAATTCGGAAACAGGCGTTATTAACGTGGTTTACCGCCGCAAAGAAGAGGGCTACGGCGTTCTTGTGCCCGATATGCTCGGATAATTTGCATTTTAATATCAAATTTTAATTAAAAGGCTTTGCCCCGCGCTTGTTTTTCGAGTGCGGGGTAAAATATATAAAAAATTTTTTGAAAAAACTTTACATAATTAAAAAACACAAACAAAACTTTAACAAATATGTGGTAATATCAGATAACAAACTAATAAGGTGGTTTTATGTTTAGGATTTTGGTTTTAGAAGATGACAGGGAGCTTAACAAAACCGTCTGCTCTTTTTTAAATAACAGCGGCTACGATGCCTTCGGCTGTGTTTCGGCTGCGGATGCATACGATGCGGTTTATGTCAATGCCGTTGATTTAATTGTTTCGGATGTTATGATGCCGGAAATTGATGGCTTTGAATTTGCCGAAAATGTAAGACGTATGAACAATCAAATCCCCATTCTTTTTATGACTGCGCGTGATGATATAGCCGCTAAGCGCAGAGGCTTTAGGCTGGGTGTTGATGATTATATGGTAAAGCCCGTTGATCTTGATGAGCTTGTTCTCAGAATAGGGGCGCTTTTGAGGCGTGCGAAAATCGCCGCCGCCACAAAGCTTGAAATAGGCGATTTTGTAATTGATTCCGATGAGCATACCGCCTATTGGAAAAATGAGGAAATTTCGCTTACGAGCAGAGAATTTGCGATTCTTTACAAGCTTTTGAACTACCCGAAAAGAACGTTTACGAGAAGTCAGCTTATGGACGAGTTTTGGGACGCCGACACCGAAACAGCGCCTCGTGCAGTAGATGTTTATATGACAAAGCTTCGCCAAAAGCTTGCGGCTTGTGATGCTTTTGAAATTAAAACCGTTCACGGACTCGGCTACAAGGTGCTTTTAAAATGAAAATTAAAAAGTTTTTGAAAAGGGTGCTTCGCCTTTCGTACAATTACCTGATATTCTTTTTTCTTACGGCGTTTCTTGTAACCTCAAATATGGTGCTTTTTTTAAATATACTCAGAAGCACTCTTGATATTGCATTGACCGAGGAAAACATTAATTCAGCCGCAATTTATACCTTTTGCAATGTCTTGTTTTTGAGCTTTATTTTTACCGTGGTGGATATTATAAGAAGAAGACTTACAATAAGTAAAATAACAACTCATATAAGCGATGCCGCAAAAGAGATGGTGCATGGTAATTTTGATGTCAGAATAGAGCCGGTAACGCGCCTCGGCGCAGATGAAAAGTACAATGAGATTATAGAAAGCGTTAATGCAATGGCGGCAGAGCTTCAAAGTGTTGAAACATTGCGCACCGATTTTGTGGCGAATGTTTCACACGAAATGAAAACGCCCTTAAGCGTTATTCAAAATTACGGCACTCTTTTGCAAACCCCGGGGCTTTCGGAGGAAAAGCGTCTTGAGTATGCAAAGGGTATAACCGACAATTCAAGGCGTATGGGCGATATGATGACAAATATTTTAAAGCTTAACCGCCTTGAAAATCAGCAGATTTACCCCGAGCCCAAAGAATTTGATTTGGGCGAGCAGCTGTGCGAGAGCCTTCTTCAATATGAAAGTGTCTGGGAAAGAGAAGGTTTAGATATTATAACCGATATTGAAGACGGAGTTTTAATAAAAGCCGATGAGGAGCTTTTAAGACTCGTTTGGAGCAATCTGTTATCAAACGCCTTTAAGTTTACACCCTCCGGCGGAAAAATTACCGTTTCGCTTAAAAGTGAGGGCAAATACGCGGTTGTAAAAATTGCCGATACCGGTTGCGGAATGACCTCTGAGGTGGGCGCACATATATTTGAAAAATTTTACCAGGGGGATACCTCTCACAGTGTAAAGGGCAACGGCTTGGGGCTTGCACTTGTTAAACGCGTTGTTGATATTATAAAGGCGGAAATAAGCGTTGAAAGTACATTTGGCAAGGGAACGACCTTTACAGTGAGGGTTAAAAAATGATAAACAAAGATGTAAAAACGACATTGAATGCGTTTTTTATTATAAATTAATGCAAAAAATCCAATGTGTAAAGTTTTTCGACTTTACAGGGTTTTGCGCGAAAAATACAATAATATATATGGAGAATTACAATGGACTCAAATAACAGCTTTAAAATAACCTATTCAGCAGAAAAACGTGATGAAATAGAAAAAATAAGAAATAAATATATTGAACCCGAAAACGATAAAATGAGAATGCTTAAGGAGCTTGACGAGATGCCCGAGAAAAAGGCGAGGGTATTTTCCTTAACACTCGGTATAATAGGCATACTTCTTTTCGGTTTCGGAATGAGCCTTGCACTTTCGGAGCTTGGTACACTTTTAGGTGGTCACGCAATACTTATAAGTGCACTTTTGGGTGTGGTTGGGCTTCTTATGATGATTTCGGCACAACCGATGTATCATAAGTGCCTTAAAGCAGAACGCAAAAAAATAGCACCCGAGGTAATAAAGCTTACAGACGAGCTGTTAAAGTAAATTAAAAAAAGGCTGTAAAAAACCTGTGTTTTTTTACAGCCTTTTTTTGAACGTTATTTTCCTTTATGCCTTAGAGTTATCAGTGTTTTAAGTATTCGCATTAAAATATAGCCGGTGTATGTGTAAATATGGGTATATGAATAATCAAAAAGAACCCCTACAATATCTGTTCTTGTGGTCATATACGATTTTTTTAATGTGCACCCGGAGGGTGTTTTATACGGAAACAGACCGGATGCTTTAAGCTCTTTCATAATTGCTTTTCTTTCGTGCTTTGAAAGCTGTAAAGCCTCATCTATTGATGCCGAAAGGTTTGAAGCCAATTGGTTTGCTAAATTTTCACCATATTCCGAGTGTTCGTAATCGGAATCGTAATACTGTTTGAAAATTTGAGAAGCCTTTACATGTGCCCGAGCTTTTTTTGAAAGCAGTTTTTCGGAGCCGGAGTGGGTTAATGAATCGGGATTTTCACGGTAAAAATAAACCACATGCCCTTTTAAAATTTCAACCTTCGGCTTTAAACGTAAAAACTCATACAGAAAAACCGCATCCTCGCTGTTTATAAGCTCGGGATATTTAAAGTACAGGTTATTTTCTTTAATCATTTTGTTACTCAAAAGATGCGTACATGCATGAACCGTATAGCCGCCGTTGATGTTTTCGGTTAAAGTATTGCTTTTCTTGAGTTCTTCGCTAAGGCTTCCGGAAAAGGTGTAGGCACCAAAGGAGAGCTTGTCGCACTCGGTTGCCGTAGCTCTGTTTTTTAAGAGTAACAAAATGTTTTCGGAAATAAAGTCATCCGCATCAACAAACCATATGTAATCGCCGCTTGCATTTTTCAAAGCGGCGTTTCTTGCCGCAACAACACCTTGGTTTTCTTGCGAAAATATTTTAAGATTTTTTCGGTTTTTCTTATATTCTTCCAAAATTTTAAGAGAGCCGTCGGTTGAACCGTCGTTTACGCAAATTACCTCATAATCCGTTTCGGGAATATCCTGGGTAAATACGGAATCCAAGCATTCGCGAAGATATTGTTCGCAGTTATAAACCGTTATAAGTATGCTTAAAAACAATGTGCCCACTCCTTGTTACCATTTATTTTCGACGTATTCGCAAAAGGCGTACATATCCTCAACCTCTATTACGGTTCCGTCATCGAGAACGGCTTTGCCGCTCCAAAGACCGTGAACCTGGTGCGAATGCATTCTTAAAAGGTTGAAAAGATTCGTGTCGCAATGGTGATCGTAAAAGGGCTTCATTACAAAGTCAAATCTGCCGTCCTCGGATACAAGGTGCCAATTGTCGGTGTATTTGTCGTCCTTCGGAAAGACCTCTACATCAACAGCTCCGAATTTGTGTACCTTGCCGTCGTAAAAAATTGCGGTTTCGGTGGCGTTACTTTCGTCGCCTATACCCCAGGTGATTTCAAAGCCGAAAAGGTGCTTTTTGCCGTCGGCGTCGGTTATATGCGCAGAGCCGTTGCCCCAATACCAAACAAGCTCATACGGTGTGTTGACTCTGCCCCAATCGAGCGTGCAAAAGGTGTTTTCCTTTGAAAATTCAACCTTGATGTCGCCGCTTTTGTAATAGCCGCCACATGGCATACAGTTTTGCTTTGTTGTCATAAAATAGCTTGTGGGACTGCCCTCGAACGGCAATACGGTTGTAATATTTTCAAGACCTTCGGGTATTTCAACATCAAAGCGGCATTCGCATTTGCCGTCACCGGAGCGGTAGTAAAGCGTGCGGCTTGTTTCTTTTGTATCGAATTCAAATTCCGCACTGCCCAAGCCCTTTACTGTCATTTTAACATTGTTCGGAATATCGCCCTTGGGCGGTAATACGTATTTGTCCTTACCGCCCAAAAAGAGCACGGTGGAGTCGGCAATTTTGCCGGAGGCAAGCTTTTTTGTTTTGTCGGGGTGCTTAAGGTCAATAAGCACAGCCGAAACATAGCCGCCGAGGGTAATGTTTGCAAAGCTCAGCTGAACCGTATATTCACCGTTGGAGATTTGATAAAAATCCCATTCTTTTCTGTGAACTGTAGGCTTAGAGCAGCTTCTGTCGTAATCAAAAACGTTTTTTCGCGCCCAGCCCGCCGCCAAAAGCTTTCCGTCCTCGGAGAGAAGACGTGTAGGCTCCGTGTATTCTTTTTGTGCGCTTTTTATTTCGCCGTTAAGCCAGCTTTTGTAGGTTCTTTTTGTGTTGCTCATAAAAACACCCCGTAATATTAAAATATAATTCTGAAGGTTTTAACCTCAAACGGACCTATGCCAAAGGTAATTGCGCCGCAAGAAATGTCTATGGCAGCTTCATCCTGCTCCATCATATTGCATTCAAGTGCGGAGCCTGCATTGTTAAACGGAGTTGAAAGCGAGGCTGTTGTGTGCTTGCCCTCGGATTCATATACTCTTATTATTACGCCGTTGCCGTCTTGTGCTTTTTTAACGGCATCAATAATAACATTTTGACTGTCAAGTGAGAAAAATGCGTTTTGTAAGGCTTCGCCCTCGCCGTTTTCAACGGTAAAGGCCTTAAGCGGTATGTTAAGCTTAAATGCCTCGTTTACCGTGCCGGCATCCTGCCAAGAGCCCTTATGCGGATAAATCGAATAAATAAACGAGTTTTTTCCGAGGTCGCCCTTCGGGTCGGGGCAAATAGGTCCGCGCATAAGCGTAATTCTCATTACATTGTCGTGGATATCATAGCCGTATTTGCAATCATTGAGAAGGCTTACGCCGTAATCGCCCTCGGAAAGGTCAGTCCACTTGTGGGCACAGCATTCAAACATAGCTTTTTCATATGAATTGTTTGCGTAGGTCGGGCGTTGGAGTGCGCCGTGTGCAATTTCAAAGGTAGAGTAGCGTGCACGAATATTAACGGGGAATTCAGCCTTAAGAACCTTTTCGCGCTCGTGCCAGTCAACCTCGGTGTTAAATTCAAGTACTCTTGACTCGGCCTTGAGAATGATTTTTTGCGTAATTACGGATTTGTTGTATTTTCTTACAACCTCAATAACACCTTTAACGGGCGAGGATTCAAGAACCGTAACGCTTTCGGCGCTTTTAAGCTCCGTCATATTCATCATATAGTCGTTTTCAAGGTTCCAAGCGCTTTCATGAACGGGCTTGTCGTGTGAAATTGTGAGAACATTTCCCTTGCCCGTGAGCACCTCACGAGAATTTTCCTTATCGTAAAGAGAAATTAATGTTCCGTTTTCGTCAAGCAATGCCTTTAAATATTTATTTTCAAGAAGCGTATTTGTTGCCGTGACAGGTGTAAATGTATTGCCTTTGCCGGGTTTTACGGTGAATACCCTGTAGCCCATTCCGGGAACGTCGTTTGCCGTAAAATACAGCTTGCTTATGTTGTTTTCGGTGGTTACAAAGCTTTTTACTTCATTGCCGTCGCCGTCAAAAACAGAACACTCATCAAATGGTGCATCAATGCAAACAGTATCGGAAACGGTATGTGTGCCGAGGTTCCAGGCTACTGCACAAAGCTTACCGACACCGGCTTTTTTGTTGAGAGGCTCAAGGGCTTTTTCAAGAAGTAAAGCGCCAAGCTCTCTCAATTCGCCGTATTCCTTGCGTGTGTTTTCAATTGCCTCATGAATTGAGGTGCCGGGGAGAATGTCGTGGAACTGATTTATGAGAAGAAGCTTCCACGCCTTTTCGAGAGCTTCTTTATCGTAGGTATTTGAAAGAAGACCGAGTATTTCGGCGTTTCTTAACATATATTCGCCCTTGCGGTTGTTCTTTTTAATAAACGCCTGACTCGTGAATGTTCCGCGGTGATTTTCGTAATACATTTCGCCGTCCCATGTCGGAAGCTCGTCGCGGCTTTTTTCTATTTCGGCAAAGAACTCGGAGGCTCTGCCCTCGCGGACAGACGGAAGTCCGGGAAGCTTTTCATATCTGTTTATTCTTTCAACCATATTAAAGGTACAGCCGCCGCCGCCATCGCCGTAGCCGAACATACCCATTGAGGCATCCACAACATCGTTTTGGCGGTTTGAGGAGCGTGTTTTCACAATGTACTGAGCATCACCCTCGCCCTCGTAATGAACCTTTTGCATATATGCAAGAACTTCATCGCCGGAGTGTGAGCGCCACTTGAACACGGAAAGCGGGAATTCATTTGTGTCGTTATATTGAAGCTTTGAGGTGATAAAGTACTTCATACCCGATTTTTTGATTATTTGCGGAAGAGCTGCCGTAAAGCCGAAGCAGTCGGGAAGCCAATATGTATCTGAGCTTACGCCGAACTCCTTTAAGAAGAATTCTCTGCCGTAAAGAAGCTGCCTTATAAGACTTTCGCCGGAGGCGAGGTTTGTGTCGGCTTCAACCCAGGTGTTGCCAATAATTTCCCATCTTCCGTCTTTAACATATTCTTTTATTTGCTCAAATACCTCGGGGTAATTTTGCTTCATAAAGTCGTAAAGCACTGCCTGACTTTGTGTAAAGTGGAATTCGGGATATTTTTTCAAAAGCTCAAGGTTGTTTGAAAATGTGCGTGCCGTTTTACGGTGAATTTCTTTAACGGTCCAAAGCCACGCAACGTCAAGATGACTGTGACCTGCGAGAATAACCTCACCCGGTGTTTTTGAAAGCGCCGCAAGTGCTTCGGCTTCACTCCAAAAATAATCACGAGCCGCTTTAATCGAGTCATAATATGCGCTTTTGCCGAGGTCAAAGGCGAGCATATGAATGGCGTTGTCGGTTATATTGTAAAGCCTTTTTGCAACGTATTTGTCCTCGGAGTGCTCATATACGTCAAAGGCGCAAGTAAAGTCCGTATGAAGGCTTTCGGCATCATCGTTTATTAAAACAAGAGATGCGGTTTTCAAGGTGTATTCAACAGCGCGCTCGCCCGCTATTGAGTGGTCGCAAAAGGCGGCACTGTCTACGGCTGCCTCAAGCTGAATAAAAAGCTCCTCGCCGCCTTTTAAGCTGCGGTTAAAGATTATGTCGGTTCTTCCTACCCAGCCGCTGTTTTCACGCGAGCTTATAGCGCCCGAGAGAACGCCGTTTATTCTGACAAGAGCCTCGCCTCCGAAGTCTATAACAAGGCGAACCGTTCTGCCCTCAAAGCTCTCGGGAACCTTAACGGTTGCTTCAAAATAGCGAGTGTCATCGTAGCCTGCAAACCAATGGTCACCGAGACGTGCTACGGTTTTTTCGTTACCGTCAAGCACAATCTCACCGGGGTTTACGTGAACACCCGTGTAGGTTACCCATTCGGGAATTGTAACGCTGTCCTCGGTATTATAGGCGCTCATTTGGTAAATAAGATTTTTTAATACATTCGGATTCATCGTATGCATAAAAACACCTCTTTCAATGTATTTTAGTTTTTATATGAATTTATTTCATTAATAATGTCCTCGGGGAGTGGCGCCGAAAAATGAAGCCTTTCACCTGTAGTCGGGTGAAAAAATTCCATTTCACCGCAATGAAGCGCCGGTCGCGAAAGGCTTTTTGTAAGTGTGCCGCCGTACATATCGTCGCCGACAAGCGGCGCACCTATGCTTTTCATATGAACTCGTATTTGGTGAGTTCGCCCTGTTTCAATTGTAACTCTTAAAAGTGTAAAGTCGCCGTAAAAGCCCAGCGGTTCAAAGTGCGTTACGGCAAGGTCGCCGCCTTCGCCCGTATCGCGAAGAGTTTTAAGCGGGTCGGGGCGAAAAATCGGTGTGTTTATCGTGCCGCTTTTTTCAATGTGTGCACCCGCAAGTGCCGTATAAACCTTTTTGACGTTACCGTTTAAGCGCGAGGCGGCATACGAGTGCTTCGCAAACAAAAGAAGTCCGCTTGTGCCCTTGTCAAGTCGCCCGACGGTTCGAGCCGCACGTGCCGCGCCCTCTGTTTTTAAAAGGTAAGCGGCAACGGCATTTGCCATTGTAAAATTGGGGTGATTGTGTGAAGGGTGACAGGAGACCCCTGCGGGCTTGTTTACTATTAAAATGTCTCCGTCTTCAAAAACAATATTAAGCGGCGTGTCCCACAAAAGCGGCGCGGTGCTTTTTTCGGGCAGTGTAATTTCAAGCGTGTCGCCGAAGTGGATTTTATCTATTACGCGTGCGTGTGTGCCGTTTACTTTAACGGCAGCCTCGGTGTGTCTTAAAGTGCCCACTATGCTCTCCGAAAACTTTAAACAGCCCTTTAAATAATACAAAAGCGGCTTATCTTCATAATTTTCGGGTATTGTATAAGTGAGAGTTCTCAAAAAAATCAGTCCCAAAGCCGTAATCTGTTAAAAAATCGAATAATTGCATATGCAAATGTATATGCATTGAAAAAAATACCGCTAAAACGGTAAAATGTTCAAAACCTTGTAGAAGTAAAGTCAGTTGCTTTACAGAAAAACGCCGTGTTTTGACATTGTTTGCACAGAAACGGGTGAGTTGTTGACATTTTAGACAGAGTTTTGAACAATGTTAAGTAGATTGCTTTACAATCACAATATGCAAAAAACAGGCGAATTTTGTAAGCCGACAATGTATACTCTTTACATTTTTATTATATATATTCCAAAAGGAAGAGTCAATCAATTTTTTAAAATATTTAAATTGGCTCTTTAAATATTTTTCGGTGTGTGCTACAATAAAGAAAAAAGCTCGGAGGTATCGCTTTGAAGCTTAAAGCATATGCCAAAATTAATTTAATGCTTGATGTTACGGGGATAAAGAAAAACGGCTACCATAAGCTTTATACAGTAATGCAGTCGGTAGGCTTGTTTGATGTTGTGGAGGTTGAAAGGCTTTCGGGGGAGGATATTTTAATTGAATGTTCAAAGCCCGGTGTGCCCACGGACTCGTCAAACATTGTTTACAAATGCGCCGAGGCGTTTTATAAGGCGGCAAGCATTACAAAAAACAAGGGACTTAAAATATGTATAGAAAAAAATATTCCGTCCGAGGCGGGAATGGGCGGCGGCAGTGCAGACGGCGCCGCTGTGCTTAAGGCACTTAATGCCTTTTACGGCGAACGCTTTTCGGAGCGCGAGCTTGCAGAAATAGGTGCGACGGTAGGTGCGGATATTCCCTTTACAGTTGTGGGCGGTACGGCGCTTTGCCTTGATATAGGAAGCGTTGTGGCTCCGCTTAAGGCTCTTGAGGGCTGTCATTTTGTAATAGTTCGCCCCGAAAGCGGCAGTAAAACGGGCTCTGCTTATAAGGCAATTGATTCGGATCCGTCGCTTCGTCATCCAAAGGGCGAGCCTATGGTAGAGGCACTTCTTGAGGGTGATACAAGGGAAGCGCTGCGCTTTTGTGCAAATATTTTCGAGCAGGTTATAGAAGTACCGAAAAGGGTTGATATAAAAGCGGTAATGAATTCCTTCGGCGCCGCCGCTTCGTGTATGACAGGCTCCGGCTCTGCCGTGTTCGGCGCATTTTTAAATAAGGCAGATGCCGAAAAATGCGAAGCATCACTTAAAGCGGAATATGAAAACGTATTTCTTTGTGAGCCTAAGACCGTGGGAGTCGAAATTTGCGACCGATAATAATTCTCTTTTGATTTAAATTTTAAAAACCGCCCATAATTTCCGTGTACAGTTCGACTCTCGTCATCCTAACCGCAGCCGATTCTTTTATTCAAAACAAATCGGGTTCGAATTCGTCGCTTGCGGTTAAATTCGGAAAAGGCGGTTTTTATTATGCTTAAAAATTCAAAAAACAGCTCGGAATATTCGGCGGAAAGCCAAAGTCGCGACAGGCTCTTTATTGGAATTGTGATTTGTACGCTTACACTGTATTTTGTGTTTTCAGCGGTGCTTTTTGCGGGGCGCTGTGAAAAAATCAGCGGAAGCGTTGTAAGGCTTCACGTTCTTGCAAACAGTGATGAAAAAAGCGACCAGGAGGTAAAGCTTGCGGTGCGTGATGCGCTTCTCGAAAAAAACTCTGCACTTTTAACAGACGGCGTTACCGTGGAAAATGCGGAGGAATATTTTATAAGCTCAAAAAAGCTTTTGGAAAATACCGCGAACGAAGTGTTGAAAGAAAACGGCTTTTCTTACAATGCCGAGATTAAGCTTTGCCGCGAATTTTACCCTACACGCAAATACGGTAGTTTAACCTTCCCTTCGGGGGAATATACCTCTGTTAAGGTTGTTTTGGGAAAGGGAGAGGGGCACAATTGGTGGTGCGTTATGTTTCCGCCGCTGTGCGTTCCCGCGGCAACGGGCGAGGTGGATGTCGAAAAAGACGCTCTTTCGGAATATATTACGGCGGACGGCGAAAAAATTCTTGGGTCCGGGAAAAGATTTGAGGTCAGATTTAAGCTGCTTGAGTGGTGGGAAAGGATGTTTTCAACTAAATGATTGTATCGTCTACCCAAAATGCGATTTTTTTGGAATATGTGCATAGTACGGCGAATTTTGATATACGCTTAACATTGCGGCATTTGTTAATTGGTGTTTTTTGTAATGCGTGATATTATATGTTGTTTTGCCGAACAACAAAGACATAAGATTTTATGAAACCTTTATGAGCAGTGGCTTCAGCAGCGATTTAAACGATTATTTTAAGCCTGAAGAAGCCGTAAAAGTTGAGTATACCGTAGGTTGAAATTAATTGAAAAAAGTCTCCTTCCAAAGCTGTTGCTTTCGGAGGAGGCTTTGCTTTTAGTGCGACTTAAATAACCGCTTCTGCGTGGCGCGTAACGTGACAGCCTATGTTTACCGCCACGGGAAGCCCCGCAATATGGGTGGGTGCGGCTTTAATGTTTACGGCAAGCGCCGTAACATCGCCGCCGAAGCCCTGTGCACCTATGTTTAACCTGTTTATGCTTTCAAGCATTTCGTCTTCAAGCTCCTTGTAAAACGGGTCGGGGTTAATTTCACCGACGGGCGTTGTAAGAGCTTTTTTTGAAAGAATCGCCGCGCCCTCAAAGTCGCTTCCCAAGCCTACGCCAACAACAAGCGGCGGGCACGGGTTAGAGCCTGCAAGGCGAACGGTTTCCGTAACAAAGTCTATTATGTCCTCCTTTGCGGCGGATGGGTTGAACATTTTAATTCTGCTCATATTTTCGCTTCCGAAGCCCTTCGGAGCGGCTGTAAGCTTTATATTGCTTCCCGGTACGAGAGAAATGTGAATTATAGCCGGTGTGTTATCACCCGTATTTTCACGCCTTAAGGGGTCTTTTACAGCGGAGCAGCGCATTTTACCGTCAAGGTAGGCTTTTTTTACACCGCGGTTTACCGCTTCCGAAAAGTCGCCGCCTACAAGGTGCACATCCTGACCTATTTCGGCGAAAAGCACGGCAAGCCCCGTATCCTGACAAATCGGAACGGAAAGCTCTCTTGCGGCATCGAGATTTTTGCACATATCGCAAAAAATACTTTTTGCACCGGGATTTTTTTCAAGTGCGGAGCATTCCTTGATTCTTTTTTCAAGGTCACTCGGCAAAAATGTGTTTGCCTTAATAAAAAGCTCCTCTGTTTTGTTTTCTATTTCTTTAACATTGATTTCGCGCATCAAAAGCCTCCGAAAATAAATGCGGTAAAGACAGCAAGCGCCTTTACCGCTTTGTTTTAAAATATGTAATTACAGTTAAAAATGTTAAGACTGTCTGCCCGAGCCTCTTCTGGGGGTGGGGTTTCCGCGCTTGGAAGCGGAATTCTTCTTAAGGTCGCTCATTTTTTCGTCACTTACCGATTTAAACCGTGCCATCATATCTTCAAACGACATATTTTCCGGTTCTGCCTTTTTTTGCCCCGTCCAAACCTGTGGACCGGGTTTTTGTTTTTGCCCAAAATTCTTTTTGGGTCTTTCCGGAACTTCCTCCTTCGGTAAGGCTTTTTTAATCGAAAGAGCTATTTTGCCCTTTTCGTTAATATCAATAACCTTAACCGTTACCGTGTCGTTTTCGTTGAGCTTTTCGTGAATATCTTTAATAAAAGAGTTTGAGACCTCCGAAATGTGAACCATACCGGTTGACTTGTCCGGAAGCTCCACGAATGCCCCGAAATTTGTGATGCCTGTTACCTTGCCTTCTAAAATTGCGCCGATTTCTACTGCCATTAAGCTACCTCTCGAATATTTTCGCGTTTGCGATTGGATTTACGGCTGATTATTGTCGCCCGGGGTTGCATCGTAATAAATGCGCTCGTCCGGGTAAGCGTAGCCGTTTTCTCTGGCATATTTTTCGGCGATTTCCGCTTCGTTACTGCTGTTTATAAGCGCGGAAAGCTCCGAGTTTTCTTCGAGCCTGTCTGAAAGCTGACCCGAAAGCTTGTCATACTCGTTACTTTTTCGCTTGTTGTCAACAGCGATAGAGATAATGGAATAAACAAAATACGACAAAACAAGAACCATTGCAACGGCAACTATTATGCTGAACGGTTGTTTTTTTGTTTTGTTCTTTTTTTGTTTCATTCTATTTTCACCTCCGTTTGAAGATGCCCTTCGCCCTTTCAATATACCAAGTAAATTATATACACATATCCTTGCTTTTTGCAAGAGTTTTTTTCGATTTTTTTGAGACTTTTTTTGAGTTTTTTTAAAAAATTTAAAAATTTTCGAAAATATCCTCGGAAACAGCTTTAAAATCAATCTTACGGGTGCAAAAAGCACTTTGAATACCATCGAGAAAAATTTTCGGAAAATCTTTACTGTTATATCCGTAATTTTAATTGCAACGAGTCCAAGCGAAAAGTAATAAATCAAGCAACCGCTTATTTCGCCGATAATCATATAAAGCCTTACTTCGCCCTTGTTTAAGGCGAGAATAAATAAAAAGGTTGCAAGCCCGAAAATAAGAAAGTAAAGAACATCGAATATAAAAACCGCAACCCTGCCCTTTGTCAAGGCAAGTCTTACGGTTCTTAATATATCGTAAAAAATTCCGAGTGCAAAACCGACACCGACGGAAAGCATTAAAAAGCGGATTTGCTCGCTCTGCTCAAAGGTGTACATCAGCGAAACACCCTTCCGAAAAAGCCCGAGCTTTTAGGCGGCGCATCTTGAAAGCTGAGTGCCGCTACAGTGCCCTCAATTATCATTTCACCAACCTCAAGCGAAAGGTGTGTTATATGAAGCTCCTCTCCGCGAACGCAAAGCTCGCCGAGCTTTGTTTGAGCTGTTACAGTTTGCTCATCAAAGCTTCCCACCTCGGTAACACCCGAGACGGAAAGCTTTTTTCTGTTCTCGAGAATACAGTTTTGCGGAATCGGGTTAATTGCGTTGTCATCGGTCATAAAAAAATCCCCCTTTGTAAAGCTTATGAGAAGGGGGAGGGATTTATTATTGTTTATTTTATTTTTTTAATCTCGCTACCCTTAACAAGAAAAACATTTTTACTTATATCCATAAGCGGCTTGTCGTTAAAGGAGTCGGTGTAAAAATTGTCGATTTCACATTGCGGATATTCATTGAAAAATGCTTTTACCTTGTTTTCGCGGAAGCAAAGCCGCGTTATTTCGCCTGTGGTCTCATCTATTTCGGAGCAGATACACTTTTTTATGCCGAGCATATTAAGAGGCTCCGCCAAAAGAAAACGCGGCGAGCATGAAATAATCACATCATCGCTTGAAAATGAGCTTTTAAATATCGGCTTGAGGTTTGCGGCGTGGGCTTTCCAAAAAATTCTCGCATCGGCAGAAAGTGTGTTTTCACCCGAAAGCTTCTCTTTAAAATATGCGGTAAGCTTTGTGCCGTATTGCGAAAGAGCCTTTTCAACCGTAAGCTTTCCGGTTTTGTACTTGAAGAGCGCCACCGCAACACTCGGAATGAATTTTATAAGTGACGGGTCTTTTTTTATATACCAAAGAAAAAAGTCAACAGAGCTTTCACCGTCGTAAATCGTATTGTCAAAATCAAACACGTTCATTGAAAAACCTCTTCCATTTCTTTGATGAAAGTGCAGTAAGTAAAAGCGCTGTAAAGCAAAGTCCGAGCCACACGCCCGCTGTTTTGCCCCAGCCTATTTTTTCGGAAACAACGCCGAAGCCGTAGGATGAGGCGGCACTGCCGACGTAAGCAACGGCGTTCATAAAGCCCGTAACAGTGGCGGTTTTGCCCGTTTTTGCAAAGCGCATGGGAACGAGCGTTATAATAACGTAGTTGTAGGTGTACATGGCGGTTGTGCAAAGCGCCAAAAGAACAAGGCTTAACGCCATGGGAAGGTGGCTCATAAACATAACAAGCGTAAGCGGTATAAGCGTGAAAATGAGTATTGCCGTGCCTGTTTTCATTTCGTCCTTTTTGAAAATTTTGTTGTATATGGGTGTTATTATGTAAGCACCGCTTAAGTTGAATATGGGAAGAATAATCGAAACAAGCACCGAGAACGAGGCACTTGTGCCGTAAACCTCTGTTATCATTGTGGGCATCCAGGTTGTAATGCCCTCTTTAATAGCACCGTGAATTGCATCTGCCGGTATAAGCAGTAAAACACCCGATGCGGCAAACAGTGCGAAAAGGCCGACGCTTTTTGTGTTACCGGAGCTTTTTTCTGCCGAAAGCCTTTGAACGGAGGGTACCTCTGTTACGGTAAGGCTCTTTTTTACCGAAAGATAGGAAAATATGAAAAAAAGCGAAGCCGCGGTAAGTATTAAAGCCGCCGTGTAAAAAACGTATTTCCAATCGAAAAATTTTATTGAAAGAGATGCCGTAAGGTATGCAAGAACAGTGCCTATCGGAAGCGTGGCGCTTATGTTAAGACATGCCTTCGAGCGCATTTCCTCGTTGATTATGCTTGCGAGAATTTTTAAAATAGCTACCCAAAGCTGCGCAAGTGCAAAGCCGTTAAAGCCCCAAACAACAGCCATTTGAACGTTTGTTGTGCAAAAGGTCATAAGAACATTGGCAACAGCCGAAAGCGAAAGTCCGCTTATTATCATTTTAAACGGCGAAATTTTGTCACCGAGAAAGCCGTTTATTATTTGAAAAAAACCGTAAACCACAAAAAACGACGAGCCTATAAGTCCACCCTCGGGCTTTGAAAAAAGCCCACTGCCGACAATCGCCGAAAGTGCTGCCGAAAAATTAATTCTGCCTACGTAAGAGGCAGTGTATGCGGCAAAGCAGGCAATAAAAATAAGCCTCGATTTGCCGTGGTCTTCAAGATAAAGCTGTTTGTTCATAATGTTCTCCGCAATAATATATTTGAATTATATATTACTCTTTATCTTAATTTATGTCAATCGAAATAAGAAAAGTTTAATTGTTTTTAATAAAAATATTATTGACTGTTGCGATTTTTTGGAATATATGGTAAAATAAACGGGTAGACCGTGAACAGGGTTTAAGTTATGTAACTCGGCTCTTAAAAGGGAGGCTCTTATATGTCAGACATATTTAAATTTGAAAAGGCGCGCTGTCCGGAGGAGGTCGGCGTAAGCTCAGCCGAAATTGCGGAATTTTTTAATGATATGGCGGAGAATAACCTTGAATTTCACAGCTTTGCCGTTATAAAAAACGGTAAGCTCGCGTGTGAATTTTATCGCCCTCCGTTTAACGCGGAAACACCGCATGCGGTTTATTCGGTGAGCAAAAGCTTTGTTACAACAGCGGTAGGTCTTGCTATCGAAGAGGGGTATTTTTCGCTTGATACACGTCTTGTAGATGTTTTTCCCGAGTACGACTCGGGTGACCGACGTCTTTCGCAGGTTACCGTAAGACACCTTATAACAATGACTGCCGGTAAACAGCCCGATGTTTTTCGCGATAAGGGTAAAATAGATTGGATTGAGGACTATTTTAATTCACCTTGGTACGGCGAGCCTGGTACATTTCGTTATGTAGCGGAAAACATATTTATGCTCAGTGCCGTTATTTTCAAAACAACCGGAGAAAGCGTAAGAGAATTTTTAAAGCCGAGAATTTTTGAACCGCTCGGAATTGATGTGCCGTTTTGGGAAACCGATAAAAACGGAATCGAGGCAGGCGGTTGGGGACTTTATATAAAGCTTACGGATCTTGCAAAGCTTATGTATTGCTACGCCCATGGCGGCAGAGTAGGCAAAGAACAGCTTATTCCCGAGTGGTGGGTTAAGGAGTCTTCTACAGCTCACAGTGATTCTTCGATGTGTATTCCGAGTGACAATTCCGTCGGCTACGGTTACGGCTTTTGGCGCTGCAACGGTGAAAAGGATGCTTTCAGAGCGAACGGTATGTTTTCGCAGCTCGGCATAGTTTTTGAGAAAGAGGATGCTGTTGTTATC
The DNA here is from genome assembly GCA_964419515.1 of uncultured Eubacteriales bacterium. GTDB lineage: Bacteria > Bacillota > Clostridia > Oscillospirales > Acutalibacteraceae > DTU089. The sequence goes on from CAYQPJ010000014.1 coordinate 28,333, forward strand.
GCAATGGGTGGTATTGCCGATGAGCAGGCGGCGCGTGACTGCATTTGGAGGCATTTCCCCAAGGCGTTTGTTGAGCCGGATAAAAAGGCGAAAAAATCACCCGTGCCGGAGTTTGAGTCTCTCGGTGAGCGTTTTTGTCTTGATAATCCCTCGCGCTCGTTCCACAGCATTAAGGAGGCAAAGCTTAACAAAAGCACGATTATATTAAGAAAGAAGCTTTTGCTTAATTTAATCGGCTTTCCCGTGAGTGTGCTTCCGCTTGCGGTAACATATATGTCATCAGACAGGGCGGGGAATATCAATAACATTAATTTTGATTTTAAAGATGACAGGTGCGTTATGAGTTGGAGCGAGGGCGATGAAACAAACACAGTTGAGTGTGGTATGGAGGGCAGACTTTTGTACGGTACAATGCGCCTCGGCGGTATTGATTATACCGTTTGCTCGTACGCCGAATGGAAAAGCGACAGCGAGCTTGAGGTGAACATAAGGCCCATTACGACAGTCGGCAAGCGTACTCTTGACTTCACCTTTAAGGGTAACGGCTTTGTGAGAATGAAGCCAACATCAACTCCGGATGTTGCGGAAATAGGCAGAACACTTATGATTTCTGTAACAGAGCTTCTTCCCAAATCTCCTTTAACGGATAAGCTTATGTCATTTTTAACCGATATGATGAAATATGCCCCCAAAATAGCCGAGCCGACTCATAACGGTAAGCTAATCGGAAGAGTCGGTGATTAGATTTTTCATTCTTTAAATAACGCATTGTTGAATTACGGCTTTTAAAGCCGTGCTTTGACAATGCGTTTTATTGCCGATTTTTTTTCGGTTATAGGTTGACAAAAGGGTTAGCATACGCTAATATTTATATGGTGTGTAAAGGATGGTAGATGCTTGTGACATTAGATGAATTGAAAATAGGTGAAAGTGCCGTTATTATAACTGTCGGCGGTGAAGGTGCTTTAAGGCTTAGGCTTCTTGATATGGGGCTTATTCCGGGAACGGAGGTTAAGGCGGTTAAAGCTGCGCCTCTCGGCGATCCGATAGAAATAAATGTTCGCGGTTATTCGCTTACTATAAGAAAAAGCGATGCCTCTGAGATTGAGATTTTTGAGGAGGCGAAGCAATGATTTTTGCGCTTGCGGGTAATCAAAATTGCGGTAAAACAACTCTTTTTAATGTGCTTACAGGCTCCAATCAGCATGTGGGAAACTTTCCCGGTGTTACGGTTGACCAAAAGGTCGGCGTTATTAAGAGTGCAAAAGAGGCTTCCGTTGTGGATTTGCCGGGTATTTATTCAATAAGGCCGTACTCGACGGAGGAAATTGTTACAAGAGATTTTATTTTAAATGAAAAGCCTGACGGTATTATTAATATTGTAGATGCTACAAATATTGAAAGAAATTTGTATCTTACATTGCAGCTTATTGAACTGAGAATACCGCTTGTTATAGCGCTTAATATGATGGATGAGGTGCATTCAAACGGCGGTAGCATTGATATCGAAAAATTTTCCGAGCTTATGGGCGTGCCTGTTGTGCCGATTTCGGCGATTAAGGGCGAGGGAATAGAAGAGCTTGTTAAGGTTTCGGTAGAAACGGCAAAGAAAAGGCTTGAGCCGAAAAAGCTTGATTTTTGTAAGCCCGGACCTGTGCATCGCTGTATTCATGCCGTTTCTCATCAAATTGAGGATCATGCAAGGCTTATGGGCGTTTCTCCGCGCTTTGCCGCTATTAAAGCGATCGAGGGTGATGACAAGGACTTTATAAGCTCCTTGGGTCTTTCCGAAAATGAGCTTGAGTTAATAGAGCACTCTGTGGTCGAAATGGAAACAGAGCGTTGTCTTGACAGAAATGCCGCGCTTGCGGATATGAGATATGCGTTTATTTGTGATGTGTGCGATAAGTCTGTTGTAAAATGTCGTGAAAGCAGGGAGAAGCTCAGAAGTGAAAGAATAGACAGACTTCTTACGAATAAATACGGTGCAATACCGCTCTTTTTCGGTGTAATGCTGTTAATATTTTACCTTACCTTTAACGTCGTAGGTGCATTTCTTTCGGATTTACTTGCCGCGGGAATAGATTATATTATCGCGCTTGCAGACAGTGCGCTCACGGCTTATGCAATAAACCCGGTTGTTCACAGCCTTATAATAGACGGTGTTTTTTCAGGTGTGGGCAGTGTGCTTTCATTTTTGCCGACTATAGTTGTGTTGTTCTTTTTTCTTTCGGTGCTTGAGGATACGGGTTATATGGCACGTGTTGCTTTTGTTATGGATAAGCTTTTGCGAAAAATCGGACTATCCGGCAGAAGCTTTGTGCCGATGATAATCGGCTTTGGTTGTTCCGTACCGGCAATTATGGCGACAAGAACGCTTTCGAGTGAGCGCGACAGAAAAATGACTATTCTTTTAACACCTTATATGAGCTGCTCGGCAAAAATACCGATTTATACGGTATTTACCGCAGCATTTTTTAAGGAATACAAGCCGCTTGTTATGTTCGGGCTTTATTTCGGCGGAATGGCAGTCGGAATAATAGTTTCGCTTATTTTGAATAAAACCCTTCTTAAGGGAAAGCCGGTGCCGTTTGTAATGGAGCTTCCGAATTACAGACTGCCCTCGGCAAAAAGCGTTGTGCTTTTAATGTGGGAAAAGGCGAAGGATTTTATTCAAAAAGCCTTTACCGTAATATTTATTGCCACCGTTATAATATGGTTTTTGGGTGCATTTGATATGCGTCTTAATTACGTTGAAAACAGCGAGCAAAGCCTGCTTGCCGTTATAGGTAAGCTTTTAGCTCCGATTTTTGCACCACTCGGCTTTGGTGACTGGCGTGTTGCAACCTCGCTTATTGCGGGCTTTTCCGCAAAGGAAGCGGTAGTGAGCACAATGGGCGTTCTTTTGGGAACAGGCTCTGCAGGGCTTGAAGCGGCGCTTTCCGGTGTGTTTTCGGTACAATCGGCGCTGTCGTTTTTGGCGTTTACTCTTTTATATACGCCGTGTGTTGCGGCTGTTGCCACAATAAAGCGAGAGCTTGACTCAAGGCTTCAAACGGTGGGTGTAGTGATTGCACAGTGTGTTGTGGCTTGGGTTGTTGCCTTTCTTGTGTACATTGCGGCAGGTGCTTTTATATGACATTTGCGGATTATGCCTTGGTTTTTACGATAGTTTTGCTTTTGATTTTTGCCGTCATTTTTATTAAAAGGCAAAAGAAAAAAGGAAAAAATATTTGTACGGGCTGCAGCGGTAATTGCGCTGAATGTGCACAACGGAATGTTATTGAAAAATCAAGCTAATTGTATAAATAAGTGTCAAATTTAGGCATAAAAAAGTCGAACTACACATGCCTGAAATTTAACCTTTCGGCGCACCGAAGGCATTTTTCACCTTGATATACGCAAGGAGCTTTCGCAGCTTTTCTCGTTACGTTATATGGGAATACGCTTACACTTTTTATGATGCATTTTGCATACTACAGGTCGGGATTATATAATAGCCGATGCGGACTCTCTTATTGAAGAGGACGGATATAATAAATGAATTTGCATTTGATTTTTTATTAAAGTGCGTAAAAATTGCATATTTTTAATTGAGCCGATACGCAAAAATTGCGTATCGGCTCTTAAGTTAATACGCAAAAATTGCGTATTCGTATTGATTTTTATGGCTTTTTCGCATTACAACCCTATTGTTGCGAGAATATCGAAAATGAGCTTAATCAGGTTTATAAATGACGGCATTGTAAGAAGAAGTGAAAAGCTTTCTTCTGCGGGAGAGTCAAAGTGCGAGACTTCTCTAAAGCATTTGTTATCGGTGTCGTTTTGTAAAAATTGAGGATATTCGTCGTAATCGAATACGGTAAACTGCTCTTTGCTTTCAAACATCAGCCTGTAAAGTGCGTGGTGTCCGTCGTGGCATTTGCAATGAAGCATATCTTTAACAAAGAAGGTGCTTTCGGGTAAAAGTCCTGTAGAGGCATCTATTACGCGGTCGGGTGAAATAAAGCTTTTCTCGGTAAATCTTGCTTGCTCATAGTCCTCGGGAAGCTCTTCTCCGAGAGGGGCGCAGGTTGCTCCGCAGGAGGCGTAGGTTGTGTCTACGGTACCGTCGGAGTTGCTCATATATGAGGGTACAAGCGGAGTTCTTTGCATATTGTAGCCTACGAGCATATAGAGGCTTGTAGATGAAGCCTTTGCGCTTTCAAAAAGCTCCTCGGCTTTGCACTGAACCTCGTAATGGTAATAGTCAAGCTTTTCTATAAGGCCCTTTTGAGCAACCTCATCGAGCTTCATATAAGCTTTTGCTTTTTCGTAATATTCATCAGGAACAAAGCTCCAAATTCCGGGGAGGGTTCCGAAAATAGGAATAAGCGATTCCTCAAAAACTCTGTCCTTAAGGTGTAAAATAAGGTCATCGGCAACACTTAAAAGGCTGTCCCAAATTCCGGCAATGTCAAAGGCTTCTATAAGCGTGTAAAGTACTGCACCTAAAAAGTCCTCATCAAGAGCAGGGAGAGCACCCTCTGCGTAGCGTATGAGAGCATCCTTATTAATTACAACATCACCGCAGAAAAGCTCACCTGCAACAGCCGTGCCCTGAAGGGGGCAGCATTGGAAAATAATTGTTTCAATATCATCCGTGCCGTAAAGGCGTATATAGGAAAGTGCAACAACACCGCCCATGCTCGAGGCTCTGAAGCGAACCGTTTTGTGGTGTGTAAGCTCTTTTACCTCTTCTATAAAGGTGTGGAGTCTTTCGGCATTTTCAATAGGGTCAAGTCTGAAATCGTAGCCGTAATAATAGCTTTTGTCAACGCCGTGTTCCGAGCCCTCGGGGTGAATTTCGGGAGTGCCTACGTTTGGCAGAGAGTCACCGTTGCCGTCAAGGGCAAGGTCGCCGAAAATATCATTTATGCACGCTATTAAAACATCTCCGAATTTGTCATAATTCTTTGTAATCAAAAGGTCTGCCGCCGCGGGTATTACGGGAGCAATGCGTTCTAAAACATCGTCGGTTTCGGGTCTGAAGAGAACGCGCTCGTTTTCTGTGCCGGCATCCTTATATACCTTTCCGCTTCCGAGTGCGGCAACATAAATTACGGGCGGGTCGCCGCAGGTGCACTCATTTGAAGCGAGCGCCGGTATTGCAACGGAAAAAATAAGGATAATACATAAAAATAATGACAGTATTTTCTTCACAAAAATGCCTCCTTAAAAAGCTTTGCGAATATATACTATCATATTTTTATAATTTATTAAATTGTTATTTTTAACAATATTTTAATGTTCATTCTGTAACAATTGCCGCACCGTACGCTTCAACTCTTATAAAATCGGTTGAATACTCGCCCCCAATAAGCTCTTTTTTGTTTTTATAATTATCGGGAAGGTAATAGTCGATGTCGTGTGAATTTCGGTTGGCGATTACAAAAATACGTCCGTTCTCGCTTATTCTTTCGTAAGCAACGCAGGAAAGCACGGCGGAATATAATTTAAATGTGCCGTCCTTAAGGCAAGGGAGAGAGCTTCTTATTTTACCGAGCCTTTTAAACCATAAAATAAGCTCGCCGTCCTCGTGCCCCCAGGGGTAAAATGCCCTGTTAAACGGATCGGCGCCGCCTGTAAGGCCCGCCTCGTCGCCGTAGTAAACAGAGGGGAAGCCGGGTAAGGTATATTGAAGCACGGTGGCTGTTTTTAAAAGCTTTTTTGAAAATGCGTATTGCTCCGGGGTGAGGAAATGCTTTGCCTGAAGCTCTCGATCCTTTCCTTCAAGCTCCGGGCAGACAAGGCGCGTTAAAATGCGAGCGGTATCGTGAGTTCCGAGGTGATTCATTAATGCATCAAGCACGGGTTTGGGATAATTTTCGCATATTGTATTAACGCTTTCGCCGAAGCTCTCGGCAATGCCGTAGCGCATAAATGAGATTATTGCGGTACAAAACGGATAGTTCATAACGCTGTCGAGCTGCTCGCCGAGTAAATAGCGCCGTCTTCCGCCGTGGCTTATTTTATTTGAAGCATCCTCCCAAACCTCGCCTAAAACAAGAGCCTCGCTGTTTTCGGATTTAACGCGGCTGTAAAGCGCATCGAGAAATTTGTCGGGAAGTTCATCCGCAACGTCAAGCCTTATGCCGTCTGCTCCGAGGTCAATAAGCTTTTTGATTAAGCCGTTTTTACCTGTTATAAATTCAAGAAAGCTTTCGTTTTCTTCATTTGTCTCGGGTAGAGTTTCTATTCCCCACCATGAGCTGTAGGTGCCGTCCGGCTTAAAGGTGTACCATTCTCTGTAAGGAGAGCTTTCGCTGTTGTAAGCGCCAACGGTATTGTAGCGCTTTTCTTTGTTAAAATAAATACTGTCTGAGCCGGTGTGGCTGAAGACACCGTCTATTATTATTTTAATTGAAAGCTCGTGAGCCTTTGCAATAAGACGGGAAAAATCCTCTTTTGTTCCCAAAAGTGTGTCGATTTTTTCGTAATTTGCGGTGTTGTAGCGGTGGTTTGAATGTGCTTCGAAAATAGGGTTAAGGTAAATAATCGAAATGCCCAGCTCCTTTAAATAAGGAAGCTTTTCTTCAATACCTTTTAGGTCGCCGCCGTAGTAATCGTTGTTTAAAATTTTACCGTTTTCGTCGGGAAGGTAGTGCGGCTGTTCGAAAAAGCTTTTGTGCATTATGCGGTCCGCCGGTACGTTGTTTTTCTTTTCGCCTGAAAAGTTAAATCTGTCCGGAAAAATTTGGTACATAATGGAGCCCTTTACCCATTCCGGTGTTGAAAAATCTTTTTTATAAACGGTTAATTGCCACTCCTTGCCGTCGGGTGAAAAATCGCCTGCACCGCCGTTTTTCAAGAAAATATTACCCTTACCGAAGGGCGTTTCGTAGGTGAAGCGGTAAAAGTAAAGCCCCTCCTTTTCGGGAGCAAAATAAATGTCCCAATACTCCTCATCACCGTTTTGAGCACACCAATAAAGTGGCTTTTCAAGATATGTGCCCGAGTCTTCGCGCAGTAAAAGCGTTACGCCGCTGCACGAAAATGAGCGCGGCATACGAACACAAAGCCGAAGGGTTTCCCCGACGGCTATGCTTCCGAATATTGATTTATGAAAGGTGTCTCTTGAATTAAAGGGGATAAACTGCAAATTAATCAAGCCTCATAACCGTTGGGGTTGTTGTGCTGCCATCTGTAGGAGTCTGCGCACATCTCTTCAATGCCAAGCTCTGCCTTCCAGCCGAGAACTCTTTGTGCCTTGGAGGGGTCGGAGTAGCAGGTGTCAATGTCGCCGGGACGGCGCGCTTCAATTTTATACGGAATTTTAACACCGGAGGCGGCTTCAAACGCCTTTACAACTTCAAGAACGCTGTAGCCTCTGCCTGTGCCGAGGTTGAAAACCTCTGTACCGCGATTTTCAAGCGCAAAATCAAGCGCCTTAAGGTGACCCTTTGAAAGGTCAACAACGTGAATATAATCGCGCACGCCCGTTCCGTCGGGGGTATTGTAGTCGTCACCGTAAATGTGGAGATATTCACGTCTGCCGACGGCAACCTGTGTAATATAGGGCATAAGGTTATTCGGTATACCGTTGGGGTTTTCGCCTATTCTGCCGCTTTTGTGAGCGCCGAGAGGGTTAAAGTAGCGAAGAAGGCAAACACTCCATTCGCTGTCTGCTTTTGCGGTATCGGTAAGAATTTGTTCTATAAAAAGCTTTGTCGTGCCGTAGGGGTTTGTTGTGCCGCCTGTTTTCATATCCTCTCTTAAGGGTGAAACGTTGTGCTCGCCGTACACTGTTGCCGAGGAGCTGAAAACTATTGTTTTACAGCCGTGCTCTGCCATAGCTTCGCAAAGGGTTACTGTGCCTCCTATGTTGTTTTCATAATAAAGCAGCGGTATTTTGCACGACTCGCCGACAGCCTTAAGACCGGCAAAGTGTATTACGGCATCTATTTTGTTTTCTTCAAAAACCTTATTGAGAGCGTTTTTGTCGCGGATGTCTGCCTCATAAAACTTGAAATCCTTGCCGGTAAGCTCCTTTATTCTTGAAAGCGACTCGGCACAGCTGTTATAAAAGTTGTCGAGAATGACTATTTCTTTACCTGCGTTTAAAAGCTCAACTGCGGTGTGAGAGCCTATGTAGCCCGCGCCGCCCGTTATAAGAATTGACATAATTGATATACCTCCAGGGAAATATTTCGTATAAGCATTATGGTGTTATTCCGATAAAGTCTCTTCACTGTGTAAGCTGTCGGTTTCGAGGGGCTTTTCCTCGGTGGTTTCCTCGGTTGATTCGGATTCTTGTGACGAGGCTGCGGCAGCTGTTGTTTGGGTAGGCTTCGGTTTTACGGTTTGTGATGTGGTTGTTTTTGCCTCGGTTGTTTTATTTGTCGAGGAATTGTTACGGCGTGTTGTGTTCGGTGTCGGCAAATAAACGGGAGTGTTGTCGTCATTGTCGTCATCGTTAATTTCCGGCAAGGTTCCCGGAACATCGAAAATTGAAGTGGTTGCAGCTTGCGAGGTGAAATCGGAAATAGCTTCGGTTTCCGAATTGTTGGGAACCGAAAGAGAGTTGTTTAACGAGGGGTTTTGGAGTGTTGAGTTTTGATTTGTTTGAAGCATACTTTCCTCGGGCTCATCGGAGGGGCTTACAAAATAGCCGCCGAATTTAAAGCCGAGAATAATACAAATCACAACTGCCGCGGCAAGTGCCGTAACGGCTACTATAGTACCTTTTTTTCCGAGAGCCGCCGAGGGGCGCGAGTCGGCGCTGTATTCAGCTTCTATTTGTGCCGCCTCGTATTTTCTTTGCTCTTCTTCGCTCGCTTGACGCTTGAAAATCAGCTCGTCGGTATATTTTTCTATTAAGGAATAAAGCTCGGCGGTTGCTTCTACAATAAGACTTTCAACATTTTCGCCGCCGTCCGCAATAAGTCTTCTTATAACGGTTTTTTCTTGGGTGGCGATACTTATAAATGCGTAATAGCTTATAATCTCATCGCCGTCTTTTTCACGGAAGATATTTGAAACAGCCGCACCTATGTTTGCGGAGCGAAGCTCTAAAGAGCCTTTTGCGAGCTCTGCGGCATAATCTTTTTTGTCACCGGCACCGGTATCGTTTACAAACGGTGTGAAAAATATATTGCTTTCGTAGCCGCCGGCGGCTCTGATGTCATCTTTAAAAAGAGCCGCGGCAGGGGTAGATGATATTGCAAGCTTAATGCCGTTTTCTTTAAGCTTTTTTATAAGCGAAACAGCCTTTTCGGAGGCGCTGTTTTGCGTAAGCGAGTTTAAAAGCTCTGTTCTGTCCTCGTGTGGCTTAATAAACGGCAAATCGGCATTATCGAAAATTTCCGTTGCGGAAGAGGAAAGCGGAAATACCATAATATATTGCCCGTTTGAGCATACGTAAAAGCCGCTGTAAAGACCGTTTTTCGTTAAAAGCTCTGTGCTTTCATCGGGAACAAGAAGGTGCGCCTTAAGAAGCTTTTCGTCTGTAAGAGTTTCACCTATTTGCTGTTCGATTTTTTCGCTGTAGGCGGGAGTGAAGCCGAACGCCTTTATTACGATTGGCTTGAATTTTAAGTAGAGCTGCTCTTCAACGCCCAAAAGAATTACATTGGCCCTTGAAAGAGCTTCCGAAACAGCATTGAAAAACGTGTTTGGGTCTTTGAAGCTTTCAAAATAAACAGCTTCGTCGGTAAGTCTTTTTGTGATATCGCTTTTAATGTCGGCGCTTAAAAGACTGTCGCGCTCGAAGGAGAAGGCTTTAATTTTCATCTTTCACACCTCGTAATCAATAAAGATACCATTTTTTGTCATCCTTGTAAGGGTTTTTTGCCGGATTTGTGTAATAGGAGGATGGGTATTTTACGGGAGTGCTTTTGTAAGAGGCAAGAGAGGTATCCACATTTTCATCCTCGCCCTCGCGCACCATTCTCGCTATTACTATAAGCCTTGCGTTGTCAAATTCATATGAGCAAGTGCAAAGCGTTATTATTTTGTCGTTTGTGTTTAGGTCAACGCCTGTGTTGTAAAGCTTGCGCTTGTCAACCTCTTCTATAAATTCGGCGTAGCAGGTGTCGGAGCAGTTATCAAAGGTAAAATCGAAAAAGTAGCCGTTGTCACCGTCTATGTTGCCGTTTGTGACAATTACCGCGTAAATTTTCCATTTGTGCTTTTCAAAAAGCGTGTTAAATTCAATAACGGGGTGCTCCTTAAAATATTCAAGTGATTTGTAGTTTGTAAGAGCCGCGAAGCGCGCACCGTCCTTCATATTATGACCGTAAAGAAGCGTGTTTCGCGGAAGGGGATTTATTGAGTCTATATGAGAGGCGAAAATTGCGCCGTAGCTTGTTGAATTACCGTAAAAGTCGTGGTTGAGGTAATATTTGTTGTTTTGAGCCTTTGCAACGGGGTAATCCACCTTAGTCCCTTCTATTTTTATATAGCCGAACATTTGAGGGTTTTGGGCATATTGAAGAGCGTATTCGTAATTTATTCCCGGCGGAAATTCAACGTTCATAAGGTCGGGATATTGCTTATAAAGGTAAGCCCACGCATCCTCATCCGTCATTTCGTCAAGCTCGGTTACAACCTCCGAGGGGAGCTTGTATTTCGTGTTTTCCTTTGGGAGGACTATATATTTTTCTATTCCGCGTTTTGCCAAAAATGTGCCCGAAACAATAAGTGTTATTACGGCTACAATACAAATGGCTATTCTGACTGCTTTTTCGTTTCGTGCTTTTTTCTTTTTTGCCAAATACTCGTTTTTTTGTGTTTCGTCGATTCTTATAACTGTTTCCTCGCAGTCTTTAAAATGAATCATACCGAGGCTTTTCGGTTCTTTTTTCTTTCTACTCATAGTAACTCATCCGTTAAAAGGCCAAGCGCGGTTTTTGCCGCAGAAAGCCTGTTTTGTTCTCTGATATTTTCGGTAAAGGTGTTTTTAAGCTCAATTACCTCTTCCTTTTTCGGGGAGCTGATTGAAATATAAATAAGTCCCACGGGCTTGTTTGTTCCGTCGGAGGCGGGACCTGCAATGCCTGTTATTCCTATTCCTATATCACTGCCGAGGGCGCGTTTAACACCCGAGGACATCTCGTGGGCTGTTTCGCGGCTTACTGCGCCGTGCTCTTTGAGAGTGTCGGGAGAAACGCCCAAAAGCTTCATTTTTACAGAGTTTGAGTAGGAACAAACTCCACCGAGATAAACGCTTGAAGCGCCGCTCACGTCTGTTACGAGCTTGCTGACAAGTCCGCCCGTGCAGGATTCGGCAAGTGCAAGTGTGAAGCCCTTTTTTTGGAGATTTTTAACGGCTTTTTCGGCAATTTCCTTTAAATCACGTTCAATCATTCATAACGCCTTCCGCATTTATAAATATTTTTTGCACACCCGAAACCGCGCGCTCGCAAAGTGCTTCTATATCAAGCGTGCTTTCCGCTTTTTTTACATCCTCAAGAGTGGGCTTTGTTTTGGGATGCTTCGGAGTGAATACCGTACAGCAGTCCTCATACGGCTGAATAGAGGTTTCAAAGGTGTCGATTTTACGCGAAATTGTGATTATTTCTTCTTTGTCCATTCCTATTAACGGGCGCATAACGGGGAGCGTGGCGGCATCGTCCGTTGTTCTTAAGGCGGCAAGCGTTTGGCTTGCAACCTGTGCAACGCTTTCACCGGTAATAAGTGCAAGGCAGCCGCATTTCTCGGCAATTGTGCTTGCGATTTTCATCATAAAGCGGCGCATAACAAGTGTAAAGTAGTCTTCGGGGCAGTTGTCTCGGATTTGCTCTTGGATTTCCGTAAACGGTACGGTGTAAAGAGTGATTCTTCCGCTGTAGCGCGCAACCTTTGAAAGAAGCTCGTGAACCTTTTCCTCTGCCTTTTTTGAAGTATATGGCGGTGATGCAAAGTGAATTGCCGTAAGCTCAACACCGCGCTTTGCCATCATATAGCCCGAAACGGGACTGTCTATACCGCCCGAGATTAAAAGCCCGGCCTTGCCGGAGGAGCCGACGGGCATTCCGCCCGCGCCCTTTAATTGGTTTCCGCGAATATATGCTCTGTCGCGAATTTCAACCGTAACTGTAATTTCCGGATTGTGAACATCAACCGAAAGATGCGGAAAGCTTAAAAGAAGCTTTTCGCCGAGCATAGCGGAAATTTCGGGGGAGGTGTAGGGAAAGTGCTTGTCGGAGCGCTTTGCCTCAACCTTGAATTTTTTAATTCCGAGAAGCTGCTCCTCAAGGTAAACCGGCGCAATATTTAAAATTTCGTCAATATCCTTGGGGGCGACGGCGGCTCTTGAAAAGCCCGCAATGCCGAATACTCTTGAAATTTCGTCAACAGCCTCGTCAAGGTCGGTTTCCTCCGACTTCGGCTCAATTGTGATTGTGGATTGAGACTTTTTGTACTCGAATTTTCCAAAGCGCGCAAGCCGTCTTCTTATATTTTTAACGAGCATATCCTCAAAGGTTGAACGGTTAAGTCCCTTGAGGGCAAGCTCTCCGTCTTTAATAAGTATAATTTCCTTCATATTTTCCTCTTATCTTCCGTATTTTTCGGCGCATTCGAGAAGTGCCTCAAGAAGTGCGTCAAGCTCTTCTTTTTCGGTAAATCTTGAAAGGCTTATTCTTACGGCGCTGTCTGTTATTTCCGTGGGAAGCTCCATTGCGGTAAGCACGGCGCTTCTGTGACCTGCTTTGCAAGCAGAGCCTGCCGAAATGCAAATACCCTTATCGCTTAAAAAGTTTACCGTAGGCTGACTCGGGAGTCCCTTTACGGAAAGGTTTATAATGTAGGGTATTGAGTCCTCGGGCGAATTTATTATGATGTGCGGATTCTTTTTAAGCTCGCAAACAAGGTCGGCTTTAAGGCTTGAAAGACGATTGTAGCTTTCGCTTATATTGCCTACAGCCTCAGCCGCCGCACCGAAGGCGGCAATTGCCGGCATAGCTTCCGTGCCCGAAAAGATTCCGCTTTCCTGACCGCCGCCGAGAATATGGGGCTTAATAATGTTTTTTTCTTTTAAATATATGCCGCCGGCGCCCTTTAAGCCGTGAATTTTGTGAGCACTTACGGTGATAATATCGGCACCCGTTGTTTTCGGTGTTACATCAATTTTTCCGAACGCCTGAACACAGTCGGTGTGAAAAACGGCAGGTGAACCGGCTCGCTTAATTGCATTTGAAATGCCCCTTAAGGGTGTTACCGAGCCTACCTCGTTATTTACCGCCATACACGAAACGAGAATTGTGTCGGAATTAATTGCGGACAAAAGCTCATCCTCGTTGATTTTGCCGTCTTTTGAGGGCTTAATTCTTACAACCTCGACGCCGCGCTTTTCGAGAAGCCTTATAGGTTCGCTTACACTCGGGTGCTCAAAGGCTGTTGTGACGATTCTGTTACCGAGCTTTTTTTGCTTTTCGTATACGCCGAAAATCGCCGTGTTGTTGGCACACGTTCCGGAGGGTGTGAAAAAGAAACTCTCGGGACGGCATTTTAAAAGAGCCGAAACCCGATTTCTTGATTTTTTTAAAAGAGCGTTTGCCTCGCAGCCCGCAAAATGAAGAGAGGAGGGGTTACCCCAGCATTCATTAAGGGCAAAAAGCGCTGCCTCAACGGCCTCTTTGCAGGGCTTTGTTGTGGCGCTGTTATCAAAATAAAGCATTTAATATGCCTCCGAAATCAAAAAGTAAATCACTGCCGACTTATACAGAATATATTATACAATAACGAGGCGTTTTTGTAAATGACATAATTAAAGTTTTATTGTAAATTTACGGTTAATTTTCGTTATTTTTTTGTGAATATTATAAGTCGGCTCGAGAATAATATTAAAAAATTACATGGGAAAGTGAAAATGCCTTATGAGAAAAAAAGTAAGAACGGTGAGCTTTGTTACGGCGCTTTGCGTTGTTCTTGCAATATGGGGCGCCGTAAGTTCGGCGCGCCTTGTTGCGGCAAGGCGGGAGCTTAACGCCCAAAAGGAGCGTGCGCTTACGTCTCTCGGTACGTATGTTGATAACATCAGCTTAAATCTCGATAAAAGCCTGTACGCTTCCTCCGCCGCGATGATGACGCGTCTTGCAAATGAGGTTTGGCGGTCAAGCGCCGCGGCAAAGCTGAGTCTTTCGGAAATAACGGACGGTAAAGCAGAGGTTTCGGGTATTTACAAATTTCTTTCACAGGCCGGTGAATATTCGGTAGCGCTAAATAAAAAGCTTGCTTTGGGTGAAAGCGTTTCCGAAAAGGAGTTTGAAAATTTAAAAAAGCTCAACGCTTATGCCGACAATTTGAAGGAAAAGTTGAATTACCTTATAGAAGAGCGCCAAAGCGGCGGACTTTCGTTTGAGAAAATAAAAACAACGCTCGGAGAGTCGGAAAGCGATATGCTTATTTTCGGTGAGCAGCTTGAGAGCGCCGCGCAAACAGAAGAGGACTACCCCACACTGATTTACGACGGACCGTATTCGGACCATATTGAAAGCTCTACGTCAAGCCTTTTAAACGGACTTGATGAGATAAGCAAGTCCGAAGCACAGAAAAAAGCTGCCGAGTTTTTGGAGATTTCGCCGGAGGAGCTTTATTTTTTGAGTGAAAGCAGCGGTAATTTGCCTTGCTATACGTTTTATAATTCAACCTATACGGCTTCAGTAACAAAAAAAGGCGGTATGGTTTCATATGTGCTTTCCGCAAAATATGCCGGTGAAAGCGAGATTTCACCGGAGGAGGCTGTAAATACAGCGCTTAAATATTTGAAAAAACGCGGCTATACTTCTGTTAAGGATACGTATTATGCCGTCTCGGACGGAATATGTACTGTGAATTTTGCGTATTTTGATGATGATATTATTTATTATCCCGACCTTGTTAAGGTGAGTGTGTCGCTTTCCGACGGTACCGTTACGGCGTTTGAAGCAACGGGCTACCTTATGAATCATAAGGTACGCAATGCGTTGAAGGCGGGGGTTGATATTACAATGGAAGACGGTGAAAAAAGGCTTAATAAAAGCCTTGGTGTAAAGAATGCAAGGCTTGCGGTTATACCGACGGATTATTTGAGCGAGCGCTTTGTGTATGAATACCATACACAAACGGCAGAGGGAAAGGAGCTTCTTATATATATTGACCCGAAAACAGGCGAGGAAGCTGATATTTTAGAGCTTTTATATTACGACGGAGGAGTTTTAACAAGGTGAATAAAATTAATTTATGTGACAAAAATATCTTATGGTGGCGAGAGCTAAATCTCATCATCATAGGGAAGGCGTTTCCGGAAAGGAGAGTGAATTTATGAAAAAAATCGTAACAGCGTGTGTTGCGTTGATTTTAATATCGGTGCTCGCGCTTACGCTTACCGCTTGCGGTGATGACAAAAAGCTTGACAATAATACAACACGCGGAGATATATCCTCCACGGCGCGTGAAAGCACAACGCGGTTTGCCAATGAAAATGACGGTCGAGTGTCGGATGTCTCGGGCGACGGCAACGGCGTTGCGGGAGACATAGTGAGCGATGTTTCGCGCGGACTTACCGAGCTTTCGGAGGCACTCAGCGAAGTATTTTAAATCCGTGTAAAATCAAAAAAACGTAAAAAATGTAAAAAACGGGCTGTAAAAACGAAGTGCTTTTACAGCCCGAATTTTATGAAAATAAAGCCATCGGACGAATACTCGATATAATTGCAAAAAACTAAGCGTAACTGAAGAATTGTACTCTGTACTTGTAAAAAAGCCAAGACATTTCCGCAGTCTCCGACGAGCACGCCATACGTCAGGCGATTTCCGGGATTTTGTATTTTGCATTTATAATACGCCGTAAACGTCGCGTGTTATTATGCTTTTTTGGCGAATTTTTCTTTTAAGAAGGGGAGAAGCTTGGGGTAAAGAAGCTTGTCGATGAGGATTGTTGCGATAAGTCCGCCGACAATACCTACAATAATGCCGCCGATGATATCCGTGGGGTAGTGAACGTGAACGTAAATTCTTGAAATACCGATAAGGAAGGCGAGAACAAACGCCGGAATACCGTACCTTTTTTTAGCCTTTAAAAGAAGCGGGAAGGCGGCACCGAAGGAGGAAGAGGTGTGACCCGAGGGGAACGACCAGCTTGAAGGTTTTTTAATAAGCTCCGGGAAGTTAAATGCCTCCGGCCAACCGTCAAAGTTAAACGGACGAGGGCGCTGAATAATCTCTTTTAAGCAATAATTGTTAATAACGCTTGCTATGGCAAAGCCGCCGAGAACATACACGCCGAGGCGCCTTGTTTTTTTCGGAATAAGAAGGGCTATTCCGAGAAGAAGCCAAAAAATGCCCTTATCACCGAGATGAGTAATTACCGTCATAATTACGTCAAGCACGGGGTTCCAAAGACCTTCAAAAAATTTGAAAATCGACCAGTCGAAATTTACGATGAAATCCATAATAAGACTCCTTTTTTCTTTGATAATTTATTGTACTATGTATGGTCTCGGTTGTCAATAATATATTTTTCGGGTAAAAACAGTTCCAAAAGGTTATACTTTTCGAAACTGTTTAAAAAGTGTCTCAAAAACTTGAGATTCTTCGTAAAATAGCCGAAAAAGTCGGAACTCCACCTTGCTGTGTCTCGTGCCGTTTCGGCTTTTCGATAACTTTTTCGAATTTTACTGACTTTCCGAGCCCTGTTTTCTTGATAAGTTTCTCGAAAATCACCGACGCGATTGATTTGTAATTGTTCTTGATAAAAACAACCTGTACTTTCCATATCGGAAAATGCTCCGATTGGAAGGCACAGGCTTTGTTTTTTATTAATAAATCAAATAACAAGCTACACAGAAAAAATGTTACCGTGTTGTTTACATACAATATGAAAATGCTTGCATTTTTTATCGGTTTTTCGCATTTTTCGTTTGCACGATATTCGATGCGCACATTTCGTCGTGCGTTAGCTTATAACCTCATACATTTCCGCGGCTTCGTCTTTTTTGGCGTACTCGTTTACGGAGAGCACGCGGTACTTTGTAAGGCTTGAGCCCATTTGAATTTCTATTATATCGCCTTGTTTGATTTCGTACGAGGCGCGTGCGACCTTGCCGTTGACGTTTACGTGTTTTGCATCGCAAACCTCGTTTGCAACGGTGCGGCGTTTAATGATGCGCGAAACCTTTAAATATTTGTCAAGTCTCATAGCGGGTCTCCTGTCCAGAATAAATGGTCGGCAATTAAAAGTGCGCGGCAGGGGGCAGCTTCAACACCGCTTAATTTAAGCGGCTGCGCCAAAAGAAAATATCTTCCCGGGGCAACGTGTGAAAGGTCAAGCCCCTCAAGAATTGCAGTGCCGGAGCCTAAAAGCGCCTTGTGAATGCTCATATTTGTGCCGTGCGTTCCTATTGAAGCGGAGTCTGTGCCGATAAGTTTTACGCCCGAGTCGCACACGTAATAAGCACTGCTTTCCATAAGGTACGAAAGACCGTTACCCTTAATAAGGAGTCGTTCGCATGTTTTCCAGGGGAAGTATTTTTCGGCATAGTCGCCTGTAATCGGTCCCGGAGGCGTTTCAATTACAACGCACTCGCCTATAAAGAGGTTAAGCGGAAGCGCGTCGATAGGTGCACCGCTTTCAATAAAATGAAGAGGTGCATCAATGTGCGTTGCCGCGTGAAGGCAGGTGTAAAAGGCGCTCAGGTTACAGTGGCCGCCCTCGCGGATAGACTCGATGGGGTCAAGATACCCCTCGGGGTCACCGGGGTACACGGGAGTTTTTAAAATATCTCTTGAAATATCTATAATTTCCATTTATTCACCCCCTGAAAAAGGGTTAAAGCTTAAAAAGCTCGTTTATGTCGGTTTGGGTTAATGAGCTGAAGTCGGTATCTGCAATACCCTTCATAGCATTGCTTATAAGAGCCTTTGAAAACTCATCCGTAAAGTCGTCAAAGGAAATTTCCGTTGTTTCCTTTGTTTCCATATTCTTTAAAAGCGCCTTGCCGTCTTTAAGCTCGTTTTCGCCTATAACAACCGTAAACTGTGCGCCGAGCTTGTTTGAAAGCTTCATTT
The DNA here is from genome assembly GCA_964419515.1 of uncultured Eubacteriales bacterium. Taxonomy (GTDB): domain Bacteria; phylum Bacillota; class Clostridia; order Oscillospirales; family Acutalibacteraceae; genus DTU089. Next base: position 46,363 of record CAYQPJ010000014.1, read on the forward strand.
GAGCCTTAAGCGAGCGCCCTGCCGTATCAAATATTACAGAGTAGCCCTCGCTTCTTAAATCCTCCGAAAGCTTTAATGCCGTAAGAACCGCCTCTTCGCCGGCTGTTGCTATAAACAGGTTACAGCGCGGCTGTGCCGGGAAGGCAACGCCGGATTCTTCCATTGCCATTTGAAGTCTTTCAATGCCTATTGCAAGTCCGCACGCGGGAAGCGGCGAGCCGCCAAGCTCTTCAATAAGTCCGTCATATCTTCCGCCGCCGCCGAGAACAAGACCCTTTGTTTTTTCGTTTTGAGAAACAAACTCAAAAACGGTTCTTGTGTAATAGTCAAGTCCGCGAACAATGGACGGATTTACAGTGTATTCAATTGAAAGAGCATCAAGGTATTTTTTAAGCGCTTCAAAGTGCTCGCGGCAGTCGTCACAGATGTAATCAAGTACTTTCGGCGCGCCCTCGGCAATTTTTGAGCAAACAGGGCTTTTGCAATCGAGAATGCGCATAGGATTTCTCTCAAGCCTTGAAAGACAGGTTTCGCAAAGCTCCGACTTTTTGTCTTCAAAATATTCCTTTAAGGCGGCAGTGTATTTTTTTCTGCATTCGGGGCAGCCTATGGAGTTTATTTCGAGTGTAAGCTCCGTAATTCCCAAGGAATTAAAGTAGCTGTTTGCAAGAGCTATTATTTCCGCATCGGCAAGAGGTGAGGCGGAGCCGAAGCACTCTATGCCGAATTGGTGGAATTCTCTCAGCCTTCCCGCCTGGGGTTTTTCGTAGCGGTAGCACGAGGTAAGGTAGCAAACCTTAACGGGGAGCGGCTCGTTAAAAAGACCGTGCTCCAAAAACGCTCTTACGGCACCTGCCGTGCCCTCGGGGCGAAGCGTAATTGAACGGTCGCCCTTGTCAAGGAAGGTGTACATTTCTTTTTGAACAACGTCCGTGGTTTCGCCTACGGAGCGGTCAAAAAGCTCGGTATATTCAAAAACGGGTGTACGCATTTCGTAAAAGCCGTAAGCCTTCGCGGTTTCAACGGCGTTTTGCTCAAGGTACTGTATTTTGTGGCTTTCAGAGGGTAAAACATCCTTTGTGCCTTTAATTGCTTTTACTGATAAAGCCATTTTTTATCCTTTCAAAATTCGATTATTTCGGGTTTACAATGTCGCGCCAATCAAGGTCACCGCGCTCAAGGCTGTGAATGAGTGCCTCTGCAGTTGCAATGTTTGTGGCAACGGGGATGTTGTGAACATCGCAAAGTCTTAAAAGGCTTGTGTCGTTAGGCTCACCCGGCTTCGGGTTTAACGGGTCACGGAAAATAAGCAAAAGGTCTATTTCGTCACACGCAATACGAGAGCCTATTTGCTGGTCTCCGCCCTGAGAGCCGCTTAAGTATTTTTCAATGTTAAGCCCGGTGGCCTCGGAAACAAGCTTTCCCGTGGTGCCGGTGGCGCAAAGGTTGTGCTTGCTTAAAATACCGCAATACGCAATGCAAAACTGTGTCATAAGCTCTTTTTTTGAATCGTGAGCAATAAGTGCTATATTCATTAAATCATCGCTCCTTATGTTTTTGAAATATTATAGCAGAAAATTTTACTTTTTTCAACAATTAAGCGTTGAGGTCTTGAAAATTCTTTTTGTTTGAGGCATAAAGGTTTTTAAAGACCTTGTAATATTTGTCGTAAACAGGCTTTTTATTCGGGTCCGGCCTAAAGGTCTTTGTTGCCGGTATAAGCTTTTTAGCCTCTTCTATTGAGGGGCATGAGCCTATTCCGACGGCAATAAGCACCGCCGCGCCCATTGCACCGACATTTTGCGGAGTGTCAACGGTTTCTATTGTTTTACCCGTGCAGTCTGCGAGAATTTGGCATGTAACCTCGGAAAGCGCGCCGCCGCCGACAAAGCGAATCTTATCGGCTGTTTCAACCTTTTTCTCCTCGGTTTCTATAAACCAACGCAGATGGTAGCAAACACCTTCAAGAACTGCGCGAATCATCTCGCTCTTGCCTGTTTCAAGGCTTATGTTAAAGAACATTCCGCGCGCGTTGGGGTCTTCAAACGGGCAACGGTTACCGTGAAGCCACGGTGTGAAAATTACGCCGTTTGAGCCTGCGGGAACATCCTTTACAACGTCTGTCATATAGTCGTAAAGGCTTGTGTATTTAACCTCATAGCCGTCGGTGATGTTTTTCTTTTCAAGGTAAATACCTATTTCATCAAGCGCAAGGTGGTCTTTTACCCACTCAAGGCACTTGCCGGCGGTTTCAAGCTCGCCGAAGTAGTTGTACTTTCCGTCCTCTGCGCCCACAACGGAGGCTATCATGGCGGAGGTATCTACAATGCTTTTGTCAACAACAACGGATACCCAGCCCGAGGTGCCGCTGTAAATGTGAGTATCACCGAGAGCGGTGCAGCCTGCGCCCACACCTATAAGAGAGGCATCTCCTCCGCCGCCGAAAACGGGTGTGCCGGGATTAAGACCGAGGTCGCGTGCCGAATCCTCCTTTAAAAGCCCGGCTTTTTCGGTGGAGCCGATTATTTTGGGAAGGTGGTTCATATTGACACCGAGCATATCGCACATGGGCTTGCTGAACTCTTTTTTATGTATGTCGTAAAGAAGCGTTGCGAAGGCAGAGTCGTGAGTCATACAAAATTCGCCGGTCATTCTGGCGATAAAATATTCTTTGACGTCAAGCCACTTGTGAGCTTTTTTGAAAACCTCCGGCTCGTGCTTTTCAACCCATTTATATTTCCAAACCGGGTCCTTCACAGAGGCGGCAACCGCGCCTGTTATTTTAAGTGATTTTAAAAGCCTCGGAATATTTGCACCGGCAATTTGCGGGCCGAACGCCATACCCTCCTTAAGCTCTGCGCGAGCACGCTGATCCATATAGCTCATAGCGCGCCTTACGGCGTTGCCGTTTTTGTCAACAAGAACAACACCCTGCATTTGCGAGCAGAAGGAAATTCCTTCAATAAATTTTGGGTCGAGAGCGCTTTCTTTTAAAACCTTTGCGGTGGTTGAGCACATTGCACTCCACCATTCCTCGGGGTCCTGCTCTGCGCCGCCGTCCGGTAAAACATAAAGCCCGTAGCCTGCGGATGCCGCTGCGATAAGCTTTACGGTATCCGTAATTTCGAAAATACAGGTTTTAACACCTGTTGTGCCTATATCGTAGGCGATTGCATATCTTCCGTTCAAGAAAAATACCCCCAATAGAATATTACATATTAATTATGCACTATTTTCTGTGAATAATCAACAGCCTTTTTGCAAAAAAATACAATTTTTTTAAAAAATTTGCACTTTTGGACAGGGGAATTGCGATTTTTTCGGCGAAACCGCCTCTTTTTAAAAAAACAAAGGGCATAAGAGAGCGCCTTACTCTCTTATGCCCGAGGGACTTGCTTATTTTGTTTCAACCTTAATCTCGTTATTTGTTCTGGGCTTTTTTACAACGCCCATTCTTGAAAAAAGTGCCGGAAAAAATGCGGAAACAGCCATTGCGGGAACGGCAATATATTTTACGCTGTCTTCAAAAAGGAGGTAATACATATAAGAGGGGGCATTTATTACGGAATATGCCTCAAGGTATTGCGGTATGAAAAGCGCAACCACGGCAAAAACGGAAATTGCCCCGAAAATTATCCATGTTGTTATGATGTAGAATTTTTTGTTTGCCTTTTTTGAAAAAAGCCTGCCGGAAATATAGTAAAGAACGGGCGAGGCCAGGAAGAAGGAAATTAACAGTGCGTAATATTTAAAGCCGTTAAATCTGTCGGCAACGCCGTTATAGTAGGTTAAGCAGTAAACAGCGCACAAAAGCGCGTGAACCGCAAGAAGAAATAATACCGAAAATATATTGTATAAAGCCTTTTTCATTATATGAGCCACCCGAAGTATTAGTTTGAAATTTTTGTTACAGGCTAATATTAACATATTACTGCGACGTATTCAAGAATTATGCGAAAATGAAATAAATTTTTAATAATTTCGTAAAAATGACGGTAAAACGGGCGTCTGAAACGGCGATTTTTCGCGGGATTTAAGCTTTTTAGAAAATTTTTTGATTTTTTGAAAAAAATTTCAAAAAACCTATTGACATTTCCGAAAGGTGTGATATAATAGACATCACTTCGGAGGACGAAGCAATAAATTCTCCGCAGTCGGTGTTGATGGCGTTGAGGGTCCACCCGTTCCCATCCCGAACACGGTAGTTAAGCTCAACAGTGCCGAAAATACTTAGCGGGAAGCCGCTTGGGAAAATAGGGCGATGCCGACACAAAAACGATCACTCAGCAGAGTGGTCGCTTTTTTTGTGCTCGTTACGCTTTGTGAAATGAATATATTCGGTCGGGTGCAAGGAGATTATACATTACAGCCGCAGTAATTGACTGCGTTTTTGCATACCGCTTTGCATCGCTTATTCTTCTTTTTGAAAATCTCATTTCCGGCATAATTTCTTTTTATGATAAAAATCAAGTGAGTAGCGGATTATCCCCGTAAAACCCCGCATATTCACGCATTTCCGGCTTTTCAAGCAACCTGTTTACTACGAATTTACTACTTTTGAATGAGCCTTGATACGGCACAATGCCAAGAAATGCGAAGTTAGGGTGGTGAGAGTCGAACTGCACACGCCTAAAATTTAATCTTTCGGCGCAC
>CAYQPJ010000015.1:0-45106 GCA_964419515.1 uncultured Eubacteriales bacterium
ATCCGAACCCATTTCCTATTAGGAAAATTTGGTTCGGATTTTTCAGGTTTGGTGCCGGTGGTGGGACTCGAACCCACACGGTATCGCTACCAACGGATTTTGAGTCCGTCACGTCTGCCAATTCCATCACACCGGCAAATATTCAACTGAACTACCCGTAAATTATACTATATTTAATAAAAAAAATCAATACTTTTCTTAAAATTGTTTGCTTTTTCAACCGTTCAAGGGGTTCTTACAGACACATTCTCTGTAAAAGCCCCTTGAAATTCATCTATATTGATTTTCGATTTACTAATCAGAACTTAATTCTTTCCGCGATATATGCTTCAACCTCGTCTATAGGCATTCTTTGCTGCTCCATTGAGTCACGCTCGCGGACTGTTACACAATTGTCCTCAAGGCTGTCAAAGTCGAAGGTTATGCAGAAGGGTGTGCCGATTTCGTCCTCGCGACGATATCTTTTACCGATTGAGCCGGTTTCGTCAAAGTCTACCATAAAGCTCTTTGAAAGCTTTTCGTAAACCTTAAGTGCATCGGGTGAAAGCTTTTTTGAAAGAGGCAAAACAGCCGCTTTATACGGAGCTATTGCCGGATTAAGGTGAAGAACAACGCGCGTGTCGTTCTTTTCCTCATCAAGAACCTCCTCGTCATACGCCTCGCAAATAAGCGCAAGCACGGTTCTGTCAAGTCCGTAGGTTGACTCGATTATAAAAGGAATATACTTCTCATTTGTTTCGGGGTCAAGGTATTCGAGCTTTTGTCCGCTGTACTCCTGATGTCTTGTAAGGTCAAAGTTTGTTCTGTTATGAGTACCGTTTACCTCACCCCAGCCGAACGGGAAAAGGAACTCTATATCGCAAGCTGCCTTTGCGTAATGAGCAAGCTTTTCGTGGTCGTGGAAGCGAAGATGCTCCTCGGGAATACCGAGGTCGCAATAATACTTATGACCGTAAGCTTTAAAATACTCGTAAAGCTCAGTATCCGTGCCCTCCTTGCAAAAGGTCTGAAACTCCATTTGCTCAAACTCGATTGTTCTGAATGTAAAGTTACCGGGAGTAATTTCGTTTCTGAATGCCTTGCCTATTTGGCCTATACTAAAGGGAAGCTTTGCACGCATTGTACGCTGAACATTTTGATAATTCACATATTCGCCTTGCGCATTTTCGGGACGAAGATAAATAACACTTTTTGCATCGTTTGTAACGCCTCTGAATGTTTGGAACATAAGGTTAAATTCGCGAATATCCGTGAAATTATGCTTACCGCAATGTGGGCAAGGAATTGAATTATCCTTGATATATTGGAACATCTCCGCCTTTGTCATACCGTCGGCATGAGCATCGGGGTTAAAATCATCAATGAGATTATCGGCTCTGAAACGCATTTTGCACTCCTTGCAGTCAAGAAGCGGATCGGAAAAGCTTCCGACATGACCGCTCGCCTCCCAAACGCGAGGGTGCATAAGAATATCGGCATCTACCTCATAGCTGTTTTTGCGCTCCTGAATAAAGCGCTTTCTCCAGGTATCCTTAACATTATTTTTAAGCCTTGCACCCAACGGGCCGTAATCCCAGGTATTCGCAAGTCCGCCGTAAATATCGCTTCCGGGGAAAATAAAGCCCCTACCCTTGCAAAGCGCAACAATTTTTTCCATTGATTTTTCGGTGTTGTTCATAATATACATATCCTTTCGGTAGACGCGGACATTACCGCGTTTAGCGTTATTTATTTTAATAATCTGTTTCAAGCGCAGCCGACATTACCTTGCCGCCGAACTGACTCCTGTACATATCGGCATAATAGCCTCCCTTTTCAAGAAGCTCCTCGTGGGTTCCGCGCTCCTTAATTGTTCCGTTATCAATAAAGAGTATTTCATCCGCCATTTTAATCGTTGAAAGCCTATGAGCTATAACAAAATTCGTGCGACCCTTCATAATCTCACTCATTGCCTCTTGAACGAGAAGCTCGGTTCTTGTATCTACAGAGCTTGTTGCCTCATCAAGTATGAGAATTTGCGGGTTTTTAAGAAGTGCACGCGCTATTGTCAAAAGCTGTCGCTGACCCTGAGAGATGTTTGCGCCGTTTTCGTCAAGAAGCGTATTGTAGCCCTCCGGAAGCTGTGAAATAAATTCATCTGCACGCGAAGCCTTTGCGGCATTAACGACCTCTTCATCCGTAGCGCCGGGTCTGCCGTAGCGGATGTTATCAAGCACTGTACCGTTAAAAAGCCACGTATCCTGAAGCACCATTCCGAAAAGCGAACGAAGCTCGTCTCGCGGAACATCACGAATATCGGTGCCGTCTATCGTAATACTGCCTTCATTTACATCGTAAAATCTCATAAGAAGGTTTACAAAGGTGGTTTTGCCCGCGCCCGTAGGGCCTACAAGCGCCGTTAGAGTGCCTTTTTTAACACTGAAATTCATATTTTTCATTAAAGGCTTATCAGGAGAATATGAAAATGAAACATTATTAAATCTAAGCTCGTCTTCAAATGAAAGCGTGTCCTTTTCAAAGGAATTGTCCTCCGAGGGCTCGTCGAGCATTGTAAACACGCGTTCTGCGGATGCCATACACGACTGAATGTTATTTGAAATTTGTGCAAGATTTGAAATAGGCGAGGTAAAAAGCTTTGAATACGTTATAAACGTAAGAATTCCGCCTATTGAAAACGCCTTGCCCATATCGTAAATAACCGTTCCGCCGACCGAAAAAACGCCATTGTTTACTATAAGGTAGCCGCCTATTACGGCAATCAAAATATATCCGATATTATCCATAAGATTAATAAACGGATTTATTGAGCCCGAAACAAACTGTGCCTTGCGGCTGACATCTGTAAGGTCGCTGTTAATTTCATCAAACTCCGCCTCGGCAAGCTTTTCCTGTCCGAAAATCCTAACAATTTTATGACCCGTATACATTTCTTCAACGTGGCCGTTTAATTCGCCCATTCTGTCCCACTGAATTTTAAAAAGCTTTTGTGAAACAGTTAAAATTTTAAAGGCAACAAACGCCGAAACAGGCAAAATAACAACAATTGCAAGTGTTAAAAACCAGCTTTTATAAAGCATTACAAAAAATATGCCGACAAGCTGTGCCGCCGATGAAATAACGGAAATCAGATTGTTTTGAAGGGTGTTGCTTATGTTGTCAACATCATTCATTATGCGGCTTAAAAGGTCTCCCTTTGCGTGCGTATCAAAATATTTCAAGGCAACGCCGGAAAGCTTTTTGTTAATGCTTTCTCTTAAATCTCTTACGATTTTTGCCGTCGCAGTTGCCATGGCGTATTGTTGAATATATGAAAACAACGCCATACCGCCGTAAATCGCGACAAGATAAAGTATGTACGGAATGAGCGGCTCGGGCGAAAGCTCCTGTCCCGAAAGCTTTATGCTTATTTGCTCATTTAAAACGTCTATTGCATCACCGAGAAATGTCGGACCGCAAACATTGCAAGCCGTAGCGAGTATACAGGCTATAATAACAACCGTCATAAGACCTTTTTGCTTTGCCAAAAACTCGCAAAGTCTTTTTAAGGTTTTACCGAAATTTTGCGCGCGCCTGTCCTCGTTGCGCGCCTCTCTGTAAGCGGCATAGCGCTGTGTTCTTGTTTTTCTGCGATGCTCAAGCGCGCTTTCCTTTTTCTCGGTAACGACAACATTTTCGGAAGTAAGCTTACTCATTTTCACCCTCCTCAAAGCTCAGCTGTGAAGCGGCAATATCTTTATAAACAGGGCAGGTCTTAAGAAGCTCTTTATGAGTTCCCTCGCCCACAATCTCACCGTTTTCGAGAACAACTATTTTATCGGCATTTATAATGGTACCGACTCTTTGCGCAACTATCATAACCGTTGCAAACGAAAGCTCCTGCGAAAGCTTTTCACGAAGGCGCGAATCCGTAATAAAATCGAGCGCCGAAAAGCTATCATCGAACATATAAAATCTCGCACGCTTTACAATTGCGCGTGCAATGCAAAGACGTTGCTTTTGCCCACCGGAAAGATTCGTGCCGTTTTGAGAAACCATACTCTCAAGCTTTCCGGGAAGCTTTTCAACAAAATCCTTAGCCTGCGCTATTTCAAGCGCCTGCCAAAGCTCCTCGTCCGTGGCATCCTCCTTACCGTAGCGAAGGTTATCGGCGATAGTGCCGCTGAAAAGAAACGCCTGCTGGGGAATGTAACCGATTTTAGAATAAACGCTTGCAAAATCAAGCTCGCGAACGTCTGTACCGTCAAGCAGAACGGCACCCTCCTTAACGTCATAAAACCTCGGCACAAGATTTAATATTGTAGATTTTCCCGAACCGGTACTTCCTATAATTGCGGTAATTTTTCCTCTTTCTGCAACAAAGCTTACATTTTTCAACACAGGCGTTAATTCGCCGTCAGGTGTTTTGTAATCAAACGAAACATTTTTAAATTCAATTGTGCCGTTTCCCTCACACAATACCTCACCCTCGGTCACATGCATCTCAGGCTCAAGCTCTAAAACGGCATTAATGCGCTTTGCGGAAATATTGGCACGCGGAATCATAATAAACATCGCCGCGGCTGTTGAAAGGGCAACAACTATAAATACAAGGTAAATTATAAATGCTTGAAGGTTACCTATTGTATTTTGAATAGCAACGGGGTCGGAGAGCTTATTTATTTGAACATATCCGAAGCCTACAAGAAGAATTATAAGCACAAACACAAGAAGTGTTGCAATAGGAATAAGCGAGGCAAAAATCTTTGAAACCTTAAGTGACATTCCCGTGAGGTCGTCGTTAGCCTCCTTAAAGCGTTCGTCCTCGTGCTTTGACCTGTTAAATGCCCTTATTACCCTTATCCCATTGATTTTTTCACGGATAATGAGGTTGAGCTTGTCCACCCTTTTTTGAATTTTATCAAAATACGGCACAACAAATTTTACAAGCAAAAGCGCTATAATCGCAATTATCGGAACAACTATGAGAAGTAAAAGCGACAAGCCGGGATCCATAATAATAGCCATAGCCGTACCACCTATAAGCATTATCGGAACGGTTATAATTGAGCGAAGGGAAGCAAGAACAAGGTCCTGCACCTGACGAATATCGTTAGTGGTTCTCGTAATAAGTGAGGGTACACCTATTTTGTCAATGTCGCTCTGAGAAAACGTGCTGACCTTTTTAAAAACGGCTTCTCTAAGCTCGCCGGCAAAACTTGTTGAAACCTTGCTTGAGCAGTAACAATTTAAAACGGAAACAATCGCCGCCACAACGCACACCCAAAACAGCACGCCGCCAACGGATTTAATATTTTCAAGGTCGCCTCGTGTGATGCCGTCATTTACAAGCTGTGACATTAAAAGCGGAAACGCCAAGGTCAAAACATTGTTTACTGCGGCAAGGATTAACGTAAAAACGGCGAACCTCTTGTGGGGCTTTAAAAATTTTAAAAGCTTTAGCACAAAACCACTCCGAATACATAAAAAGTATGCATTAAATTACGCACGCAAAAATACACTATAAATATACCATATTCACACGGGGTTTGGCAATAAATATTTTCATATTTAGAAGCATTTTTCGCAAAAAAACGAAAGTGAGCGGAGAAAATGGCAGAATTTTACTCAAAAAGCGTAAAAGAAACGCTTGATGAACTCAAAACCGATACAAACGGACTTACAACAGAGCAGGCAAATAAGCGTCTGAAAGCAAACGGGCCGAACATTTTTTCGCGGGAAAGCAAAAAAAGCCTTGCCGCGCGATTTTTTTCACAGCTTACGGACTTTTCTATAATAATTCTTTTGGCTGCGGCAGGGCTCTCTGCGGCGCTTTCCGTAATAAGCGGAGAAAATAACTTTACCGACCCGATTGTAATTCTTGCGATAGTCGTGCTTAACGCGATAATCGGCACATTACAAGAGCGCAAGGCGGAAAAATCTCTTGAAGCTCTCAAAAAAATGTCCTCACCGGAGGCTTATGTAAAGCGCGACGGCAAATTCACGAAAATCCCCGCAGAAGAGGTGTGCGTAGGCGACATAATTTCAATTAAAAGCGGCGATATGATTTGTGCCGACGGCCGACTGATTACAGACTCCGGCTTTACATGCGATGAAAGTACCCTTACGGGTGAAAGCATTCCGTCAGAAAAAAGCTCGTGCGCACATATTCGGGAAGGCTCGCCCGTCGCAGAACGGCGTACGAGCGTTTTTGCCTCAACGCTTGCCTCAACCGGTCACGCGGTAGCTGTTGTAACATCAACAGGTATGAACACGGAAATCGGCAAAATTGCCGATATGCTTAAAGAAAAAGATGAACAAACGCCGCTTCAAAAACGTCTTTCGCACCTTTCAAAGTTATTGGGTCGCGGCGCGATAATATGTTGTGCCGTCGTATTTTTAATAGGGGTTATAAGAAAAAACGACATTACGGAAAGCTTTATGCTGGCAGTCAGCCTTGCAGTTGCGGCAATTCCCGAAGGGCTTCCGGCAATAGTCACGGTTGTGCTTTCACGAGGAGTGGGAAAGCTCTCTTCACGCGGTGCTGTTGTGCGACATTTGCCGAGCTGCGAAACTCTCGGTAACGCCACATATATTTGCTCCGACAAAACGGGAACCTTAACGAAAAATAAAATGACCGTTACCGAGGTGCGCCTACCGCACCGCACGCCTCTCTCCCCCGATAGCGCAGAATGCCGCGATATTTTAAAGCACGCCGCACTTTGCACCAATTGCGAGACCTCGAAGCACCACGCAAAAACGGCTGTAACCGGCGAACCGACGGAAAAGGCTATTGTGGAAGCGGCGCTTAAAAACGGCTGTGACATTTTAAAGGAGTCGACAATTTATAAAAGAATAAAGGAGTTCCCCTTCACCTCGGAGCGCAAGCTTATGACCGTTATTTTACGCACCGGTAACGAATATATAACCGTAACAAAGGGCGCACCGCAATATGTGCTTAAGCTCTGTACACATTACCTTTGCGAAGGTAAGCCGACGCCCCTCACACCGCAAAAAGCACGCCTTGTTTCAGCCGCCAACGACGATATGGCAGAGGGCGGACTCAGAGTAATAGCCGTAGCAATAAAAAAAAGCTCCGCACCTACGGGCGAAGCTGAAAATGAGCTTTGCTTTATGGGGTTTTTGGGGCTTGAGGACCCACCGCGAAGGGAAGCTCAAGCAGCCGTTAAAAAGTGTCGCGAGGCGGGAATTACACCCGTTATGATAACCGGCGACCAGCTTATTACCGCAAAGGTAATAGCAAAAAGGCTCGGCATTTTTGAACCGGGAGACCTTGCGCTTACGGGAAGCGAGCTTGACGCATTAAGCGCGGAGGAATTCAAAGAAAAAGTAAAGACAGTTAAGGTATATGCCCGCGTTACGCCCGAGCACAAAATGCGAATTGTAAAGGCACTTAAGGCTTGCGGAGAAACGGTTGCCATGACCGGTGACGGCATTAACGACGCGCCCGCCCTAAAGTGCGCGGATATCGGCTGTGCCATGGGTAAAAGCGGCACCGACGTTGCGAAAAACGCTTCGGATATTATCTTGACCGATGACAATTTTTCAACTATAGTAAACGCCGTTGCAATCGGCAGAGGGCTTTATGATAATATAAAAAAATCGGTGCGATTTTTGCTGTCGTGCAACATAGGCGAAATAATGCTGATTTTCTTCTCTTCGCTATTTGGATTACCGTCGCCGCTGCTACCGGTTCAGCTGTTGTGGCTAAATTTAATAACCGACTCGCTTCCGGCAATAGCCTTAGGCGCACAGCGCCCCGAAAAGGACATTATGAAACGTCGGCCGTTACCGAAATCGCAAGGCATTATAACGCGCGAAAAGGCAATAGACATATTTTTAGAGGGACTTCTTTTCGGCGGAATATCGCTTTTTGCCTTTACACTCGGCAAAAGTCTTTTCTCACTGCCCGTTGCGCGAACAATGACCTTTTGCACCTTAAGCATTGCCGAGCTTTTCCACTCGCTGAATGTGAGAACCGAACACTCCGTATTCACGGTATCGCCGTTTGAAAATCCAAGCCTTATATTAAGCACGGTGCTTTGCACGTCATTGCAAATCCTCGCGGTTTGTCTTCCTGCGGCAAATTCCGTTTTCGGCACAGTCCCCCTCTCGGCTGTACAGTGGCTTATAACCTTTGCATTTTGCCTTGTACCACTGATAGTCACCGAGCTTGAAAAACGATTTTAAATCGAAAAGTCATGAAAAAAAGCACTTCCGAAGAAGTGCTTTTTTATGGTGGAGACGGACGGGATCGAACCGTTGACCTCTTGACTGCCAGTCAAGCGCTCTCCCAGCTGAGCTACGCCCCCGCAATGTATAGTAGTATAGCAAAAAAACACCGTTTCGTCAAGATGTTTTTTTAATATTTTAAAAAATAAAACCTGCACCTTCCAATCGGGGTATTTTCCTCTTGGAAAGTACAGGTTATTTTAATTTTTATTTGGCAAGTGCTCCGACAAGAAGCATATACTCACCGATTTGCGCTCCGAACTCGGGAGCGCCGTCCATTATAAGCTTACCCGCTTTTGTGGACTCAAGCATATCGTCAATACTGAGAAGAATTCCGAGTGCGCTGTCAAGGCAGTCAAAGCGAAGAGTAAAGAACGGCATTGCGCGCTTATACTCACCTCTTCCGGAGCGTGTTTTGCCGGCTTTTACACGTATATAAGCCGAAATCTCCGGATAGCCGTTAACTGCAAAGGCGTAAACGCGGTCGGGACTTTTAAGAGCCCAGCCGTGAACATCCTCGTGGCCCTGCTTATTAAGTGTACTTATACCTGCGGTAAGGAGGTAAAAATAGCACTTTACAAGGAGCTTTTTAGTTTCCTCATCCTTCGGCGGCTCGGTTAAACCGAGAAGCGAAGCCATTTTAAGAAGAGCTGCCATAAACACGCCGAACTCGTAAACATAATTCACGCCGCGCATTTTGGGAAAAGTCGCGGGGCTTATTTTGCCCTTGAAGAAGGCGTTCATAGCCTCAACGCTTTTAAACTCAAGCTCCACGAATTTTTGTTTTTTAACGCGGTAAGCTACTTTATCGGCATGAACGAGCCACTCGTCGCCGTTTACCATAAAGTGGGTTGCCCATTTGCCCTCGGGGGCATTTTTATCAAGGCAGCTTACCTGATAAATACAATGAACATTTTTAAATTTACTGTTAAGTGACGGAACATCGGCCACAATTGTTTTCAAAAGGGGCAATGCGCCGCACAAAAAGATTTTATTTGTAAAAATATCGTCTCTTGTAGGCATTTTTAAGAGTCATTCCTTTCTTAGGAATTTTTACTGTGGAACAGCTTAAAATTCGTCGTCCCAATTGTCGTCTTCCTCGAAGTCCTTATTCATAACCTCGCGAACGGCGGCTATAATGCCGTTGGCATCTATTCCGACCTCAGCCATAATATCCTCGTGGAGGCCTATGGGTGCGAACTTATCCGGGTGACCGAGCATCTTAAAGGCACAAGCCTTACCGGAGTCTACAACAACCTCGGAAACGGCAGAGCCCAAGCCGCCTATAACGGAATGATCTTCAACGGTAATAATTCTTCTTGTATCCATAACAGCCTTAATAATAGCATCACGGTCAATGGGCTTTATTGTGTGCATATTAAGAACTCTTACCTTAAGTCCGTCTGTATTCTCAAGGAATTCGGCAGCCTGCTTCGCCTGGAAAACACAGGAGCCGCAAGCAATAACCGTAATATCCGTACCCTCGTGAATTTCAACAGCCTTGCCAACCTCAAAGCCGTAGTCCATATTTTCATAAAGAACACGGTCAAAGCCACGGTTGATTCTAATGTAATACGGTCCGAAGTTTTCGTAAGCGGCGTTTACGGCATTTGCCGTTTCAAAGCCGTCTGCGGGAACAATAACGGTAAGGTTGGGCATTGCCCTTGTAATGGCAAGGTCTACTATAGCGTGGTGAGTAGAGCCCGCCTGACCGAAGGAGGTACCTGCGTGAGTTGCTATGATTTTAGCGTTTACGTTTTGGTAGCAAATATCCGTATGGAGCTGGTCACACGCTCTCATTGAGGTGAACGCCGAGAAGCCCGAAAGGAACGGAATACAGCCGGCTCTTGCCATACCGGCGGCAACACCGAACATATCCTGCTCTGCGATACCCACGTTAATAACACGCTCGGGGCAAACCTTAAGAACGTCGCCGAGCTTTGTTGACTTTGCAAGGTCTGCCGTGATAGCAACAACTCGGGAGTCCTTCATAATTAAATCCGCAAGTGCCTTACCGTAAATTTCGGCAGTAGCAACCTCGGTTTGGTCTATAGCATTATAAACAAATCCGCCTGCCATAATTATTCTGTCTCCTTTTCTGCACGGGCAACTCTCGCCTTGTAGTCGTCCTCAATCTGTTTTTTGTATTTTTCAAAGGTCGGCTCATCAAGTGCCATATAGTGGCAATGGTAATCGCCTTCAACGTCCTTAATACCCGCGCCCTTCTTTGTGTCCATAAGAATGCAGGTGGGCGCGCATTTTGTTTTTGAGCGCTCTATTGCAACATCAATAGCGGAGCAAAGCTCTTTAATGTTATTGCCGTCAACGGTAATTGTGTTAAAGCCGAATGCCGTCATTTTATCTGCAAGCGGTTCAAGCTTCATAACCTCTTCCGTGGGGCCGTCTATCATGCAATGGTTGCGGTCAATAAATACAATGCAGTTTGAAAGCTCGTAATGGTTAATCGTCATAAAGCCTTCCCAATTCGAGCCCTCTCCCAATTCACCGTCGCCGGTTACAACGTAGGTAAGGTAATTTTTGCCGAGAATTCTTGCGGCAAGTGCCGTGCCAGCGGCAATGGAAACGCCGTGACCGAGAGAGCCGGTAGAGGCATCTACACCTACAACCTTGTTTGAGTCAAGGTGCATTCCCATTTTAGAGCCGGAAAGGTTAAAGGTTTTGAGCATTTCAACATCGTTAAAGCCCTTGTCGCAAAGAACGGGGGCATATGCTATTGCCGAATGACCCTTTGAAAGAATAAATCTGTCGCGATCCTCCCAGGTGGGGTCATCTACCTTAATGTTAAGGTATTTGTGATAAAGCACCGTGAGAAGGTCCATTACGCTTAAGCCTCCGCCCAAGTGACCCGAGCCTGCCCACATTGTTGTTTGAAGACTCAGGGTTCTAAGCTCAAAGGCTTTTTTCTCAAGAGCCAAAAGCTCCTGCTTTGAAAGTGCCATAGAGTTTTCCTCCTTTAATATGTATTAAAATACTTTAATTTGAGTATTATAATTCGGGATGATTTTTCTTAACCGCCTTAAAGGCATCCTCGGCGATTTCAATCGTCTTTTTAATATCCTCGTGAGTAAGAGCGGCATTTATAAAGTGATTGTGGTGAGAAGCGAAGAACGCGCCGCGGTTTACACACTCGGCTATCCACTCCTGGTGGAGCATCATGGAATCGTCGTTTGCTATTCTCATATAGAAAAGTGCGGGAGCGCCGGAGGTTACAAGGTCAAAGCCGTGCTCTGCGCCTGCCTTTTTAAGACCGTCTAAAAGCTCCGTGCCGAGCTCCTTAAAGAGCTTGGGCGTGTCAAGCTTTTTCATCTTGTTAATTGTGGCAATGCAAGCCGCAAACGGAACGGCACTCATCCAATAAGAGCCCGTATATGAAAGCGACGAAGCCGCGCCCTTTAAAAATTCCTTACCGCAAAATGCCGACATATTGTAGCCGTTTGCAAGAGCCTTGCAGAAGCAAATTATATCCGCCTCAAAGCCGAAGTAGTGGTCGCTGCCCGCAAGGTCAAGCCTAAAGCCCGCGCGAACGTCATCAACAATAAGAACAATACCCTTTTCGGTGCAAAGCTTTCTAACATCCTGCCAAAAGCCTTTAACGGGGAAAGAGTTGTCTGCAAAGTTGCCGTGATTGTACGGCTGAGCTATAAGAGCGGCTATTTCGCCGTCATTTTCTTCGACAACGCGTCTTAAGGTATCAATATCGTCCCAATTTACGTAAAGGTTGTTTGCTACATCCTCGGGAGTAACGCCGGGATAGTCTATTTTTTGAACCATCGGTGCTACGCCGTGATAAAAGCCGTTAAAGAAAATAAGCTTTTTTCTGTGGGTATGTGCACGTGCCGTAAGTATTGCGCCCTGCGTTGCATCGTTGCCGTTTTTCGCAAAAAATGCCCAATCGGCTGTGTTTACGGTGTCAACAAGAAGCTCCGCACACTCTACCATTATTTTACTCGGCGAGGTTGTGCAGTTGCCGAGCTTCATCTGTTCAAGAGCAGCTGCATCTACATCGGGGTCGCAATAGCCGAGAACATTGGGACCGTATGCGCACATATAATCTATGTATTTGTTACCGTCAACGTCCCAAAAATATGTGCCCTGAGCCTTTTCTGAAAAACGAGGCCATCTGTTTACGGGGATAAACTGACCCTCGGCAGGGCCCAAGTGACCGTAAACGCCTGCGGGAATTACCTTAGCGGCTCTGTCGTACCATTCGTCTGATTTAGTTGTTTTATATAACGGAAATTTACTCATTTTTCTGTCCTCCCTTAGCATTATCCGAGATAAAGCGCAACTCTGTCAAGTATGCGGTTGATATTATCAAGCATATTTACCATGCCGTGCATCTCGATCTTGCCCGTGCCTATGCAGGTAAGCGCATTAACCTTGCCGTCAAAAAGCGCTCTTGCGGTTTCTATTGATTCGAAAATCATAGAGGCGCGGTATTTTTCGGGAATTCTTTTAAGAGTAATAAGGCGATGATCCTTACAGGCGATTTCAACGCCGGGGCCGTTTTTAATTCCGAGATAAACAGAGCCGTCGGGAATGTAATGCGCGCTGAACTTGCCGATTTCGTCATTATTACCTATTTGCGCTATTGCAACACCTATTGTGTTGAGCATAAGCGTGGTGCTTTTTTCAAAGAAAACGGGATCCTTAAGATCCTCCTCGGATGGACGAAGATATTTTGTCAAAATATCCGTAAGGGGAAGAAAGTTTTTAAGAAGGAACTTTATATGTAAAAAGCCCTTTGAAGGAATCGGTGTAACGGTGCCGTCGATAAGTCCGTTGAATTTTTCGCATGATGAAAACGGAAGCTTAACATCACAGGCACCGCAGCCCTGCTCCATACGGCATTTGCCGTTTTTAAAATAAAGTGTGGCAGAGGGTCCGTCCTTAACCTCAAAGCCTATAGAAACGGGCTTAGAAGTCTTCAAAAGAGCGGAAGCCTCGGAATCAAGCTCGCAAAGATTTTCGAGAGTGCCGAAGATTGCATACATATTTATGTATGCGAGTGTTTTTGAATCCATTAAGTTTTGCAAAGCAAAGCAGCCTCCTTTTACAGTTATACGTATGTATTTTAACAGAGTTCCCCGTCAAAGTCAACCAATATGACGAATTTTTTTATAATGTTTTTTGTTCAAAAAACACAATATGAACACGCATTTTCGGTTTTAAAGCGGTTTTTTGTGAAGTGTTACAAAAAATATGTTTAAATTTTGTTAAAAGCAAACAGCAATTTTTACCGCTTTATTAATACTCCTTAATTTGCTTGACATTTAACTTTCAAGATGTATAATTATAATGTAAATATCAGTGAATGTATATTCACTTCAAATAGGAGGCAACATTATGGATACAAGATTTGCTATCGGCGAATATCCGGATGCAGCTGCCGTAACAAAGCAGCTTGATGAACTTATTAAAAAGCCTATATACTCTATTAAACCCGATGTTCTTAAGAACTACGAGGAGGAGTACTTCAACAAAAAGTGCAAAAAAAGTAAAGAGATGATTGAAGAGGCAAAGCAGATTATTCCCGGCGGAGTTCAGCACAACCTTGCCTTCAACTATCCCTTCCCGCTTGTTTTTACAAAGGCAGACGGTATGAAGCTTTACGATATCGACGGCAACGAATACTTTGACTTTCTTCAGGCGGGCGGCCCCACGGTTCTCGGCTCAAATCCCCCTTCGGTAAGAGAAAAGGTTATAGACCTTCTTAACACCTGCGGCCCGTCAATCGGTCTTTTCCACGAGTTTGAATACAAGCTTGCAAAGAAAATTTCCGACAGCGTTGAAAGTGTTGATATGTTCCGTATGCTCGGCTCGGGCACTGAGGCCTGTATGGCAGCCGTTCGTGTTGCAAGGCTTGCCACAAAAAACAAAAACATCATTAAAATGGGCGGTGCTTACCACGGCTGGAGTGATCAGCTCGGCTACGGAATAAGAATTCCCGGCTCAAAGTTCACTCAGGCACACGGCGTTCCGCTTTACATCTTCAAGCACACGCAGGAGTTTTTCCCGAATGACCTTGATTCACTTGAGAGAACACTTAAATTAAACCAGCTTCGCGGCGGTACGGCAGCGGTATTCATTGAGCCTGTAGGTCCCGAAAGCGGCACAAGACCTCTTGATAAGGACTTTAACAAGGGCGTTGAAAGACTTTGCCGCAAATACGGCGCACTCCTTGTTTTCGACGAGGTTGTCACGGGCTTCCGTATAGGTATGGCAGGTGCTCAGGGCTATTACGGCGTTTCTCCCGACATTACCATCTTCGGTAAGGTTATAGCCGGCGGCTACCCGGGTGCGGGCGGTATAGGCGGCAAGAGAGAATATATGAAATATCTCGGCGCAGGTCTTGACGGCGACCACAAGGTTCACAAGGCTCTTATAGGCGGCACAATGGCAGCCACTCCCATTTCGTGCGTTGCGGGCTATTACACACTCGAAGAAATCGAAAAGACAAACGCTTGTCAGGTTGCCGGCCAATTGGGCGACAGACTTACAAAGGGTCTTCAAGAGCTTATCAAAAAATATAACCTTCCGTTTGTTGCATTTAACCAAGGCTCTATTTGCCACCTTGAAACAGTCGGCACAATGCACTTTGCAATAGATTGGCTCAAGCCCTGGCAGATTCCGCATGTTCTTGATGAGACAAACATAAGAAAAGCAGAAATGACTCATATGGGCGCGGCTTATATGGCAGAGGGTCTTGTAACCGTAGGCGGAAGCAGACTTTACACAAGTGCCGCTTACACACCCGAGCTTATAGACGAGGCTCTTGTAAGATTTGACAAAGTTTTCCAAAACGTTGCTCAGCTGTAACCGTAATATGTAAAATTCACTCGCTGTGTGCGGCGGCATTGCCGCCGTGCACGGCATATTTTTTAAAGAAAAGGAAAATGCCGATATGGATATTTTGAAAGCAAAAGAGCTTGTTATAAAAGCAGGCCACGAGCTTTTAAAATCGGGACTTATAGCCAGAACCTGGGGTAACGTAAGCTGCCGTGTTAATGAAAAGCAGTTTGTAATTACACCCAGCGGCAGGGCATATGAGGATTTAACCCCCGATGATATTGTGCTTGTTAATATTACCGACCTTTCTTACGAGGGCGAGGTTAAGCCCTCCTCCGAAAAGGGAATTCACGCCTCTTGCTACGAGCTTAGACCCGAATGTAATTTTGTCATTCACACACACCAAAAAAACGCTTCCGTTGTAAGCGCGCTCGGTGTTGATATTAATAATTTAAAGGGCGAGGCGAGGGAGCTTATAGGTGACTGTGTTCCCTCTGCCGCTTACGGACTTCCCGGAACGGGTAAGCTCAGAAAAGGCGTTGTCGATGCAATTAAGCGCACACCGTCTAAGGCTGTTATATTAGCTCATCACGGAGCGGTTTGCCTCGGAGACGATTATGAACACGCATTCAAAATAGCAAATGAGCTTGAAGCTGTTTGCGAAAAATATATAGCGGCTCGCTGTGCCGGCGTTTCCGGCAGAGCTGTTGAGGCGTTTGAGGGTGTTAAAGATTACGTTAATTCCGTTATTACCTCAAATGAAAAATATAAGCCGGCAAAAAGCTTCACCCCGTGTGACAGCGTTCGCAAGGGCGACAGCTTTTATGTTGCACCGAAGGGCAAGGCGGCTTCCGTTATAGATGTAAAAAGCGGTGCATGGGTAGGCGGCGCGGAAATTCCGGACAGCGCCGAGCTTCACTACGCGATTTATAAAAAACGCAAGGATGTTAATTACATTATCCATTCCGATAACGAGTTTGCCGTTACAGCTTCAAAAGCGGGAAAAACGATGAAGCCGCTTCTTGACGATTTTGCACAGCTTGTAGGTCCGTACGTAAAAACAGCCGTTTTTGACCCGTCAAATACGCTTAAAACCTCCAAAAAGGTCGCAAAAGCCCTCGGCAATAAAAACGCCGTGCTTGTAAAGGACAACGGCGCAATTTGCGTTGCGAAAACTCAATACGATGCCGAAGCCGTCGAAATGGTTATGGATAAGGGCTGTAAAACAGCCGTCGGCGCCGCCCTTTATGCAAAGGTCTCTCCGATAAACCCCGTCGAAGCCCACCTTATGCGCTTTATTTATCAAAAGAAATATTCCAAAAAAGCAGGGAAATAAAGTGCGCGCATGGCGCGCATGGCGCGCAAATGCAAAATTCAAAATGCAGAATGCAAAATCTCGGAAATCGCCGAGGGCGATTTGATTTGTAAAGCCTACGGCATACGGTAAATGTGCGGTAATATCGCAATTTGCGGCGTTCGGATAACGCACGGTAGGGGCGATTTTTAATCGCCCGCGTTCGCCGAAAGGCGAAACCGAGAATACATTTCATAATCAAAAATACCAATGCAAAAACGGATTGTTTTTCCGTAATTGCATTGGTATGTTTTTTAGGCTTAATGAAATATGTCCATAACGTTTTTCGTATCTTTGCAGTTTATGGGATTATGTCTATAAACTGAATCTTATAGCATTACCGAAGTTCCATTGGTGTAAATCTCAGACCATTTACAACTTGCTCTGTGTTTGCAGCTTCAAAGCCTAATTTACAATACACGGAAACAGCATATGGAGATGCATTTACAGTCATTTTATCCGTTCTCACCATTTGAAACAGCTGCTTTCCGATACCTTGAAGATGATATTTCCCATCAACAAAAAACAATGCAATATGCTTTCCGTTATTTCTTGTTGCGATAACACCGACCAATTCTTCATTCAAAAAGGCACCATATATAGATAACATAGAAAGATAATTCTCATCGTGAATGCTTTTATAAAACTCTTCTATACCTTCTTGTGTATAATCAGGAGCTTCGTATTCCGGAAACACTTTTCAGACGAGGGTTAATGCCTTTTGCCGGTCTTCATTGTCAAGTTTTCTTATCAATACATTTAACACTCTTAAAAACCTCCCATAATACAAGGTAACCCAACCTTTGATGGTGTAATCTTTCACAATGCTATTTGCCCATTTACGGAACTGTATTGCTCGGTCATTATTTACTGATTTTTATCGGTTTCCTACAAGTATATGCACACCTAATATTTGTAGGGTTTTCCGCATTTTCCAAGTGCATACATTCGTACAAATACCCTTTTTTTCATTATATAAATGAAAAAACGCATTCTCGAAATATTCTGAATAAACCACCACACCATTTTCATCAAAACCATATGGATAAAAGCTGTACGGTTTTGGCACAGGCTTTACTGCATACAAAAGTGCAACTATCGGACTTGATGAAAAATAAACATATGGCTCACCATGTTCTGATAAAAATGGTTTTAATTCATTTAGCCCTCCAATGGGACTTCCGTGATAAAAAGCCAAAACAGTATACTTCCTAAATTTAAACATACCGTTCATATTTATCTGTATAAAATCCGGCGCACTATATCCTACGGCTCAACTAAGCTCTGCCGTTTACTCTCGCTGCGTTTACACTCTCGACAGCAAACACACGGTCTCCACATGGGTTGTTCCGGGGAACATATCCACGGGAGTGGCTTCGGTGACCTCGTAGCCGAGTGTTGAAAGTACCGCGCAATCACGCGCGAGAGTTGCCGGATCGCAGGAAACGTATACTGTTTTTTCGGGAGACATATCGGCAATTGTTTTTAAAAGCTCCTCGGAGCACCCCTTTCTCGGGGGATCTATAATTACAACATCGGGTGCTGTGCCGCGTTTTTTAAGCTCATCTGCAACGGCGGCGGCATCTCCGCAAATAAATTCGGCATTTGTTATATTATTGAGCTGTGCATTTTTTCTTGCATCCTCAACAGCCTCGGGAACAAGCTCCGCGCCTATAAGTGATTTTGCCTTATCGGCAAGTGTCAAGCCGATTGTTCCCGTTCCGCAATAAAGGTCAAGCACGGTTTGGTCCCCGTTTAAGCCGGCATAAGCCGCAACCTTTTTGTACAAAAGCTCCGCACAGTCCTTATTCACCTGGTAAAATGACTGCGGTGAAATCCTCACGCGAACGCCGCAAATAATATCCTCAATAAAGCCGTCGCCGTATACGGGAATGGTTTCCTTACCCATAATAACGTTTGTATCTTCTCTGTTTATATTTAATGACAGCGTTTTAAAGCCCTCAATTTTCAAAAGCTCATTTACGAGAGCCTTCGGCTCCGGAATTTTTTTACCGTTAATTACAAGACAAACGGAAATTTCGCCGGTGCTTTCCGCTTTTCTTACAAAAATATGGCGCAAAAGCCCCGTGCCCTTTGTCTCGGAATAAATGCTTACGGCATATTTTTTAATCCATACTCTTATAATTTCTTTAATATCGTTAAATTCAACAGGCTGTAAAAAGCAATCGCTGTCATCAATAACGCGATGACTTTTTCTCGCAAAAAAGCCTATTTCAAGCTTGTCGCCCGTGCGCCTTACGGGATATTGTGCCTTGTTTCTGTAGCGCTCGCTTTTAGGTGAGGGCATTATGGGCATTACGGGAGCATCAAGGTGACCTATCCGTTTAAAGCAGTCCTTAACGCGCTCCTCCTTGAGCTTTAATTGAGATTCATATGTAAGGTGGCAATAGGCACAGCCGCCGCATTTATTGAAAACTGCGCATTTCGGCGGTATTCTGTCGGGCGAGGGAATTTTCACCTCCGTAAGCTTCCCCACGCAATATGCTTTCCCCACCTTTATTATATGGCATCCAACGGTGTCGCCCACTGCGGTATTTTCAATAAAAATGGGCATTTCGCCGTATTTTCCCACACCGTAGCCCTTTGAAGTATAGCCGGTTATTTCAACATCGAATTCATCGTTTTTCTTAATCATAGCTTTTTTTAATTTCCTCCGCCGCTTCTTTATATTCTTCGTAGCTCAAAAAGGCGTTAATTGCCTCAACAAGCCCGTTTGCCGACATTTTTTCGGGAAGCTCAAGTTTTTTTAAAAGTCGCTTCCTTTTTTCACCGCTATTTGCTCCCCCCGAAAAGCCATCCTCAAAAAGGTCAAGCTTCGTAACTCTTTTTGAGTGTTCCCCCCTCACCTCTTCATAAAAAACTCCGCTTTTTTCAAGTGCACAAACAAGCGCCTCAACAGGCATTCCCTCAACGCCGAGCTTGCCTTCCTTTGAGTATGATGCCTTGCGCTTTTCTTTGCCGAAAATATCGGGTATATATGCGTGAATAACATCTCCCGAGGCAGCTATGTTTTTAACGTAATTACGTATTTTAAAGCCCGCCGAATCACTGTCGGTAAGAATTAAAATTCCCTTCGTTTCCGAAAGCCTTTTAATAAGAGCGCGCTTTTCGGCATCGTTAAAAACGCCGAAGCCGTCTGTTTCTATTATAAATGCATCAATAATCGGAGTGAGCTTGATTTTATCGTACTTGCCCTCAACTATTACCGCTCTATCTATTTTAATCATGTGCTCTTATAAGCTTTAAAACAAGCTCCTCCAAAACAGCCTTTGGGTCCTCACCCGTGGATTTAAGGCGGCGATCCGCATCAAGGAGGTATTCGAGTGCTTTATGAAGCGCACCGAGCGAATATCTTGCGCCGTCACGCGCGGCATTTGTTATTATAAAGCCTCTGCCGCGGTATGCAGCCGGGAAATATTCGGAAAGCTTTTCTGCGGGTAAGCCCTTTTCTTTAATTACACGGGCTCTGTACATATCCGTAAAAGCCTTTGAAAGCACGCCGAGAATTGCAACCGGCTCTTCTCTGAGCTTAAAAAGATTTGAAAGCGTTGAAAACGCATTATCCGCATCGCCCGAGGCGATATACCTCGAAAGCGAAAAAACCTTCGCCTCTACCGAAAGCACCGCCGTTGCATCAATATCGGCGCGCGTAATAACGCCCTCATTTTTATATGCGCAGACCTTGTCAAGCTCGTTTCTCAAGGTGCCCATATCATCTCCTATGGCGGTTACCATATAATAGGCATCCTCTCTTGAAAGCTCACAGCCCTTTTTCTTTGCGGAGTCTGTTAAAAGCTTTGCAAGCTGAGCCTGCGAGCGCTTGGAAATTTCGGCACAAGCACCGCCCTCGGAATCGAAATATTTTAAAATTTTACTCCATTTGGCGTTTTTGGGGTCAACCTCTACGGTGTTCATTTTAAAAACGAGCACGGTTGTTTCCGGGAGGCTTGAAATCATATCGCAAAAATCGCCGTTAATTTTATTTTTTTCACCGACAAGCGAGGTTAATGGGTAGTCCGTTACAACCGTACAGCTGTACTCACTCATCATCGGAAACGACAGCACGCAGTCCGCAATTGTGTTTAAATCGGTTCTTGTACCGTCAATAATATGAAGATTAAAATCTCTGAAATCCTTTTCTACCGTCTTTGAAGAGATAAGGTCTGTGTAGTATTGCTTTAAATAAGCCTCGTTTCCGTAAATAATATACAGTCTTGCAAATTCTCCGCTTTTAATATGCTTTTTTAATTCGTCTTCATTAAAAAACAACACCTTCAACTCCTATCGTAACGGTTTTTGACTCGCCTTCCCTTAGAACGGTGAGCTTATTACAGTAATTTTTGAGCCTTTCTTTGTCTTTTGACAGCATACCCTTGTAGGTGCAAACAATAAGCTCATTGCAAAATGAATTGAATTCACTCGCCTCCGATTCGCAAATAACAACCGTGTTACAGCGCTTTTCGGCGTAGGCTTGGTTGTTATATTTTGAAAACGAAACGGCACTTCGCGCTTTGCCGCTTGATATTATAACATAACACTCACCGTTGGTGTCAACGATTTCGGCATATATTTTTTCATTTATGCGGAATTCGTTTAAGTGAGTCGGCTTGTTCGCCCCTATTTTCTCGCATTGCACGGTGGTATTGCTTAATGCAGAGCTTACCGCAAGCGTATTTTCCGGAAAGAAGCCGTGCAAAATATCGGTAAAGCTTTTTGAATATACATCCTTGTACATTACCGTAAAGTATGTAAGCGCTTGATTTTTTGTTGCGGGAAGCGCACTTTTCGTCTCACGAAGAGCCGCGGAGCCTTTCGGCACACCGAAGAGCGCATATTCATCGCAGCTCCGAACTACCGCTACGGGGTAACCCGAGGACGAAACAACCGTAAGCTCATCGTTCAGTCTTATCGGAAGAAGGTATATAAATGAAGAAGCAAATACCGAAACGGCACAAAGCACGCATAAAAAGCATTTAATCACGCGGTGAAGCTTTGTTTTTTGCGGAAAAAGAAAATATATACCGACTGCCAAGCCTACAAACAGAAGAATTGCAACTACCGTAAGAGGCCCTGCGGGAACACAGGCGTACGGAATCTTTGAAATAAAACGAACCGCAAGGCTTATGAACTTTAAAATATATTCCGGAATATAAAAAATTACTTTTAAAAAGCTTATGGGAAGCGGCAAAAAGGAAATAAAAGCTTCAAAAACACCCGATGCCATGGCATAAAATGACGGTTGCACAATAAAAAAATTTGCAAGCGGCGAAAGAAGACTGAAGCTTTTGAAAAAATATGCACACGCGGGCAGTGTGAAAACAGTAGAGCAAATACTCACAAGCGTTCCCGAAACAAAAAAGTCGTACAGCTTGTTTTTAAATTTGCCTTTGAGCTTCGGTCGCGGCAATATATTGCTTGCAAATGTTGAAAATATTACACCCGCCGTTGCAAGCGCAGAGAGGACAAAGCTCGGATTCAGAATTATATACGGATTTAAAATGAGAATAACTGTCACGGCAAAGCCCAAGGAATTTACCGAATCGGGGCGCCGCTTGAAAAAAGGCGCAAAAAACGTAAGCCCCGACATAAGCGAGGCTCTTACAACCGAAGGTGTAAATGCCGAAACCGTGCAAAGAAAAATCAAAAACAAGCCGGAAATAACACTTTTTGCTTTGCTTTCCAATCCGATAAGCCCTAAAAATGCGGCAAGAATACCACACCAAAGCGAAACATGTAAGCCCGAAACTGCAAGAATGTGCGAAACACCGCAGGCTTTAAATGCGCTTCTCAAGCTGTCGCTTAGGTCGGATTTTTCACCAAACGCCATACCGGACAAAAGCGCGGCACTGTCACCGGAAAGGTATTTTCGCATATTTGAAATACAGCCATCCTTGAATTTAAGGCAATAATAATACGGCGTAGGCGATTTTTTGAAAAGAAAATCGGCTGCAGCGCTTTCTTCGAGGCTTAAAAATATTTTTTCGGTGTAGGCTTTTTCGCTTAAATCGCCGTCAAAATACGAAAACGAGGCATTTTTAAATGAAACCGTATCGTAAAGCTCATATAAGCCATTATCAGCCGTTACGGTAAATTTAAAGCTTACATTCTCACCGTCGGAACGTCTGATTTTAAAGGTGTATTCCGAAAGCTCGCTTGTAATGCTCTTCGGCAGCTCGCAAACATACGCTGTAACATCATGACTCTTTTTTGAAAAGCTCTCGGCAGGCGCCTCGTATATATTAAAAAATACCGTACACGAGGTGCACACAAGAATAAAGCATAAACCGAAAAACAAAAATGTATAAAATTTTTTAAGACGCTTTTTTAAAATAACGGAAAATAAAATGACCGATACTCCGAAAGCGGCACCGCAAACCGCCGTTTTTTGCCCTAAAAGCAAAAACAGCGCAGTAGCAATAACGGTTGCCGCTCCCGATACGAGCATCGGTCGCTTCATTTATTTAAGCTCAGCCTGCAGGCCACGCAAAGCTTCTTCCGGACATAACGTGAAAATGAAGATGCTTTACACTTTGCCCGGCGCTTTCGCCGCAGTTTGAAACAACACGGAAGCCGTCTTCCATATTAAGCTCGCGCGAAAGCTTTGCTATTACCTCAAAAATATGTGCGATAACGGCACTGTTTTCCGGCGTAATCTCGGCAGCAGAAGCAATATGCTTTTTCGGAATTACAAGAATATGAACCGGAGCCTGAGGCTCAAGGTCATAAAACGCCAAAACACTGTCATCCTCATAAGCCTTTTTCGACGGAATTTCTCCGGCGACAATTTTGCAAAAAATACAATCCATAACTAAGCTCCTTTGATTATTGTAAAAAGCGGTAACCGTTAATAAATTATTAAATTATCTACCTTTAAATTATACACCACCCCGCCCCCAAAATCAATACACATTAAAGATTATCCGCTTTTTTTCTCTTTTTAACAAAATACACTATTAATGCGCCTAAAACCGCACCTACCGCGGCGCCGCGAATAACCAAAAGAAGTGTTGAATTATTTGCGGTATCTTTTTCTGTGAGTGGCTCATCGGGAGTTGAAAACGAGCTTATCATTTTCATACCGTTTTCGTAATCCTCGCCGGTATTATCCGTTATATAAAGATAAAAGGCGCGCTCCTTCGTGGAAAATATCCACATATACTGTGTTTCCTCTGTCGTGCTGCCGTTAAGCGTTATTATAATTTTAATTGCAATTTTAAGTGCCGTGTGGCCGTTTAAGTCAACCTTTTCCGTGCTTAACGGTGTAACGGTAACGTCGGAGCTTACCTGCTCCTCAAAAAGCTTTTTGTAATTATTCACAAGATTATCACGCAAAGCCTCTATTTGCGCATCGGAAAGAGTTTTTATGTTGCTTGATTTTTCATCCACCTTAACAAGCACGTTTGAGCCTGTTTGAGGATTTTGCCACATATACTGCCCGTCACCCTCGGAAAAATCCGTAAACGGCTCACACGGAGTAATTGTAAAGCCCTCGCCGTCAAACGCAAAAGCCGAAACGCCGAGCGGCAAGGCTAAAAGCAGCACGGCGAGTAATATTGAAAGACATTTTTTAATCATATTTTTTCTCCTGTCATATCGGCAGAGCCAAAGCTCTCAAGCGGTAATTTTACCGTTTCGCCTGTTTTTTGGCTTTTGTAAACGGAAAGCACGAATTCAACCGCCCTTTTTCCGGCGTAAACATCAACATACGGTGCACGTTTTTCGCGAACAGCATCGGCAACATCTGCAAACAGTGCCGTGTGACCGTTGCCGTAAACATTCGGCACTGCCTCGTGAAGTCCGCGGCGCTCGCCGTCGCTTTCCTCCTCATCAAAAAAACGCCAATACTCAATTTTGTTAGCCGACTTTCCGCCGAGACATACGGAGCCTCTCTCGCCGAATATGCAAAGCGTTTCTTCAATATCCTCTGCGGCGTTTACCGTGCCCTCAACCGTGGCAACAGCACCGTTTTTAAAGCGCGCAACCGCTACGCCTATATCCTCACCCTCTATGTACGGATGAAATGCATTTGAAGTAAAGCCCGAAACCGCCTCAAGCTCATCACCCAAAAGCCAACGCAAAAGGTCCATTCCGTGAATGCACTGATTCATAAGCGTACCGCCGTCAAGTGCCCATTTACCGCGCCAGGAATCTTGCGCATAATAGCTCTCACCTCTGTGCCAGCGAACACTTATACTTCCATGTGAAATTTTACCGAATCGCCCACTGTCAACAGCCGCCTTAAGCTCTCTTACAGCCTCGTTAAAGCGGTTTTGATGACAAACAGATGCCGTAACACCGTTTTTTTCAACAGCCGCAATAACGCTGTTTGCCTCGTCAATGCTCATTGCCATCGGCTTTTCAACAATAAAATTAACACCGTTTTCGGCACAAAACACGGAGATTTCCGAATGCGTGCCGCTAATTGTCGCAATGCTTACAAGCTCGGGACGCTCTTTTTTTATCATCTCTTTGTAATCCGTATAAACAGCGACATTTGAAAGGGAATATTCATCCTTAAGACACTGCGCCTTTTCTTCGATTATATCGCAAAGTGCGGCAATTTCCAAGCCGTTTTTTTGCGCCGCCTTAATGTGGTTCGGCGACACTCTGCCACATCCGATAAGTGCGTATTTCATAACAAAGCTTCACATCCTCGCAAAGGTGGTGTTTCTCTTATATAATACAATTTTCATAAGGCTTTGTCAATTATAAATAATCTATTGCATTAATGGAATTTGCGCGATATTATTTAGCTGCAAATAAAAAATATTAAGGGAGTTTTTATGGGTAAAATTTTCAACAAGAATGCGAAAGCTCCCGAAATTCCGCAGGCGGTTAACCGCAGCCGACGAATTCGAACTCGCCTTAAACAGCGTATTTTCGGCATTTTGCGATTTGAATCCGCTCGCAAGGCGACAGCCCCGCTTTCCGTCTTCGCGCTGCAACCTGCACAAAAATCCACTCGTTTAAGGTCGAAGAATTTATTTTGAAGGAAATGGAGCGAATGCAAGGAAAAAATACAGTGATTTCTTTCGGATTTACGAGGCTTTTTGACGCGGTAATTGCGAAAAATTGCCATTCAAAACCGTATGGAGTTCGACTCTCACCACCCTATTTTAAATAGAAAATAAATGTAATTGCCGCGCACGGCTTGCATCTTGCATTTGCGCGACGAACGTCACGTTAATACATTCCCTTTACGCTTGCTTCGCCGGCGTTTAAGATTATATCCGGAGCAATTTTGAGGGCGAAGGTGTCGGTTATGTCGGCGGCGATGCCAACGCGTTCCGGTGAGCCGAAGGTTACGGTTTTACCGATGGTGGCGCAATTTTTACGGTATTCCTCCAAATAATAATCGGCATTTTCGGGGAAACAGCTTGAAAGAGCCGAAAGCTCTTTAATTACCGCGGCAGCAAGACTTTCTGTTTTGAAGGTTTTGCCGCTTATTATTTTCAATGAGGTTGCCTTATTTGAAATTTCCTCCGGAAAATCCTCGGGTAAGTTATTTACGTTTATACCCACACCGACAACGGCATATTTTATTTTGCCGCTTTTTGCCTCGAAAACCGATTCGGTTAAAATTCCGCAAAGCTTTTTTCCGTTGAAAACAAGGTCGTTTACCCACTTGATTTTACAGTCAATCCCCGTTTCCGTTAAAACGGCATTACGCACGGCAACGGCACTTCTTGCGGTTAGCTGTGAAACGGTTTCCGCCGGAATTCCCTCTACGGAAAACAGGTATGAAAGATAAATTCCCACACCGTGCTTTGAAACAAAGCTTCTGCCGAGGCGGCCCTTACCGCGGGTTTGAGAATTTGCCATTACACAATACCCCGCGGGAAGCTCGGCTTTTTTTGAAAGCTCCTTCAAATATGTATTAGTCGAGTCAATACACTCGAAAAATTCTGTTTTTTCAGCTTGCTCCTTTGTAACAAGTGAGTCAAAGTGCTTTTTTGAAAGCTCCAATAAAAACCCTCCGCCTCGAGCAAAATCATTCGCCCTTTATTTCAAACTGTGTGTCATATGTGCCGGGCTCAAATTCGTACTCCTCGCCGTCAAGATAAAGAGTTGCGTGCGCGCCTGTGGGCACGGTAAACGAAAAGCTACACATATCGCTTTCATCCTTATAACACCATGATGAAATTACCTCGCCGTAGGCGGTTAAAATTCTCGCTTTTGCGTAACCGAGCGCTTTTGTGGGATGCGGCTCGAAGATAATGTGCTTATAAGCAGGCTCGTTTTCGTCTGCTCTTATGCCGGCGCAATAAGCATACATCCAGTCACCGACGGAGCCGTATGCATAATGATTAAACGAGGTCATATCCGTAGTTGCAAAGTCGCCGTTCACCTTCATGGCATCCCAGCGTTCCCACATTGTTGTGGCACCCCTTGTTACGGGGAAAAGCCACGACGGAAAATCCTTTTTCAAAAGAAGCTTATAAGCAAGGTCTGTTCTGCCGAGCTTTGTTAATACATGAAGAAGGTAAGGTGTTCCGACAAAGCCCGTTTTAAGATGTCCACATTCTTCGATATCGGCAACAAGCTTTTCTCCCTCTGCTTTAACGTCCTCTGCAAGGTCAAAATAAACGGAGAGAACACGCGCTGTTTGAGTTTCGTGACGCGGATCACCGGAATTTATAAAGTGCTTTTGATATGCGCTTTTTGCCGCCTCGCTTAAATCCTTATAATAATCGGTATTTTCGCCTATGGCGTTACCCATTTTTACCATTAAAGAGGTGCTGTAATAAAGCATTGCGGTTGCTATAAGATTTTTGTCCGTAAAGCCGCCGCAAGCCTCCTCACCGGCATCAAGCGAAAGCCAATCGCCGAAATGCTCGCCGCCGTCCCAAAGTCCTTTTTCGGAGCTTTGCGACTCAATAAAGCGAATCCAATTTTTCATTGACTCCCATTGGTCTTTTATTATATTCGTATTTCCGTAAGCAACGTACATCTGATACGGCACTATTACCGCAGCATCGCCCCATGCGGCAGAACCATAGCCGTCCCAGCCGGCGGGTACAACGTGCGGCACGGCGCCGTCCTCGCGCTGATCCGCTTTAAGGTCATGAAGCCACTTTGTAAAAAATTTGTCGGTATTGTAATTTATTGATGCGGTACGTGCAAAAACCTGCGCATCGCCCGTCCAGCCCATACGCTCATCTCTTTGCGGACAATCTGTGGGAACATCAAGGAAATTACCGCGCTGACCCCAAATTATATTCTCATAAAGCTGTTGAACAAGGTCATCTCCGCAAGCGAAAAAGCCCGTTCGCTTCATATTCGAAAACACAACAACGGCAGTAAAATCCTTGGGATTAACCTCTTCCTTTGTAAAACCCTCGAGCTTTACATACCTAAAGCCCTGGAAGGAAAAATGCGGCTTGTAAATATGTTCGGTACCGTCCGAAACAGCGGTAACCTCCGCCTTTGCCGAGCGAAGATTCGCATTATAAAAATTGCCCTCCTTATCAAGGATTTCTCCGTGATAAAGCTTAAAGCTTTTTCCCTTTGCGGCAGGCACCTTCCATTCAACATAGCCTGCAAGATTTTGTCTGAAATCAAGAACAAGCTCACCCTTTGGCGTTACAAAAAGCTCCGGCTCTTCAATACGAGCCATTTCACGAGTTTCCTCGCCCTCGGTTGGGATTAAAGCCGATTTGTCCGCCGGAACCTCCTTTACCGGAAACTTTTCCTCTGTATCGGCGGAAAAATCTACCGTTTCACCGTTGTAAACGTGAGAATAAAGAATATTGCTTTTTGTGCATTCCCATGAGCTGTCGGTATAAATGCTTTCAACGGTGCCGTCCTCATATGTAATTTCAAGAGCGGCTATAAGCGCGGTTTCATCGGCAGCAAGATAATCTCTCGCCTCGTTTTTGCGGTTGTGTTGCCTTCTGCCGAGAGCAAGCGCCACGGAAAGCTCATTGCATTCCTCAATTAAAGACGTAACATTGTAGCTTTGATATTGAAGGCGTGTTTCGTAGCTTGTCCAGCCGGGTGCAAAAATAAACTTGCCGACTCTTTCGCCGTTAAGGTATGCCTCGTAAAAGCCGAGTGCGCTTATATTAAGCACAGCCTTTTCAACCTTTTTATCGGTCCAAAATATTTTTTTAAACACGGGCACGACAGTGCCGATATCCGCCGCAGGGCGTATAAAGCTTGCCGATTTTATATTACACATAAAAAAGCAACTCCTTTGTTGACAATTTTTCTATAATAATATAATATAATAAGCAAAGCATAATTACAAGAGCTTTCGGAGGTAAAAATGAAAAATCTTTCCGATATTAATACCGTTCGCAGGGTTATGGAAAAGCATGGCGTTACCTTTAATAAGGGCTTGGGACAAAACTTTTTGACAGACCCCGAAGTTTGCCCTCTAATGGCGCAAAGCGCAGAGCTTGACAAAAACACATGCGTTATTGAAATAGGCCCCGGAGTAGGCGTTTTAACGGCTGAGCTTGCGAAAAAAGCCGGTAAGGTTTTAAGCTTTGAGGTCGACCGCAGGCTTTTACCCGTTTTAAAAGAAACACTCTCGGAATTTAACAATGTTGAAATTATAAATGAAGATATTTTAAAGGCGGATCTTAAAAAAATAATAGAGGAAAAATGCGGTAATATGGAAATTGCCGTTTGCGCAAACCTGCCTTATTACATAACCTCACCTATTATTATGATGCTTCTTGAAAGCCGCCTGCCCGTAAAATGCATTACGGTAATGGTTCAAAAGGAAGCAGGCGAACGCCTTACGGCTGAGGTCGGCAGCAGAAAAAGCGGCGCCGTAACAGCTGCTGTTTCATATTATGCGGAATCCGAGCTTCTGTTCAACGTTGACAGAACATCATTTTTGCCGCCGCCGAATGTTGACAGCTGTGTAATAAAGCTTAAAACAAGAAAAGAGCCCCCTGTAAAACCGCGTGATGAGGAATTTTTCTTTAAGGTAATAAAGGCGGCGTTTTCTCAAAGAAGAAAAACGGCTGAAAACTCCGTAAGCGCGGGACTTCGCATTGAAAAAGCAGTCGTAGGCGAGGCTCTTTTACGTTTGGGACTTGAAAAAAGCATTCGCGCGGAAAACCTTACTATGGAAAATTTTTCAGACCTTTCGGATATTCTTAAAGAAAATTAAAAAACTGTTTACATACCTTTATTGACGTTAAGTCGATTTGTGGTACAATAACCATATATTATTTTTAGGCGGTGTTTTATGAAGCTTTCTTTGGTAATACCCTGCTACAATGAGGAAAACAATGTTTTCGTTTTTTTCTCCGAGGTAAAAAAGGTGTTCTCGGAGTGCGATTTTTCATATGAATTCATTTTCGTAAACGACGGCAGTCGCGATAACACTCCGAACAACCTTAAAAAGCTCGTTAGTGAAAATCAGAACAGCAAAATAAAGGTTGTTAATCTTTCGAGAAATTTCGGTAAAGAGGCAGCTGTTTTTACGGGGCTTAAATACGCAGAAGGCGAACTTACCTGTATAATAGATGCCGATCTTCAGCAACGTCCCGAAACGGTGCTTAAAATGATGAAGCTTCTTGATGACGACACCGATTGTGTTGCCGCCTTTCAGGATAAGCGCCACGAGGGCAAGGTCTTAACCTTTTTCAAAAACAGCTTTTACAAAATAATAAACGGATTTTCGGATATTGAATTTGTAAACGGCGCAAGCGATTTCAGACTTTTCAGAAAAAATGTGCGTGATGCACTCCTTTCAATGCCCGAATATTACCGCTTTTCAAAGGGGCTTTTTTCTTGGGTGGGCTTTAATACGAAATATATGCCTTATGAAGCCGGTGCACGACACGACGGTGTTTCAACCTGGTCTTTTAAAAAGCTTTTTAAATACGCCGTTGACGGAATAGTTTCCTTTACAACAACCCCCTTAAAAATTGCAATGCATTTAGGCGCGGCTTCATCCTTAGCTGCATTCTTGTACGCTCTTTTCGTAATAATAAAGCGTCTTGCCTTTGGAGTAGAGGTTAAAGGCTACGCAACTATTGTCGTTTTAATATTGCTTTTGGGTGGAATACAGCTTATTTGCCTCGGCGTTATAGGCGAGTATCTCGCAAAGGTCTTTGTTCAGGGCAAAAATCGCCCGATAAGTATTGTTAAGGATGTAATAAAAACAAAAGGCTCGGAAGAAAAACAATGAGTAAGCTTTCAAAAAAACAAAAGGAAATAATTCTTTACATTTTTTTCGGTGTTGTAACAACTGTTATAAATTGGGGGCTTTATGCGTTTTTTGCAAACGCCCTTAAGCTCACTGTTACTCTTTCAAATATTTTAAGCTGGATAATTACAATTATCGTTGCGTTTATTACAAATAAGCTTTTTGTATTTGAGTCCAAAAGCTTTAAGGTAAATGTGCTGTTAAAGGAAAGCATAAGCTTTCTCGGCTCACGTGCGGTAACGGGAATTATTGAGCTTGTGGGCGTACCGCTTCTTGAAATGACAGGCTTCGACTCGCTTTTTTATCCAATACTTAAAAGCCTCGGCTTTAAGTGGGATATATTTTTCACACCGGGAATTTACTCCAAAATTTCACTTGCGATAATAATAGTAATTTTAAATTACATTTTTTCAAAGCTGTTTGTTTTTAAAAGCAAAAAAGGAAAAGTCGAATAATTATGAAAAACATTATACTTGATACCGATATCGGTCCCGATTGTGACGATGCCGGTGCAATTGCTCTTTTGAATATTTTCAAAAATCGAGGCCTTTGCAATATTCTCGGAATAGGTCACTGTACCTCTAACCCATACGGCGCAGGCGCGATAGACGTTATTTGCCGCCACTACGGTAATTACGATATTGAAATAGGCACTACATACCGCGAAGGCTTTTTGTGCTCCGAAAACAATATGAGCTATAACCGTGCTCTTTGCGAGCGCTTTGAAAACCGTTATAAAAAAGAAAAGCCCGAGGAGGCTGTGAGTCTTTACAGAAGGCTTCTTGCAAATGCCGAGGACGGCAGTGTCACATTTGTTGCAATAGGTCCTTTAAATAATCTTTCGGAGCTTTTAAATTCCGCTTCGGACGAGGCTTCTCCGCTTTCCGGAAAAGAGCTTGTAAAAGCGAAGGTAGAAAAGCTTGTTTTAATGGCAGGCGTTTTCCCCACCACGGGAGAATGCGCGGATTTACTTGTTTCACACACGCAAAAGCGCCCCGAGGAATACGCCGAATTTAATGTCGTTTGTGACACCGCCGCCGCAAAAAATGTTTCGGAAAATTGGCAAACGCCGAAAATCTGTCTCGGCTTTGAGGCGGGACTTTTTAAAACCGGCTTTACGGATGATGCCGATTTTGAAAATCCCGTTGCTCTTGCATATCGACTTTATTCGGGCTGTTGCGAAAAAAGCGGGACGATGCGCCAAAGCTGGGATCCTTTCACGGTTTATTATGCCGTAAACGATAAAACGGATTTGTTTACCCTTTCCGACAGCGGCACGGTGATATTTTCGGAAAACGGCTTTACCGAATGGCGCGAGCACAAAGACGGGCTTGATGCGTACCTTATTCACGCAAAGCCGTCCGAGGTAATTGTAAATACCGTAAACAAGCTCTTAAATATGTAAAAAATGCACCGTAGGACCTTGAATTTGTCCGAACGGTGCATTTTTTTGTATCGTCTGTTAAAGCTCGATTTCAAGCTCCGCGTATTTAATACTGCGACGCTCGTATGTGTAGGTTACGAAAATTTTATTTCCCAAAGCGGAAATTGCCGGGTAGCTGAATTCATAATCACCTATTAAGCCTTCAAGAATGAAAAACTCTTCAAAAGCCTTTCCGTTTAAGGAGCGTGCAAGCACAAGCGGAGAGCGGTCACCCCAATTAACACCGACGGGGTTAAAAACAAGTACCACGGAAGAGTCCGGAAGGCCGACAATATCTATACCGCTGTTGTTATTGGGCAGGTCTGTTTCATATGCCTTGCCCCAAGAAGCGCCACCGTCTATGCTGTCACTTTTGTATATTTTCCCGGCATTTGTTCTTACGAGCATATGAACGCCGTTTTCGTCCTCCCAAAGAGTCGGTTGAATCATATCCACACGCTTGCCGTCCTTTTTGGGTCTCAAAACAAAATCGGAGTGCTCGAAGCTTAAGCCGTCATCCTCTGAAATATCAACAAAGCATTTCCAGCCGTTTTTGTCGCTCTCCTTTGATGCGGGAGCCAAAACGGCTTTGTTTTTTAAGCGGATGGGCTTATTTTTAACGGGACCTCTGCCGCCGTCACTGTCACCCTCAACAAGAACCCGAGGCTTTGAAAAGCTTTTACCGCCATCATTTGAAACAGCATAATATGTAACCCAAGACGGAATGGGCTTGCCATATTTAAAGTATAAAATAATTTCGCCGTTTTCACGCAAAAAGAGCACGGGATTCCAATGCGGAAGAGCCTTACCGTCAACAAAAACTGCATATGGAGTGCTCCAGACGCCGTTTTCTCTGACGCTTACATAAATTTTAACATCATCCGCGCCCTCTTTTGTGCCGCCGAACCATGCGGCAACAACATTACCGTCCGGAAGCGGCAAAACCGTTGAAGCGTGGCAGGCTTTTGTAACGGTGCCTTCCGGAAAAATAAGCTCCGAGAAGCTTGTTATAACCTTTGTTTTCATACAATCACCGTACTTATTTATGGTAAAGCTTTTTGCTTTCGTGCTGAGGCTCACAGGTAAGATTTATACCGAGCTTACGGAAAGTATCGCGGTCAACCTGAGAAAGTATAACGGTTGAGTGCGCTTCGCTTCCCTTTAAAAGCTTAAGCTCATTAAAGGCTTTCTTTGCCGACTCGCTCGTAACAGCACTCATAGTAAGCGCAATTAAAACCTCATCCGTGTGTAGACGCGGATTGTGATTTCCGAGAATAGTAGTTTTAAGCCTTTGAATAGGCTCAATAACCTCACGCTCTATAAGAAGCTCATCGTCGTCAATTTCGGCAAGAGCCTTAAGTGCATTTAAAAGTGCCGCCGACGAAGCCCCCAAAAGGTCCGAAGTTTTGCCGGTAACTATTTTTCCCGAGGGCAGCTCGATTGCAACAGCCGGCCTGTTACCGGTATTTTCGCTTTTAATAAGTGCCGCCTTTACCGCCGGGCGTGTGCTCTCGACTGTTATTCCCGCCTGGTTCATAAGGCTCTCTATTTTTGCTATTGCGGTATCGTTTTTCATGCCGCTTTTTTTGTCACAAAGCGTTGCAAAGTAACGACGAACAATTTCCTCATAAGAAGCGCGGCGGCAAACGTCGTCATCCGTAATGCAATAGCCTGCCATATTAACGCCCATATCCGTAGGTGATTTATAAGGACTTTTGCCCTCTATTTTTTCAAAAATTGCGTTAAGCACCGGGAAAACCTCAACATCACGGTTATAGTTTACCGTTGTTTTCCCGTATGCCTCAAGGTGATAAGGGTCTATCATATTAACGTCGTTAAGGTCTGCCGTTGCCGCCTCATAAGCAAGATTTACAGGGTGCTTTAAAGGAAGATTCCATATCGGGAAGGTTTCAAACTTTGCGTAGCCCGCCTTAATTCCGCGAACGTTTTCATGGTAAAGCTGTGAAAGGCAGGTAGCCATTTTGCCGCTTCCGGGTCCCGGTGCGGTAATAACGACAAGCGGTCTTGAGGTTTCAATATATTCATTTTTTCCAAAGCCCGCCTCGCTTACGATATGACGTACATTGTAAGGATAGCCCTCTATAGGATAATGCATAAACGCCTTAACACCGAGTGCCTCAAGCTTTTCTTTAAATTTAACCGCGGCAGGCTGCCCGTTAAATTGAGTAATAACAACACTACCCACAAAAAGGTCAACGCTTGCAAACGCGTCCATAAGCCTTAAAACATCACTGTCATAGGTAATACCGAGGTCACGGCGAACCTTATTGCTTTCAATGTCGTTAGCCGAAATTACAATTACGATTTCGGCGTGTTCCTTAAGCTTTAAAAGCATTTGAAGCTTGCTGTCCGGCTTAAAGCCCGGAAGAACGCGCGATGCGTGAAAATCGTCAAAAAGCTTGCCGCCGAACTCAAGGTAAAGCTTACCGCCGAATTCTTCTATTCTGTTTTTAATTTGCTTCGATTGCTTTTCAACATACATATCGTTGTCAAAGCCCGTTTTTCCGTATTTCATCAATATACACCCTTTCAAAATTAAAATACAATATATAATTTTATCAAAAAACACATTTATTGTCAATCAAAGTCGAGGGTATTTCAGTATATGATTTAACAAATTTTTAAAGAATTTTTTGTTCATTTTTATTTTGCGGATTGTCAAAAGAGCCAAAGCTTATATGCTTATTGACTTTAAGCGCTTTTTGGATTATTATAAATATAAATACTTTTACCCGGGAGAGCCGCTTATGACAAAATTTTCCGATGAATTTAATATTAATGCTTCGCCGAAAACGCGCGATGACCATATTATTGTAAGGAAAGGAATTCGTTTTTCCGTTTTAACGCCTTGCCTTATAAGAATAGAAACACAAAACTCCGGTATTTTTTGCGATGAGCCCACACAGGCGGTATGGTTCCGTGACTTTATGTCGCCGCGCTTTACGGTAAACGAGGGAAGCGGAAATATAGAAATAAAAACGGAAAAAATAAACCTGCTTTATTCCTTTACCTTAAAAAAGCTTTTAAGAATCAAGCTTCGTGACGGCAGAGTTATTACAGACGTAAATTCAGGCAATTTAAAGGGCACCTGCAGAACGCTTGACGTTTCCGCCGGAGTTCCCGTTATGGGCAACGGCATAATTTCAAAAAACGGCGTCGCCGTGCTCGATGACAGTGCCTCGCTCCTTCTCGGAAAAAACGGAAAAATTTATCCGCGTGAGCATAAGGAAAGCGATCTTTACATATTCGCCTACGGCTATGACTACATTTCCGCAACGCGTGACCTTTACCGACTTACGGGCAAAACTCCGCTTATTCCACGCTATGCACTTTCAAATTGGTGGAGCCGCTATAAGGCATATACGCAAGACGAATACCTTTCATTGATGAAGCGCTTTATCGACGAGGAAATACCCGTAACCGTTGCAACTGTTGACATGGATTGGCATTGGACAAATGTCAAGGAGCGCTTCGGCTCGGATGCCGTAAAAGCTTCCGTTCATAAAAATCCCATAGAATATGTTTACGACAGGCTTTCCGGCGGCGGCTGGACAGGCTACAGCTTTAACACTGAGCTTTTCCCCGACCCGGATGGATTTTTAAAAACGCTCAAGGAGCAAAATTACAAAGTAACCTTTAACCTTCATCCGTCGCAGGGCGTTCGCTTTTTTGAAGATCAATACTGTGAAATGTGCCGCGCGATGAATATTGACCCAAAAACAAAAGCACCCGTAAAATTCGACATTACCGATATGCGCTTTATTGAGGCATATTTTAAAATTCTTCACCATCCTTATGAGAAAAAGGGCGTTGATTTTTGGTGGATTGATTGGCAACAGGGTACGCGCTCAAAGGTACCCGGCCTTGACCCTCTGTGGGCACTGAATCATTACCATTTTCTCGACAGTGCAAAAAACAACAACCGTCCGCTTATTCTTTCACGCTTTGCCGGTGCCGGCAGTCAGCGTTACCCCTTGGGCTTCAGCGGCGATACCGTTCAAATGTGGCGAAGTCTTGATTTTCAGCCGTATTTTACCGCAACAGCCGCAAATATAGGTTACCCGTGGTGGAGTCACGATATAGGCGGTCATTGCATGGGCAAAAAGGATGACGAGCTGTATTTAAGATGGCTTCAATTCGGCGTATTCAGTCCCGTAATGCGACTTCACTCCACAAACAACGAATTCATGGGCAAGGAGCCTTGGAATTACAGCGGACCCACAGAAAGAATAGCAAAAATGAACCTCAGGCTTCGTCATAAGCTTTTGCCTTATATTTATACCATGAACAGGCGCACCGAGCACGACGGCAGAGCAATTTGCGAGCCGATGTACTATAGCTATCCGCATTGCGAGGAGGCGTACGCCGTTAAAAATCAATACTTTTTCGGAAGCGAGCTTATAGTAGCCCCCATAACCGAGCACACCTCTGCCGATAATAATATGGCAAGTGTTAATGTTTGGCTTCCGAAGGGGCGCTATACGGATATTTTCACAAGGAGGATTTACAGCGGAAGCCGCTTTGTGAAAATGTATCGCGATATTGAAAAAATCCCCGTTCTTGCAAAGGAGGGTGCTATTGTACCCCTTTCAAAAAACTGCAGAACAAACAGCACGGAAAATCCCGAGGCTCTTGAAATACTTATTTTAAGGGGAACAAATACATTTAATCTTTATGAGGATGACGGCATTACCGAGAGCTATAAAAACGGTGCATTTTGCGAAACTCCTTTGAGTGTGTGCGAGGACGGAACAACTCTAACGTTTAAAAAGCTGCCCTGCGTAGGCGATTGCTCATTAATTCCGCAAAAAAGAGAGCTTACCTTTAAGTTTTTCGATGTTTGCCGAGGCGATGTAAGCGTTAAGGTCAATAATAAAAATGCTTTATTTGATGTCAAAACCGAAAACGGCTCTCTTTCGGTTACCGTTTCGGAAATTGCTCCCCAAAATGAGGTAACCGTGGAAATCACAAGGTGCGATTACCTTGCAAACAAGCCGAAAAAGGAAGCTCTCACGGAAACTGTTTCAAAATATCAAATGAACAACGATACAAAAGGAAAGCTTTTCACAGCTTTTGTTACAGAGGGCGCTCCGCTTGCGCCTATGGCGGAAAACTTCAGCGGACCGCTTGAAGAAATTCTTACGCTTTACAGAGGATAAACATATTTAAACCGCAAAATGCCGAAGGCGCGCCGTTTAAGGTATATTAAAGCTCATTGCCTGCGGTTAAAAAAGGAGTTTTTATAATTGTCATTTGAAAACATACTCACAAAAGCACTTGAGCTGTCAAAAACACCTGCAAGCGAGGAGCTTATTAAAAAGCTTACCGTTTACGCCGCCCTTTTAAGAGAATGGAACGAAAAAATAAATCTTACCGCAATTACGGATGATGAGGGCATTGCCTTAAAGCATTTCGCAGATTGCCTTACGGTTTTAAAATACGTGAGCTTTAAGGAGGGTGCAAGCGTAATAGATGTCGGAACGGGCGCGGGCTTCCCGGGACTTGTTATTGCCGCCGCGAGAGATGATCTTTCTCTGACGCTTCTCGACTCAACCGGCAAAAAACTTAATGCTGTTGCGGATATGGCGGAAAAAATGGGTCTTAAAAATGTTACCGTGCTTCACGCAAGAGCCGAGGAGGCCGGAAAAAAGCCCGAATACCGCGAGGCATTCGATTATGCTACCGCAAGAGCAGTTGCTCAGCTTAGAGTTCTCTCTGAATATTGCCTGCCCTTTGTAAAATGCGGCGGAAGCTTTGTTTCAATGAAGGGCGCCGCGGCAAATGAGGAAATTGAAAGCGCTAAAGCCGCTTTAAGGCTTCTCGGCGGCAAACTTTCGACGGTAAACACCTTTTCTCTCGGTGAGTGCGGTGAAAGAAGCATTATAGAAATTAAAAAGATATCGCAAATACCGCCAAAATACCCGCGTGCTTCGGCAAAAATCTCCACAAAGCCGCTTTAAATTTAACAAATATAAGCATTTTCAGTCGAAGTACGGCGACCGAAAATGCTTTATTTTTTTAATAATGTGTGTTATATTGTACTCACGAAAGGGGAAGGACAAAAAGGTTTTTGAAAGGAATTTAAAATGATACGCACAGCTTCAAAAAACAAAGCAAATTGCCAAATACAGCTAATACCCCATGAATGTATTACGCCCAACCCCAATCAACCGCGTGTTCGCTTCGATTACGAGCAGCTTGAGGGACTAGCCTCGTCCATAAGGGCAAGCGGACTTTTACAGCCGATAAACGTTCGCCCCTTAGGCGACGGAAGGTTCGAGCTTATTTCCGGTGAGCGTCGCTTAAGAGCCGCCAGAATGGTGGGACTCAACAAGCTTCCGTGCATTGTTATGGATGTAAGCGACGAGCAATCGGCACTGTTTGCACTGATAGAAAATGTTCAACGACAAAACCTCGATTTTTTTGAAGAGGCAGAGGCAATAGAAAGACTTAATTCGGAGCACGGCTTAACTCAAGAGGAAATCTCGAAAAAGCTCGGCAAGGCACAGTCAACACTTTCAAATAAGCTAAGGCTTTTACGTCTGCCGGAGGATATGCGTTTTCGTATATCAAGCGCGGGGCTTTCCGAACGCCACGCAAGAGCACTTCTTCTTTTACCGGACAACTCCTCAAGAAACAGAGCTCTTGACATAATTATAGACCGTCACCTTAATGTTGCGGAAACGGAACGCCTTATTTTTGATATTCAAAAACGCCGCAAGGAGCCGAAAAAAACACAAATTAAAAGCTTTAAGGATATGCGAATTTTCATAAACACATTAAACCATGCAGTAGATGCCATTCGTCGCGCCGGAATAGATGCCGACACCGCAAAAAGCGAAACGGACGAGTATTTCGAATATGTAATACGAATATCAAAGCCGGATGAAAAACCCGTCACCACACAGGCGATTTAAATAACAGACTTGAATGCGAATAAAAATTCAGGGCCACTGAAGCCGTGACCCCGAAAAAACAAAACCATTACGGTATATCCTCCGCAAAACGGAGTATATATAAAGCCATATCTTTCTCTTTCACACCCCACATCCACAGCGAAGCAGCTCAGCCCTACCCCGGGTTGAGCTGCTTTGCACTCTGAAATTACATATTTTACAGGTTATTCCTCCGCAAATGCAAGAGCGGCTGTTTTATTTGCGGTGGCAGTGATATTTACACTCGGTGTGCCGAAAATTGTGGTATAAAGGGTATCGTTAACAGGTGCGAGAAAATCCTCCGGAACAGCGGCTTTTCCGAGAGCCATTCCGAGAACGGAGCCTACCGTTGCGGCATTGCAATCCGTATCGAAGGCAGCTTCTACAGCCATACAAACGGATTTTCGGTAATCCTTTTCGCCGTAAAGAAGAGCGGCGGTTACAATCATTGCATTAGGTATCGTGTGACACCAGCCGTATGAGGTGTGCTCATCGTAAAGCGAGTGAATATGACGAATAACAGCTTCCCGAGTCTCGCCGTTTTTAAAGCAATTTAAAACATACGTAACAGCTTCAAAAAGTCGTGAGGTATTGGGAATTTGA
The DNA here is from genome assembly GCA_964419515.1 of uncultured Eubacteriales bacterium. Lineage (GTDB taxonomy): Bacteria > Bacillota > Clostridia > Oscillospirales > Acutalibacteraceae > DTU089. The sequence continues at coordinate 39,567 of CAYQPJ010000015.1, forward strand.
GAAAGACCTGTTTCAATAATAAGCTCAATATCGTCTGTTGAAGCGGCAGCTGAAATCATAGCCGCAACAAGCATTTCACCGTAAATCCCGTTTTTAATATGTGAAATACATGCATCCTTAAATGCCGTATCGGCTGCTTTTTCAGGCTTACCGGGGTTAATGTAGCCCCAATAGTCGGCTCGTATTTGAGCGCCTATAAATTCCCTGTAGGGGTTTTTGTATATCGCCGAAAGCGGCGGCATATAGCCGGTTGAAAAGTTGCAATAAGCAACGCGCTCCGCAGTGCAATAAGCTCCCTTAGGTTGAAGCTTAAGCCACGCTTTCGCAACATCCCTCGGCGTAAAGTCCATGCCGTATTTTTCAACAATAAGCTGTGAAAGAACGGTATAATTTGTATCATCATCGGGAACCATACCGTTAATTTCATCGGCATAGACCGTCCTCTTAAAGCCGAAGCGGTATTTTTCGCATATTTCGTCGGTAATATCGCTTCTTAAAATATACCTGTGCATAGGGTAGTTTCCCGTTTCCTTTAAAAACGGAATAAGCTCCTCGGAACGAATTCCTTCAACGGTTTTACCGAGAAGGCAGCCGCAAATTCTGCCGAGATATGCGCCTTGAAGCTTTTCTTCAAATAAGTCCTTCCGAAGCTTCGGAAGAGCGGGCGCGGGCGTTTGCAGCTTTTTGATTTCCTCGAGAAGAGAGGGCTCGTTATATTTAAAATCCGAAACGGTTTTTAAAGTGCCCACGAGCTTAAAAAGCGTTTCACCGAGCTCTTTTCTTATTTCGGACTTCGGAAGCGATGCCACCTCCTTAAAAAGCGACTCATACTCGCTTATATCAAGACCTTCGTCAAGGCATTGCTTATATTCGCACAAAAGGTCATCGTCATAAAGCTCCCAACCGTCAACTGTGCTGTAATCCGGAGTAATGTTTGCGTAGCTTTCAGACATAAAAAGCCCTCTTTTCATAAAAAATCTTATCTTGCAATGCTACCAAAGACAGCTTCAAATAATTTTGCGACAAATTTTGAAATCATCTCAACATAAAGTGCAAGAGTTGCCGAAGTACTGTTAAAAGCGCTTGTGATATTGTCTTCTCTTGACTGTGAGGCGCCGTAACCGGGAATTGTGCCGTTACGGTTATCAACACCGTCGGTGGAATTAATATACTCATAAATAAACGGCGAGGCTATTGCGAGTGCGAGGTATTCTACAGCTCCCACTGCATTTACGGGAAGCATTATTCCGAAGTCCTCGGTAATTGCATTTGCAATTCCGTAAAGCGTTTCGGAGGTGCTTCCGTCAAGTGCCATATGAATTGCGGTCTCAACAGTGCCGAGAACAATCTCAATTTCGGGACTGTCGAATTCATAATGACGGTTACCCGTGAGGACATCTATATAAAGCTGCTCGGCAATATCGAAAACCGTGCCGTAAGAGGTCTCGGGTATTTCAACACCGTATTTTTTCGCAAGCTCCTTTACACCGCCTTCACCGTAAAGAGGCATTGTCATAAGAGTATTTAAGCTATCGGTAAGTGCTTTCACCGAATCATAAAAAAGACTTCCCTCTTCAAAGCCGAGGCCCTCGGGAGATATGCCTTTTTTAATAACGGACATTGCATTACCTACGTTATATTCCTTTACAAATTGTTTGAAATCGTTTTTGATTAAATCAAGCTCATGCTCCGAATAGCCCGATGTAATTGTCGAGGTAAGAGCATCGGAGTCGATATTTTCGATTCCCTTTGTTTCATAGCTTATTGTGCTTTCGGAAAGCTTAAAGGTTTTGTACTCAAGAGGATACGTGCTGAGCGCGGAATTACAAAATTCATAAACCGTGCTGCCTGCGGGAGATGTGAACACGGATGCATCGTTTGTGTGAGTGTGACCCGAGAAAACAAGCCTTATTCCCCACTCCGCAAACATAGTCGCAACACTCTTGGGAAATGAAACAATATATTTATCATTCAAAATCGCCTCAAACGGCTGGTGCTCAAGAAGGTTGTGGTGCATTATAACTATAGGATACTTTCCGACCTCCTTGGCATAATCGCACTGCTCCTTAACCCATTTAAGTCTGGCGGTATCAACACCCGAGGCAAGCATATATTGCTCATCAAAGCTGTCAAGCGCTATAAGAATGTAGTCATCGTTAAGCTCCGTTGCGTAAGAGCAGCAGGTATCGTCAATTGAAAAAGCCGTATCGTAGCCGAATTCATAATAAACTTCACGAAATTTTTCAAAGTTTGTGCTGTAGCCGAGGCCGTTGTCGTGGTTACCGTTTATAACATAAATCTGCTTGCCGGTGTTTTTTTCAAATTCTCTGAATTTTTGAGCAAGCTCTTCATGGTCCGAGGTTCTTTCCCTACCGTAGGTAACAAGGTCACCTGCTATAAGAACAAACTCACAATCGTCGTTTTCTGCGCATTGACGGAGAAACTCATCGATTATAAAACCGCTCTCACTTTGAAGATTGTTTCTCGAACCCATACAAAGGTTAGGATAAAGGTCGAGCATACGCTCTTTTGCATCGGACAACGGATGAACATAATGAAGATCCGTAGCAAAGGCAAAACCATATTCGGGAGATGCATTGTCCGCGCTTGCAAAAACGCCCGCAACAGGTAAAAGCATAAGAACCGCAAGAAAAACAGATATTACTTTTTTCATTTAAAAAACTCCTTTCAAATAGAGGTTTTTGAAATATATGAATAAACGATTGAAAATATTGATGAGGAAATATTATTTATTATCCTTTTTATCCTTTTTTTCTCTGTTTGTAAATTTGTTTAGAAGAGTAATACAAAGAATAATTATGCCCATAACCATAAATATTCCGAGCATACCCTTGCCCATTATGGGAAGAGCATCTATGAATTTATCCGGTGTTACGGCAAAATTGTAATGATATGCTTCTGTTGCCGCTGCGGCAAGCTCTGTTACTGTAGATGTATCCATTATAAAATTCCTCCTTAATTATTTAACAAGTGCGCCTACGAGTGTAAGCATAAGTCCGCCGGCTATAACCGAAGCTACCTGACCGGAAACGTTTACGCCAACCGAGTGCATAAGCAAAAAGTTTTGATTGTCCTCTTGAAGTCCCATTTTATGAACAACTCTTGCCGACATCGGGAAGGCGGAAATACCCGCCGCACCTATCATGGGGTTTACCTTATTTTTGCATACGAGATTCATAAGCTTCGCTATCATAATGCCGCCGAAGGTATCAACAATAAATGCCACGAGGCCGAGGCCGAGAATCAGAAGCGTTTCAAATTTAAGGAAGTCCTGCGCAACCATTTTCGAAGCAATGGTAAGTCCGAGGAAAATTGTAATAAGGTTTGCAAGAACGTTTTGTGCTGTATCCGAAAGCGAATTTAAAACGCCGCACTCTCTTATAAGGTTACCGAACATTAAGAAGCCTATAAGTGCAGCCGCATCGGGCGCAACAATTGCAACAATAACCGTAACAAGTATCGGGAAAAGAATTTTTGTGAGCTTTGAAACCTTTTTGCCGCTGTACTTCATTCTTATAAGACGTTCTTTTTTTGTTGTGCAAAGCTTTATAATCGGGGGCTGAATAATCGGAACAAGCGCCATATACGAATATGCCGCCACCATTATCGCCGCCGTATAATTTGAATTGAGCATCATCGCAACAAAAATAGATGTGGGACCGTCTGCCGCACCTATAATTGCAATTGAAGCTGCATCCTTAAGGTCAAAGCCGAAGAGCGAGGCAAGGCAGAGTGTAAAGAAAATACCGAACTGAGCCGCCGCGCCGAATATCATAAGCTTAGGATTTGTCAAAACAGGCTCAAAGTCTATCATGGCGCCTATGCCTATAAATAAAATAAGCGGCATAAGCTCGTGACCGTCAATGCCTATTTCAAATAAAAAGTCAATAACCGAGCGCACGCCGGAAACAACGCCTGTTTCGGCTATTGGCGTGGGTAGGTTTACAAGAATTGTACCGAAGCCCAAGGGCAGAAGAAGCGAGGGCTCCATCTCCTTTTTAATTGCAAGATAAATCAGTACACCGCCGATTATCCACATAATGATTTGTTCGGGTTGGATGTTTAACACATTCCCGAAAATGTCACTTAAAAGTTCCATTTTTAAATAACCGTCCTTTCAAAATCCGAATTTACACCATTTTAATACAGTACTTGAATTATAACGCAATTTGTCAAAAAATGCAATATGAAAATAAAATAAAACCACCCGAAAAGGAAAAACCTTTCAGGTGGCTTAAACGCTTTGAATTTTGCGGCTTATCAGTCTGCTGTGTAGGGAAGAAGAGCTATATGTCTTGCTCTTTTAATAGCTGTAGTAAGCTCTCTTTGATGATAAGCACAGGTTCCCGTTACGCGGCGGGGAAGAATTTTAGCTCTGTCCGAAGTAAAACGACGGAGCTTAGCGGCGTCCTTGTAGTCAATGGTGTCTACCTTGTCTACACAAAAAGCGCAAACTTTCTTTCTGCCCTTTTTGTTAGGACGACGATCGCCCTTATCGGCTTTATCATATGCCATGATATTTTCCTCCTTATAGGATATCGTAAAATTAAAAATCAGAACGGCAAATCGTCATCGTCTTCGTCTGCGGTGAAATCACCGATATTGCCGTTGGAAAAAGCTGCGGGAGCTGCCGCCTCGGCAGCGGGCCTTTGAGAAGCTCCGCTTTCGTTTTTGGAGCCGCAAAAGCTTACATTGTCGGCAACTATTTCAAATGTGCGTCTTTTAACGCCGTTTCTGTCCTCGTAAGAGCCGGTTTGAATATTACCCTGAACGGCTATCATAGAACCTTTTTTGAAATATTTACAAACAAATTCGGCAGTTTGGCGCCAGCAACGAACATCAATAAAATCTGCCTGACGCTCCTCACCCTGCCTTACAAAGGAACGGTCCACAGCAACGGTAATACGCGTTACGGAAATGCCCGTTTGGGTTTTGTTAAGCTCGGGGTCGGCAGTGAGTCTGCCCATAATAACTGCACAGTTAACCATTTTTAAAAGCGGAATACGTCAAGTTTTCTTGCCGTACCTTTTCCTTTCATAAAGTAAAAATCTTATTTTTTGATAATAAGAGAACGAAGAATACCGTCTGTAATTCTGAGAACACGGTCAAGCTCAGCAGGGAACTGAGCATCACACTGATGGTTGTAAAGAACATAGAAGCCGTCTTCCTCGTCGTTGATGGGATACGCAAGTCTGCGCTTACCCCATTCATCAACGCTGTCAACAGTTCCGTTTGCCTCCATCATAGCCTTAAACTTTTCGGAAAGCTCCTTGGCTGCCTCCTCACCGTTTTTAAGTGAGTAAACTATCATGGTTTCGTAACTAAGTGACATCGTTTGCACCTCCTTCCGGACATATGGCCCTCAATTGTAAATTTAAGAGCAAGGAATTGTCGCTGCAGATACCTACAGCGATTTCATATTGTAACAGTTTTTTTCAAATTAGTCAAGAGGTTTTTTTATATTTAAAGTGTAGAGTTACAATAGATGTGAGACTAAAATGGAGTAGAAAAAGTGATTG
>CAYQPJ010000016.1:0-41771 GCA_964419515.1 uncultured Eubacteriales bacterium
GCGAGAACGCCTCGCGGCGTTCGCGGGCGATTAAAAATCGCCCCTACGATGCATTACCCGACCGCCGTAGGCAATTATAATTGCCGCGCGCAGCGCCCGAGATTTTGCATTCTGCATTTTGCATTTTGCATTTGCGCGCTGTGCGCGCACTGTTTTGCATTTTGCATTTGCGCGACATTTGTCGCGCATCATCATGCATTTGCGCGACGTTTGTCGCGCATAAATATTCCCGCAGTGCCGGAGCACGGTAATAAAAACCTGCAAAGTAGCAGGTGGGTGTCCTCTCCGCGGTTTCGCGCTCCCTTCTTCCGATACAAGGTCAAGCCTTGGTCGGGAGGTCTGCAATCCGCCGCAGAAGCCCGGACTCCCTTTTAAGTGTCATAGGGTTAGTATTAGCCGCACCTATCGAACACCGCAGGAATATAAACTGTTAAAAATCGCTTTTAGTATGTATTATGTGTAATTTTTTATTCGTCGTCTTCGTCAAACTCAAAATAATCCGCAAGGCGCTCTTCGAATATTCCGCCTATCTTATTGAAAAGCTTTTCATCCTCAATAGGCTCAAGGTAAAGCTCTCCGGCCTCATCCTCTGTAACGGCAAGAATAATAAGCTCTCCGTCGCTGTCTATAATTTCCTCGGCATCGTCATAAATGGGAAGAAGAGCAACAAACCTTCCCTCATCTGTTTCTATTCTGTCAAGCTCTTCAAAGATGTGCTCAACACCCTCCTCATCAACAACAGAAACAATATCGGGACCGTACTCGTCCTCTAAAAAAACCTTCTCGTTTTCATCTGCCATTACAATCACTTTTCCTTTCAAGTACATTTTAATATTAAACGCTTACAATGTCAACAGTAAGTTATTCCGCAATTTCGACATTCCACGAAAAGCTCTTTTCATCACCCGAAGCAAGCTTCATAATAAGACGTTTTTCGCTTAAATCGCTTTTTTTGTCATAGCTGTCATTAATACCCCACCACGGCTCAAGGCAAACATACGGTGCGCCGGGCTTTGCCCAAATTCCGAGAACAGGTGAATCAAAACGGAAATCAAATACCTTTTCGCCCTCGGAAACAAGCGAAACGCACTTTGACTTATAACCGCTCAAAATCAGCGCATCGTCATCGAAAATATTTTCGGTAATTTCTATCTCATTGCTGTTTTCAATAACCGGGAAGGTTTCGTCAATAAGGATAGACTCCCGGTCAATACGCTCGGTTCTCAAGTCCTCGTTGTTCTCAAACCTGAGTATATCACCTGTTTTGCAATTAAAGCCGGGGTGCGCGCCAAAGGAATAATACATATCGCCATTGTTTTTATTAACAACAGTGTGCGTAACGCTTAAGCCTTTATTTGTAAGCTCAAACCTTACAAAAAGGTCAAAGCGGTAAGGATATTCCTTTAAGGTTTCTTCATCCTCCGAAATTAAAAAGGTTAAGCTCCCCTCGCCTTTTTCGTAAAGCTTAAACGGTCTTTTTCTTACAATGCCGTGCTTCGGCATTGTGTACTCCTTACCGTCAAGACGGTATTTATCATCAAGAAGCCTGCCTATTATAGGAAAAAGTATAGGCGACTGACCGTACCAAATATCGGTATTGCCGCACCAAATATACTCCTTACCCGTTTTTTTGGATTTTAAGGATGTAAGCTCCGCGCCCATTTCTTTAACGCCGAGCGAAAAAAAGTCATTTTCGGCTGTATAAATCATAACTGACATATCCTTTCCTTTGAGGTATTTAAGAATTGCCCTGTAAATTAACGAAGCGGTGCAAATAACCTGCATCGCTTCGTTGTTTGCTGTTATATTATATAACGGAAGAACGGTTATGTCAATTCTTCTTTACGGTTTCTTTTGCCTCATCGGACTGTTCGGCTTTATCCTTGGGAAGAATTGCATTAATTACAATACCGAGAATAAGAGAACAGGCAATAGATGTAAGTGTAACTTCAAAGTCCTTGATATTGAAGGTTACCGACAAGCCGCCGATACCGCAGATAAGAATAACGGCAACCACAAAAAGATTTCTGTTTTCACCGAGGTCTACCTGCTGAATCATCTTAAGACCGCTAACCGCAATAAAGCCGTAAAGTGTAACGCAAACACCGCCCATTACGCAATTGGGAATTGTTGAAAGGAAGGTTACAAACGGTCCGAAGAAGGATATCGCAATTGCCATTACTGCAGTTGCGAGAATTGTTACAACGGAAGCATTACCGGTAATGGCAACGCAGCCTACAGACTCACCGTAGGTGGTGTTGGGGCAACCGCCGAAGATTGCACCGAAAATAGAGCCTACACCGTCACCGAGAAGAGTTCTGTGAAGACCCGGTTCCTCAAGAAGATCCTTGCCGATAACAGAGGAAAGGTTCTTGTGGTCCGCAATGTGCTCTGCAAATACAACGAATGCAACGGGAACGTACGCAAACGCAATTGCCACAATATAACCGGCGTTAATATCCTTAACGCCCTTCATCGCCTCAAGGAATGTAAACTCCGGAACGGAAACAAGCTTTAAGCCTTGGAATACACTGAAGTCGATTATCATAAGAGCGGGATTATTTGTTACCGTTCCTATAGCCGTGAAAACGGCAGCTACAGCGTAGCCTGCAAGGATGCCTATAATAAAAGGAATAAGCTTTGCCATTTTTTTGCCGTAAACAGAGCAAAGAACAACTACAAACAGTGTTACAAGACCGCAAACAAGAGCAATAAAAGGATTGGCAACGGAGTTTCCGGCTTCGTCAAGCATCTTGCCCTTTGTAAGGTCACCTATAGCGTTACCGGCAAGAGAAAGACCGATTATCGAAACTGTGGGTCCTATAACAACGGCGGGCATCAATTTATCTATCCACTTAACGCCGGCAAATTTAACGGCAATTGCAATCACAACATAAACAAGACCCGCAAAAACAGCGCCGATTATTAAGCCCATATAGCCTGCGGATACGGAAAGCGCACCGGCGAATGCCGCGCTCATTGAACCTAAAAAGGCAAAAGATGAGCCAAGGAAAACAGGGCTTTTGAACTTTGTGAAAAGAAGGTAAACTATTGTGCCGATACCTGCGCCTAAGAGCGCTGCCGACTGCTGCATACCGTTACCGATAATTGCGGGAACGGCGATTGTTGCCGCGAGAATTGCAAGCAACTGCTGGAATGCAAAAACAATCAATTGCCCAAATTTAGGCTTGTCTTTAACATCGTAGATAAGATTCATTGAAAATTCCTCCGTATTGAATATTTGTTAAAGCCTTTCGGCGAATAACCTATTTTGAAAAGAGCTTGGCAGAGGTCTCACCGTCAATTTCGGTAAGACTCACCTTTACAACCTCGTTTAAAGAGGTTGGAACATTTTTCCCAACAAAGTCGGGACGAATGGGAAGCTCTCTGTGACCGCGGTCAATTAATATTGCAAGCTCAATAGCTGCCGGCCGCCCCAACCCGAAAACCGCTTCTATAGCGGCACGAGCCGTTCTGCCGGTAAAAAGAACATCGTCAACAAGGATAACTTTTTTACCCGTAACGTCAAAGCCGAGCTTAACCTCTTTTGTTTCGGGCATTACAAACTCCGGTGAAAGGTCATCTCTGTAAAATTTAATATCAAGCTCACCCACGGGAATTGACGCATTTTCGATTTTTTCGATATTTTCGGCAATCCTTTTCGCAAGCGGAACGCCGCGCCTTTTAATGCCGACAATACAGATTCCCTCGGTACCGCTGTTTTTTTCTATTATTTCATGGGCAATGCGGACAAGCGAGCGTGTAACGCCGGGCTCATCCATAAGCGTTGCTTTAAGCTCCATTTGAAAACCTCGCAAAAAAACCTTGCCGCACGATGCGACAAGGTTCACAAAATCAAAAACCGTATAAACTCCCGTAACCTTGCCGACCTCTCGGGTCGCCTTAAAAGTTCTTAAATAAAATACCACACTTTTTTCTGTTTGTAAAGAGTTTTTTAATAATTTTTGAAGTTTTTTGAAATATAGCGTCGAAAATATGTAAAGAAGCAAAACAAGCCAAAAGTCTTAATAGGCTTTGCCCCAATATACCATATACTTTGCGGGCTTACCGCAGCAAACGCAAGTATCCGAAAGCTCCTCCTGCTCAAAAGGAATGCAGCGCGAGCCTACACCCGTAAGCTCCTTAACCTTATCCTCGCACTCCTCTTCGCCGCACCACATTGCCTTAACAAAGCCGTCACCGTTTAAAGAGAGCTTTTCGTTAATTTCATCAACAGAGGTGCAGGCATATGTTCTGTTGTTAAGGTTGTTGAGAGCCTTTTCGTAAATAGCCTTGGCAAATGCTTCAAGTGCATTCTCAATTGAAGTCTCCAAGCCGTCAAGAGAAACAAAAAGCTTTTCTCTGTTATCGCGTCTGACAAGCACGCACTGATTTTTCTCAATATCCTTGGGTCCTATTTCAAGACGAAGCGGAACACCCTTCATCTCGTACTCGGCAAACTTCCAGCCTGCGGACTGCTCCGAGGAATCAACCTTTACTCTGAACTGCTTTGAAAGGCGATCGCGAAGCTCATAAGCCTTATCAAGAACACCCTCCTTATGCTGTGCAACGGGGATTATAACGACCTGAATGGGCGCAATCTTCGGCGGAAGCACAAGGCCGTTATTGTCACCGTGTGACATTATAAGCGCGCCTATAAGCCTCGTTGTAGAGCCCCAAGAGGTCTGGTGAACATATTGAAGCTTATTTTCCTTATCCTGGTATGTCATATTAAAGGCTCTTGCAAAGCCGTCGCCGAAATAGTGAGAGGTAGCCGCTTGAAGCGCCTTACCGTCGTGCATAAGTGCCTCAATAGCATATGTTGCTACAGCGCCGGCAAATTTGTCGCTCTCGGTCTTTCTGCCCTTTACAACGGGCATGCAAAGCGCGTCCTCACAAAAATCGGCATATACGTTAAGCATACGCTCTGTCTCTTCAACAGCCTCCTCGGCGGTTGCGTGAACGGTGTGACCCTCCTGCCACAAAAACTCTCTTGTACGAAGGAACGGGCGCGTTGTTTTTTCCCAACGAACAACATTACACCATTGATTGTAAAGCTTGGGAAGATCTCTGTGTGACTGAACGATTTTTGCGTAATGCTCGCAAAAAAGCGTTTCAGAGGTAGGTCTTACACAAAGACGCTCTTCAAGCTTTTCACTGCCGCCGTGAGTAACCCAAGCGCACTCCGGCGCAAAGCCCTCAACGTGATCCTTTTCCTTTTGAAGAAGGCTTTCGGGGATAAACATGGGCATATAAACGTTTTCATGACCCGTCTCTTTAAAGCGCTTGTCGAGAATCGCCTGAATATTTTCCCAAATAGCGTAGCCGTAAGGGCGAATAATCATACAGCCCTTAACGCTTGAGTAGTCAACAAGGTCTGCTTTTTTAACTACATCCGTATACCATTGAGCAAAATCATCCTCCATAGAGGTGATAGCTTCAACCATTTTTTTCTGATCGGCCATTTTAAAAGTTCCTTTACTTAGTTTTCTTCGATGTATTTTACAACATCTCCGACGGTTTTCATATCGGCAAGGGCTTCATCCGGAAGCTCAACCGAGAACTCATCTTCAAGTGTCATAACAAGGTCTACAAGATCAAGACTGTCAATGTCCAGCTCGTCGAAAAGCGAGGTGCTTAAGGTGATTTCGTTTTCGTTAATGTCAAACTCTTCACTGATAATCGTTTTAATCCTTTCAAAGATCATAAATACAGCTCCAATTCTTAAGGTCGGGGAAAAACCCAAGCCTAAAATATATCAACATCATATGATTTTAGTAATTTTATTATTATTTGTCAATAGGTTTAAGCGAAAAAGCGTTTTTTAAGAAAAGATTTACACTGCGCCACCCAATTTTCCGCATCCGAGGAAAGAATCCCGTCGCAGGTAACATAATCTGCCGTGGCAAAGCCGTGACCGCCGTTTTCATATATGTGAAGCTCATACGGCACCTTGCTTTTTGAAAGAGCGGCGGAGAGCTCAAGCGAGCTTCTTAACGGCACGGTTTTATCATCCGAGGCTGCAAAAATAAATGTAGGCGGAGTTTTTTCGTTTACAAGAGAATCAAGAGCCGGAACGCTTGAATATAAAACGCTTCCGGAGCAAATATCCTCCGTAATACACGGATATCCGAGAACCATAGCGGATATTTTAAAGTCGCTCATCAAGGCAAACGCCGCCGCAAGGTGACCGCCTGCCGAAAAGCCGCAAACCGCCGAACGCGAAGCATCAATTCCGAAATCGTCCGCATTACTTAAAATAAACGAAAACGCCTCCTTCGCATCGTCAAGCGGTCTCGGAAAAATCGAATTTTCATTTAAGGAATAGCGCAAAATAAAAACATCTATCCCCATTGAAAGAAAATGCATTGCTATAGGCTCCGCCTCGCGGTCGGAGCAAATCTTATAAGCCCCTCCCGGAAAAAGAAGCATAAACGGTCTTTTTTCGCTGCCCTTTAATTCTTTTGAATAATCAAGCAAATACGAGGTGAGCGTTACGCCCTCGTTTGTAAGGTTATATGTGCGGGTTTTCACAATATATCACTCCGTTTATTTATTTTACTTATCGACTGCGACTCACAAGAGCTTTAAGCTGCTTTTCAAGTGTCGGAAACGTCAAGGAAAAAATCAAAACATTTGCGCCTGCCTTAATAAGGTTAAATGCAACGCACACACCCAAAAAGCCCTTGATAAACTCTCCCACGGGAAGCCCCATAAACTCCGTTGTGAGCCAAATATTCATTGGTATCATTATAAGCACCATTGCCGCAACTCCGAGAACACCGCCTATTACGGCTCCTTTAATTCCACCGAGCCTTTTTCTTACAAAATAAACAATCAAAATCATTGCGCCCGATGCGACAAAATGCATTAAAAAGCCGATTATACCGCTTGAAGCGCTGACGGTTGTTGCCTGTATAAGACAAACAGCCAAAAGTGAAGCCAAACCGTAAACGGGACCCAAAAGAGAGGTTGTTACAAGCACGGGAAAATCCGAAAACTCCATTTCGTAAAAGCTTGTAAACATCGGAAAGCGAACGGTAAACGTGAACACAAGCGAAAGTGCCGTTAAAACAGCCGCAACGGTAAGCCTCGTAAGCCTCGACATTGATTTTTTATTTGACATATAATCATCACAGCCTTTTAAAAAATTCGCCCCGAAAAAACGGGGCGAAAAAGCGGCTTTTTGCCGAAAGCTTCTATCATCCGGACTATACCGTCGGTTCGGGAATTCCACCCGATCAGCCGAAATGGCTCGCAGACTTTACTGCCGGTGGGGAATTTCGCCCCGCCCCGAAGTTTCGTTGATTTAATAATATCACATTATTTTGTTTTGTCAACAGTTATTCCGTATATTCCTCATAGTGTGAAGCCTTCTCATAAAAGCCGTCAAAAACAGCAGAGGCAATCAAAAGCATTTGGAAAAAGCCATCTCTTGCAAATTGCGATTCGGAATAACCCTCGGGAAGAAGAAAGGAAAATGTATTTGTAATATATGCAAGCTGTGAAAAGAGGTAAAGAACATATACTGCCGATACAACCGCCAAAAACGTGTTAAACAGCACCGCCGAACCTTTAGGCTCCGACGAAGTCATTTTCAAATCCGCGCCGTTTGTGTTTTTCTTTTTAAGGACAAGCGAGAATGAATAAATAAACGGCGTGATAACAAGCGTCAGCACAAGAGCAAGTACAAAGAAAACAATATAAAAGCTTTTAAAAAGCTTCTCGATAAGCACCTCAAAGGCGCCGTCATACGATGAAAGCAAAAGCGTAATAATTATCAAAATCGGAACCGAAACAACAAGACCCAAAGCAATTTGAACAGCCGTTTTGTTCTTTTTGTTTTTTATATTTTTTCTTATTGAATAAAACGGAACAGAAAGCTTTTCACACGTTTTAATCACTGTATAATAAAGGCTCTCGAAAAGCTCCTTGCAGCTCCCGTCTCTGTTTACGGTGTTTCCGGAAATGCCCGAATAGCACATAGCGCCTATTACAAAAAGCGCCGAAGCATCCAAAAACTTAAACAACGGATCGGAATTGAAAAAGAATGACCCCGAAAGCAGCAGCATAAATAAAAACAGCGCCGAATAATATCCCTTGCCCTTTGCGTTTTTATCGTAAACAAAAGCAAAAACAGCAATGACAATAGCCGTGCAGGCCGCGGCAAAGCCCAAGCCGAACGAGAAAAACACACCTATTCTCAAAACCAAAAACGTCAACGCAGCAAGCACAAAAAGCATTATAACGTCACTTTTTTCGAGTGTATAGCTTTCGCGCATAGCTCTCTCGGGTAACGCCTTTGGTTGAGACTCGCAATGTGAAAAGCCTGACGAAGCCTCGAAATTTACGGATATGACGTTATTATCAAAGCTCTCGGCGTTTTGGAAATCAGGTTTTTCATTCATCATAATATTTAAGCCTCCTAAATTATTTCAAGCTCTTCGCCCTCGCCTTCAACATACTCAAGTATATCGCCCGGCGTACAATTAAGCTCTCGGCAAATACTGTCAAGCGTGGAAAAGCGAATCGCTCTCGCCTTTCCCGTTTTTAAAATAGAAAGATTTGCCTGTGTAATACCTATTCTTGCCGCAAGCTCCCCCGAAGACATTTTTCTTTTTGCAAGCATAACATCAAGATTTACAACAATTGCCATTTTCAAACACCCTATATAGTAAGCTCATTTTCCTCTTTAAAGCGCACGCCCTCTTTTATGACGTTTTTAAAAACTCTCAATAAAAGCCCGGCAAAAAACGCCGCCATTGGTATTGGAAATGCGCCGCAAAGGTAAAAGCAAAGCGGTATTAAAAGCAAAGAAGCCGAAAAGCACGCCCAAGAAGGCACCGAAACGGTTTTTACTGTTTCTTTTGTAAATACCGTGCGTTTTTTCGCCGCCCCGAGAAATTTGTAAAGATACAAAATTACAACAGCGGCAGACGGAGAACACACATAAAACACCGCTATAAGCGCATAAAGCATTTTCTCACCGTAGCCGGCAAAATCCGCAAATGCGGCAAATGCCCACGGCGCGCCAAAAAGAAGCACAACAAAGAAAAAAGCCAAAGCGGTAAGAATTACAAGTGTTAAATTAATTGATTTGTTTTTACTGTTCATAAGCGTTTCTCCTTTACGAAAAGCAATACACCACTTGTTTTATCGTTTGTCAATAAAAATTATTTGTTTGTCATAAATTTGTTACCGAAGTTACAGGCGAAAACGGGTCTAGCGCCTTTGTTTTTCAAAAGCGGTTTTTTGTCGCAAAGCAAAAATCCGCCGATACCGCGGCTCTGTTTTTTCAATATCGGGGAAATATTTTATTAATTAAATTGTATATTATTGACATCGCGCCGCTTTTCTATTATAATTAAAATTTGAAAGATAATAATGCAAAGCATGGTGCTTTGCTTTCCCAAAGGAGACTTTTATATGAAAATTTATGACGAGCTTGTTGCACGCGGACTTATTGCACAGGTTACGGATGAAGCCCTCATAAGAGATATGGTAAACGAGGGCAAGGCTACCTTCTACATAGGCTTTGACTGTACCGCAGACAGCCTTACCGCAGGTCACTTTATGGCACTCACACTTATGAAACGCCTTCAAATGGCAGGTAATAAGCCTATAGCCCTTATAGGCGGCGGCACAACAATGATCGGTGACCCCTCGGGAAGATCGGATATGAGAAAAATGCTCACCAAGGAGGATATCGACCACAACGCCGAGTGCTTTAAAAAACAAATGTCTCGCTTTATTGAATTCGGCGAGGGCAAGGCTCAAATGGTAAACAATGCCGATTGGCTTTTAAGCCTTAACTATGTTGACGTTTTAAGAGAGGTCGGTGCTTGCTTCTCCGTTAACAATATGTTAAGAGCGGAATGCTACAAACAAAGAATGGAAAAGGGTCTTTCCTTCTTTGAGTTTAACTATATGATAATGCAGTCTTACGACTTCTACTATCTTTTCAAAAACTACGGCTGTAATATGCAGTTCGGCGGCGATGATCAGTGGTCAAATATGCTCGGCGGCACAGAGCTTATAAGAAAAAAGCTCGGCAAGGATGCTCACGCCATGACAATCACCCTTCTTACCGACTCTCAAGGCAAAAAGATGGGCAAAACAGCGGGCAACGCCGTTTGGCTTGACCCCAACAAGACCTCGCCCTACGAATTTTACCAATATTGGCGCAACGTTGCGGACGATGACGTCTTAAAATGCATCAGAATGCTCACCTTCCTCCCCTTGGAGCAAATTGACGAAATGGACAAATGGCAAGGCGCAGAGCTTAACAAGGCAAAGGAAATTCTCGCTTATGAGCTTACTAACCTTGTTCACGGCGAAGAAGAAGCGAAAAAAGCACAGGAGGCGGCGCGCTCTATATTCACAGGCGCAGGCAACGCCGACAATATGCCCTCAACGGCCCTCTCCGAAGGTGATCTTACAGAAGACGGCATTGGAATTATAGACCTTTTAATCAAAGCCGGTCTTTGCTCCTCAAGAGGCGAAGCGAGAAGACTCGTTGAGCAAGGCGGCGTTAGCGTTGATGACGTTAAGGTTACCGCTTCCGCATATATCGTTCCCGCCTCCGACTTTGACAAGGGCTACATTGTAATCAAAAAGGGTAAAAAGGTATTTCACAAAATCACAAAATAATTTTAAACGGTGAAATTTATGGGAAAGCTTTACAAAGCGTACATCTCGTCATATAAAATGGATACCCCCTCGTGGAACGAATACCTTGAAGCCGCCGGTGATATTTACAATTCGCCGCAGCTCAAGGGTCTTGAAAAATACGAGCAGCATTTTAAAATCAACAGGCTACAGCATATAAGAAGCGTTGCCTATTTAAGCTTTCTTGTTTCAAGAAGGCTCGGGCTTAACTACGTTGAAGCGGCACGTGCCGCAACAATGCATGACCTTTTTTATTACGATTGGCGCGAGAACGATTTAAGTCATAAGCTTCACGGCTACCGCCACCCGGGATTTGCACTCAAAAACGCATATTACCTTTGCGGAACTCTCTCAAACAGAGAGCGCGACATAATAAAAAAGCATATGTGGCCCTTAACACCCATCCCTCCGAAATACCCCGAAAGCTACGTTGTTACGGCAATGGATAAATACTGCGCCGCAATAGAGATGTACTATTCCTTTTCAAAAAAGTACCGTGATAAATTCCACAGGCTCACGGGAATAGGCGGTGAATAATGAATATCATAAAACTGATTTTTTACTTTTTCTTTTACAGCTTTATAGGCTGGTTTGTTGAGTCGTGCTATTGCTCAATACGCCCCAAAAAGTGGATTAACAGAGGCTTTTTAAGAGGGCCGATTTGCCCGATTTACGGCACCGGAGCTATGGTGCTTATGCTTGTAATACTCCCCTTTAAAACGCTTACCGACAACCTGTATTTAAACATATTATTAACCTTTACGGTTGGCTTTGTCGTTTGCGATATAGTGGAATTTTTAACAAGCCTCATAATGGAAAAGCTGTTTCACGCACGTTGGTGGGACTATTCCAAAAAGCGCTTTAACATCCAGGGCAGAATTTGCCTTACTCACACAATTTATTGGGGAATAGGTGCCTGTCTTTTCTCATACTTTGTTCAGCCCTTTATAAGCGATTATTTTATAGACCTTATAAATCCCGCTTCAATAAAAATCCTTGTATATATTTTCCTTACCGTATTTGCGGCAGATCTTATCGACACTGTTATAAACGCCCTCGGACTTCGCGATCTTCAAGCCTCCTTTGCAAAAATCAACGACGAAATCGCAGCCGTTGCCGCCTCGATTAAATCAAACGTAGGCACAAAAGTTACACGGTTTTCGGACGACAAAAAAGCAGACCTTGAAGCAAAGCTAAACGAAGCAAAGGCGAATTACGACAGCTTGAAAGAGGAATACTCAAAAAAAGCGAAAAAAACAAGGAAACGCCTTTTCAAGGCATTTCCCCTTTTACAGGATGATATAAAAGCCAAGGCCGGCTCAATAGAAGAGCTTTTTGAAGAATTAAAAAACAAGCTAAATAAAAAATAACGGCTTTTTGCCGATGAAAGGAATTATTACTATGAGCACTTTAAGTAACCTATATTGCAGAACATATCAGGGCGTATTTAAGCTTGCCGTAAATCTTTTGGATTGGACTCCACCGGAGCTTTTAAAGGGCGCCGGTGCCGTAAAAAAACTTCCCGCGCTTGTTAAGTCGCAGGGTCTTTCCAATGTTCTTGTTGTTACCGATAAGGGCCTTATGGGGCTTCACCTTCTCGATTCTCTTTTCGAAGGACTCGAAAACGAAGGAATAAAATACACCGTCTATGACGGCGTTCAGCCCAACCCCACAATTTACAATATCGAAGATGCTTTAAAGCTTTACAAGGATAACGGCTGCGAGGGCTTTATAGCCTTCGGCGGCGGCTCACCAATGGATTGCGCAAAGGCAACAGCCGCAAGACTTGTTCGCCCCGAAAAATCAATTCCTCAGCTTCGCGGTCAGCTTAAGGTTCTTAAAAAAATTCCGCCGTTTTTCGCTGTTCCCACAACCGCCGGCACAGGCTCCGAAACCACTATTGCCGCCGTTGTTTCAAACCCCGAAACTCACGAGAAAAACGCAATCAACGACCCTGTTCTCCGTCCCAAATTTGCGGTTCTTGACCCCGAGCTTACAGTAGGTCTTCCGCCGCACATAACCTCCACAACGGGTATGGATGCCTTAACTCACGCAGTTGAAGCCTTTATAGGCAGAAGCAACACCAAACAAACGGAGGAGGACGCAAAAATCGCAACAAAGCTCATTTTTGAGAACATCGAGGAAGCATACAACAACGGCAAAAATCTTGAAGCACGTGAAAATATGCTTGTTGCCTCCTACCACGCAGGTCTTGCGTTTACAAGAGCATATGTAGGCTATGTTCACGCAATAGCACACAACTTAGGCGGTATGTACGGTGTTCCGCACGGACTTGCAAACGCGATAATCCTTCCGTATGTTCTTGAATACTTCGGCGAAAGCGCATATGAAAGACTCGCGATTCTCGCAGATGTTGCAGGTGTTTCGGGCGATGCGCAGGGCTCAAGACAAAAAGCGAAGAACTTTATAGAAGCCATTAAAGCTCTTAATAAAAATATGAACATCCCCGACAAAATCGAAGGAATTAAGGATGAGGACATTCCGCTTATTGCGGAGCGCGCCTTAAAAGAAGGTAACCCCCTCTACCCCGTTCCGAAAATTATGAATCACGAGGAATGCATGGCGCTTATTAAAAAGCTTCAAAAGTAATTTAATTATATCTATACAAAATATATTAAATCAATAGATAATTTTAACACTCAAAAACGGGCTGTAAAAAACACATATTTTTTACAGCCCGTTTAAATATTGGTTTATTGTGTTTTTATTTACTTTTTAAGTGTAAGTGCATACTTAACCTTTTCGACAATTCCGTTTGCATCAAGTCCGAAAAGGTGTAAAAGCTCTACTGCGGGGCCGGATTTTCCAAAGGTATCCTCAACGCCGAGCTTTACAACCGGGACAGGGCATTCCTCGCAAACAGCCTCCGAAACGGCACTTCCGAGTCCGCCTATTACGTTATGCTCCTCTGCGGTAACAATACAGCCCGTTTTCTTCGCGGCTGCTATAACAGCCTCTTTGTCAAGCGGCTTAATTGTAGCCATATTGATAAGGTTTACGGAAACGCCCTCTTTTGCGAGAATTTTTTCCGCCTCAATAGCCTCGGCAACAAGAAGACCCGTTGCTATAACAGTAACATCCGTTCCCTCTTTAAGAGTAACCGCCTTACCTATTTCAAACTTGTAATTCTCATCGAAAATACGCGGAACGGCAAGTCTTCCGAAGCGCATATAAACAGGACCCTCATACTTTGCGGCGGCAAATACCGCGGCGCGCGCCTCAATATCATCTGCCGGATTAATAATAACCATTCCGGGAATTGTTCTCATAAGAGCAATATCCTCACAGCACTGGTGGCTGGCACCGTCCTCACCAACGGAAATACCCGCGTGTGTTGCGCCGATTTTCACGTTAAGGTGCGGATAGCCTATTGTGTTTCTTACCTGCTCAAAGGCTCTGCCTGCGGCAAACATCGCAAACGAGCTTGCAAATACGGTGTAGCCCGTTGTTGAAAGACCTGCGGCAACGCCCATCATATTGGATTCGGCAATACCCGTATCAAAAAACCTGTCGGGAAAAACCTTTTTAAAGCCACCTGTTTTTGTAGCGGCGGCAAGGTCAGCATCAAGCACAACAACATTGGGGTCTTTTTCGCCAAGCTCAACAAGCGCCT
Organism: uncultured Eubacteriales bacterium; assembly: GCA_964419515.1. GTDB lineage: Bacteria > Bacillota > Clostridia > Oscillospirales > Acutalibacteraceae > DTU089. The sequence continues at coordinate 14,303 of CAYQPJ010000016.1, forward strand.
TGCCGTAAGCTTCTCTTGTAGCTGTTTTAATTACATCTGCCATAACTTAACCCTCCAACTCACTAAGAGCATTTTTAAGCTCTGTCATTGCGATTTCATATTGCTCTGCATTCGGTGCGGCACCGTGCCAGCCAACCTGGTTCTCCATATAGGAAACGCCCTTGCCCTTTACGGTCTTGGCTATAATCGCGGTAGGCTTGCCCTTACAGGCTTTTGCGGCATCAAACGCCTTTTCAAGCTCATCAAAGGAGTTACCGTCAATCTCCAAAACATTCCAACCGAATGCCTCAAACTTTTCGGGAATGGGATAAGGCGAGTTAACCTCTTCAACGGAGCCGTCAATTTGAAGATTGTTGTTATCAACAACGGCAACAAGGCAGTCAAGCTTTTTTGCGGCGGCATACATAGCCGCTTCCCAAACCTGACCTTCTTCGATTTCGCCATCACCGAGAACCGCGTAAACTCTGAAGGCATCGCCCTTAAGCTTTGAGCCGAGAGCCATTCCGCATGCGGCGGAAATGCCTTGTCCGAGCGAGCCGGTGCTGATGTCAATGCCGGGAAGGTAATTCATACTCGGGTGACCCTGAAGACGTGAGCCGACCTTTCTTAAGGTTTTAAGCTCTTCTACCGGGAAAAAGCCACGCTCTGCCATAACCGAATAAAGCGCGGGTGCGGCGTGACCCTTTGAAAGAACAAACCTGTCACGGTTTTCCGCCTTAGGCGAAGCGGGGTCTACATTCATCTCCTTAAAATAGAGATAAGTTAAAATCTCCGCAATAGATAAGGAGCCGCCCGGGTGTCCGGACTTAGCGTTAAAGGTACCTTCAATAATACCCATTCTCACCTTACACGCTGTTGCCTGTAAGGCTTTTTTGGTGGTTACATCCATTATGTTCCCTCCGATATAATATAATTTTTTACAATATAGTTTATAAAATCGGCAACGGCACCCTTATTACAGCTGCATGCTACATACTCCGAAATCGCCTTAAGCTCCTTCGGCGCCTGTCCGCAACAAACCGGATGTCCTACCGCTTTTAACATTGCTTCGTCGTTGAAATAATCTCCGACGGCTGCCGTGTGAGATTTTTCTATGCCGTAAAGCTCGGCAAGCTTTAAAACGGCACTGCCCTTATTTACACCCTTTGCCACCACCTCAAGCGTACAGCCTGAGGTATAAAAAACGGTGCAAAAATCCTTTGTATCAAAAAACTCTTTTATTTTTTTTACGGTTTTCGGTAAGCCGAAAAAATTCACCTTACCCCAACCGCCCGAGGGTATTTCCGAAAAGCCCTTACAAACGGTTCTTTTAAGATTATCAAGCCTTGCTACGGTAAAGCTTGAAATTTGCCTTCCCACGGAATAAATATTATCATAAGTAAAAACCGAAACCTCTACTCGCGGAAAAAGCGTTGCCGCCTCTTTAACGGCGTTTTCGGCTTCGCTTGAAAGCGCATTGAAATACAAAAGCCGTTCCTCGGTAAAATCATATATTCCCGCGCCATTCATAAAAATTGCGGGACCGTTCAATCCGAGCTTTTTATAATGCGGAGTCATCGAAGAAAGATTTCTACCTGTGCAAAGCGTAAAGCTACCGCCGTTTTTCACAAAATCCTCAACAGCCGCTTTATTTTCGGGAGGAAGACGTCTTAATTTATTATTAAGCGTTCCGTCAATATCCGAAACAAGAAGCCAATCCTTATAGCTGTTCATCTTTTTATCCTTTTCAAAAAGTCTTCAAAATATTCGGGAAGCGGTGCCGAAAACTCAAGATATTTATGCGTTACGGGGTGAACAAAGCCCAACACGGCAGCGTGAAGGCATTGCCCCGAAAGTCCGTAGGTCTTTTTCGGATCGCCGTAAACGGTATCACCCGCAACGGGCGTTCCGCGGTAAGCCATATGAACTCTTATTTGATGAGTTCTTCCCGTTTCAAGGCGAACCTTTAAATATGTAAAGCCGTTAAAGCGCTCAATAACTTCATAATGCGTTACGGCATTTTTTGAATTTTTGTCCGTAACCGCCTGTTTTTTTCTGTCCTTGGGGCTTCTGCCTATCGGGGCATCTATCGTGCCACTGTCGCTTTTCACATTGCCCACAACAACGGTTCTATACTCACGTTTAAAGGAATGCTCCTTAATTTGCTCTGCAAGACCCGTGTGCGCCTCATCGGTTTTTGCCACAACAAGAAGACCGCTTGTATCTTTATCTATTCTGTGAACTATCCCCGGACGAATAACGCCGTTTATACCGGAAAGATCCTTGCAATGAGAAAGAAGCGCATTTACAAGTGTCCCGTCAAAATTTCCGGCGGCAGGGTGAACAACCATTCCCTTCGGCTTATTTACAACAAGAAGGTACTCATCCTCGTAAAAAATATCAAGCGGAATATCCTCTGCCTCTACCGAAAGAGTTTTCGGGTCCGGCACTTCAATGCGAATTTCATCGCCGAATTTTACCGTAACACTTTTTAAAGCTGTTTTACCGTTTACAAAAACCTTACCCTCTTTAATGAGCGTCTGTGTCGCGCTTCTCGAAAGCTCACCGGAAAGCGCAACCACGGCCTTGTCAAGGCGTTCGCCCGACTCGCCCTGTGAAACAATCAGATTTAATGTCTTCATTTTTTACCCTTATGAGAAGCGGCATCGCTTTGCTCTTTTTTAGATTTGTAATCCTTAAACATATCAACAAAAAGGTAAATCACCAAAGCGAATGCACCAACCGTTACAAGACAGTCGGCAAAGTTGAAAACAGCAAAATCGACAAACAACGGTTCGATAAAATCAACAACATATTGAAGCCTTATTCTGTCTATTATATTACCTATTCCGCCGGCAACCATCAAAAGAAGACACGCATCCGCAAAACGGGAATGCGTTTTGTGGGTTATTAAAATGTAAAGCGTAACACCCAAAAGAACAACGGAAACCGCCGTAAGCACGGCTGTATGCGTGGCAAACGAGCCGAACGCCGCACCGGAATTCTCAACATAGGTAAAGCTTAAAACACCCTTAATAACCTCAACGCTTCCAACCGGCTTTAAATAAAGCACAACCAAATATTTAATAAGCTGGTCAATACCGACTAAGGCCGCTACAACAGCAAGAGAAATAACAATTGCCATAATTCACCTTATTTTTTTCTTTTAAATAAACCGTGCTTTTTTACTGCGGGCTTTTCATCGTCATCATCGTTAACCACTGCCTTATTTTCAAAGCGCTCAAGTGCATCGTAATTCACGGTAAAGCCTCTTGAAATCGGAATATCCTCCGAGCCCTTTTTCGGCATATTCGGCTCATCCGAGCCGTCATCGTCAAAAAACGAATTTTCGTTCATATCATCTGCGTTAATATCAAAACTTCCGGAAAACATTGTAAAGTCCGTATTTATTTTCTCAGGCTCATTAATGTCGTTTTGATCTTCCTCGGCGACGGTCACACACTCTTTGTCTGTCTCACTCGCCTCGGTAGTCTCGTCAATGCTTTTAAAAGAAATTTCTTCAACGGCTTCATCGGTTTCCTCTGCATTCTCCGAAACCTCTTCATTCTCAGTGCTTCCGAAAACGAACTCAACGGCACTTTCTTCAAATGCCTTGCTTTCCTCTTCGAAGGAAAGAGGCTCCGATTCGCTGTTTTCATTTTCTGTAAAGCCTTCCTCAGAAAACGCCTCTGTTGTAAACTCAAGCACCTCCGACGACTTCTCCGAAGAGAATACATCTTCAGCTGCTTCAAACGGAACATCCTCGATAATTTCAGCCGCTTTTTCGGAACTTATTACGGGTACTTCCTCGCGAAGCTTTTGCGCCTCCTCGCTTGCAAGCTCGGGAAGCTTTGAAATAAGCTCAATGTGAGCCTTGTATTGAGAAAGAATGCTCGCCTTAAACTCCGAAACCTCTTTTTTAAGCATATCATAAAGAAGCGTTTCGCTTGTCACCGTTCTTGTAGCGGCACCCACCTTATCGCTTGCAGAGGATTTGGCATTGAGAATTATGTTGCCCGCTTCCTCCTTGGCCTTTTTAATAATCTCCTGTGCCTTGTCACGAGTCATAGCAAGAAGAAGCTCCGAATCGGCAATTGCCTGCTTTTTCGCATCCTCTTTAATTAAATCGGCTTCGCTTTTTGCCGCCGCGAGAACTGCATCCGCTTCGGATTTTGCATCCGAAGCCGTGTTTTCGGCATCCTTAATAATCATCTCGGCAGCCTTTTGAGCAGACATAACGGCATTTTTAATATCACCCTCGTCGTTCATATACTGCTTTAAGCGTTCTGCAAGAGAGCTTGCTCTTTTAACGAGCTCGCTGTTCTCTCTGAACATTTTTTCGTAGTCAACAGAAAGCTCCGCTATAAATGCATCTACATCATCCGCCTTATAAGCGTTTCTGCCCGACTGTTTAAATTCATACTCTCTCACCTGTGACGGTGTCATCATAAAAAAATCCCCGCTTCCGTTTAAACAAAGATAAAATTAAAGCTCAATTCTCAGAAAAACACGCCTGTGTTTTCAAGCTCGTCTATAAGGTCGCCCGTAACATCTACATTATAGGGCGTTATAATAAAGGTGTTGTTTGCAACTCTTTTAAGCTGACCGCCGTTAGCGTAAGCAACACCGTTTAAAATGTCGATTATACGCCTTGCAACATCCTTGTTTACGCCTTCAAGGTTCAAAACAACAGTTCTTTTTTCATTTAAATGGTCTGCAATTTCCTTTGAATCGTCAAATCTTTCGGGCTTTGCGAGAACAACCTGAAGCTTTGCGGTTGTGTGAATATTAACGACTTTGTTGGGGTCATCCTCAACGGCAGGATGTGCACGTCTTTGAGTGCGCGCCGGCCGCCTTGCCTCGCGGTAATCCTCCTCATCGTCATAATCGCGATATTTTGAAGATTGCTCACGTGATGAGTAAGAGGTGTAAGAGGTGTTTTCTTCCTCCTCTTCAACAGAATCAAAAAGGTCGTCATTTTCCTCGCCCATAAGCTTACTCAATAAATCCTTAAAACCCATAATAATTTCCTCCGTATAAAATTATTTGTATATCCTGGCTCCGTAAATAGCAGAGCCTATTCTAACCATATTCGAGCCATATTTTACGGCAAGCTCGTAATCGCCGGACATTCCCATTGACAATATTTTCATATTAAAGCCGTTAAGACATTTTTCTTTAATATCATCATAAAGTGCGGCGGTGCTAAAGAAAAACCCGGAAAGCTCTTTTTCACTTTCGCAAATCGGCGGAATTGTCATAATTCCGTTAACCTCAATAAACGGAAGCTCCGAAATCTGCGGCAAGCTCTCAACAAGAGTGTCCTTTGAAAAGCCCGTTTTGGAATCCTCGCCTCCGATATTGACCTCAAGAAGAATGCGTGCTGTTTTACCGTTTTGCTCGGCACGCTTTGAAATTTCGCGAACAAGATGCAGACTGTCTGCGGACTGAATCATATCAACCTCATTTATAATCTTACCAACCTTGTTTGTTTGAAGGTGACCTATAAGATGCTTTTCAACTCCGTCTAAATGAAGACTGTCCCTTTTTAAAAGAAACTCCTGAACCTTGTTCTCGCCTATAAGGTCAACTCCGCACTCGTCAATTGAGTAATTTATAAAAACAGGGTCAACAGTTTTTGTTACCGCCATAAGCCTTACCTCGCCCTCGGCTCTGCCTGCGGCGGCTTCGGCTTTTGCAATACCTTCGCGAATCCTCTTTAGATTTGACTTAATACAGTCGAACCGCTCGTTATACGAGCTTGTTATCATAAAGCTCAACCCCCTTCGTAACAACGGTATCGTAATTTTTAATGTAACCGAACTCACCGTCCGGATTATTTACAACGCTGAATTCTTCGTCGGAATAAAGAATATAAACCTTAACAAACGACAAAAGATTGCCGCGCACGACGTAAACACCGGTTTCGCCGTCAACCGTTCTTATTGCGGTATTTTTAAGCTTGTAGCCTGTATATTCCTCGGTTACAATTTCAATGTTTTCTATTCTTATTCCCGTAAGGCGTTCGTTCATAAGATCGCATCTTAAAATAAGCTCTGTTTCGTCGCCCTCTCTGCTGCCGATTTTCACAAGCTCGGTTTGAAGCATTGCTATTCCGGAATACGGAAAATTAACAAAAAGCTCTTGACCGTTTTCGAGATTTACGGTTTTTTCGGTGGGCACAACGCAAAGAATATACCAATTAAAGTCACTTACCGCTCTGCCTATAACATTTTCCGAAACATCCGCCGGAGAAGCTTTTATTGCATTTTTAATATCCTCACAGGTGTAGTCGTCAAGGCTGTCAAAATCAAGTGTATTTTCATATCCGTCAAAGCCGCTTATAAAGTAGCCGGACTCGCTTGTTGTAACCGAAGAGTAAGAAAGACTTTTGTTTTTAAGCTCCGAAAGCTCATTTTTAAGAGAGGCAAGCTTTTCGGAATAATCTATTTGAACACCCGTTTCAATCTGCTTGCTTGTAAGCGAGCTTCTCAATTCATCGGAGTACTCAAACGCAGCTTGATAATCGAGTGTATCCAACGCATCGAGATAATCGCAAAGCTCGGAATTGATTTTTGCCTCAAGCGAGGTTAAATCAAGCGTTCTTATATTCGCCTGACTGCTAAGGTCGTTATAATGGGCTATTTCCTTTTCGAGCTCCGTTATTTTAAGATAAGTGTCTGCATCCTGCGAATTATTAAATATCATGGAAACGGTATCACCCGCGGCTACACGCTCACCGTTTTTCACAAAGGAAACGGTAGTTCCCGTTGCATTGTTTTCAATGTATTCCTCATCGCGCAAAACAAAGCAGTCGGCATTAATTGTCTCATAAACCGTTTCCGTAAGCGCAACCTGAGTTTCCATATCGGATTTGGAATATAAAACAACGTGATAAATAACATATGAAAGCACAAGACAGAGCACAAGTCCGAAAGCAATGGCTTTAATTGTTTTGTTGTTCATTTAATCACCGTCCGAGAAAGCTCCTTGTAAGAGCGAAAATTTCATTATACATTGAAGCATCACTGTCGTAGCAGTCGCGGTAAAACCAATTAATATCACCGTTTCTGTTAAACCAGGTGAGCTGTCTTTTTGCGTAGCGGCGCGTAGCGCGCTTTAATGAGTCTACACACTCATCCAAGCTTTTTTCACCGTCGATAAAAGGCTTTAGCTCCTTATAGCCTATGGCGTTAACCGAAGTTGCCGAGGCTTTTTTCGAGTAAAAATCCCTTGCCTCATCCAAAAGTCCATTTTCAAGCATTATATCAACGCGTTTATTTATTCTGTCGTAAAGCACTTTTCTGTCCTTAAAGGCTATTCCTATATAAAGGGCGCTGTAAGGAGTTGGATTTTTTCGCGATTCCCTCGCCTGCTCGGTGAGAGTTTTTCCGCCGGAGTAGTAAATCTCAAGCGCTCTTAAAACCTTAACGGTGTTATTCTCGTGTAGCTTTGCGGCGGCTTCGGGGTCAATTTTCAAAAGCTCCGAATACATCGCATGCGCACCCTCATCATTAAGTCTTTTGGTAAGCATTAAGCGTGTTTCGGCTTTGTCCTCTTCCTCAAAAAATGTAATATTCTGAAGAAAGCTGTCAACATAAAGCCCCGTACCGCCGACAATTACGGGAACGCGGCCTTTATTTGTAATTTCGCAAACAGCGCTTTTTGCATCGTCGCAAAACGAGGCTACGCTGTACTCACATTCCGGAGATAAAAAATCCATAAGACGATGCGGTATGCCGTGCATCTCCGAAGAATCGGGCTTTGCCGTGGCGATATTCATTCCCTTATAAATCTGCATTGAATCCGCTGAAACAACCTCGCCGCCAAACTCCTCACAAAGCGCTACACCAAGTGAAGTTTTGCCGGAGGCGGTGGGACCCACAACGGCAATTACCTTTGTTTTTTCGTTACTGTTCATTTATACAATTCGTTTAAAATATTTTTCCAATTCGTTTTTTGAAATCTCAACCGCAACCGGTCTTCCGTGGGGGCAACACTTAATTTCATCGTGAATAAGAAGCTGTCTTACAAGCTCCTCCATCTCGGGAAGCGATGTGTCATTACCCGCCTTAACGGCGGCTCTGCATGCCGCGGAATGGTATATCCAATCAAGCTTTTCCGGCATTACGGTTTTTATGTTCATTGAAAGATATTGTGCAATTTCTTCAATAAGCAGCTGTAAGTTTTCGTTTACAAGCTCCACGGGACATGCCGAAACCTTCACAGTATTTACACCGAAATCCGAAATATCATAGCCGGCATCGTAAAGAAGCGGAAGATTTTCAAGCACCGCCTCGTATTGCTCTGCCGAAAGCCTTACGGCCTGCGGCTGTAAAAGAAGCTGTTGTGATGAGCTTGCGTTTTCCTTGAGTCTGTTAAAAATAATGCGTTCGTGTGCGGCGTGCTTGTCCACAAGAATCAGCTTACCGCTGAGCTCTGCGAAAATATATGTTTTAAATGCCTCGCCTATAATTCTGAATTCCGGTACAGCACCTAAAGAGGCTTCAATTGAATTCCTTTTACCTTGCACCTCTGCCGACTTAAAAGGCTCTTCGTTATGCTTTTCAAGACGCTCGCCGCCTTGAGTTACAGAAACGTAATTTATAAGTCGCGGCTCATCCTTATTAAGACTCAAAGTCTCTTCCGCCAAAGGCTCGGATTTTTCCGCACTGCCGTTGCCTTCAAGAGTATACTCCCTGACGCTTTCCTTAGGTTTCATATATTCATCCATAAGAAAGTCAAACGCCTTTTCACCGTTATCGGAAGCGCGAAAAACATCACTTCTGCCCGTTATGGGATTTCCGTACTCCTTAAATTTAAAGGTAACCTTTTGCTCGCCGATTGAGCCTTTTTCGGAGCTTGAAGCCTTAAGCCCGGCTGCCTCCGCGTGTAAAACCGTACTGCCTGTTGCAAAAGAAAGCTGCTCGCCCTCATCCTTGGGCGGTGAATATATTTTTGAATTTGAAAACGATACCTGCGGCCGTGTCGTATCCTTACCGAATGCGCCGAGAACAGCTCTGTATATACAGTCAAACACACGCTTTTCATCGGAAAAGCGAACCTCTGTTTTTGCGGGATGAACATTTACATCAACAGCGGAATACGGCATTTCCAAAAACAGTACACACGGCGGAAACTTTCCGACGAGCATGGCATTTTTATATGCCGTTTCAAGCGCTGTAATAAAAACGGGGATTTTTACATATCGCTTGTTTACAAAGAACACCTGCTTTGCCCTGCTGCTTTGACCGTAAGCGGGCTTTGACGTAAAGCCCGTAACGGTTATTCCGTCCTGCGAGTATGAAACAGGCGCCAGCGAATCGGAAAATTCTCTTCCGAATACGGCATAAACAGCCGATTTAAGCTCACCGTCGCCGGGAGTTAAAAATTGAAGCTTGCCGTCACGCAAAAATCTAAAGGAAATTTCCGGATGGGAAAGCGCCACTCTTTCCAAAACAGAGGAAACCTTGTTACCCTCCTGAACATCCTTTTTAAGAAACTTCATTCGTGCCGGCACATTGTAAAATAAATCTCTTACAATAAGTGTAGTGCCTTTGGGGCAACCGGCGTCATCCGTTAGAAGCTCCTCACCGCCTTCTATAACATAGCGCGTGCCGAATTCCTCACCCTCGGGCTTTGTCAGCATTTCAACACGTGAAACAGCACAAACCGAGGCAAGCGCCTCGCCGCGAAAGCCGAGAGTCGATATATTGTCAAGGTCATCGGCTGTTTTGATTTTACTTGTGGCGTGACTTAAAAACGCCTTTTTAACATCGCCGCGTTCAATTCCGCAGCCGTTATCCGTAACGCGAATAAACGTTTTTCCGCCACAGCCGATTTCAACAACAACGCTTGTTGCACCGGCATCTATTGAATTTTCCACAAACTCCTTAATTACCGAGGCAGGGCACTCAACAACCTCGCCGGCTGCAATTAAATCCGCAAGATTTTTCGGTAAAACATTTATAGCGGGCAAAAAGCACCCTCCCTTCACGTGTAATTTACATTTTCGTTAAATCTCGTTTGCCTTTTTTTGAAGCTCGTAAAGCTTTGTGAGTGCTTCAATAGGCGTAAGTGTGTTTAAATCCATATCTTTAAGCTCTTCAACAAGGTTGGCCGTACTACCGAAGGCAAGAGTCAACGGTTCCTCCGTAAGTTCTTCCCTTTTGGCACTGTCAACCTCCCGTGAAAGCGAAACGGTTTGCTGATTTTCAAGAGTTTTTAAAATTCCCTTGGCATTTTCCACAACCGCCTTAGGAACGCCTGCCAAAAGCGCAACCTCTATACCGTAGCTTCCATCTGCGGGACCCTTTACAATTCTTCTTAAGAAGGTAATGTCGTCGCCCCTCTTTTTAACGGAGGTACTGTAATTTTTAACACCGTCAACCGTTTTTTCAAGCTCAGTCAATTCGTGGTAATGTGTTGCGAAAAGAGTTTTTGCACCGAGCTTTTTCTTGTCTGCGGTATATTCGAGCACGGCTCTTGCAATACTCATTCCGTCATAGGTGGAGGTTCCTCTTCCTATTTCATCAAATACAATAAGACTTTTTTTCGTTGCATTTTTTAAAATATCGGCAACCTCCGTCATTTCGAGCATAAAGGTTGACTGCCCTGCTGCAAGGTCATCCGAAGCGCCAACGCGCGTAAAAATCTTATCTACAATACCGATTCTTGCAGACGAAGCAGGCACAAAGCTTCCTATTTGCGCCATAAGAACAATAATCGCAACCTGACGCATATATGTTGACTTGCCCGCCATATTGGGACCTGTTATAATAGCCGTTCTTGAGGATGAGCAGTCAAGGTATGTATCGTTCGGAACAAACGGCGCCGAATCAAGCATTTTTTCAACGACGGGATGTCTGCCATCCTTAATCATAATAACGTCTGAGGTGTCAACCTCGGGTCGGCAATAGCTGTTTTGTACGGCGGCAAAGGCAAGCGAGCACAAAACATCAAGCCTTGCTATTGCACGCGCCGTGGTTCTTACTCTTTGAAGCTCATCGGCAATTTTACTTCTTATTGCCGAAAACAACTCAAATTCAATTCTTACAATACGCTCCTGTGCGCCCAAAACCTTAGACTCAAGCTCCTTAAGCTCCTGTGTTATGTAGCGCTCACAGTTTGCGAGTGTTTGTTTTCTTATATATGCTTCCGGTACCTGATCCTTAAAGGAGTTAGATACCTCTATATAATATCCGAATACTCGGTTATATCCTATTTTAAGCTTTTTAATTCCCGTTTTTTCCTGCTCCTTACGCTCTATGTCGGCTAAATAATCCTTGCCGTTGTCAAGAATATCATGAAGGGAGTCAAGCTCTGCGTTGTAGCCCTTTTTAATCATTCCGCCCTCGCGAACGGTGAGCGGCGGATCCTCTGTAATCGCTGTTTTAATAAGGGAATTAATGTCATCAAGAAGATCGGTTTCGTTATGAATATCGGTAAGCATTTTAGACCGAACGCCCGAAAGCCCGGCTTTGATTTGCGCAAGGCAATCAATGGTAAGACTTAAGGTTCTCAATTCCTTGGCATTTGCGGTGCCGTAAACAATTCTCGTCATAATACGCTCAATGTCGTACATCTGCGAGAGCGACGTCATTTGCGTATCAAGAAGCACCGTGTTTGAATAAAGCTCCTCCACGGCATCCTGACGACGCACAATTGCGGAATAATTAAGAAGCGGCTGTTCAATCCAATTTCTTATAAGGCGCTTGCCCATTGCGGTTTTTGTGTTATCAAGAACCCACAAAAGACTGCCTTTTTTTTCACGTCTTAATTGTGTTTCGGTAAGCTCAAGGTTGCGCCGTGCCGAAAGGTCAAGCGAAAGAAAGCTGTCCTCGCTGTAAAACTCAACCTCGTTTACCGTTTCAAGCTTGCTTTTTTGAACATTCTCAAGGTATTTTACGGCACTGCCGAGAGCAAGTATAAGCCCTTTTTTACCTTGAACCTGTTTTTGTGCCGCCTCGCATATATGCGACAAAACCGCCTCTGTACATTCGTCAACATTATATGCACTATTTTCCAAAACCTCGTATTTTACGCCTAATCTGTCGGTAATAAACGATGTTACGGGCTTTACCGAGGCGGCGTATTTATTTAAAAGAACCTCCGAGGGCCTTAACATTCCGAGCTGATTTACAATTCTCGCATCGGAATCAAAGGCAGTGTAATGGTCAAGATGAGCCTCGCCTGTTGAAATATCGAGAAACGCGCAGGCGCACTCTCCTTCTGTAATAAAAATCGAGGCAAGATAATTGTTTTTACCCTCTTCAAGCATACTGCTTTCTATTACCGTGCCGGGTGTTACAATTCTTATAACATCTCTTTTTACAATGCCCTTTGCGGCGGCAGGGTCCTCCGTTTGCTCGCAGACCGCGACTTTGTAGCCGCGGCTTACGAGCTTAGCTATATAGCTGTCGGCGCTGTGGAACGGAACGCCGCACATAGGTGCGCGTTCATCTTGACCGCAATCTCTCCCGGTAAGCACAAGCTCAAGCTCCCTTGAAGCGATTCGAGCGTCTTCAAAAAACATCTCGTAAAAATCGCCGAGCCTGAAAAAGAGAATTGTGTCGGGATAGTCATTTTTAATTTTAAAATACTGCTCCATCATAGGAGAAAGCTTTCCCATTTTTTTACCTCAACGCCGTAAGATTTTTAATAACTCAGTGGCAACCGCCGCAGGACGAGCATTCGCCGCCGCACTCATGCTTGTGCTCCGGCTCACAGGTTGCGGGATCCTGACCGTCAATGCAAAGAGCGAGAATGGCTGTAACCTCGTTCATCATTTCGTCAACAGCGCCTCTTGCCTGTTCAAATTTTGCCATATTGGGGTTAAGCATAACCTCGCGATAAAGCTTTTCAAATTCCGCGCCGAAGCCCTCAAGCTTAGCCTGATCTGCGGCCTCACCCTTTTGAGCTTCATTTTGGTAAGAAAGCTGCACAAGGTTAATTTGACCTATAAGGTCATTTAACTGTGTGTCTGCCTCGTTAGCCTCTCTTGCTGCCTTATAAGCAAGGTAGCGCTCATCCTCCTGGATAGCTGCGCCGAGCTGTCTTGTGAGTTCAATTACTGTCATTTTAAAATAACTCCTTTAAATTTTTTACATAAAAAACAATAAAAATTGTTAATTAACTTAATTTGTGCCGCTTCCGGCCTCAATTTGCTCCTGCACCGCAAGAAGCTCCATAAACCATTTTGTTTTTTCCGCCTTTGAAACGGGATCCGGCATAGAAGCTGCCCTTGTACCGTTTCGCGGTGAGAAAATAAACGTAAACATCGAGCCGTAGCGAACCTCTTTTACAAGAGAGAGCGTGTCCGAAAACTCCTCGTAGGTTTCACCCGGAAAGCCCACGATAATATCTGTGGTAATATCAATGCCCGGCATTTTTTCCTTGGCGTACTTAATAAGCTCCAGGTATCTTTCACGGGTATAATGCCTGTTCATTTCTTTTAAAATTCTGTTATTTCCGGACTGCACGGGTAAATGAAGATGACCGCAAAAATGCTTTGAAGAGGCAAGCGTGTCCAAAAGCCTCTCGGAGCAGTCACGCGGATGCGAGGTCATAAAATCAAAGGTAAAGTCGCCCTCTATTTTATCAATTTGCTTTATAAGCTCCGAAAAATCAACATTCCAATCACAACCCTTGCCGTACGAATTGACATTTTGTCCCAAAAGCGTAATTTTTTTGTAACCGCCGTCAATAAGCTCCTTTGCCTCACTTAAAACCGTCTCCGGTCTTCTGCTCCGCTCTCTGCCGCGAACATACGGCACTACGCAATAAGAACAAAAGTTGTTACAGCCGTACATTATGGGAAGCCACGCATTTTCACCGCTGTCGCGAGCATTCGGCATACCCTCGGCAATTACGCCGTCACACGAATCCGTACAAAACACGCGCTTGCCGGAGCACAGAGTTTTTGAAAGAAGCTCCGGTAATCGATGCAAAACGTGTGTTCCGAAAACAAGGTCAACAAACGGATAGCTTTTTTTGATTTTTTCCGAAATGTGCTCCTGTTGCATCATACAACCGCAAAGTCCTATTATAAGGCTCTTATTTTCGGCTTTAAGCTTTTTAAGTGCACCCACATTGCCGAAAACTCTGTCCTCGGCGTGCTCTCTTATGGCACAGGTATTAAAAATAATTATATCCGCCTCTTCGGTACTTTCGCAAAGCTCGTAGCCCATCTCGATAAGCATACCCTTTATGTGCTCACTGTCCGCAACATTGCCCTGACAACCATAGGTGTGAACAAATGCCCTGGGCACGTAATTAAACCTTGCGCCGAGCACAGTGCGAACCTTTTCTTTATATTCGTCTTGGCGCGCCATCTCCTCGGCGCCGACAAAAACACCTTTGTCCTGCAAAAAAATCATCCTCGAGAATTAAAATAATACGGTATTAAGCCACGAAAGTATGTCAAAATAAATTTTGTCTTTATATTCACCCTCGTTTAAAATCTCGTGTCTGCAATGCGGGTAAAGAATAATCTCCGGCTCGTGACCTGTGATTTTAAGCGCATCGGCAACGGCAACGGGGCCTTTTCCGCTAAAGCCTATCGGGTCCTTTGCACCCGAAATAATAAGAATGGGAAGATCCGTCGGAACCGTTGCGGGCCAAAGCTTATCCGAAGCAAGCACTGCAACCGAGCAAAGGTCGCGAATACCCGCCATTGAAAGCTCACAGCCGCAAAGCGGGTCGTTCTTGTAATTTTCGACATTTTCTTTATCGAAGCTGAGCCAATCAAGATCCGAGGTTTTATCCTTAATACCGAAGCAGGAAAACTTATTTAAAGAAGATGCAAGCGCATGGTTTACCTTTTTGGGGCCAACCCTCCTTGTCAGGTCCGAAAGCGTGTTGACAAGAAAATCAAGTCCCGAAGGAATTTGACCGGTGCCGCAGATTATAAGCCCCGCAAGCTCCTCGCCGAATGTGCCGGCGTAAAGCCTTGCGCAAAAAGAGCCCATGCTGTGACCGAAAAGGAAATAAGGGAGTGTCGGGTAACGCTTATGCATTATGTTGTGAAGAATATGCATATCGTCAATAAATCTTCTGTAGCCCTCCTCCTCGCAGGTAAAACCGAGCTCATCCTCCGAATTTACGGATTTACCGTGACCTATATGGTCGTTACCGCAAACCACAAAGCCCTTTGAAGCAAGAAATTTTGCAAAATCGTCATATCTGCCGATGTGCTCGCTTACACCGTGAGCAATTTGAAAAACACCTACAGGGTCAACCTCATCGTCATACCAAATAAGAGTACGAATATTGTTAACACCGGTAGAAGAATTAAAGTAAGCTTCTTTTTTTACGAGTGACATTTTCTTTCCCTCCGATAAAAGAATTAATTCGACGAGCGCGGCCCATGAAGCCTGTTGCGCCGTCTTGCGGAATTAAGCAATTATAATTCCCCATATTCAGTTAATATGATAACATAATGACGAAAAAAATGCAAGATATTGAAAGCGAATTAACGCAATAATTAACAGAAAATTTGAAAGAAAAAGCGTGGCTGTGAAAAACCTCGTTTTTCACAGCCACGCTTAAAAACGGTTAAAACACCGGTCGATTACACGGCAAAGCTTTTTAGAAGCTTACAACATTAGTAACGATAGTCACCTTCTGAGTCGAAATCCATGATTTTTTCGCGTAATGAACCGCCGTAACGCGATATTGGTAGCCTTGCTGAACAGACATTGCCTTATCTAATGTATACTTGTTGCTTTCGGAATACAACTCCTCATACGAAACGTATTCCGTCCACTTATCACTGCTTGTTTTTCTGCGCTCAACAACAAGCTCCTTGTAACCGCACTTTACAACCTCCGAGGTGCATTCCGTGGTCCCGTAAATGCGCAAAGAGCTTAAAGCTATTTTTTCGACACGAGTGGATGCCGAAACAATGAGATTGCTTGCCATAGGCTCCGCCTCATCACCCACACCGGGCACGGGAGCTGCCGTTACCTCTTCAAGAGCCTCATCTGCCGCAAACGTCTGCACGGAAAAGGCAGTTGAAAAAACCAAAGTAACGCACAAAAAAGCACTAAAGATTCTTTTAAGCTTATTCACAACATAAACTCCTTTTTAATAAATTATGTAATTGAATCGACAATCGCATCAAGCTCGCTGAAATTGTCGGTTTCAAGAGTAATGCGGTATATATACTCCCTATCTTTATAAAAGATGTGGTAACGGTCAAGCTCGGTTTCAAGCACCAAAACCTCCATACCGTTAACGGTATATATTCCCCCCGCGGTTACATTGAAAAAGAACGAATTATAATCGGCGCTTCCGTACTTATTACAAAACGACTCAACAGAGAGCGAGCCTTTCTTTCCTTTGTATAAAAACTCAACGGTCGCGTGAACTACGGCCTCGGAATTGCTGTGTGCATTTCCGGCTTCCGATATTTTAAAATCATCACCCGAAAAAGCCCTTGGAAAGGTAGGCGAATAAATACGCAAGCCGCTGAGTGTTTTCCCGAGCGGTGTATCAAGAAGCTCATGAGCCTCGGCGTTATTCTCCAAAAGCCTCAATTCATAGTCTACAAGCTTAACAGTACCGTTATGGTAAACGGCAATTTCCGGAGGAACATCGAATTCCACAGCCTTTGAATCAACAGAAGCTGCGGCTATTACAACAGCAACTGCAACCGCCAAACAACCCAAATGCCTTGCCATAAGCCGGACTTTTTTTAATGCACTTTCTTCACGGCGTTCGGCTACTCTTGCGGCTTTTCTTGCTTTATACGACTCAAGCACGGCACACATCGAGATATAATCCGCATCCACCTGCTCCGGCCGCTTTGACAGCTCAGTTGCCATTAACGTGTTATAATCCGAGCTCGAAAGTCGGTCGTCGCTTCCGTGAAGCGTTTTTTTCAGCAAAGCTTCGTATATAATTTTTGATTTACATCTTTTAAAAAAACGTTTCAAGTGGATTTTAACACTCATTTTCCTATCCTCCTTATATATAATGTTATTTTTTCAAAAAAATATGAACGCTTTTTCTTTTTAAAAATCGCACTTTTCTATTTCCGAATTCAACTTTTTCTTTAATTTTGCGTGGCGCTTTCTCATCGCCTCGTGTGAAACACCGCTTTTTGCCGCTACATCCTTAAGCCGGATTCCGCACAAATAATGAGCCGTATAAAGCTCTTTTTCCTCCGGTGTCAAAGAAGAAACTATTTTTGTTGCAAAAAAATCAACCTCATTATCGCTTAAATAACCGTCGGCAAAATACGGCTCATACGACATCTCACCGGCTTCGGCGCAAATTTTTTCCTTCAGCTCGTTAAGCTCTGCTCTTTGCTTCAGTTCCTTGTTTTTGTAATTAAGCGCAACCGCAAAAAGCCAGCCCTTATAATTGTTGATTTCAATGCCGCTTTTAAGATTTTCATACAAAGCGACATAAGCCTCTTGAACGCAATCCTCGGCACATTCGCGCTCGCACTTAAAATATCTCAAACAAACAAAAACAAGCTCTTTACGATATTTTTCGCATTCAAGCAATATTTTTTCAATGCGCTCGTTGTCGTCGCACAGCCTCGGCACAAAGCCCAAAAAGCATCAACCTCCTCTCTTCAAAAATCCACATACACATTATACATTATTTACCTTTAAAAATCTATGCCTATATTAAAAATTTCATTAAAACGCATTCTCAATAAAATTAATTTTCACCATTTTACCATTCGAGGTTGTTATAACCTCGATTATGTCAAAATGCTTTTTCATTTTCAGGTTATAAGTTTTCATATATATTGCGGCGGAGTCCTCAATGTTACGTCTTTTATGATACCCAACGGCTGCCGACGGCGGAAGCATTGCTCCCTCTGTGCGCGTTTTAACCTCAACAAAGTGCATTATACCGTCTTTTCTCGCAACAATATCAAGCTCTCCCACACGCGTTCTGAAATTCGCACTCAAAACATCATAACCGTTATTCCGCAAAAACCTCGCGGCGGCTTGCTCGCCGTAAGCACCCAATAATCTACTGTCCATTATTTTTCACCCAAATTTTTCAAAAAGCTTTTTCTGTGAACCTCGCTTATACCGAACTCCTTAAGCTTTTCATAATGAAGCTTAGTTCCGTAGCCCTTATGTTTTTTAAATTCGTATTCGGGGTATTTTTTGTCAAGCTCATACATTACCCTGTCCCTGCTAACCTTTGCTATTACAGATGCCGCGGCGACAGACATACACTTAGCGTCCCCTTTTATAAGAGCAACCTCCTTAACACCCGTTTTTGGGCAACGGTTACCGTCTACAATGGCAAGGTTCGGTGTAACTCCCAATGAGTCTACGGCACGCTTCATTGCAAGAAAGGTTGCATTTAAAATGTTGATTTCATCTATTTCCGCTTCACTTGCCTCGCCCACACCGACTGCCACGGCATCTCGCATAATATCTTCGAATACCTCTTCACGCTTTTTCTCGGTAAGTTTTTTTGAATCATTTAAAACAGGGTGAGAATAATTCTCCGGCAAAATAACAGCTGCCGCAAAAACAGGACCCGCAAGCGGTCCGCGTCCTGCCTCATCAACACCGCAAACCACATCAAAGCCGTTTTTATGTGCGGCTTCCTCATATGAAAAATCAAGCATTGAAAATCATCTCCGGTACTTCAAGTGAAAGTCTTCCTAATTTACCCGCACGGTATTCATCAAGAAGCATTTTTGCGGCTCTTTCGGTATCTGTCTCGCCACCCGAAATAAGCATACCGCGCTTTTTTCCTATCATCTCAAGAATTTCATACGACTCCATACCGTCAAAGCCGCTTATTTTATAGCGCTCCGTAATTCTGTTGCCGTACTCTGTTTTTAAAATATCCAAAAGCCTACAGGCAAAAGCCTCGCTGTCTAAAATTTCATCTTTAACAGAGCCGATAAACGCAAGCCTCTCGCCAACCGCTTGGTCGTCAAACTTAGGCCACAAAACACCCGGAGTGTCAAGCAGCTCTATTCCGTTACCGACGGCAAACCAGCTGTTACTCCTTGTAACACCGGGCTTATCGGCAACCTTTGCACGATTTTTGCCCGCCATTTTGTTTATGAAGGAGGACTTACCCGTGTTCGGTATTCCCACAACCATCACTCTCAAGGGCTTACCCTCCATGCCCTTTTCGCGATTTTTTTCTATAGTGGTTTTTAAAACCGTTCTCACAAGCGGCAAATATGCGTTTAGCCCCTTACCGGAGCGGCAATCCACCGCAAGCGCCGCAACGCCTCGGCTTTTATAATACTCAATCCACTTAGCCGTCGCTTTTTCGTCTGCAACATCGCATTTATTAAGAAGCACTGTTTTCGGCTTTTTCCCTATAATATCGTAAAGCTCGGGATTAGATGAGCTGTAGGGAACTCTTGCATCCACTATTTCCGTAACAAGATCGACCACCGGAAGGCTCTCTTTAATAAGCCTTCTTGTTTTTGCCATATGCCCCGGAAACCAATTCAAATTTGTTTCGTTCATAATACTCTCCGTAAGCTCAACGCCGACAAAGGACGTTGTATTGAAAATGAGCCGAATATTACAAAATACGCGGCTCAAAATTATATGATTATTGCAAATTACCGCTTTCATCGGCAAAGCCGCCCGTGGTCTCATAAATATTGAAATCGCCAAACGGCACAATCCTTATAAATGCCTTTCCGAGAACATAGCGTTCATCAACGGGACCTATAAGTGTTGAACGGCAATCCGTGGAGCCGTTCCGATTATCGCCCATACAAAACAAAAAGCCTTCGGGAACGGTATAAGGAAAGCTTATGTCATCGCCCTTCGGGAGAATGTAGCTGTCCTTGGTGTAAGGCTCATAAAGCGCCTTGCCGTCAACATAAACGGTAGATGTCATATAATCAATATCAACCGTCTGTCCACCCGTTGCAATAACGCGCTTAATAAGCGGCTGACCGAAATAGTTCGGCTGAGATATAACAATTATATCACCGTATTCGTAAGCGGGCTTTTGATATGTAAGAACCCAATTGCCGCTTTGAAGCGTATTTTCCATTGATTGCCCATCCACGCCGACAACTCTGAAGGCAAAGGTAAACAACAACGTAATAATTATTATAGAAGAAACAATAACCGAAACCGCATCGTACACAATAGCCGTAAAGGTTGCTTCCGCTTTTTTGTTTTCCGACTTTGTGTCGGTCACATCGGTAACGTAATCATTCACCTTTTCCGGTATACCGCCCTTTTCATCAATATTACTCATCTATTTCCCACCTGCCAAAAGGATAAATTCTGTTTATTACCTTTCCGACGATCCGTTTTTCGTCAACACAGCCTATAGTGCTTGAGCGGCTGTCAAGCGAATCGTCTCGGTTATCACCGAGAACAAAAACTGTGCCCTCTTCAACCGTCAAAGGAAAACTTACATCATACCGCAAAAAAGTAACGCCGTCCTCATAGCACTCCGGCTCACCGTTTACGGTTACCTCGCCTGCTTCAAAATCAATATTAACAACATCGCCGCCTACGGCGACAACTCGCTTAACAATTGGCTTGTCATATTTCGAATCGCCCGAAATAACAATAATATCGCCACGCTCGGGAGTGTAGCCGGCAGCACTGACAATAAGTCTGTCACCGTCTTGAAGAGTGGGCTTCATTGACGGCCCCTTGACCTCAACTATTCTGAAAACGAATGTAAAAATCAAGGTTATAATAAACAGCGCGGTAACAACCATTTCAAACACATCAAACAAAAAGCCACCCTCGGGCTTTCCGGCTTTTTCATCCTCGGGGGATTTTTTACTGCCGAACAAACTGTTTAAAATGACACTCACCTCGCTTAAAACATACAATTAAAAAGATAAGGGCAGATACGTTATCTGCCCTCGCCCGGCTTAACTCAGCCGATTCTTTCCTTAACCTTGGAAGCCTTACCAACTCTGTTGCGAAGGTAATAAAGTTTTGCTCTGCGAACTTTACCGCGGCGAACTACCTTAACTGCAGCAACATTGGGTGAATTAACAGGGAATACTCTCTCAACGCCAACGCCGTAGGAAACACGACGAACCGTAAAGGTTTCGCTGACACCGCTGCCGTGCTTGGCAATAACAGTGCCTTCAAAAGCCTGTATTCTCTCTCTTTCGCCTTCACGAATCTTAACGTCTACCCTAACGGTATCGCCGATTTCAAATGAGGGCTTGTCAGCCTTTAAGCTGTCCTGTGCAATAAGTTTTAATGCGTCCATAATAACCTCCGAATTTTTTTCAAGCGTTCTTGATGAATACTCAACAGCGGACCGCCAGCTTTAATGTTGCCATTAACTGCCGTTGACCCCAAAAGGGCAACAACGCACACATAGACCTAAGTATAATACCACAACACTTTTCAAATTGCAATAGTAATTTTTCGATTTTTCACGATTTTTCCAAAAATTTTTGCGACTGCAAAATCATTCGTATTCAAGTCTTTTAATCGTTTCTCCCATAGCCTTTGCCGAGGAAAAGTTTTCGGGAATAATATCCGGCGGAGTAATTTCAATATCAAATTTGTCGCAAAGCTCGGAAACAAGCATATCCACGGTAAGCGAATCGAGAATTTTCTTCCCCACCGAATCCGTTTCATTCTCAAAATCCACGCCGGCTTTACACCCTCTAAAATCTCAAGCAGCTGTTCAATAAAATCAGCCTTCCCTTACCATTGTTTTATAATTGTTTTTAAGCCGAATTCTATCGGTTTTACCGTCTTGATTAGATGTCATATTTTTTGTTTTGATATAAGTATTCGGGCGCATATACGCGGAAAGTGCATTGCTCATGCTCTCGCGATTAACCCGTATAAACAAGCACAAGCTTGTCATCTTTTTCGTCACAAACAACAGCCGCAATGAAGACTTCTCACTACACACGTTTTTTCATAAAGCTCACCATATGTAAGTGTAACGCTTTCATCCGCAAGCGCCGTAGCAGAAGGTGATTTTTTCGCGTTTTCTTCAAGAAACTCAAGTATATTCTTTAAATTCAATCCTCCGTCAATATTGAAAGCACCGTTTCATATGTGCCGTTTTCTTCTCGTGCAAAATATCTTATATTCATAGCCTCGCAAAGTCTTGAGCATATTTTAGTGCCGATTTTAGTGCTTTCGACATGCTTGTTATTTTTATTTATAATGTTTTTAAGCTTTATTGTAATGCAGCCACCGCTAAGCTCAACACAAGCGTAAAGCGGCTTCTCAAGATCTGCGTACTTATTGATATTTGAAAAAAGGTTATCAAAAACGCGCTTAATAAGCATAACGTCAACCTTTATAAAAGCATCATCGGTAAGATTGATTTCAACAACCTCACAGCCGCGCGCTCTAAGGTCGGCAAGCGGCTCTCCGAGAAGCTGTTCAAAAAGAATTCTCGCATTTTCCTTTTCGGGGTTACACTTAATCTCGGGCGTGCCGAAAACAAGAAAATATCCGAAAAGCTCATCTGTAAGGCTTTTTAATTGATACGCCTTTTCTCTGCAGCTTTTTAAATAGCGCTTAAATTCATCCTCATTTTTATATTGCCCGTTTGAAAGCATATCCGAATAGCCTATAAGCGTCGTAAGCGGAGTTCTGATATCGTGCGAGATAGATGTAATAAGCTCCTGATTGGATCGCCACGCGTTTTGTTCACTTATGATTCTTTGCGCCAAAACCTCTCTCATATGGTCAACGTCAGCGGCTAACGTTGCGATTTCATCGTAGCCCTTCATTGAAACCTCCGCCGAAATATCGCCCCTACTTACAACCGAGACCTGCTCCGAAAGAGAGTTTACTCTTTTGATAATTCTGCCGTTGTACCTGAGAATTATAAACAAAAGCGAAATGCCGTAAATCACAAGCGTAATAACCGAAAGCGACGTTGTATAAATCTGCTCTATGTGATTGTAAATGACAACCGAACGAACACCGTCGCTGAACCTTATTGGATAAACCAAAAAGTCATAGCTGCTGTAAACCTCGCCGTCTGCCGTGCCGGTTGTAGTAACGGCTAAATCCCCTGACGAAAAAATAAACGGAAAGTCCGATTCCTTGACAATTGTGGTGCTGCCCTCGCTCACATACCACGTTCCGCTGTCGGTGCTGTCGGAGTCGTCGTCCCCCAAAACCGTGTCTGACTCTCTGAACACCGTAAGCGAAGCATTTCCATGAGCTTTAAGCCATTCATCAAACTTTTCGCTCTCGGTTGAAGCGATATTGTTTTTCTTAACATAATCCGCGAACGAAAGCAAAAGCTCTATTTGATTATTTGCTACGCGCTCCTCGTCGAGCAAAACCTTTTCGATAAAAAGCGCGCCGAAATGCGAAAACAGTGATGCAATAACAGCGGAAACGACTATTGCGAAAACAACAACAAAAATCATTTTCACTCTCATTTTGCGAAACGGCGCAGGTAATTTTTTGAAAATCCCGCCTAAAAGCTCAGTCAATTTGATACCCCTTTCCCCAAACAGTTTTAATAATCTCCGGCTGAGTGGGGTCATCCTCTATTTTTCTTCTCAGATTCAAAATATGAACCATCACCGTATTGGCGGCAGACGGTAAATAGCGTTCTCCCCAAACGGCCTCATAAATAGAACGCGCATCGTTCGGAGTGCCTCGGTGATTTATAAAAAACGTCAGTAAAATATATTCCGTATCCGTAAGGCCTACATCAACGCCGTTTTTGTAAACCGTGTGTCTGTCCGTATCAATTTCAATGTTTTTAAGAGAGTCAATGGCCTTAAACCTTTCCTTCGGGTCGGCATATTCGCGATAACGCCTTACAAGCGAGGTAACCTTCATAAGCAGTTCGCTTTGAGAAAACGGCTTTGAGAGATAATCGTCACCGCCGTTGTAATAAGCATCCGCTTTATCGCTTTCGGCTGTTTTTGCCGTCAAAAACAGCGCCGGCACATTGCTGAATTTTCTTATAGCCTTAAGCGCTTCTATCCCGTTCATGCCGGGCATCATAACATCAAGTATAATAAGATCGAAATTCGACTGATTTTTAACAGCCTCAACAGCCTTTGCACCGTTCTCGGCTTGTTCAACGCAAAAGCCGTTTGATGCAAGAAGTATTGCAAGTATATCTCTTATATCGGGTTCATCGTCAACAATAAGTATTCTTCTTTGTTCCATAAGCACTCCTTATC
This sequence comes from uncultured Eubacteriales bacterium, assembly GCA_964419515.1. GTDB lineage: Bacteria > Bacillota > Clostridia > Oscillospirales > Acutalibacteraceae > DTU089. The sequence goes on from CAYQPJ010000016.1 coordinate 38,406, forward strand.
TGTGATATAATATCACATACACAGTAACCTTTCAAGTGAATGTAAAATTATAATATTTTCTTATAAAACAGTAATAAAAAAATAATAACACCGCGCACGGCAAAAACCATGGCGGTATTATTATACACGCAAAGCGCGACTTTTTCAATAGCGGTAATAATTTTATCTGACCGAGGGAATAAAAATCACGCTTTTCTCGGCTGTTGTTTCGCCGTCAAGCTCGTTTTCCGCGCATATAAGCGAAACCGTTGTGTTGTATTTTCGCGCAATATCCCAAAGCAGCTCCTCTTTTTGCGGAAAATAAACCGTTACGGCACTGCGTTCATTTTTTTCTTCATCCTCGGCAACCGTTATTTCCGAAACGGCTTCAACCGAAATTTCATCAACAAGCGTACAATTTATTTTAAGCTCGGCTGATATTTGAAGCTCATTTGAGGCTCTGCTTACACAGTCAAAGGAGGAGAGCGTAACGGCGGCAAAAAGCCTCGGATTTAAATATTCCGTAAAAAGTGAATGTTTATAGCTGTAATCAAGCATTTTTTCAAACGCCGCAAGCTCTCCGGCGGAATCCCTTAATAAAAACGAGGCTTTAACCGCACCGCTTACAATAAGCTCGTTATCCTTCACCGAAAATGTAGGCTCTCCGCATTCAGCAGTGGCATCAAGCACCGCCGAAACGCCCGTTTTCGAAGTCTCTAACGTATCCTTAAATATAAATGTATCGCGCACCTCGTCTGCGTTGCAATAAAAGCCGAGTGTCTCTCTTGAAAGCTCGGCATTCCCCTTTAACGAGTACGCATCCGTCACAACAAAAAGTTCCTTTTGCTCCCACATTGTAATTTCCGCATTAACGGAAAGGGCAATGTCAAATGCTCTGCCTACGCCGTCGGAATCGCTTTTCAGGGTAATATCACAAGCCGCAATACTTAAAACAACATTTCCCGTAAAGCGATCCTCCATACCGTCAAATTCAAGAATTTGGTTTATCGGAAGCGTGTGTCTTATGTGCTCTACCGTTTTTTTGTTTTCCGTCGGTACAAAGGCAATTTCCGCAACGGCATCGCCTCGAATCATAATTTTATTACCGATTTTTTTAATATCGGTAGCCTCTGCCGATGCAAATGTGCTTACAATAAACGCCGCACTGCCATCCTCCACAGGCAAGGTTTCGCTCATAGAAAAGCTTTTTGACCTTTTGCAGCCGAGCGAAGCCGCGCTTACGGGTAAACACCTTTCTTCAATCGCACCGTTCCCTCCAAATGAAGCAACACCTTCCTTTCTCCCCGAAAACGCCGTAACAAAAAGCCGAAGACTTGCTTTTATTTCCGCCTTTTTTTGACTTGTCGCTCGGCAATTCACAAAATTAACACTCGCTCTCACCTTAATATCCTCCGCCGAAGAAAGCTCGGCGTTTTCGCAATACCGAGAGAACGAGCATTGCTGTGAATACACATACACGCCGCCGTCATCCGAGGTATAAATCATTTTAAGCTCGCACACGCCGTCAACGGTAAGCCTTTCACCGACACACCCCACGCCCGTAACAAGCACCTGCGCACTCGACTTTACGATTCTTAAAATTTCGGGCATATATTCCGGAAGCGAAAGCTCTGCCTGTACCGATTCCTCAAGACTCGTTTCAAAGCTTTGCTTCAAGCAGGTGTATTCTTCTTTATTTAATAAAATTTCCATAAAAATAAACTCCCTTCACATATTCCATAAAAATATATGAAGGGAAATACTGAATTATTCTTCGTCTGCGCTTTGAGCTTCAAGCATTTGCGGCTCATACACAGATTGATATAAAAGGCTCGCGTTTTCTTCAATGTCAACAACCACAACGTCCTCGCCGTAAACCGTATCGTAATACCACGTTCCGTCAAACGGAATTTTCTGTGAAACAAGCACATTGTCAAGACCGTCATCGGCTTTTATGAGGCATGAAAGAGCATCAGCCCCAAGTGAAAACAGCTCATTCTTTGTAACGGTTGTTTTAACATAAGGAGCAACCTCCTTGGCGGTTTTCACAAGAGAAGAAATTCCCGTCGGCGTAAGCTTGGCTTTAACACTTGAAATAATGGAGGTAATAACTCTTCTTTGGCGCCCCGTTCTCATAAAGTCCGTATCGAGGTACCTGATTCTCGAAAACCACAGCGCCTGATAGCCGTTAATATGAACGCTCTCGCCGCTTGTAAATTCATCGGGCTTCGGGTTCTTTTTATAATCCTGCCCGTTATTTAAAAAGTCCGCCTCTTCCTCGGTAATTTTAACGTCAATACCGCCCAAGGCATCAATTAGGGCCGTGAACATATCAAAATCAACAACACAATACTCGTCTATTTTAATACCGAAATTCGATTCGATTGTTTGAATTAAAAGATTTGCACCGCCCCAAACATACGAAGCGTTGATTTTAGCGTACCCTTCACCCGGAATATCAACATAAGAGTCTCTTAAAATTGATGTAAGAGTAATTTTGCCGCTGTTTTTGTTGACAGAAGCAATCATAATCGTATCGCTTCGCTGAGCACCGTATTTCTCCTTATCCGCGCCTATCAAAAGAATATTTGTAACACCGTCGGCTGTAATAAGCGGCGCTTCGGTTTGCGCATGGACGATTTCGTCTGCGGGAATCAATGCATCAAAAGCGGACATAACGGAAGAGTAGCCCCACGCGCCGAACATTACCGTAACCGCCAAAATAACGGCAACAACGCCTGCGAAAATTTTTGCACCCCTGCGCCTTTTCTTTTCCGGCTTCACGCTTCTCGGGGCATCGCTGTAAATATCCTCCGGTGCCTCATCATAAACTCGCACCGCACCTGAACGCCTAACGGGCTGTTCGGCTGTTTTTTGCGAGGACCTGCCGGAAGAAACATCTATAATAAATTCCTCGGTGTCGTATCTATGCGCTTTTTTTGAAAAATAAACATCGCCGGAGGCAGGCTTTTGAGAACTTTTTTTACCTATGTAAACATCACCTGCGCCGGCAGAACGCCGCTCCTTTGATGAGTCACTGTAAATATCACGACCCTCGGAGCTGAAACCACTCCGTTCATCACAATAAGGATTTGTATAAAAATTCCTTTTTATATCGGAGGAAATATACCCATCCTCTGCACGCCCTTTTCCGTCTGCAGTACGCCTACGGGCGCCGCCTCTTGAAATATTTATATCTTCATCACTCTTAAAGTGACTGCTTCTTTCATCACCGTTACTCACAAATTTTCACTCCCCTATAATTTTTCTCATCCTTTTTATATAATATCACAAAGAGTCGAAATTTGCAATAGCGAGACAGTGCGCGACGTTTGTCGCGCAAATGCAAAATTCAAAATGCAAAATGCAAAATCTCGGGCGCTGCGC
>CAYQPJ010000017.1:0-37869 GCA_964419515.1 uncultured Eubacteriales bacterium
GGTGCGCCGAAAGATTAAATTTTAGGCGTGTGCAGTTCGACTCTCGCCACCCTAACCGCAGCCGACGAATTCGAACTCGCCTTAAACAGCGTATTTTCGGCATTTTGCATTTGCGCGGCTTGCGCCGCGCGTTATCTCACTCATGATCTCAGCCCAAAAGCTTTTCGACAATTCCGTTTACTGCGGCTAAGGCATCGGGGATTTTTGTAATATCCTTGCCGCCTGCCATTGCGGAGTCGGGCTTGCCGCCGCCGGAGCCACCGGCGACTGCCGCAACCTCGCGGACAATTTTACCTGCATTTGCGCCCGCTTTTACGGCAGCCTCCGTGCAGGCACAACCGAACGAGCATGTGCCCTTTTCGGTTTGCTTTGCGGAAAATACGGCAACAAAGCTATCGCCCTGCTCCTTTACCGTATCAAGCATTGAGCGAATTTCCGCTGCGCCTGCCTCACCGAGCTCGCAAGCCACAACCTTAATTCCTTTAATTTCCGTTGCGCCGTCGAAAATTGCGCCTGCCTTGCTTTTTGCTATTTCGTTTTTAAGCTCCGCAAGCTCTTTTTCCTTTTGTTTTAATTCAAGTGTAAGTGTTGCCGCACGAGCGGAAAGCTCCTTTTCATTTGCAAGCTTCAAGGCACTTGCCGTATCAAAAATAAGCTTATCGCGGGAATTCATATATTCCGTAACACCGAAGCCCGTAACGCCCTCAATTCTTCTAACGCCCGCCGCAACGGATGCCTCCGAAACAATTCGGAACATACCTATATTACCGGTATTTTCAACATGAGTACCGCCGCAAAGCTCCTTTGAAAAATCACCTGCGGTTACAACTCTTACCGTATCACCGTATTTTTCACCGAAAAGTGCCATTGCGCCCTGTTTTTTAGCCTCGTCAACAGACATCTCCTCCGTAACAACGGGAGTTGCACTCATAATAATTTCGTTTACTCTGTTTTCGATTTCGGAAAGCTCTTCGCCGGTAAGTGCCGAAAAATGCGAAAAGTCGAAACGAACTGCATTCTCATTTACAAGCTGACCTGCCTGCTCAACGTGAGTTCCGAGCTTTTCTCTTAAAGCCGCCTGCAAAAGGTGCGCTGCGGTATGATTCCTTTTAATTGCACTGCGGCGAGAAGCATTTACCTTAAGCTGTGCCGTTGCGCCCACGGCAATTCCGTCACCTGCGGTTAACGTACCGTGATGAAGCACCGTGCCGTCGGCGGTTTTTGTTGTATTTGTAACGGCAAACACGCTGTTTCCAACAAGAATTTCACCGGTGTCGCCAACCTGTCCGCCGCTTTCGGCATAAAAGCAGGTTTTGTCAAGAACAATAATACCGTCCTCATCCGCGCCCACAAACTCCGCTTTTTCACCGCTTTTCGCTATTGAAATAACCTTGGCGGTGTCCTCTGTGGTTGCGTAGCCCGTAAATTCCGTTTTGCCGCACTCCTTAAACGAGAGCGAAGAGTCCTTCCACGCCTCGGCGCCGGCATCCTTTCTTGCGGCTCTTGCCGTATCCTTTGCATTTTTAAGAAGAGCCTCGAACTCTTCATCATTTACCGTCATCCCGCTTTCCTCAAGAATTTCTCTTGTGAGGTCAACGGGAAAGCCGTATGTATCCTGAAGCTTGAAGGCATCCTTTCCGGAAAGCACCTTACCGTCGGAGCCTTTAATCATCTCGGAAAGAAGCGCAAGTCCGCTGTCAATTGTTTTTGAAAAGCTCTTTTCCTCCATTGCGATTACATTTACAATGTAATCCTCCTTCTCTCTGAGAACGGGGTAAGCGCTTTCATTTTCTTTAATAACGGTTTTGCAAACCTCCGAAAGAAACGGTCTTTCGATTCCGAGAAGTCTGCCGTGACGTGCGGCGCGCCTCAAAAGTCTTCTTAAAACATAGCCTCTGCCTACGTTTGAGGGTAAAACGCCGTCACTTATCATAAAAGTTGTTGAACGAATGTGGTCTGTTATAACGCGAAGCGATACATCGGATTTTTCACTTGCGTGATACTCTACTCCGGCAATTTCAATAATGTGCTTCATTATATTGCGAACGGTGTCAACTTCAAAAAGATTGTCAACGCCCTGACAAATGCAAGCGAGTCTTTCAAGACCCATTCCGGTATCTATATTGGGATGTGAAAGCGGAGTGTAGTTGTTTTTACCGTCATTTTCAAACTGTGTGAAAACAAGATTCCAAAATTCAACATATCTGTCGCAGTCGCAGCCAACCTTGCAGTCGGGCTTGCCGCAGCCGTGCTCCGGTCCGCGGTCATAATAAATCTCCGAGCACGGTCCGCACGGGCCCTCGCCATGCTCCCAAAAATTGTCCTCCTTACCGAGGCGAACCATATGGTCGGGCTTTACGCCGACCTTTTTCGTCCAAATATCATAAGCCTCGTCATCATCAAGATAAACACTGCAATAAAGCCTGTCCGGGTCCATTTTCATGACCTCGGTGCAAAACTCCCAAGCCCACGGAATTACCTCATTTTTAAAATAATCGCCAAAGGAGAAGTTGCCGAGCATTTCGAAGTACGTGCCATGACGCGCGGTTTTACCCACTCTTTCAATATCGGGTGTTCTGATGCACTTTTGGCAAGTGGTAACTCTGTTTCTCGGCGGTGTAACCTCTCCGGTAAAATACTTTTTCATCGGCGCCATACCGGCATTTATAAGAAGAAGGCTTTTGTCACCCTGCGGAACAAGCGAAAAGCTCGGGAGCCTTAAGTGACCCTTACTCTCAAAAAAGCTTAAATATTTTTCTCTTAATTCGTTAAGACCTGTCCATTCCATAAAATCATTCCTTAATAAAAAAATAAAAGCGCACCTTGCCCTTCGGGACGGCTCTCGCCGCGGTACCACCCGAATTGTGCAAAATACACCTCTTTAACTGACCTGTAACGGGGTCAAGCCGCGCCTTTCGGGCGAGCTTTGCGGGTAGCAAGCACACACTCAGTAAGAAGCTTTCAGCAACCGCTTCCTCTCTTTATACCTACCGTATATACCCTTCCGCTTCATAGCCGAAAAATATTACACCTTGCAGTGTACCATTAATTCACACGCGTGTCAAGTCCATTCGAATAAAAATTGTATTTTCGCGAGAATTTTGAAACATTACCATAAAACGGCGCCCTCTTTTTTGTTAATATTTTCGTCAAAGCTTTATTGCAATAAAAGATAAAAATTGTTAAAATATTGTTAAATGATACAATCGCCTTACAATAATTACCGGCTGATTGTAGCAGCAATGCAATAAGCACAAACCGCAAAAGTAAAGGAGATAAAACCATGACTAAAAAGCTTTTGGCAATTATTCTTTCGCTTACAATGCTTTTATCCGTATTTTCCGTTAGCGCCTATGCGCTTGAAAATGACGGCTCGCTTTCCGACTACCCCGTAATATTAATTCCGGGCTACAGCGGAACAGACCTTGACCTTGTTTCGGAGGACGGTACGCACGAACGTGTTTGGCATATGAACCTTAGCGAGTTCGGTGCCGAGCTTCTCACAAAAATAGCCGATATAGGCAAAGGCGTTGTTTCCACCTTTAAAGGAAAGGGACAGGAATTGGGTGCAACACTCGGCAAGGAAATTTACAATGCAATGGGTGTAATTGCCTGTAACCCCGACGGAACAAGCGTTAACAATATTCAAATAGCAATGCCCGAGGCGTATGAGTGCAATATGCAATACCTCATAGACAACGACCTTGAGGATTACATCGGTGAGCAGGACCTTTTTGCCGAGATTTCGTCGCTTGTGGGTGCGGAAAACTGCTATTTTTACACAGAGGATTGGCGAATGAGCGTACTTGACTGCGCCGAGAGGCTTGACGGCTTTATTCAAGACGTTAAAGAGCTTTCCGGTAAGGATAAGGTAAATCTTATTGCCGTTTCGCACGGCGGTCAGGTTACGGCTACATACCTTTCGCTTTACGGCTATAAGGGCGATGTTAAAAACGCTGTTTTAACTGTTCCCGCGGCAGGCGGCGCGGCTCTTGCTTACGATGTTGTAAACAGGGATATTCACCTTGACACATATACGCTCGTTTACTTTTTGGAGCATGCGTTTATTTCGGAGGACGACTACAAGTGGCTTACCGATTCGGTAAACACGGAATTTATTGACGATATTATAGAGGGTGTACTTCCGTATATTCTTGACATTATAGGTAATTTTACAAGCATTTGGGATTTTATTCCGCTTGAATATTACGAGGAGCTTAAGGGACTTTACCTTGATCCCGTCGAGAGTGCGCCGTTAATCGAAAAGAGCGACCGTGTTCATTACGAGGTTATGACAAGCTACAACGAAAAGCTTACCGACTGCATTGAAAAATACGGTATGAACGTTTCGATAATAGCCGGCACGGGCAACCCATCGGTTACCGGTCTTTGCGAAAATTCCGATGCAATAATAACAGTCAACGGCTCAACAGGTGCTACGTGCGCACCGTTCGGCAAGCGTTTTTCGGACGGCTACGAAGGACTTCACACAACCTGTGCAAACGAGTCGCACAATCATATATCCCCCTCGCTTGAGGTAGACGGCACCACGGCGTTTCTTCCCGAAAACACTTGGTATGTGGATCAGCTCTTCCACGGAATGACCTTCCTTGACGAATATTCAAGAGAGCTTTCATTAAAGCTTCTTTTGACAGATGAAATTACAGATGTTTATTCCTCCGGGGAATATCCGCAATTCCACGTTTCAACAAACCGCTCAAATGCCGTTTATGCATATTTCAAGGGCAACCCCGACGGCTACGTAGGCTCCGAATACGATACTCTCGTTATTAAAAACCTTTCAAAGGAATACCCGATAACGATTACCGCCGTAAACATTACGGGTGCAGAGCTTGTCGCAAGACCTACCGCGTTTGTTTCTCTTTCTCCCGAGGAGGAAATTGAGGTTCCCGTAACCGGTACTCTTCCCGAGGAAAGCGGCAGACTTTTGCAGGTTCAAATAGATTATTATACAAACGGCAACACAGTACCCAACGGCAAGCGCGTGCTTGACTTTACGGTTATGAACGGCGAGCGCGTTGAATATAACGAAAACAAGCCTTACGTTGACAGAGACTATACCGCACCCACCGATTCGATTATCGGCTCAAACGCCGCAGAGGCTCTTAAAGAAAACGGCGTTTACGAGCTTGTAAGCTTCATTATGGATATGATAATGGCGCTCTTAACACGTCTCGGCATATCTCAATTCCTGTAAAATATATTATTTGTTTTTTAATCACACATTACATTGATATTTCCGTTAATATATGCTAAAATAAGTGTATTAAAACGAATGGAGATGTTTATTGATGGGTGAGTGCACTCATAATTGTGAAAGCTGTTCCGAAAATTGCGCTTCCCGCGAGGGACAGAGCCTTCGCGAGAAAACAAACGAGCTTTCAAAGGTTAAAAAGGTTATTGCCGTTGTAAGCGGCAAGGGCGGTGTCGGAAAATCGCTTGTCACCTCGCTTTTGGCGGTTACCATGAAAAGGCGCGGCTTTAACACGGCTGTGCTTGATGCCGATGTTACGGGCCCTTCTATTCCGCAAGCGTTTTCCCTTCACAAAAGAGCCGAGGGCAGTGAGCTTGGAATTTTTCCCTGTGAAACAAAAACCGGTATACGCGTTATGTCCGTAAACCTTCTTCTTGAAAACGAGACAGACCCCGTTGTTTGGCGCGGCCCCGTTATTGCGGGCACGGTTAAACAGTTTTGGACCGATGTTATTTGGGGCGACGTTGACTATATGTTTGTTGATATGCCCCCCGGAACGGGTGACGTTCCGCTTACTGTCTTCCAAAGCATTCCCGTTGACGGAATTATCGTTGTTGGCACGCCTCAGGAGCTTGTGGGAATGATTGTTGAAAAGGCTGTGAATATGGCTTCTCTTATGAACATTCCCGTTATAGGCTTTGTTGAAAATATGTCTTACTTTGAGTGCCCGGATTGCGGCAAAAAACACAGAATTTTCGGTGACAGTCACATAGGCGCCACAGCAGAAAAGCACGGTGTTTCATGTGTTGCCGAAATCCCAATGAACAACAAGCTTGCCGCCGCGGTTGATGCCGGTGCGGTTGAGCTGTTTGAGGGCGATTGGCTCGACAAAACAGCAGATATAATCGAAAAGCTCTGATAATTAAAACCACCTCGCGGTTACTCCGAATTCGTCGTAACCGCGAGGCTTATTTTTATTTTTTCTTTATTATTTTACAAATGCGTGGTAAATCGCATTGAGCGTTTTAATATAATCCGCCTCGTCAACACCCACAATAATACTCAGCTCCGATGAGCCCTGGTCTATCATTTTAATATTAACGTCTGCGGCGCCGATTGCCGAGAAGACCTTACCGGCAGTGCCCTTAAAGCCTGCCATACCTCTGCCTACAACGGCAATGAGAGCAATTCCGCCGTTTACGGAAATGCTGTCGGGCTTAATTGCGCGCTTAAGCTCCGCAACAACAGCCTCCTTTTTCGGAAGGAAAACGTCATCGTTTACAACAACGGACATTGTATCTATTCCCGAAGGCAGGTGCTCAAAGCAAATCCCGTAATTCTCAAGCGTTTCAAGGAGTCTTCTGCCGAAGCCCATTTCGGAATTCATCATATCCTTTTCAATAGCTATAACGGAAAAGCCCTTTTTACCGGCAACGCCCGTAATAACGGTATCTACCTTGTTGGACTCAACCGACGGAACAATCATAGTTCCGTCATCTTCGGGAGCATTTGTGTTTCTTATATTAATCGGAATGCCCGTTTCGCGAACGGGGAAAATCGCATCCTCGTGCATAACGGTTGCGCCCATATATGAAAGCTCGCGAAGCTCCGCGTAGGTAATTACGGGAATTACCTGCGGATTTTCAACACAGCGCGGGTCTGCCATAAGCATTCCCGAAACATCCGTCCAATTTTCGTATATATCGGCTTTAATCGCTCTTGCGACTATTGAGCCGGTAATATCCGAACCGCCGCGTGAAAAGGTCTTTATTGTGCCGTTTGGCATAACTCCGTAAAAGCCGGGGATAACGGCTCTTTCGTGATTTGCAAGAAGCCTTGAAAGCTCATCGTTTGTTTTTTCGGTATCAAGCGAGCCGTTGTCCGTAAAAAATATTCCAAGCTCCGCATCTAAAAAGTCATAGCCTATAAATTCGGCAAGAATCATTGAGTTTAAATATTCGCCGCGGCTTGCTATGTAATCTCTGCCGGCGTGGTGAACAATCGCGTTTTTAATTTTGTCAAACTCGGGCTTGAGGTCAAGAGTTAAGCCGAGGTCGGAAATAATTCCGTTGTAGCGCTCCTCTATTTTTTCAAATGCACCGTCAATATCCTTATCCTGCTTTACAAGTCGGTAGCAGTCGTAAAGCATATCCGTAACCTTAATATCCTCGCCCGAACGCTTTCCCGGCGCGGAGGCGACAACGTAGCGTCTGCAAGGCTCCGCCTTAATTATGTCTGCTGCTTTTCTGAACTGATTTGCATCGGCAAGAGAGCTTCCGCCGAACTTAAGCACCTTTATCATATAAGCACCCCTAAATAATAATTCATTATATAGTATCATTCTTTTTCGGTTTTGGCAACAAAAAAAGGCAATATTGCGAAAAATTTCGGTGTTTTGATAAATGATACCGCCGCTTTGTTTTTGTATTTATTAAATTTTACCATAATTATTGTTTGATTTAAAATTCTGTTTCCCGAAAATGAAAAAATATTGTTTTTGGAAATTAAATGATACAGTGTTATTGCGAGCCGATATCTTATGAAATTGATTGAAAGAAAGCAACACACCGAACAGTCATTTGCAAAAGCAACAGAGAACAAGCCGTTTTCGCGTCTTTATTACGATTGACAAAAGGAGCATTATGTGATAAATTTAAATCAGCAATACCCAAGGAGGCTTTCGAATGAAAGATAAAAAGGAAAAAAAGCCCGTATCAAAGGCAAAAAAGACCGTAAAGGGAATTCTCATTGCGGTTCTTGTAATAATTTTAATCCCCGTGCTTATTCTGGGCACCTCTGCGCTTACCTGCACGCTTATGCCCGGTAAAGAGGCAAGCGCGGCGGACATAACAAACCCCTATATTTCTCTTGACAGAACGCTTGTTTCGGCGCACCGCTCCGGCGGCGGAATAGCCCCGGAAAACACAATGATGGCGTTTGAAAACTGCATTAACAGTGAAGGCTTCAATGTTGACATATTTGAGTTTGACCTTCATATTACAAAGGACGGAAGGCTTATTCTTCTTCACGACTCCACCCTTGACAGAACAACAAATTCCGTTGAAGCATACGGAGAAGAAGGCGTGCTTCCCATAACAAAAACGTATGAAGAGCTTCGCGAGCTTAATTTCGGCGAAAATTTCCAAGATGAAAACGGAAATTACCCTTACAGAGGTCTTAGGGGCGACGATATTCCCGACAATCTCAGAGCGCTTCTTTTGGAGGATGTACTTGACTACCTTATGAAAAACGGCGATTTCGGTTATATTATCGAGATTAAGGACAGCGGCGAGGACGGCTTCAGAGCGGCAGACGAGCTTTACAGAATTCTCAAGGAAAGACAGCTCTTTGGCAATGTTATTTTCGGCACGTTTAACGGCGAGGTAACCGATTATGTTGATGAGCACTGCCCCGAGATGATGCGCTCAGCAAGCATTAAGGAAACGGTGATTTATTATCTCGCGTGCTCCTTCGGCATAAATATGGGCGACGATTTTTATAAGTTCGAGGCACTTCAAATTCCCGCAAACCAATATGTTGTGTTCCGTCTCGGCTCACAGCGTGTTGTAAATTACGCACACCGCCACAACATAGCTGTTCAATATTGGACTATTAACGACCCCGAGGACATCGAATTTTTAAGAGAGCTCGGTGCGGATTGCATAATGAGCGATGTTCCCGATATGGCTTACGACATTATTAACAAATGATTATGAAAACAAAGAAATACAACATACTTAAAAAATCACTTTCGCTTTTTCTTGCGCTTTTGCTTACGGCGCTTGTCGGCACAGGCTCTTTTGCCGCAGATGTCGGCAATAATGAGACCGTATCGTTTTTCATCGAGGGCGAAATCAACAACGATTACGCCTTTGAGGTTTTGAAAAGACTTAATTCTTTAAGAGCCTCTCTGAAAGTAGGTGCTCTTGAAATGGATGCGGAGCTTTACGCGGTTGCAAAGCAGCGCGCGGCGGAGCTTTCAATATATTATGCTCACGAGCGTCCCGACAGCTCAATGTATTACGATTTTGATGCGGTTAAGGGCTGTTCCTCGGCTGAAAATATTGCAATAGGCTACCTTACTCCCGAGGAGGTAATGCAGGGCTGGACGGACTCAAAGAGCCATTATAAAAATATGGTGAATTCCGTATATACACAGGCGGGTATTGCCTGCTTTGAGTCATCAAACGGCATTCTCTGCTGGGTACAGGTATTTTCAAACGGCGCTCACACGGATGTTAAAAAAAGCGGCACCGAAACCTTGCGCTTTGAAATTAAAGCACTTACAAAAATGCTTTCTCTTGCCCCGTCAAAGGATTTGTTCGTTTTCGGCGAGAATACTGTAGGCACGGAATTTGTGCTTGACATTTACAATGTAAATAAGGGCTTTGTGTATGCACGGCAAAGAATTTTACCCGATACCGCCACACAGCGCTCTTTAAATTCAGGCGTAGCCGAGTCCTTGGGCGGCGGCAGATTTAAGGTCAAGGGCTTAGGCACAACAACGGTTTACTCATCGCTTTCAAAGAATGCCGAAATAAGCGCCGAGGTAAGCGTTGTAAACGAGAATATTAAAATCGGCGATTTGACGTTCACTTTAAATGAAGCGCGCGACGGCTACATTCTTTCGGAATGTGACAAATCCGCAAGCGGAAAAATCACCGTGCCGACTTATTGCAACGGCATTCCCGTAACGGAAATAGGCGCAAGCGCATTTTGCGGCTGTGAGGGTGTTACGGAGGTTGTCCTTCCCGAGACCGTCATATATATAAGACAGTGCGCTTTTTGCAGCTGCACCGCCTTAAAAAGTATAACAATTCCCGATTCCGTAAGCCTTTTGGGCGCATATTCGCTCGGCTGCTATGAAAAGGACGGCTACCACATTAAAAACACCGACTTTGTAATAAAGGGCAGCAACGATTCATTAGGTAAAAGGTATGCCGATATAAACGGCTTTACCTTTGAGTGCTCGGCAGTCTACGGCGATGCGAACGGCGACGGCAAGGTTGACCTCAAAGACGTAGTCCTCCTTCGTCAATATATGGCAAACTATGTGTACGGCGAGGAAACGTCATCCGTAGCGGTTAAGCCCGGCGCAGATGCCAACGGCGACGGCAAGGTTGACCTCAAAGACGTAGTCCTCCTTCGCCAATATATGGCAAATTACAGCTACGACACCGAAAGCTCAACTGTAGTGCTGGGGCCGAGATAAAAAACAAATAATTTTACCATAAATCGGTTTTGCAAAGCAAAACGCCGCGTCAAGCGGCACGGCGAAAGCCGCGATTTAGCCGTTCAATGCTCTCCGAAACAGTCCGAATCTTTGATTCGGCTCTGTTTCGTGAGGTTATTTTACCGTAATAAAAATCGGTGTATATATTTTCCTCGACGTTCATATGTGAATGCAATCGCATCTTGACCGTCGGGGAAATATGTATTATAATTGTATTTAGGCTCGAGGCAAGAAGGTTAGGTGGTTTTATAATGACGGGAATTATAGATGTCGGCGGGGGTATGCGCGACATTTACGGAGTGGGAGTTTTTGACAGGCTTCTTGATGAGGGTATTGAGCTTGACAAGGTTGTCGGCATTTCCGCGGGAAGCGCGAATTCCATTTCGTACACATCAAAGCAGCGCGGCAGAAATTACAGGTTTTACAGTGAATATTCCTTCAGAAAGGAATATATGAGTCTTGAAAATTTCGTAAAAAAAGGGTCCTATGTTGACCTTGAGTATATATACAACACGCTTTCGGCCGCGGGCGGAGAGGATCCGGTTGATTACGAAACATTAATAAACAGCCGCTCGGAGCTTTTCGTTATTGCCACAAACGCCCTTACGGGTGAGCCTGTTTTATTTAAAAAAGAGGATATGAGTAAAGAAGGCTATTTTCCGCTTATGGCATCGTCGTGCCTCCCTATTGTCGGAAAGCCTGTTTTTAAGGACGGTATTCCGTATTTTGACGGCGGGATGTCCGACCCGGTGCCTGTGGAAATGCTTCTTAAAATGGGCTGTGACAAAATTATTCTTATACTCACAAAGCCGAAAACCGTGCTTCGCCACGCCGGCAAGGATTATTATGCAGCGCGGCTTTTAAAGCACACCTACCCGAATGCCGCAAAGGGTCTTTTGTTACGCCACAAGCGTTACAATACGGGGCTTTTAAAGGCATTAAGGCTTGAGCGCGAGGGAAAGGCTCTTATACTCTCTCCCGACAGCTGTGAAGGGGTAGATACATTAAAACGAAATAAAGAAAGTCTTGATGCGCTTTACAAAAAGGGCTATAACGATGCCGCGGCGGTAAAGACTTTTTTGGAAAATTAAACGGGGTGAAAAAAATGAAGCACTGCAATGATTATTTTTTGAAAATCGAAGAAAAATGCGAGTTTCCGAAGGAGGCGTGTGAAAGCCTTGAGGCGCTTGCAAGGCGCCTTGACGATGAGCCGGAATTCGGAAAAGAGGTTGACCGCTTAAGAAGCCTCTTTATGTTCCCAAAGGCGCACAACATAAGCCGCTATTTGCAATCGCTCACGGCTCTCGCCGAAAAGTACAACGCGAACGAATACACCTTAAACCTTGTATTTTTAATGTGCTGTACGGAGCTTTTAAACAAGCGCTACGCGGCAGCAGGCGTTTCGGATGAAATTTTTTGGGACTCAATGAAGGATTACCGCTGCAAGATGCTTGAATGCAAGGAGTGCAAGGGCGTTTACGGCACCTTTGTCGCAAGCTGGTATGAGGGCTTTTTCGAGGTTGACCGTTTTTGCCTCGGCAGATTTCAATTTGAAGCGCGCACCTTCCCCATGGATTTTACAACAAGCGCCGGAATCAAAATCAAAAAGGGCGAAAAGGCCGTAAATATCCACATTCCGTCCTTGGGCATTCCGCTTACGGATGAAATAAGGCTTTCCTCATACAAAAAGGCTTACGACTTTTTCAAGGACAGCCGCGTTGACGGTAAGATGTATTTTATTTGCAGCTCGTGGCTTCTTTTTCAACGCCATCCGGAATTTTTACCCGAAAATCTCAACATTCTCAAATTTATGAATGATTTTGAAATATTCGAGTGCCGTGAAAAAGCCGGCTTCGGCGATGCGTGGCGAGTTTTCGGTCATTTTACCGAGCAGCCCGTTTCAGAGTGGCCGGAGGACACCTCTCTCAGAAAAGCCTACAAAAATTGGCTTCTTAAGGGCAACAGAACAGGCAGCGGTCACGGCGTCATAGTTTTTGACGGTGAAAAAATCGTCAGATAAAAATTTTATGTAAAATATTCTCAAGGAGCTTTTTATGCCGAAAAAAATTATTCTTACGCCTCAGCTTACAAGGCGTGTTACGCATTTTAAAAAATACGATATAGAAGTACCGAAAAAACTTCTTGAAAAAAAGCCGAAAAAGCCCGACCTTACGGACTTTCCTTATCCGCTTCCGTGTAAAAAAAGCACCTATACCTGCTATTGCGAGGGCAAAAACGGAGTTATGTGGTACGGCGGCACGGGCGGTGTTACGCGCTTTGACGAAAGCGCCGAAAGCATTTACGACAGAGTAATGTATTTCAGCACATCAAGAGACCTTACGGATAACAGCGTTTCGGCTCTTGAAGCTGACGGCGACGGCGTTTGGGTGTTGACCGAAAAGGGCGTTTCGCACATAGAAATGATAAAAATGACCATGGAGGAAAAAGCATACGCTCTTCTTCGCGAAACACTTACATATGTTGACCGTCACGGCATGGTAAGCCAAAGAATGCTTTCCGAAAGAAACAATATTAAGTCAGCTCTTCCATACGGTCACTCCGATAACGACGGCTGCTTTACCGCAGGCTTTGCCATAGGCGAAATTTTTCACTACGCAACGCTCAAGCGCGAAAAAGGGCCGTATGCACCCGAAACACTGGAGGCTCTTAAGGTTGCAATAAGAGCAAGTGAGGCTTGCCTTCTTTTGATGTATATTCCGGGGCGCGGTAACGGCTTTGTTGCGAGAACATACGTTACAAGCAGTGAAATTGTGCCGGATGACGGAATTTTTTACAAGAAAAACGGTAAAACGGCTGTTTGTCTTAACACCTCGGCCGCAAGGGCAAGAAAAATGGTCGGCATAGAGGTTAAGGCGGATGCGCCCATTCCCGAGCGCCTCAGAAGGCTTTACGCCTCCGAGGGCTTTGAGGACACGGACATTACCTACAAGGGCGATACAAGCAGCGATGAAATCACTCTTCACTACCTTCACCTTCTTGTTGCTCACGAATTTTTGGGGCGCGACGACCCCGAGCTTGACGAGCTTATTTCAACCGCGGCAAGGGCTACGCTTGACCATATTATAGACCACGACTTTGAGCTTTATGAATGCAACAACAAGCCCACCACCTGGGCTAAGTGGAGCGAGGAATATTTTAATTCCGAGATGGGCTGGGCAGATGCCTGCTTAAATGCCGCCGAGCTTTTGATGTATTTAAAAATTACAATGCACATAACCGGTGAAACGGGGCGCTATGAAAAAACCTTCGCGGAGCTTGAAGAAAAGGGCTACGTTGACCTGGTTACAAAGCATTTTGACCGCTTCCATCAGGTGTCGCTCGCGTGCGGCGTTGATGACCGCGCCGAGGTAATGTACGGTGACCATATGCTCGCGGTTGCTTCGTTCTTTGCGCTTATTTCACTCGAAAAGGACGAAAAGAAGAAAGAAATTTACAGAGAAGGCTTCAGAAGCTGGAGATATTCTCTTGCGCCGGAATTTAACCCGGGCTACGACTTTTTGTACTTTATTTCCGACCCCGAAACGGAAACACCCGATGAGGAGCGCATTAAGACATGGTTTTACCGCTTCGGCATTTCGCGGCTTGCAAGCGGAGCTTCGCTCACGGGAAGAATAGACATTCCTCAAAAAATACTTTTGGGCGGCTACCGCGAAACAAGCGCGCTTGTGCCTAACGATGAGCGCTTTGTTGCGAAGTACGACAGAAACCCCCTTGAATATAAAAACGAGGAAAACGACGGCTCCTTCTGTGTTGAAAGCTGTTACCCGTTTACCTTTGCTTATTGGATAGGCAGATATTTCGGAATTATAGCGGAGGAAGATATATGAAAAACGATATAAAGCTTATAGGTAATGCTCACCTTGACCCGATTTGGCTTTGGCGCTGGCAGGAGGGCTGCGGCGAGGTTCTTCAAACCTTCAGAAGCGCTCTTGACAGATTAAAGGAATACGACGATTTTGTTTTCACGTGCTCCTCCGCCTCTTATTACAAATGGGTTGAAGATATTGACCCCGAAATGTTTGAAGAAATAAGAGCTGCCGTTAAAAGCGGCAGATGGGTTCCCGTTAACGGCTGGTGGGTTCAGCCGGACTGTAATATCCCCTCGGGCGAAAGCTTTGCGAGACAGGCTCTTTACAGCCAGCTTTACTATTATGAAAAATTCGGAAAAATTTGCACAACGGGCTACAATGTAGACTCCTTCGGCCACAACGGAATGCTCCCGCAGCTTCTTCTTAAGGGCGGTATGACGGCATATGTTATGATGCGCCCCGGAATGCACGAAAACGCAAATATTCCCGAAAACACCTTTTGGTGGGAAAGCGCCGACGGCTCAAGAATTCCCACCTACAGAATTCCCGACGGCTACGGCATAAGCGGCAAGGAAAGCCTCGACAGAGCGCGTGCCGATTTAACGGAGCGCGTAAAGACGAGCGGCCACGGAATGATGCTTTTTTACGGCGTCGGAAACCACGGCGGCGGACCCACACGCGGTGAAATTGAATATTTAAAGGATAATCTTAAAAAAGAGGGCTTTTGCGATACCGCATTTTCCTCGCCCGATGAATTTTTCAAGGAGCTTCTTTTACAGGAGCTTGATATGCCCGTTTGGAAGGATGACCTCCAACACCACGCAAGCGGCTGCTACAGCGCAACCTCGCTTGTAAAGGGACTTAACAGAAAGTGCGAAAACCTTCTCGGCGCGGCCGAAAAATGGGATACAATCGCCTCCGTAATAACGCCCTCAAAGCCTTCTACCGAAGGCTTTAAGGAGGCTTGGCGTGATGTTTGCTTCAACCAATTTCACGATATTCTTTGCGGCTGCTCAATTAAAGAGGCTTATGACGACGTTGCAGAAAGCGACGGTCACGCGCTTACAATCGCCTCGCGCGCGTATAACGATGCGGTTTTGAAAATTTCAAGACGAATTTCAACCTGGATAGACGGTGTAAGCGACCCCGTTCTTCTTGACGAGCGCCACCACACCGGTATGACGCTTGATTTTCCGAGGCCCGTTGTTGTGTTTAATCCGCATTCGTACCCCATAAAAATGCCGGTAAGAACATACCGCCCGTCAAATTCCGTTAAGGACTCAAGCGGTAACGAGGTTCGCTTCCAAAACATTCGCTCCTCGCGCTCCAACGACGACCACCTTGACACTCTTTTTGAGGCAGAGGTTGCGCCGCTCGGATATTCGACATATTGGCTCTCTTGGGACAGAAGCGTAAAGGCTCCGCAAAAATCCGAATGCGAGCAGAGCTTTTTTATGGAAAACGAATTTATGAGCGTTGAGCTTGATTCTCAAACGGGCTTCATAAAGCACCTTTTTGACAAAGAAACGGGTGTTGAGCTTGCCGGTGACAAATACCTCGCAATACCGACCGTTATTGAAGACTCAAAAACCGATACCTGGGCGCACAATGTGTTCAAATTCCACGATATTAAAGGGATTTTAGAGCTTGTTTCAATTGAGCGCATTGAAGACGGCGATTTGAGAAGCGTTATTCGCACGGAGCACAAGTTCAACGACTCGCGCCTTATTCAGGAATTTATTCTTTCAAACGGTCAGCGCACACTTCGCGTGGACTGTAAGGCGCTTTGGCAGGAAAAATTCACAATGCTTAAATTCGCCTTCCCCATAGGCGGTACGGATGAGATTTCAACATATGAAATCCCCTGCGGCTTTATTAAACGCCCGTGTGACGGTGACGAGGAGCCGGCTCAAAATTGGGCTGATCTTACCGTTACAAAGAACGGCAAGCGTTGCGGAATTTCCGTAATGAGCGATTCGAAATACAGCTACGACTGCCCCGGAGCAGAGCTTAGGCTTACGGCGCTTCGCAATGTTATTTTTGCCGACCATTACTCATATCGCCCCGATGCGAACTTTAATTTTACCGACGAGGGCAAAAATTACTTCTCGTACGGAATTTATGTTCACGGCGGCGAGGCGGAAAACAGCGACGTTGTTAAAGAGGCGCACCTTTTCAACAACAATATTGTTACCGTTCCGGAGAGCTACCACAAGGGCGAGCTTCCCGAGGACAACTGCTTTATGAGCGTAAATGCGGACAATGTTATAATCACCGCGCTTAAACGCTGCGAGGATCAGAGCGGCGACCTTATTGTAAGACTTTACGAAACAAAGGGCGTTCCGTTTACCCGCTGTATGCTTATGAGCAAGCTTTTCGACAACGGCTTTTGGTTCGATATTAAAAAACACGAAATAAAGACCTTCAGAATTTCGCACGACCTTTCGGTTACGGAAACGGACTTCCTTGAAGGCATTGTTAAGGGCGAATAATTATGAAGGCTACTGAAAAAAAGAAGGGCCGAGGTCTTGCTTTTGTACTCGGACTTGTGATTTTATCGCTTGCCGTTGTAGGCGGCGTTTCAATAGTACAAAAAATTTCAAAATCCGTTTCCGAGTCAAGCGGTTCTTCTGCGGACTATTCCGCCTACGGAAAATATCTTACCTGGGTTGTCGGCATAGACCCCGACCCGTTTACGGATATAACAAAGGCTAACAGCGATGACCTTTTGAACATTGCACTGTGCACGCTTTTAACCGACGGCATTAAAACAGGTCAGTATGACGTTACGGACGGCGGACTTATTGTGCCCGCATCGGATGTTGAGGAATATTTTACGAATATGTTCGGAAACGACGTTACCATAGTCCATTCGAGCGTTGTGGGGTACGGCTACAGCTTTACTTATAACGAGCAAACCGCCTCATATACCGTTCCGCTTACAGGCGTTACACCGCCGTTTTCGCCGAGAATAGAGAACGCAAATAAAACCGGCAGCCTCGTCGTTTTAAAGGTCGGTTATATAGGCACAAACACCATAGAAGTTGAGCCGGACGGCACAATAGGTGCCGCCCAGCCCGATAAGTATACCGAAATAACCTTAAAGGAAACAGCTTCCGGCTTTAACCTCATTTCCGTAAAAAACCTCTCGGAAGGCGAACATTCCTGATATAAAACAGTGCGCGACGTTTGTCGCGCACTGTTTTGCATTACGCCGTAAGGCGTGAGATTCTTTACATCGCCTCGGGTGCTTCCACCTTAAGCATATTGAGTACATTTTTCATAACAGCTTTTGTGCAGGAGCAAAGGAAAATTCTTGCTTGCATAAGGCTTTCGTCGTCAACCATAACGCGCTCCGCATTGTAAAAACGGTGGAATTTCGCGGCAAGGTCTACTGCGTAATGAGTAATTTTTGCCGGGTCATACGTTTTTGCGGCAAGAATAATTGCTTCGGGAAGCGAGGCAATGTGGAAAATAAGATCCTTTTCCTCGTCGGAGGAGAGCATTTCAAGCTCTTTCTTTGAGGGGCTTCTCGGTGAAATGCCGTCGCTCGAAAGCTTTCTTAAAATACTGCAAATTCTCGCATGGGCATATTGGCAATAATAAACGGGATTTTGGCTTGATTCTTCAACCGCAAGACCGAGGTCAAAGTCCATTGTACTGCCTGCCTCGCGCATATTGAAAAGGAAGCGCACCGCATCTATCGGAACCTCGTCAAGAAGGTCAACAAGCGTTACCGCCTTGCCTGTTCTTTTAGACATTTTTACGGCTTCGCCGTCCTTCATAAGGTTTACAAGCTGCATTAAAACAACGTCAAGCCTTGAGCCGTCAATTCCAACAGCCTCCATAGCGCCCTTCATTCTTGCAACGTGGCCATGATGGTCGGCGCCCCAAACATCGATTGCCTTTGAAAAGCCGCGCTTTTGAAGCTTGTTTCTGTGATAAGCAATATCCGCGGCAAAATATGTGGGGTTGCCGTTTTTTCTTATGAGCACGTCATCCTTAAGCTCAAGCTTTTCAATATCCTTATCGGATTTGCCCTCGCGCTTTAAGATTTCTGTTTGAACCTCTTTGTTTTTGTACCAAAGAGCGCCGTCAAGCTCATAGGTTTTGCCGTTATTTTTAAGAATTTCAATGGTTTCCGCCAATTCGCCGTCATTGTGAAGGATTGACTCGTTAAACCAAAGGTCGTAATTGATTCTGTACTTTGCCATTGCCGCCTTCATATTGGCAATGTTTTTCGGAAGTGCGAAATCAACAAGAGCCCTTCTTCTCTCCTCCTCGCTCTTTTCGGCAAAGCTTTTACCGTATTCGTCGAAAAACTCCTTGGCACGAACCTTTATATCATCGCCATGGTAGCTGTCCTCGGGAAGCTCGCAATAATCCTCACCGAAGCAAAGCTGCTTGTAACGAACATCAAGTGAAAGTGCAAATTTATCTATTTGGTTACCGGCATCGTTAATATAAAACTCACGAGAAACGTCAAAGCCGGCGCTGTCAAGAACAGCCGCAAGGCAGTCGCCCAATGCGCCGCCGCGCGCATTACCCATATGCATAGGTCCCGTGGGGTTTGCCGAAACAAACTCAACATTGACCTTTTCGTTTTTGCCGAAATCACTTTTGCCGAAAGCCTCGCCCTTCTTATTTACCTCAAGAAGAACATCGGCAAAAAACTCGGGCTTTAAGTAAAAATTGAGAAAGCCCGCTCCCGCCGCCTCGCACTTTGAAAAATATGTTGATGAAATGTCGATTTTTTCAACAATGGCATCGGCAATTTTTTTGGGAGGCATACGAAAAGCTCTTGAGAGCATAAATGCTGCGTTTGCGGAAAAATCACCGTTTTTCTTATCTGCGGGAATTTCCGTTTTAAACTCGGGAACAGCACTTTCCGCGAACACTCCCTCGGCTATGCCTTTATTTACGGCTTCTGTTACGGCACTTACGATTTGCTCCTGTGCCGCCGTAACTGTATACTTCATTCTTTTCACCACTTATTATATATTTTTAACCTCAATGCTTACGGTGTTTTGCGACAAAACAGTCAGATTTGAATCCACCGTATAGCTCAGATTTATTTTTCCGGTATTTTCGGAAAATACAGCGCTTACCTCATCCGCAAAAACGCCTATTATAACACTGCCGTAGGGCGTTTCGTAAACGGAGCTGTGCCGCTTTCCCTTTTCAATTAAAAGATGTGTGTTAAACTCACCCGTGCGCGTTAAGGTAACGCTTTCGGGATTTAATATTACAAGCTCGTTTTCAATGCCCTCAATGCCTTCAATCGGCTCGTTATAAAAGAGTCTTACTCCGTCGGGACGCTTTTCAAGCAAGCCCTCGGTTAAATACTCTATTACCTCCGCCTCTTCGCCCTCATAGGCTTGAGATGCCTTAAGCTTAACTATAACGTTGTTTTTCATTTTTTCTCCAATGCGTAGCAAATAAGCTTATCCAAAAGCTCGGAATACCCAACACCGCATTGCCCGAAAAGCTTCGGAAACATACTTATAGAGGTAAAGCCCGGTAGCGTGTTAAGCTCGTTAAGGCAAACGGTTTTGTCTTCCTTAAGGAAAAAGTCAACCCTTGAAAGTCCCGTACAGCCGAGCGCTCTGTAAATCTTTTTTGCGGTTTCTTTTATGCTTTCGGAGTCGGACTCGTCAATTTCGGCAGGTATTGCAAGCTTTGTTGTGCCGTCGTTATATTTGGCATCATAATCGTAAAATTCGGCAACGGGAAGAATTTCGCCTACGCATGAAGCAACGGGAGAATCGTTACCCATTACCGCGCACTCAAGCTCTTTTCCGACAATCGTTTCTTCAAGAACAACCTTTCGGTCGTTTTCAAAGGCAAGCTTCAGCGCATCAAAAAGCTCCGATTTGTTTCGAGCCTTTGAAATGCCAACGGATGAGCCGGCATTTGCGGGCTTTACGAATATCGGAAAGCCGAGCTTATTGATTATTTCGTCAATATCCACAAGCGAATTATCGTATTCGTATTGAGTAAACGCTGCCCATTTTGCCTGACTTACACCGGCAATATCGCAAATTGTATTTGTAACGGCTTTGTCCATACACATTGAAGAGGCGGCAACACCGCAACCGACATACGGAATTCCGGAAAGCTCAAAAAGACCTTGGATTGTGCCGTCTTCACCGTTTTTGCCGTGAAGCACGGGGAAAATTACATCTATGCCGATTTTTTCATACGAGCCGTTTTTTAAAACAAGAAGTGCCTTTTCGCCTCTGTCGGGAGAAAGCAACGCAGGCGTTGTATGCGGAGAGCTTGCCCAGGAGCCGTTTTCAATGTCGTCAATATTGCCGTCAAAAAGAAGCCACCTGCCCTCGCGCGTTATACCGAGCTTGATAACCTTGTACTTTTTGGGAATATTTCTTAAAACAGAGGCGGCGGAATGAAGCGAAACCTCATACTCGCTTGAGCAGCCGCCGAATATTACCAATAAATTCATTACATCACCTGTGTATACTTTAGTGCAAAATGTGTTATTATATATGATACCACATTGCCTCTATTAAATCAATCACAAAATAATATGATATTTAAATCTCGCTATTTACCTTTTCTATAAAAAATGCTATAATGATATTATCAAACCGAAAGGACGGTAGAATTATGGAGCTTTCAAAAATACTTACTCATGTAGACCATACGCTTTTAAAGCAAACAGCCACCTGGGAGGATATGAAGGTAATTTGCGACGATGCCGTAAAATACAAAACCGCGAGCGTTTGCGTGCCGCCTTCGTTCGTAAAGCGCTGCAGTGATTATTGCGGCGACAAAATGAAAATTTGCACCGTTATAGGCTTTCCGAACGGCTATAACACAACAGCCGTAAAGGTGTTTGAAACGGCAGATGCCGTTAAAAACGGAGCAGATGAAATTGATATGGTAATCAATATGGGCGCGCTTAAGGAAAAACGCTTTGACGATGTGCTCAACGAAATAAAAGAAGTTAAAAAAGCCTGCGACGGCAGAATTTTAAAGGTTATTATTGAAACGTGCTTTCTCACCGAGGAGGAAAAAATTAAAATGTGCCGACTCGTAACGGAAGCGGGCGCCGATTTTATAAAAACCTCTACCGGCTTCGGAACGGACGGCGCGACCTTTGATGATATAAAGCTTTTTTCGGAAAATATAGGCGAAAATGTAAAAATGAAAGCCGCCGGAGGCATTAAAACCCTCGACGATGCCGAAAAATTCCTCACTTTAGGCGCCGCTCGCCTCGGAACCTCACGCATAGTAGCCTTGGCAAAGGGCTCTTCTCCGACGGAAAAATATTAAAAAACAATAGAATAATTTATAAACGAAAGTTAATTAAATAACTTCAACGGGCTGTAAAAAAATGCGTTTTTTACAGCCCGATTTCTTTTTATATATTGCCGTCTTAATTACTTTGACATTTTCATTGAAATGTCAAAGGCTGTTACGGAGTGAGTTAAGGCGCCTATGGAAAGAATATCAACACCGAGGCTTGCCACGCTTTTAAGGCGCTCTTTTGAAAGATTGCCGGAGGCTTCAAGGAGAGCTTTTTTATTTGTAAGCTCTACAGCCGCCTTCATCATTTCGTTTGACATATTGTCAAGCATTATAATATCCGCGCCTGCTTCAAGTGCCTCCTTAACCTCGTCAAGGGTGCGCGTTTCAACCTCTATTTTAACCGTATGGCCGAGCTTTTCCCTGAGAGCCGCCACGGCGGGCTTTATTCCGCCCTTTGCGTCAATGTGATTGTCCTTAAGCATAGCACAATCCGAGAGGTTAAAGCGGTGATTTTTACCGCCGCCGCAGGTTACGGCGTATTTTTGAAGGGCGCGAAGTCCGGGGAGAGTTTTTCTTGTGTCGGCAATAGACGCGTTTGTCCCCTCAACCTCCTTAACGCATTGCGCGGTAAGCGTTGCAATTCCGCTTAAATGCTGAATAAGGTTAAGCGCGGTTCTTTCTCCCTTTAAAAGCTTAACGGTTTTTCCGGTAAATTCGGCAATAAGCTCGCCGCTTTTTACAAAATCGCCGTCCTTTTTATGAAGCGTATATTTAAAAGAGCTGTCAAGAAGCTCGAAAACGCGCATAGCAATTTCCGCCCCGCACAAAACACCGTCTGCCTTTGAAACGAAATATGCGCTTTTAACGTCGTTTTCGTCAAGAAGATAGTCCGTGGCAACGTCAATATAGTTTATGTCCTCAAGAAGAGCGTTTTTTATAATATCGTCAACATAAAATTGCGGTAAAATCATTTGTCAACCTCCGAAAGAATAATGTAAGCTACCGTAGCGAGAGAAATTGCCTCGCAATAGTCGTGATTTACGGCAAATTTGCCGTTTTTGAGCCTTGTAAGAATAGCCTCCACTCGCTTTTTACCCTCGTGAATTGCGCCCTCATCGGGAATTACAAAATATGCCTTTTGCATAATTTCGCGAATTTCCGTTCTGAGACCCTTCGGAAGCGGCGCACCGGAGTGCTCCGTTTCGGGCTCGCTTTCGGGAACGGTTACGGGGAAAAAGCCCGCATTTATACAGCGCATAATATCCTCGGCGGCTTTTCTGCCGAAAACAAGCGCCTCAAGAAGTGAGTTGCTCGCGAGTCTGTTTTTTCCGTGAACGCCCGTGCAGGAGCATTCGCCGGCGGCGTAAAGCCTCGGAAGCGTTGTGCGGGAATTAAGGTCAACCTCTATACCGCCCATAAGGTAATGCTGGCAAGGGAAAACGGGTATAAGGTCCTTTGAAATATCCACCCCGTGAAGAAGACAGCCCTCATAAATTCCCGGGAAGCGCTTTTTTAAATAATCCTCGCCCTTGTAGCGAATGTCAAGATAAAACTCGTTGCTTCCCACACGCCTTGACTCCATTATAACGGCACGCGATACAACGTCTCTCGGAGCAAGCTCAAGGCGACTGTCGTATCTGTCCATAAAGCGCTCCTTGTTGCAATTGAGGAGGTATGCGCCCTCGCCGCGCACCGCCTCGCTTATTAAAAACTGCTCGCGGTCGTTACCGTTAAATGCCGTGGGATGAAATTGAACATAGCTTAAATTTTTAATTGAAGCGCCCATTTCATATGCAAAGCGAATGCCGTCACCTGTGGCTACCGAGGGGTTGGTTGTATATTTATAAACTCTGCCTATACCGCCCGTCGCAAGAAGGCAATAGCCGGCATAAACCGTTTTAAACTCGTCGCCGCTCATAACCTCCGCCTTAAAGCCGTTTTTTACGCGCGTAAGCGAGGTTACCATTGTTTCATCGGCAACGGTTACATTCGGAAGCTTTTCAACAGCCAAAACAAGCTTGTCAACAAGCTCCTTGCCGGAGGTGTCCTTATGATGAACTATCCTTCTGCGCGAATGGCCGCCCTCGAGGGTTTTTATTAAATTGCCGTTTTCGTCACGGTCGTAATCAACGCCGTATTCGATTGTTTTTCTTACATCGTCGGGGCCCTCGTGAACAAGCTGAGTTACCGCATCAAGGTCGTTTGCTCTGCCGCCGGCAATAAGCGTATCTTCAATATGAAGGTCAAAGCTGTCGTTTTCAAAGCTTAAAACGCACGCAACACCGCCCTGTGCAAGAGAGCTGTTTGACTGATGCCGTTCCTTTTTCGAGAGCATTAAAATTTTAACCTCGGGAGGAAAGTTCAGCGCGGCATAAAGCCCCGCAACGCCGCTGCCGACGATTAAAACATCATACACCTTTTCAAGCCTTGACAGTTCCATAATAATTCCTTCTTTTAAAAAATCGAATTAAAAGCCACTGCTTTTTTACCAATACAATTATACCATTATTTTCGCCGCTTGCAATATTAAAATTCGCAATAAAACGCGGTAAATTAATATATCTTTTTGTGTGTTTTTAAATCTTCCACCGTTTTTTGCCGTTACATTTATTAAAATTTTTCAAAGAAATATTTGAAAAGCTGTAATTATCTCTTATTAAACCTGTAAAAACAGTATATTAAAATATACCCTTGCGGTAAAAAAAAGAAGGTGTATTTATGAATACAAAAAGGAAAAAGAAAAAATTATATTTAAGGCTTTTGGCGGCGGCGCTTGTGCTTGCGCTCGTCTTTAGCTGTGCATTTATTGCGGCTTCACCCGAGGCGCGATATATTTTGTCGGATAAGGTTTCTCATATAGGCTCGGCAGCCCGGCTTGAGAGAACAAGCGGACTTGAATACGAAGGCTTTACCCTTGACGAGCTTTCGGAGCTTGAAAATGTTGAACTTAATGTGAATTTAATGCTTATAAATGAGGACTTTCCCATCACAAAGAAGCCGCAAAACGAAATAGTGGACTATAAGTCAAAAGGCGTTTTGATGGATAAAAATATGTGTGAGCCGTTTTCGGAGCTTTCAAGAGATGTACTCGAGAGCTTCGATGAAACGCTTTATGTTTCAAGCTCTTACAGAACCTCCGAGGAGCAGGCACAAATTAAAGCGGAGGAGGGCGACATTGCCCAAGCCGTAGGCGCAAGCGAGCATCAGGTAGGGCTGGCGCTTGATGTTTATGTGGATTGTTTTGCCGGACTGAGCTTTATTAAGTCCGAGGCGGGACAGTTTGTAAACAGCGAATGCGCCGAATACGGCTTTATAATAAGATACCCTTATTACGGCAAGGCATCAACGGGAATTGATTACGAGCCGTGGCATATACGCTATGTGGGCAAGCCTCATTCGCTTATTATCGAAAAAAACAGTATAACGCTTGAAGAGTATATTGAAAAGCTTGAGGTCGGCGAGTTTTATAAGTACGACGGCTACGTCATTTCACGCCAAAGCGCAAGCGGCAAAATAAAATTGCCGCAAAAATACCGCAACGCCCAAATTTCTCCGGACAATTGCGGTAATTATGTGGTTACGGTTTGTATTTGATTAATAAATTTTACCGTGCCGAACGCACAAATTAACGATATAATTTTCTTTGCTTCTCATCAAATGCTCTGTTGAGGTTCATTTCAAAATCCTGCTTTTCCTTTCTGCGGAGTGTTTGAAGAATTATTCCGGAGAAAAGCGAAAGAATCGCCGAAAGAAAGGTGAAGCAACAAACAACAAGAGTCGGAAATTTGGGAACAAGACCTGTTTTTGCAAAGGTTATAAGCACCGGTATGAGGAACGCAAGCCCCAAAGCGCCGAGAATAACGGCAACCGCCGTAAAGAAAACAAACGGCTTGTACATGGCAAAAAGCCTTGCAATCGTCTTGATAACCTTAATGCCGTCGGAAAACGTGTTTAATTTTGACTCGCTTCCATCCGGGCGATCGCGATAATCCACAACAACGTTTCCGACGAGCATATTTTTGTCTACCGCGTGAATCGTCATTTCGGTTTCGATTTCAAAGCCTCTTGAAAGCACCGGGAAGGTCTTTACAAACTCGTAGCCGAAGGCTCTGTAGCCGGTCATAATATCCTTTATATTGTTCTTGAAAAGAATATTGATGCTCTTTCTTACAAGCTCGTTTCCGAAATTGTGAAACGGGCGCTTATTTTCGGTAAAATATGTTGAAGAAAGGCGGTCGCCTACAACCATATCATACTTTTTTTCCAAAACCATATCCGCCATTTCACGCGAAAATTCGGCGGGATATGTGTCGTCGCCGTCTGCCATAATATAGCACTCGGCATCTATTTCGCGGAACATTCTTCTTATTACATTGCCCTTGCCTTGGTTATACTCATACCTAACAACAGCACCGGCTTTTTCGGCAGCCTCTGCGGTATTGTCCGTGGAATTGTTGTCATACACATAAATTACCGCCTCGGGAAGCGCCTTTTTAAAGTCCGCAACCACCTTTGCGACTGTTTTTTCTTCATTGTAACAGGGTACTAAAACCGCTATCTTATCCATATTGAAAATCCCATATATTTAATGTTTTTTCTTAATATATTTTACCGTGCCGAATATCAGCGCGGCGATAATTGCGACGATAATCAATATCATCATAAGCTCTCTCGGGAGGTACTCGTAAACAGTATCCCCCAAAAGGGTGATTATTATAACTCTCGGCATAATTCCGAAGAACGAAACGAGCATATAGTGCAAATATTTCATTCCGGAGGCGCCGAAAAAGAGGCTTACAAAATCTATCGGAAAGACGGGAAGAAGGCGCACGAGAAAAATCTGCGCTGTTTTTTCATCTCTGAGCTTAATTATTTTATCGCCGTATTTTGTAGCTCTGAGCTTTTTTTCAACTATTTCGCCGCCGAGGAATTTTCCGACAAAATACGTAATATTAAGCTCAATAAAAATTCCCAGGGCGTTTACCAAAAGTCCGGGCAAAAAGTCGAAGGCAAGTCCCGCGGACATATAAAGCATTGAAGCGGGAATTACGAAAAGCACCGATTTGAGCGCATAAACACCGACAACAGTAGCTGCCGAGGCGTAAAGATTATCGGTATCGGCAATAAGCTCGCGCACGTCGAGGCTTACAAGCTCGTCATATTTTACAATTACCGTAACAACAACGGCAATAATAAATGCAATACGTATTGCAATTCCGAAGGCTTTTTTAAGCGCTCCCTTCGACTTAAAGGTTGACTTCAATAAGTGCACCGCCCTGCTCTCTTGATTTGTCCGCAAGGAAAATAATTTCGTGACCGGCAACGGAATCCCAGATTGTGGTACAGGAGACGCTTGTTTTGTCGCCGCGAATAAATTTTATAAAATCCTTTGTAAGGTTTTCGTCACCGCCGCCGTGGCCGCTTGTGATTTTTTCAATTTGGTTAACATCAATTTCTTCAATGTCAAAATCCTTACCGGGGTCGGGGTTAATTGTCATAATTTTTATGTAATTATTTTCAAATTCACCGTAAATTTCGCCCTTTGTGCCGATAACGCGTACAGACCTAAGCGGAGAGGCGGAGCCGCCGGTCATATTGTGAGTACCCGTGGCGCCGCTTGCAAAATTAACAAGTACGCTTTGATGATCGACAACATCGTTGCCGCATTTGTAAACGCATTTGCCATAGGGGCTGCGCTTTAAAAGCTCAAGGCGCTGCTCGTGGGTAGGCTCCTTAATGCTTTCAAGCTCCTGCCAAACGTAGACCTCCCAGCGGTTGGGATGGTCAAGATAGATTCTTTTTGCGCTTTGAAGGCAGGTATTGCAAAGTGGGCAGTCAACAACGCATTGCGTTCCGGCGCCCTCGGGGGCGTTTTCGGGCTTAAATTGAAAAATCGAACCGACGGATGAAACCGAAACCGGCTTTGTTTCGGACATAAGCCACATCATAATATCGAGGTCGTGGCAGCATTTTGCAAGGAGCATTGAGGTATGGCAATTCTCGGTATTGCCCCATTTTCCGCGAACATACGAGGTTGTAAGGTGATGGTAGCTGACATTTTCCACGGTTTGAATATTTATGATTTCGCCCAAGGCGCCGCTTAAGATTTTTTCCTTGATTGTCCTGTAAAACGGCGTGTATCTTAAAACGTGGCAAATCATAACCTTGTTGTTATGCTCGCGAACAACGGAAAGAAGCTCGTGCATTTCGTCCTCGTTTACGCAAAACGGCTTTTCAAGAAGCATATCGTAGCCGAGCTTTAAAAGCGGAACGGAGGTTTTCACGTGGACCTCGTCCATAGTGCCGTTAATTACAACATCCGCAAAGCGCGGAACGCTTGCAAGCTCCTCGGCGGAGGAAAACGCGTGCTCCTTTGGAAAGCCGAACTTTTCGCGCACATAGCTGCGCCTGTACTCGTCAAGCTCCGCAACGCCGACAATTTTAAGCTCGTCGGGGTGCTCAAGCGAATAGTCCGCATACGTCATGGCGCGGTGGCCTGCGCCGAGAATTATAGCTGTAACAGGTTTTTTCATAAAAATCTCTCCGATTAAATGGCAGCTCCCTGCCGGGTTTTACCGTAAATTTTTTCCCATAAGCACAGCGCCGAAGCCCTCAAAAAGAACCTTGAAGCCGTGCTTTTTATAAAATGCAACAGCGCCTGTGTTGTAAGAGTCAACCTCAAGCATTACGCCGGGCACATTTTTGTTTTTAAGGTGCTCAAAAAGCTCCCGCATAAGAACCGAACCGTAGCCCGCGCCCTGAAAATCCGGCATTAAATTAATATGAAGGTGCGCCGGGTATTTTTTGGAAAAAAGCATATATGAAAAGGGGATAAAAAACGCTTCTCTGCCGTCACGACGCGAAAGGGCACGAATTTGCGGAACATACTCTTTTAAATATATTCTTTTAAAGCGTGAAGCCTCCGGCGCGCAAAGAATATACCCGACGGCAGTGTTTTTTTCATCGACAAGCACAAAGCAAGAGTCGCAATCGTGCTCAATATAGTAGGTCGAATACGTTTTTGCGACTATTTTGCCGCGATGCTCATCTCTTCTTGCGCCCTCGCCGGCAGTCATTCTGCAAATATACTCAACATCTTTAAGGTCGCTTATTTCTGCCTTTCTTACAGTTGCCATAAACACTCCGAATTTATCCTAAAAGTCAAACGACCCGACGTGGTACGCATCGTTGAGAGGCGCGTCGGGTTCTGTTACTAACTATTATACGCGAAAAATATTAATTGTCAATATCATTTACAAAAAACCGTAAAAAGTATTGACAAAAAATCTTCATATGAAAGCTCGGGAATTTCGCTTGATTGAGGCTTTAAAAGATGGCTTTGAAAAATATGAAAAAATAAAGGAAAATAAACAGAAAACCGCTTGACAAGAGCATAATATTCTGTTAAAATACAGTTTGCCGCATATTAAGGGCGAGGTATGCCCTCACAATACAGCTTTGCTGTAGCCCGATTAGCGAGACTGAAAGAAAGCAGGTTAAAACTTATGTACGCAGTTATTGAAACAGGCGGAAAGCAGTACAAGGTTGAGAACGGTGATGTTGTTTTCATCGAAAAGCTCGACGTTGAGGCTGATTCCGAGGTTACATTTGACAATGTTATTGCCATTGGTGCAGACGACGGCATTAAGGTAGGCGCTCCTTATGTTGAGGGTGCTTCTGTTGTTGCCAAGGTTCTTAAAAACGGCAAAGCTAAAAAGGTAACCGTTATGACTTATAAGCCCAAAAAGAACGAAAAGCGTAAAATGGGTCACAGACAGCCCTACACAAAGGTTGAAATTTCGGCAATTAATGCATAATGATTTGTGTAACGCTTTTAAAATTTGAAGACGGTGCTCCCAAGGGCTTTGTCATAAAAGGTCACTCGGGCTCGGCAAGAAGAGGTCACGACATTGTTTGCGCAGCCGTTTCGTCGGCTTCGTACCTCGTTGTAAACACGCTTGTTGAGGTTGTGGGTGTAAAAGCCGAAGCAGAGGTTCGCGACGGCTATATGAAATTCATAATTGACGAGGCTTTTAAGGAAAGCTCGGCAGACCTTTTAAAGGGCTTTGCCCTACACATAACCGAGCTTAAGGGTCAGTACCCCGCATATGTAAACATCACGGAGGTGTAATTAATGCTTAAACTTAACATTCAGTTATTTGCTCATAAAAAAGGTATGGGTTCAACCCGTAACGGCCGTGATTCCGAATCCAAAAGACTCGGTGCAAAGCGCGCTGACGGTCAGTTTGTTCTTGCAGGCAACATCCTTGTAAGACAAAGAGGCACAAAAATCCATCCCGGCACAAACGTAGGCAAGGGCAAGGACGATACTCTCTTTGCACTCGTTGACGGCCAGGTTCGCTTTGAGCGCCTCGGCAAGGACCGTAAAAAGGTTAGCGTTTATTCCGTAGAGCAGTAATTTAATTTTCAAAAAATTTTCCCCACCGAGCTTTCGGTGGGGATTTTTTTCATACCTGAATATTAAACAAATTATATTAAATTCATTTATTTAAGAATTGCCCTAAATTCGCTGACAGCTTGTCTGTTATACTCATCATAATCCACATCAAGCTTTTGCACTTCTCCCTTAAGAAGAAGCTCAAAGCCCTTCTTTATGCCCTCTTCCGTATTTTCAACAAGCATTCCGTTGTGCTTTTGCATAAATATACGAGGCCCTGTTATATCTGTTGAAACCACCGGCAAGCCGAGAATATCCGCCTCGACAAGAACAAGGCCGAAGCCCTCGTAAAATGAGCCGAGAATGAAGCCGTCGCATTGTTTTACAACAGGCAAGGGATTTTTCATGGAAAGAATAAGTATGACATTTTCTCCGCAAGAAAGAGTTTTGATATACTCACAAAGCCCGTCATACAGTCCGGCGCGTTGATTTCCGCCGATAATAACGAGGTATGTGTCCTTATTATGCTGCCAAACCTCATTAAAAGCGTCAATCATTCGCTTGTGACCTTTTTCCGGAGAAAATCTTCCCACACTTACAATAACCTTTGCATCACTTTCGAGAATTTCTTTCAACTCGTCAAGCGACTTTGTGCTTCTTGTAGCATCTTCGTCAAATATAATTTCCCGGTTGCCTTTTTTGAGAATTTCGTCACGCGCTATAACATTGTGCGCAAATTTGAAATTATCGGTGCTTTTGACAAATGTCGATGTGGGCTCCAAAAGATCTTCTGTAACAAGAGCAACATTATCATAAGCTTTATAAGCGTATTTAAGAAGTGATTTGCGTTGATTGCCGCGCGTTTCAATCTCTTTCACCATATCATTATGAACATAAATGCCTGTGTTACAGTCAAATTTTGAAAACAGCATATTCATCTTTGTTTCATAACCGGTAAATTGAATTGCGTTATCAAAATGCGCCCCGCCGAAAATTCTTTGAATTTCATACCTCCAGGTATTTTTTAAGAACATATTCATAACAAAAAACGGAGTGCTTTTTCTGAGGTAATCAATCCATATTTTTTTCTGAAGCAAGCTTAAATTCGATTTGCCCTGAATCGGAATATACCCTACACCTTCAGGTAAGGCGGCGATTGTATCTCCGTGCATTTTGGCACGCTTTGCCGAAAACGAAACATAATAATTATATTCTGTCAAATCGAGATTGTTTAAAAGATTAAATGCCGACGTGGTAATGCCGTTTTGATCCATGTTACCTAAATAAAGAAGAACATTTTTCTTTCCGTTTTTCGGAACATCAACAGAAGTCACAAGCTCGCTTTCTATTCCGAGAACAACGTAATCCGTTAATGCTTCGGTAGCCTTGGGGTTATCATATCCACAATATTCCTTAAGAAATGCGGTGTCATCATAATTTTTCGGCTTGCGCATTTCATCAACGAGGGCTTCAACGGTTTTAACCCTTGTAAACGGCAGCGAAGAAAGAGGTGCGTAAACGCCGCGGTCTTCAAAATAATCCTCTTCATCAAAGGTGAAAAGAATTATCTTTTTACCCGTAACGGCGAAATCGTAAAATACGCTTGAATAGTCTGTTATAAGACATTGAGCACAATTGAGAAAATCGTATGTTTCATATTCCGAGGGGAAATTCCGAATATGCTTGAAGGTGTTGAAATCAACATTCTTTTTTGCAATAGGATGTAAATTTAAATATACAATCTCATCATCCGAAAGAAGCTTGTCAAGCTCATAAAGATAATATTGAAAATACGCATTGGCTTTTGCATCTATATTACCAATAGAACCGCGCCATGTCGGCATGTATGCATAAACCTTTTTATCTGAAATCCCTTGCTCCTCGCGAATCTCTTTTTCTCTTTTTTTATTGAAAAACACAGTATTTCTCGGGTAGCCGCCCAAAACAGCTTTTCCTGTTGCGAGATTTTCCAGCATATAATCTTCAACCATATGCTCCATGGTATATTTATTGGGATAAAGAAGATAATCGGCTGCGAAAAAGTTTTTCTGTGTATTTCCTATACCATGTCGAGCGTTACGGATTTTTTTACCTAATGTTTTCAAGGGCGTTCCGTGCCATGTGTTAAGGTAAATTTGCCCGCTTTTTTTTATGAAAAACGGCAAGAAGGTATTATCGTTAAATAAATATTTTGCTGAAGCGAGCAGCTTGAAATATCGGAAAGATGACAAAACAACAGGGGTAACATTTTTGATTTTATAATATTCAAGGACTTGCTCAAAAAGCTTTATGTTCGTTGTTCTGCAGGTGATATAAATTTTATATGACTCGTATTTTCTGTCTGTCGCAAGATATTGCAACAAATAAAACATATTCCCGTTTATTTCGGTTCCGTGTTGAGATTCCAATAAAATTGCTTTTTCGTCTATTTTGAGTTTTTTTACATAACGTAAATATCTCCACCGTGGTAAAGTAAACTGAAAAAATTTAAACAATTCCGAATTTTTAAAAAATTTAGTAAAAAAGTCTTTCATATATATCCTTCCAAAACATTTACAAACAAAATTACTCTTCACAAATTGCCGAGCCGATTTTATTTTCAAGCATATCCATTGCCACAAGGTTGTGACCGCCCTCGGGAATGATTATGTCGGCGTATTTTTTGCTCGGCTCAACAAACGCCTCGTGCATGGGCTTAACGGTCGCCATATATTGCGCCGTTACAGACTCAAGCGTGCGCTTGCGCTTGTTAACGTCGCGCTTAATACGGCGCAAAATGCGAATGTCGGCATCCGTATCGACAAAAATTTTTATGTCCATAAGCTCTCTTAAGCGCTCGTCCGCAAGAATTAAAATTCCGTCTATTATAAGCACCTGCCGCGGCTCTATAACAAAGGTTTCGCCGGAGCGATTATGTTCTGTGTAATCGTAAATCGGGCAGTTTATGCTTTGCCCCGCCTTTAAGGCTTTGATGTGCTCAAGCATAAGCTCGGTATCAAAGGCATCGGGGCAATCGTAATTTTGAAGAGCGCGCTCATCATATGTAAGCCCGTCTTGACGCTTGTAATAATCGTCGTGCTTTATAACGGAAACCTTGCCCTCGAATTTTTCGGCAAGCAGCCTTGTAATAGTGCTTTTTCCGCTGCCCGTTCCGCCGGCAATGCCTATAATAAGCATATCCTTCATAATATTATACCCCGTTATTTACCCGAAAATTTGCTTTGGTGCTCCTTAAGCGCATTAAAGGATTCGTCGCTTATAACATGCTCTATTTTGCAAGCATCCTCGGCAGCTGTTTTTTCATCTACACCCAATGCCACAAGAAGTGTTGTCAAAACCGTGTGGCGCTCGTAAATCTTTTTCGCAACGTCAATTCCGTCCTCGGTAAGTCGCAAAAAGCCCTCTTTGTCAACGGTCAAATAGCCACCGTCCTTCAAAAGCTTTACCGCACGGCTTACGCTCGGCTTTGAAAAGCTCATATATTCCGCAACATCAAGTGAACGCACCGAATCGCTTTTTTGCGAAAGTACGTAAATTGTTTCAAGATACATCTCGCCGGATTCCTGTAAGCTCATACAGCACCTCCGTCCTCTGAATTTTTAATGTTATTCAAAATACACTCTTCAACAACACGCCTTGCGGCATTGCCGTCCTCGTGACAGCAAAAACGCTTTATAAAGCGGCTGTAGGTGTCGCTGTAGGTGCTTAAAAGTTTTCCTGAATTTAAAATGCATTCTCCGAGCTCGTCTTGAGCTTTAACAATCGGTCCCGGAAGCTCTTTTGTGTCTATGTAAAAATCACGAAGCGTGTTTTTGTAGCTGTCGTAATCATACATATAAAATATTATAGGTCGTTTTAAGCTTGCATAATCAAAAAATACGCTCGAATAATCCGTTACAAGCATATCGCTTACGGCGTAAAGCTCGTTTATATCGTTATATGTACTAACGTTAATTACAAAATCCTCATATTGCGAAAGGTCAATGTAATTTGAAATAAAATAGTGCGTTCTGAAAAGAAGCACGTATTCTCCGCCCAAGGCGACTCTCAGCTTGTCAAAATCCAACGGCGAGCGGTAAACGTAGCCCTTGCCGGACTCGTGACAGTCATCTCTCCAGGTGGGGGCATAAAGCACAACCCTTTTACCCTCCGGAATGTTAAGCGATTTCTTTATTCTTTTAACGTCCTCTTCGTTAAAATTAAAAAGAAAGTCGTTTCGCGGATATCCCACCTCTTTTAAAATCTCGGGGTGCTCAAGGTCAAACGCCGAGGCGAATTTTTCCGTGCAAAACGGCGACGGCGAAATCATATAAGAATAACGCTTTGAGTCAACCTTGTATTTGTGACGGATATCCGCAACGGAATTCATCGCGTTACCGCCCTTAACCTCAATATCGTAACCGAGCTTTTTTAAGGGCGTACCGTGCCAGCATTGAATATATATTTGAGATGGCTTCTTTTTTATAGCCTCGTTAAGGCGCGAATTCGTAACCCAAAACTTACAGCGCGCACAATATTTGAAGTATTCACTGCTTCCGTATTTGACGGTAACGGTGTTTTTGTTTTCTTTTAAATATGAAAAGTCCTCGGGATTTTTAAAAGCCCAAATAAACTTGAAATCCTTAAACCGCTCATCCGACAGCATATAAAGATAAATCGCCTTCGGACTGCACGCAAATTGCCTGCCCATATACGCATCGAAAATCACCGCGCGCTCATCGGTTTTTTGCGAAAAATAAAAAATCAAGTACTGCAGCCTGCCATAAATAAACCGCAAACGCCTCAAAACCATAAGAAGCCAATGATGCTTTTTTGCAATATTAAGAATAATACGCTTAATCGAAGCCACCCACAGCACCTCCGTGGAATATATTATCAAAACAAATTGTACCACAAAGCGTTGCATTTGTAAATAGGTAAATACGCGACGGGGTCGCGCAAATGTAGGGCCGCGCACATTGCGTGTCCGCAAATGTGAACACAATACAAAAAGACGGCAATTTGCCAATCGGCAAAGGATTAAAAAGAAAAAAACGAAAATTTCGAAACATATGGCTCTGCCCCACACACCGAGCTTTGGCGCCTTGAGCTTCGCAGAAACAGGAAAAAAGCAGCGTCAAAAAACACTGTCTCTGCTAACCCGCTTACGGCGTTCGGGTCGCTCCCCGGCGCCCTATCCTCCGTAAATGCGAAGCACCTTAATGTGGGGAAAACCTTATCGAATACAGTTAAAAACCTTGACAATGCATATCATATCCTTTACGAGGTGTCAATTATCAAAGATAATTTGACAAAATCAAAATGCAGGTGCTATAATGATGTGCCCAAAAAGAAAAGTGTGTCATCTATAATCCAAATCAACGGCAACATACATTTTATATAAAATTAAGGTTGTTGTCCGGAACAACTCTCTTAGGCGTTCGGCATGAATGAAAGCAGTAGCGGATTGACACATGGCACTCCCGGCACTCAGCAAACAATAGAGCAGACAAAACTTGAATCTATTGTGGCTACCAACGAAGGAACTTTGCTTGCATCAAAAAAATCAGATGCGATATCAATTTCATCATCGTATCCGCCAAGAATGCATCATTAGTAAAGATAGGTGAGATAATGACAACCGAAACGATAACTATTAACAAGGGATTTAAGACTATACAAAAAACAGACAGCTTGGATTTGTACTCTGCCTATAATATAGTATTAGGAACATCAAAACAGTTTAGATATTCTGAAGTAATAGCTGACACAAAAGATAATGCTGCTTATTTCAAAAAGGATTTGTTGATATGTCCTACTTGTGGATTTAGATTTGGTGCATACAAGCATACGATTGAGGGATATACCCCGCAAAAAGCAATCAACCGTTTAAATGCATACAAATGGTGTTGTGTTCCAAACTTATTTGATACATCATGTAAAGTCTTAAAACTATACGATCCATTTGTGCCCGATAACGATATTGTGTGTCCCAATTGTTCCCACATAGCACCAATTTCCGCAAAAACCGAGGAATATATCTTCACACATGACAGGCATAAGCTTACTGTAAGCACAGAATTAAAAAACATAAAAGATATTCTCGATATAAATTGGATTGCGGGATTAACTGTTTCTATCTTCCCGTTAACCGAATCTGTAACATTCAACTTTAAAAAAGGGAAAATTCACTTAAAATTAACCGACGGTGACAGAATTATTTGCGTTAGAGATATAACAAACACTATCTGCAACGTATCGAGCAAACTAATTTCCGAAATTGACGGTAATTCATTTATCAAAGGTGTTTTAAAAAGATTTTTCCGTATAGAGTGGAAAAGCCCATTACCATACAGTAGTAGTGAATTGAATTTTAAAAGATTTTGCGAAATGGTTACCTATATTGGTTACAAAAAAGAATTCTTTTCTAACATACCATATGAATATAACAAAAATAAACTTTCGGATTTTAACAAAACATTTTCCAATATTCGCAAAAGCCTTCACAAATATTCCCGAACCCCCGGAATATTCAGTGCATCATCCTTGCCTAAAACCAAGGCATTAAAAAGATTGATGTTTAATACGCCAAGTTTATTTTTCTATATTAAAGAAGTGGAAAAATTAAACATTATTTTAGGCGATATAAATTATTTGCTCAAATTTATGAATGGAAGCAATTCACATATTCTGCTGAAGTTTATGCATACATATGAAAACATT
This sequence comes from uncultured Eubacteriales bacterium, assembly GCA_964419515.1. Classification (GTDB taxonomy): domain Bacteria; phylum Bacillota; class Clostridia; order Oscillospirales; family Acutalibacteraceae; genus DTU089. The sequence goes on from CAYQPJ010000017.1 coordinate 36,651, forward strand.
TTTGTGTTTTATACAGATTTTGCAAGAATTAAAGGTTCGGGCACTTTCGTGCGATACCTGATGTTTCATAACGATGTGTTCAACCGGTATGGTATGACATATTTAGCTCTCAGTGAAAAACTTCGCAAGAAAGCTCAAAACGAATGGAAAGAAAAAAACAGTAATTTAATGGACAAGCTCGATGCCACAGTTACATGTTTTCATAACCTCAACAACTGTAGTGAGTCATATTATCATGAAGAAAAAATTGAATTTAAGAAAAATAATATTTGCGGATATATGTTCTCGCTTCTTCGCACAAAAAATGATTATATTTATTATGGTACGGAACTTGATAATTGTTTAGGTGAGTTCGAAACTTTCAATCCTGTGATCTGTATGAACAAAAACGGACATGCAGTTGCCGCAATAGAAGTAAACCTACATAATATGTCCGTTGAACAAGCATATCTTAAAAACAATATGCCCATCGAAAAAAACAATTTCGTTTATGCTGCTTTCAAAAAGTGGTGCCGGGCAAACAATTTGCAATATGAGGAATCGTAAAGTATTTATAGAAAGATGTAATTATGGGAGAAAACAGATTTTTATTATAGCTCAAATTAAAATCAAGAACCTCACAGCAAGGAGTAAAAACATTTCCGTAAAAATTCTTTCCCGGTGCTACATAATGCGTATACTTTGAAAGAGTTTCGGCATCTTTTCCAAAAGCAATATAGAACCCGCCTGTGTACATAAGAAGTACACCGTTGGGATTTTCATTTTTAATCTGTTCATATTGAACCAAGAAATCCGGTTTATTACTTTCATCAACTCCTGTTTCGGGTTCGCTATTCTCAATAGGTCTTTCAAGTTCAACTTCAACCCTCAAATGATTGTTAGCAGGATTTTCTTTAACCTTTTTCTCAAAGTCAGCCTTTGAAAATTCCTTATTGAATAAAGGATATTGACTGTCATTTAGAATTACGGGGTCATCAAGTGAAACAATCGTGTATTCGTCTGCACCGATATATACCGTATCACCGAGGTTGTATTCGTATCTGTATTCTTTAGGTGCTTGTTGTTCTTCGGGAGCTTTACGAATAAATTGACGAATTTCGGTTGTCTTTTTCCATTCAGCCTCTTGCACCAACTTGTTTTCAAGCCACTGCGGATATATTTCCTTTTCTTTAGGGCTTAAATATCTATGGAGTTTAATGAGTTCCGAAATACGCTTTTC
>CAYQPJ010000018.1:0-37262 GCA_964419515.1 uncultured Eubacteriales bacterium
TTACAGAAAGGAGTTTTTCGAGAATGAAAGACTACAAAGCACCCGAGCTTGTAATCGAAGAGTTCGAGCTCGAAGACGTTCTTACTGTATCAAAGAGCGACAACTGGTCCGATCAGGGCTGGTATTAATCCCACCTTATTTGCAGTAAGGAAAATTGAATTACTTCACTGACGGTTTAACTTAAGTGAACAAAACAGGGTTGGTTCCTCACGGAACCAACCCTGTGATGCTTTTTATGCGCAACCCACCACACACGCACCCATTGCATCCCACGTAGGGGCGTTTTTTAAACGCCCGCGTTCGCCGTAATGCGCGACGTTTGTCGCGCAAATGCAAAATGCAAAATGCAAAATGCAAAATTTCGGAAATCGCCGAGGGCGATTTGATTGTGTTCGCGCATACGCGCGAGAATGCCTACGGCAATGCGCCTTGCGGCTATGCAATGTGCGCGTGGTGGCTTTTGTGTTTATACATCATTGGACACGAGGTTTTGAGCAATTCCGAGTCTGTGAAGTGCTCTTGTGGCGGCCATATAAAGAAAGCCCTTTGAATTTTCGTCACAAAATGTGCCGTCTGTATCGGCAACAATAACACTGTCAAATTCAAGACCCTTTGTAAGCGCAAGACTGATTACACAGGTGCCTTCCGGGAGCGAATCGGTTTCGCTGTTACACAGCTTAATATTCGGAATATCCGCTTTAAGCGCATTGTAAAGCCTTTTTGCCTCGGCGGCGGTTTTTGTTATGATTGCCGCATTTTTGCTTTTTTTCAAAAAGTCACCGAGCATCGCCTTGATATTTTCCACGGCATCACCGTGAGAAATGCGCACCTCCTCGCCGCTTCGCTCGAAAATTTCATAGCGGCGGCATTCGGGAAGAAGTGACAATGCAAAATTATTTATTTGCGCGGTTGAGCGGTAGCTCTTGTTAAGGCGCAAAACCTCTGCCTTATAAAGCTCGGCAAGGCGGTCTGTGCTTGTAATGTTTACCGCGGGCAAAATAGCCTGATTTGTGTCTGCCAAAAGCGTATATGACGCCTTGGGGAACATATTGAGTATAATAGTATGCTGAAGCTCGCATAAATCCTGCGCCTCGTCAATTAAAATGTGCTTTACCGTGGGAATAATCGCGGCGGAGCCCATAAATTGCTTAAGCCTTACAACGGCAAGCGCATCTTCAAACAACAGCCTGCCCGTTTTAAGAGTATCCTCCGTAATTGATGCCACAGAGCCGTCATCGCCGCATTTTTTAAGGTACGGGTAAAGCACCTTGAGGTAAATAACAACCGGGTCAAATTCAAGCGCGGCTGTTATCATTCGGGCGGTGTCCTGCTTCAAGAGCCTTCTTTTAAGCTTTATTGCGCGGTTTGTGTCTTCGTCAACACCCGTTTCAGCATCGACAATTTCAAAAATTTCTTCCTTATTTATTGCAAAATAATCGTCTATTTTGCCGCTTGCGTAGTCGCAAAGGCGATTTCCCCGAAGCGCCGGAGGCGTGCCTTCAAGGCTTTTGAATCTGTTAAGAAGCTCCTCTGCCGAAATAACCTCGGCATCATAAAACGAAACGCTTGCAAATGCGGGCAAAAAGCTGTCTGCCGCGTTTTTTAGCTCATCTGAAAAAGCCTCGGAAAATTTGAAAGCTACGCTTTTTTCGCGAACAGCATCACCGGATATCAGCCTGTCCGCGAGCGAGTAGTAGTCTTCGGCGGTGTATTTGGGAAGCTCCGCACCGAATATTGCATAAAAGCTCGAATAGTTAATAGGCATTTCGCCAAGCTCCGGAATTATATCCGCTACGTAGCTTGAAAAAATGTCGTTATTTGAAAACATAACCGTCTCCGCAGACGAAAGCTCTTTTCTGTTTCTGTAAAGAAGGTATGCAAGCCTGTGAAAGCCTACACTTGTTTTGCCGCTGCCCGCAGCACCCGTAACAAGAAGATTGTTGCTTTTGTTGTAGCGTATAGCGGCGTTTTGCTCGCGCTGAATGCTGTTTACTATTACCTTGAGGCCGCCGTTGCCGGACTGCTCACTTAAAACCTCGCGTAAAATGTCATCGTTGATTTTAAGGTCGCTGTCTATATAATATTTAAGCTCGCCGTTCTTGAATTTGTATTGCCTTTTCAGCGTCAGTTCGCCCTCGATTTTTCCGGCAGGTGCTTCAAAATACGCTTTTCCGTCCGGAAAATCCTCGTAAAAAAGCGAGGCAACAGGCGCGCGCCAGTCACATACGAGCATATCGAAGGTATCGGGATATTGAAGCGTTTTAAGACCTATGTAAACCCTTTGAAGGCGCCCTGTTTTATCCGATGCAAAATCCACGCGCGCAAAATACGGCTCATTTATAAGCTTTTTGTAAAACCAAATGTCATTTTTGGCCTCTTCGGCTCTTTGCATCTCATTTTGCATTTCGTAATGAAGCTGTGTAAGATCCATTCCCGAATACATACCGCCGTTTGGATTGTCCTCATTGAATTTTGCGCCCTGACTTTTTACCATATCAAAGCAGTTGTCTATAAATTTCGAAAGTCTCTCGGACTCCGAAGCAATAAAGCTTTTAACCGTTTCAAAATAACCCTGTTCAAGCTCTTTATCATCTGTAAGCATTAAAATTCCCCCTTAAAAGACGTATTAATATAAAGACATAAAATAATTTTACTACATTCTCCATACCGTTTCAATCCCGGCTTCGAGCCGGAACCGCACAGCCGTTTGCCTTACGTTTTATTACCCGCAAATTGGGTCATATAAAGTTCGTAATATTTTCCTTTTTTCTTTAAAAGCTCCTCGTGGTTGCCCGTTTCCACAACTCTGCCGTTATCCATAACAACAATTTTATCGGAATCGCGGATTGTGCTTAAGCGGTGGGCTATAATTAAGCTTGTGCGGTTTTTCATAAGCCGTACCATGGCATCCTGAATTTTTTTCTCGGTTCTTGTGTCAACCGAAGAGGTCGCTTCGTCGAGAATTAAAATTTTCGGATTTTTAAGCACCGCCCTCGCTATTGACATTAGCTGGCGTTGACCGTGCGAAAGGTTTGCACCGGCTTTTGCAAGGTATGTTTTGTACTTTTTCGGGAGCTTTTCAATATAGCTTTTTATGTGACTCATTTCGGCGGCATTTACCATAGCCTCGTCCGTCGCCTCAAGGTCGGCATATTTTATATTATTTTCAATCGTATTTGAAAACAGCACCGTATCCTGCAAAACGATTGCCGTGTTTTTTCGAAGGTAGTCGCGCTTTAAATCGTAAATATTGATTCCGTCAACGAGTATTTCACCGCTGTCCGGCGGGTAAAAGCGCATAAGAAGATTCACGACGGTTGTTTTTCCGCTGCCCGTAGCACCTACGAGCGCTATTTTTTCACCCGGATTTACATCGAGGCTGAAGTCATATAAAACCTGCTTTCCCGGAACATATGAAAAATTCACATTTTTAAAGCTGATTTTTCCTTCGGTCTTTTCAGGCTCCAGCGTGCCGGTGTTGTCCTCATCCGGCTCATCAAGGAGCGCAAAAACGCGCTCCGCGCCGGCAACGGCGGTTTGAATTGTGCCGTAAAGCTGCGCAATTTCATTTATCGGGCGTGAAAACTGCTTTGCATATATAATAAAAGCCGAAACCGTTCCTATTGTAATAAGACCCGTAAAAGCAAAATATCCGCCGAACGCGGCAACTATAACAAAGCTTATATTTGAAATACAGTTCATAAGCGGACCCATTGAGCCGCCTAAAATTTCCGCCTTAATGCTTACTTTTTTAAGCTCGTCCGAGGTCTTGCAAAATTCATCTGTAACATCCTTTTGCTTGTTATACGCAACTATTGATTTATAGCCCGTTATCATTTCCTCCGCGTGACCGTTAAGCTGACCCAAAAGGCGCGAGCGCGTGCGGTAAACCCTTCGCATTACGGAGGACATCCTTTTTGTAACGACAATTGTAAGAATAACCGTTACCATTGTAATAAGCGTTAGCTGCGGACAATAATAAAACATCACCGCAACCGTGCCTATAACCGTTAAAACACCGGAAATAAGCGAGCCTATGCTTTGAGAGACGGTTGTTGAAACATTTTCAACATCGTTTGTCATTCGACTCATTATATCGCCGTTTGAATGAGTGTCAAGGTACTTTATTGAAAGCCTGTCAATCTTCCCGAAAAGGTCGCGGCGAAGAAGCCTTGTAATGCTTTGACTTACTCTTGCCGAAAGAAGAGATTGTGCAAGCGAAAACAGCACATTTAAAATGTAAACCGCTGCAAGTGCAATTATACAATTTATGAGCGACTGCCAATCGCGGTCCTTGATGGCATCTATTGCGCTACCCTGAAGCGAGGGCGCAAAAAGCCCCGCAAGCGTTACAAGCACAACCGAAATAAGAAGCATTACAAGAAGCCTGTTTGATTGCTTGAAATATTTTAAAAGCCTTTTTAAGGTGCCCTTTACATCGGCGGCGTGCTCAACGGGCTGCGCCATTCCTCTTCCCGGTCCGCCGCCCGGTCTTTGTCTGAAATTAACCGTGGGCTGTTGGCGATTTTTCGGTGCCTCGCCGTAGTAAACGGCATTTTCCTCTTTTTTGCCCTCAAAGCCCCGTGGAAGCTCTTTTTGTATACTCATTTTGCACCTCCCGCATAAGCGGAATCCGCTTTAAGCTGAGAATTATATATATCGCGGTAAAGCTCCGAAAGCTCAAGAAGCTGTTTATGTGTTCCGATAGCCGAAATTTTGCCGTTATCAAGAACGGCTATTCTGTCGGCATTTTTAACGGTTGCTATTCGCTGAGCTATAATGATTTTTGCGGCATCGGGTCGCTCCGACTTCAGTGCGGCGAAAAAATCAGCCTCGGTTTTTAAATCAAGCGCACTTGTGGCATCGTCAAATATTAAAATTTCGGAGTCCTTTAAAAGAGCTCGTGCTATTGAAATTCTCTGCTTTTGACCGCCGGAAAGAGAGTGGCCGCCTTCCGAAACAAGCGTGTAATAGCCGTTTGCTTTTGCACATATAAATTCATCCGCCTGTGCTGTTTCGGCGGCTTTTTTAATATCCCACGGTGTGGCATTCGGCCTTGACCAGCTGATATTTTCTTCGATGCTACGCGAATACATCTCCGATTTTTGCAAAACAATCGCAATTTTTTCACGTAAAGCCTCAAGCTCATATTCCCGAACGTCTACACCGTCTACAAGAATTTGACCGCCCGTTACATCGAAAAATCGCGGAATAAGGTTTACAAGTGTGCTTTTTCCGCTGCCCGTTGCACCTATAATTCCGAGAGTTTCACCGCTTGAAAGCGAAAAAGAGATGTTTTCAAGCACATTTTGGCCGTCGCTTTCGGGGTATGAAAAATCAACATTTTTAAATTCAATTGAACCCTTAAGCGCGGTTTTTTCGCGGTATTTGCCGCTTTTAACAGCCTCACCGCACCGTAAAACCTCGTTGATTCTGTCGGCGGAGGATTTTGAACGGCTGAAGGTTTGGAAAATATTTGCCATAAATGTTACGCCGTGAAGTATTTGAGCAAGATATGTAATTGCCGCCATTGTGTTGCCGGGGGTAATGTCACCGCCGCTTTTTACGGTGTAGCCGCCAACGGCAATTACCGCAACAACGCACGCATTCAAAACAATGTTCATACACGGACTCATAAACGCAAGAAGGCTTTGCACGCGAAGATTTTCACGGCAAAGCGCATCGTTGGCATCACCGAAGCGCTCTTCCTCGTAATCTTCTTTAACAAATGCCTTTACAACGCGCGCGCCGGCAACATTTTCCTGCATTATATGGTTAATGCTGTCAAGCTTTTTTTGAACCTCGGCAAAAAGCGGAGAGGTCTTTTTAAGAAAAAACACAATGACGATAGCCACAAACGGCAGTCCGCATGTTGCTACCGCCGCAAACCTCGGCGACTGACGGTACAGCATTAAAATTCCACCGAGAAACATAACCGAGTTGCGGACAAGTCCGCGAACGGTCATGGTAACGGTTTGCTGAACCTGCGTAACATCATTTGTAAGACGTGTTACAAGTGAACCGGTTGAGATTTTGTCCGTGTCCTGAAAGGAAAGGTTCATTATTTTTGAAAACAGGTCCTTGCGAAGGTCGTTGCCGAAGCCCTGCGCCGCGATATTTGCGAAAACTCCGCACAAAATTCCGCACATACCGCCGCCGATAACCGTTAAAATCATCTTAATTCCAACGGAAATTATAAGTCCCATATTTCCGCCGAGAACGCCTTTATCAACAATTTCAGCCATCATATCGGGCTGCAAAAGATCCATACTGACCTCACCGATCATAAAAATCGGTGCCAATATACAAAATACCCAATACTTTTTCAAATACCTAAGCAACAAACCATATCCTTTCGAGGTTGTTTACAAATAAAAGCTATTCGTTTTCCTTGTTGAAATGTTGTGAAAGAGCAAAGGTGCCGTCGCTTTTAAGGTCGATTATGTTTACGCCGCGGCGCCAATCGCGCTTTTCGAGCTTTAAATTCGGGTCATCATCGGAATATGTTACGTAGCCGCAGCATTGGTTGTAAACAAGGTAAATGCCGTCGTAAATTACGGCAAAGTCGTTTTCGTGGTCGTGGCCGCAAAAGGCGCCCTCGCCGCCGACTCTTTTCATTGCCTCAAAAAGCCCGCTGTTATACGGTGAGCAGCCTATTGACTCGTGCTGTTCGCCGTAAATTACCTTTACCTTATCCGTGAACGAATACGTGCCGTCCTCGTTTAAATCGCAGGCGTTTAAATACTCCGGGAGCGGAATGTGGAAAAAGAGCATTGATTTAAAATCGCCGTACCTTGCCTTGAGAGCGTTTACGCTGTTTTCATACCAGCGAATTTGCGAGGGCTTTATGTAATCGTAGCCGTTAATTGAGCGCGGAAGGTTGTTGTTTGTAATATGCGGCTCGCGAATGCTTCTGCCGGAGTCCATGCAAAAAAGGCTTTCTCTTATTTCGTTTTCGTTTTTCATTATGTTTATGGCAAAATTGCCGTAGCCGTAAAGAGAGGGGGAGCCGAATTTTGAAATACAGTGCGGAAAATCCGTAAGGCTTTTGAAAATAAGGTACTTAAAATATCCTCGCTCCTCGTGCGCCTCGTGATTGCCGAAAACGTATGCCCAATAAATGCCCATACGCTCCATCATTTCTCCGAACTGAATTGCATCTATTTGTTGATATTTCGAAAGCACAACGTCTCCCGTGAAAATAACAAGGTCGGGCTTTTGTCGCGCTATGTGCGTTACAAGGTCCGAGAGCGCAAAGTCGTTTAAATCGTAATCCTCGTCAAGGTGGAGGTCCGTGCCGCAAAGTATTTTAAAGTCGGGGTCGTACGAGCCGTCGGGCTTGAATTTTGCAAGAAAAACGGAGTCGTCCGTTTCCTTTACAATTTTAACGCTTGTGCCGACATACGGTATTTTTACCGATGAAAGAAAGCGGTTGCGCGCGATCATACCGCCTGTTTTTTCGTAAAGCGGTTTTTCTGCTGCCAAAAGCGCCTTAATGGCATTTTGCTGTAAAAATGTACGAACGGGTTTCATAAGCATACCTCTTTTTAAGCCTTCTTTTGAAGTATATTTTAACAAATACCGCGACGTTTTTCAATACCAAGCGCAAAATTGAAGTGTGGTTACAATGCACATAAACAAGCTCGAATTATTGTGCAAATATCCGAATATGAGATTTTTCCGCCAAATCGGTCACAAAAGGATATTTTTATGTTATAATTTATATGTAGTGATGTACTTTTGCACAGATAAATACAGTGTTTTTTATTAATTATGACTTATTGAAAAGCGCGACGTAAGGGTGTATAATATAGAGCGCGTGACTGTAAGCAGTTTGGAGAGAGGCTTATGAAATTACTTGGCAGACAACAGCCGCAAACATGGGTTACCGCTAAAAAAGAGCGTATGTATTATTATCTTTATTTTTGCGGTCAAAATGTTATTTATACGCTTGTTTCAACCTACCTTGTAACCTACCTTTTGTTCCAAGGCGTTGACACAGCCGCTACGGCGAGTATAATGCTTGTTGTAAAAATTTGGGATGCCGTGAATGATGCCGTTTTCGGTTGCATTTTTGACAAGGTGAAATTTAAAAGCGGTCAAAAATTCATTCCTTGGCTTAAAATTTCGCTTGTCGCAATTCCCATAACAACGGTTATTATGTTTTGCATACCCAAAAGCAACGGTATGAACGAGGCGCTTCAGCTTGTATGGTTTGCAATATCGTATATTTTGTGGGATACCGCGTATACGCTTTGCGATGTACCGATATTCGGTTATGTTACGGCAATGACAAACCGCCTTGAGGAAAGAACGGCGCTTCAATCCTACAAAAGCATTTGGGCGGGCGTTGGCTCGGGTCTTTCGACAATTCTCGGAACAATACTTGTTCACCGCAGCGTTGGCTTTTCATACAGCGTTGTTGCGCTTGTTTGTTCAACTGCGGCGTTTGCTCTTATGATACCCATTTGCTCAAAGGGTAAGGAGCGTTACAGCGGCGAAAGTGACGAAAGCTTTACCTTGAGAAGCATGTTTAAATATTTGTTCTCAAACAAATATCTTCTCATTTATTACATAGGCTACTTTTTCTTCAGCTCAGCCAATGTTTCAAATGCATTAAATCTTTTCGTTTCATATTATCTTTTCAATAACGAAATTTTCAGCCTTCTGGTCAGCGCAATTTCCGTTGTACCGTCGCTTATATTCTCGTTGCTTGTTCCGAAATTTATTGAAAAGTACGACAAAATGAAGGTATTTTTAACCTGTGCCGTGCTTGCGGCTGCCTTAGGCACCGCAATGTGGCTTGTCGGCTACAACAACGTGATTGTTTTTGTTGTTCTTATGACATTAAAATCAATTCCCGCAAGCATTACGGGCGTTATGGGCTTTATGTTTACCCCCGATTGTGCCGAATACGGTAAGTTTAAAACGGGAATTGATGCAAAGGGCATTACCTTTGCCATTCAAACCTTTATGGTGAAGCTTACGTCGGCGGTATCAACAGCGCTTCCGCTTGCACTTCTCGGCTTTTTCGATTGGCAAAAGGTTACTGCAGACAGCTTTAAGGAGCTTCAGGAGAACCCCGTTTATCAATCGGATTACACTCTTGGAGGCTTGTGGTTTATTTATACTATGATTCCCGTAATAGGTCTTGTAATTGCCACGGTTATTTGGGCATTTTATAAGCTTAAGGACAAGGACGTTCAGCTTATTACGGATGCAAATATCGGAAAAATCTCGCGCGAGGAGGCCCTTGCCGAGCTTTCAATAAACAAAGAATTCAGTAACAACTGATTTAGGAGGAAAAAACATGACAAAAATGAAGAAGATTCTGTCCGTCATTTGTGTTGTTTCGCTTCTTATGGGCGCACTTTCTTGTGTTGCTCTTGCCGCACAGGCAGGTGTTGACTACACAATTACGAACCCCTATGATGGTGTCGATTGGAATTGGAAGCAGTACAAAACCGATCTTCACAGCCATACCTCGGCTTCAGACGGCAACAACACTCTTAAAGAGATGGTTGAAGAGCACTACAAATTCGGTTACGATATTCTCGCAATATCCGACCACGGTACAACAAGCTACAGCTGGACCGAGGAGTGTGTTGTTCCCGCTCTTAAGGTATTTTGCTCGTTAAAGCGTCCCGGCCCCGTTGAGGTTCTCAACAAAAACGGCGGTTATGCCGCAAACGGCCTTCGCTATAAGGTGAGAGCAGCAGAGGATACGGAGTATTATTATCAATTAGCCGCAAACGGTGAACCGTTGCACGAAATGATGCGCGTTCCTTATGCTATTGAGCACAACCCCACATCTCTTAACAACGCTCACGTTAACAGCTGGTTTGCAGATTACGGCAACGGCAATTTGGGCGGTACAAGCGATTATGAGACTCCCATAAGCAATATTGATGCTCTCGGCGGTCTTTCCGTAATTAACCATCCCGGTGAGTATTCAAGCGCTCGCGATGAGGACGAAACCGCAGATGCTTATAATTACGATGACACTCATTACAAATATGTTATCGACAAATTTACAAATCTTCTTAAAACATATCCGTCTTGCATCGGTATCGATGTAAACAGCAAGGGCGACTCAAGAACACGTTATGACAGAAAGCTTTGGGATATTCTTCTTATGAATGTTGTTCCCAGCGGCAGAAATGTTTTCGCTATAGGCTCAAGTGATGCTCATAATTTAGGCGTTGTTTACTCCGGCTATGTTTCGGCTCTTATGCCCGACCAATCTGTTGAAAGCCTTAAAAACTGTCTTGCAAACGGTCAGTTCTTCGCTTGCAGCAAATATATCGGTAACCCCGAAGAAATTACCGACATTGCAAACACTCTTGCACTCGGCAGTGACGAACAATCTCTTGCATTAAGCGCACAGCTTCTTGATATGCAGGCTGAAAACGCAAAGGCAAAATATGAGGCTCCCCAGGAGGTTGACGCTCCCGTTATTTCCTCTATTGATGTTGACGATGACAGAGATGTTATCACAATAAATCACGACGGTCTTTGTGTTCGTTGGATCGCCGACGGCAAAACTATCGCAACAGGCGATACATTAAATCTCAGAGATTACAGCGATGAAATAGGTTCCTATGTAAGAGCCGAGGTATTCGGCGAGGGCGGCATTGTTTACACACAGGCATTTACGCTTGAGTACAACGGCTCCCCCAGTGAATCAAACGGCGCGTTTGTTGACCTTTGGATGATCGCAAGCATCATTCCCGATACAATCGTAAGATTTATAGCAGAGCTTCCGCTCTTTGACGTAATTTGGGGCTGGATGCAGTAATTCTTTGATGCTTTTATCGGAATACCGTTTATTTATGTAATGCAAAAAAGTGCGCAACATGAGGCGCGCATTGCGCCGCGAGGCGTTTTCGCACCGTAAGGTGCGATGTCAGACGTAATTACAATAAAAATATACCAATGCAATTACGGGGAATTATCCGTTTTTGCATTGGTATTTTTTAATTTGTTATATATAATTGTTTTTTAATGGAAATTTTGCGTAACCCGTTTGTTTTTGCATTTGTTCGATTTGTTGCGTAGGTACTGTAAAACGCACAAGGCTCTCCCGGTTAAGGGAGAGCCTTATGCTTGTGGGGGTATATTTGAATAAGGAGATAGGAATGAAAACAAATGTTGTTTTCTCTGAAGCCGAAGAGCGGCGTTCTCCGTGCTTCATTGATTGAATAATAACATTCTTAAATAAATTGCGTGTGAATTAGCTGTGAACAATTTGCGAAAATGGTAAATGATTTGTGAACAGCGGGCGAGCCTTCGGAAGCTGATACAATCGAAGGTGAGAAGCGGGAGTTATGCCTTTAAAATGACGGCGAGAATGAGCCGAAGCGCACCGTCATAAGCGCCCGTTTTTTTACATTCTCGAAAAATTTTCATTTATGTGGACTTGGAATTTGCAGTGACAGTATTGTAACTATTTTGTGCTCATATCGCATTTTTTTGTGCAATGCGCGAGCAAATCGGCGCTTTGAGAACGTTTTATAGTGCAATTTTGGGGTTGAAAAAGAGTTTTTCATATGTTATAATGCCTTCATTGGCTTTTAAAAAGTTACAGGCTTGTAACCATTGGTAACAACCTGCAATAATTGAGTTGCGGTTAAGTAACAAAGAAAGGCGTTATTCTATGAACCCAAACACAAAAAAACGCGTGCTTGCGGCGGTATTATCGCTGCTTATTGCATTGGCGGCGGTGCCTTCGGCATTCGCGGTAACGGGAACGGTTGAATACAGTCCCTCTGCTTCATATGCCGGCGGCGAATATTACGCGGCTTTAAAAAGCGTTAAGCTTACCGGCGATCAGCTTATAGATATTGTTAACGTTGCAAAATCTCAAATCGGCTACCATGAGAGCTATTCTTCTTACGACCTTTCCGGTGATGCCGATGGTGAAGGCGACTTTACCGAGTACGGTAGGTGGTACGGCTATCAGGGCGCTTGGTGCAATATGTTTGCCACCTGGTGCGCAGGTGTCGCGGGAATTTCCACGAGTATTGTTCCTCGGCTTGTCTCAGCCGAGAGTGCATATTACAGTGCGTTTAGTTCTGTCGGCGCGGAGCGCTTCGAGTTCGGCGACAGACCTCTTCAGCCCGGTGATTTTGTTTTCAGCTGCACGTGCTCGTGCTCTTACGGCTGCATTGACCATGTTGCGATAGTTACCGACGTTGATGACAGCTATATTTACACCGTAGACGGTAATTTTTCAAATTGCGTAAAACAGTTAAAATATCCTGTTTCGAGTGGCTGCTCATATTATTACGGCTCGCGTATTAATTATGTTGCGCGTCCGCAATACATTAACAACTCCGCAACACCCGAGGATGTTAAGGAGGCTGCTTTCATTAAAGCCGTAGGTAATTCGGTATATGAGGTGTACGATTACTCAATTGCTCTTGACGATGCAAAAAGGCTTTGCGAGAGCTTCGGCGGAAGCCTTGCCGGTTTAAACGGCAGTGAGGATACACTTAAATCGGTTATTTCAAACGGAAAATACGACAGATATTATGTTTTATCGGATGAGTCCGAAAAGCTTCTTTATACAGACGGCTTTGTTGTAAACGCGCCGCAAAGGGTGCGCGCAACCGGCTTTGTTTGCGAATATTCGCTCGACAGCGTAACACCCGTTAATACAGCCTCCTTCGGCGGCAATAAATATGAGGTTTACGATTGTCACAAAACCTTTGATGCGATTAGGTGTATAGCCGAGCTTAAGGGCGCAAAAATTTTGAGCGCGGACGAGGAGAACCTCTCTTTGATTTCTCTTCTGTTTAAAGAGTCCGGCGCTTATTACACGGCAGACGGTAAAACAGCGGTTTTAAATGACGGTACAGGTAATTGTGTTGATATAAGCGAGCTTGAAGAGACCTCTCTCGGCTTTGTTCTTGTTTACGGTGAGGAGGAAAAGGCAACGCTTACGTATGAGCTCGGCGGCGGAACAAAAACGCCCAATGAGCAGATTTCGAAAAAAGGCACAAGCGTTTCTGTTTCGGATATAATCCCGGAAAACGGTGATTCGGAGTTTTTGGGCTGGTCGCTTGATAAAAAGGCGAATTCGGCAGCGCTTAACCCCGGTGATACCTTAATTCTTGACGAAAACACGGTGCTTTATGCCGTTTGGGGCTGAGATTTGAATTAAAGAATGAATTAAAAGCTTAAAAAGCTGAAAATATTTACAAAACCACTTGTATTTTTTTGTGGAATGTGATATAGTAACGATGTAAGAACATTAACCCCTTCGAGAGCAGGCGAAACCGCCTGCTCTCGGTTATTGTGGGAAGATAAAAATGCTGTTGAAAAGAGGTGCTTTTGTGGCAAAAAACATTGTCGGTGCGGTTTGGGATATTGCAAAGCCGATAGCAGATGAGCTCGGCCTTGTTTTGTGGGACGTCTGCTTTGAAAAGGAGGGCGCGAATTATTACCTTCGCGTTTTTATTGACAAGGAGGGCGGCGTTGGAATTGATGACTGCGTTAATATGAGTCACGCGCTTGACGAGCCGCTTGAAAAAAACGACCCCATAGACAAATCTTATAATCTTCAGGTTTCCTCGCCCGGAATAGAGCGAAAGCTTGTAAGGCCGTTTCACTTTGAATGCTTTATGGGTGAAAAGGTTATTTTAAGGCTTATTCGTCCGTGTGACGGTAAGCGTGAGTTTAAGGGTGTTCTTGTTGATTATTCGGAGGATGGCGATATTACAATAGCGCTTGATGACGAAACCCAAATGACCGCAACCAAAAAGGAAACGGCATTTGTAAAGCTTGATGATTTCGAACTGTAATTTATTATCTGTCGCAATTAAGCCCGAATAAGGCAAATTGATATTTAGGCGCGTTGCGGCTGTTTGAAAGGATTGGTAAGAAAAATGAGAAAAAAGGCGGTAAAAGCTCCGGAGAATGAAAATAAGGAGTTTTTTGAGGCAATAGAGCTTCTTGAGGCGGAAAAGGGTATTCCCGCGGATTATCTTCTTGAGAAGGTTTGCGCGGCGATTGTTACCTCGGTTAGAAAGGATTACGGCGGAGAGGAAATTGTATTTTGCGATTCCGATATTGAAAAAAAGCAGCTTAGAGTATACCTCAAAAAGACGGTTGTTGAGACTGTTGAGGATGAAAACGCGCAAATCGGAGTTGATGAGGCGCAGAAATATAAAAAAGCGGCGCTTCCCGGAGATGTTGTTGAAATTAATCTTCAGACGAAGGAATTCGGCAGAATTGCCGCACAAACGGCAAAGAACGTTATTCGTCAGGGCATTCGCGATGCCGAGCGCGGACTTATGTTAAGAGAGTTTAAGGCTAAGGAGCAGGAGCTTGTTTCGGCTAAGGTTTTACGTATTGACCCGAAAACGGGTAACGTAACGCTTGAAATAGGAAAGTCCGAGGCGGTTCTTCCCAGGGGTGAGCAGGTTCCCGGTGAGGTATTTGTTGAGGGCCAGCTTACAAAGATTTACATTGTAGATGTAAGAGAGACCGAAAGAGGACCCAGAGCTATGATTTCGAGAACCCATCCCGGTCTTGTTAAGCGCCTTTTCGAAACAGAGGTTCCCGAGGTTTACGACGGTATTGTCGAAATTAAATCCGTTGCGAGAGAGGCAGGCTCAAGAACAAAGGTTGCCGTTATTTCAAACGATGAAAAGGTAGATGCAATAGGTGCCTGCATAGGTCCTAAGGGTGCGAGAATTTCAAAGATTGTTGATACGCTCGGCGGCGAAAAGATTGACATTATAGCATACGACGAGGATCCTGCAAAGTTTATTGCCGCGGCGTTAGCTCCCGCAACCGTTTTAAAGGTTGAAAAGGACCCTGAAAACGAAAAGGGCTGTCATATAACCGTTCCCGACACGCAGCTTTCTCTTGCAATAGGCAACAAGGGTCAAAATGCCCGCCTCGCCGCAAGACTTACGGGATACAAAATAGATATTAAGCCCGAAAGCGGCTTCTATATTCCGCAGAGTAAGTAAGTGGTAGTATGGCAGAGAAAAAAATTCCGTTAAGAAAGTGCGTCGGTTGCTGCGAAATGAAGCCAAAGCGCGAGCTTGTGAGGGTTGTTAAAAGCCCCGAGGGCGAAATAAGTCTTGATACAACAGGCAAGAAAAACGGCAGAGGAGCATATATTTGCCCCGAGAAGGAGTGTCTTGACAAAGCGAGAAAAGCAAAGCGCCTTGAAAAGGCTCTTGAAACGCAAATTCCGACCGCGGTTTACGAGGACCTTGAAAAAAGATTTGACCTATAAGGACGGTGCAGGGTGGACAAAAAACGAATAATGGGCTTTTTGGGGCTGTGCCGTAAAGCGGGAAAGCTTTTAATAGGGCACGATGCCGTAAAGGAAAGCATTGTTAAAAACAAAGCCGTGCTTGTTTTGTTGTCGGCAGATGCTTCGGACAGGTTAAAGCAGGAGGCAAAAAACCTCGTATCGGATAAAAATATCAAACTTATAATAACGCCGTTTTCAAGTGATGATTTTTACAGCGGAATCGGCAAAAAATCTTCAATATTTTCCGTAACAGACAAAGGCTTTGCAAATAAGACAGAATTGATGTTCGGGGAGGAATAACATGATAAACAAATACAAAGTAAACGATGTAGCGAGAGATTTTAATAAGAGTACAAAGGATATTACCGATCTTCTCGCAGAATTTTTCGAGGACCCGAAAAAGAGCCAAAGTGCTCTTGAGGGCAAGGAGCTTGACGTTGTTTTTGACGTTTTAACACAGAAAAATCAGGTCGAAAGCTTTAATACGTATTTTTCAATGCAAAACACCGACAAAAAGAGTGATGCGAAATCCGGCGACGGTAACCGCAAAAGCGGCGCTTCCGATAAGGCTCAAAGACAAAAGGACAGACAGTCCTTTGACAAAAAGCCGCAAGCATCCGGTAAGGAGTTTGACAACAAAAGGCAGGGCGATGACAGCAAAAATCGTCGCGATGCAGGTCAAAATCAACAGCCCGGCGGTAAAAATCAGCAGCAGTCTTCTTCAAAGAGTGCCGACAAAAATCGCCAAGGCTCGGTAGCAAAAAATACCGACGGTAAGGCTTCTCAAAATACCGATAATAAGCAGGGCGGCGCTTCTAAAAATACCGACAAAGGCCGTCAGAGTGCGCCCGCAAAGCAAAATGCCGCAGCTCAGCATGGAAAGCCCGATAATCAAAGGGCCGGCTCTGCCGCACCGTTTAAAAAGCACGAAAAGAAAGCGGATGCGCCCATGCAGGCAAGAACAAAGGGTGACAGGCTTACAATAGATACAAGAGCCGACAGCTTTGAGCTTGAAAAGTACAACGAAAAGTACGAAAATATTGCTCCTGTAAGATCTATTAACGACAATGTTCAAAACAAGCAAAAATTAAAGCAGAAGAGTCAGCAGTACAGAAAGCAGCAGGGAATGCGCTCCAAGAAGAGAGAGACCGAGTTTGAAAGGCTTAAGAGAATCGAAGCCGAAAGAGCCAAGAAAACTCTTGTAATTACCGTTCCCGAGGAGCTTACGGTAGGCGAGCTTGCCGCAATGCTCAAAAGAACAGCTGCCGAGGTTATCAAAAAGCTTTTCTCGCTCGGCGTTATGGCAACGGTTAATCAGGTTATAGATTACGATACCGCCGAAATTGTTGCGACAGAGCTTGGCGCAAAGGTTAAAAAAGAGGTTGTTGTCACAATTGAGGACAGAATTATAGACGACAGCGAGGATAACGAAGAAAATCTTGTTCCCAGAAGCCCGGTTGTTGTTGTTATGGGTCACGTTGACCACGGCAAAACCTCACTTCTCGATGCTATAAGAAATACCTCTGTTACAGAAACAGAGGCGGGTGGTATTACACAGCACATAGGTGCTTACAGGGTAAACCTCAACGGTCAGGATATTACCTTCCTTGACACACCCGGTCACGCGGCGTTTACGGCAATGCGTGCGCGCGGTGCTATGGCAACGGATATTGCAATTCTCGTTGTTGCCGCGGATGACGGTATTATGCCGCAAACGGTAGAGGCTATTAACCACGCAAAGGCGGCGGGTGTTTCGGTTGTTGTAGCCGTAAACAAAATGGATAAGCCCGGCACATCTCCCGATAGAGTTCTTCAACAGCTTACGGAGTATGAGCTTGTTCCCGAGGAATGGGGCGGCGATGTTATATGCGTTCCGGTTTCCGCTAAAACAAGAATGAATATAGATACGCTTCTTGAATCCGTACTTCTTGTTGCGGAAATGAAGGAGCTTAAGGCGAACCCCAACAGAGCAGGTAAGGGTATTGTTATTGAGGCTCGACTTGACAAGGGCAGAGGTCCCGTTGCAACGCTTCTTGTTCAAAACGGTACGGTTAAAACGGGTGATATAATCGTTGCGGGCACCTCGGTCGGCAGAATTCGTGTTATGACAGATGACAAGGGCAGAAGGGTTGACGAGGCAGGTCCGTCGGTTCCCGTTGAAATTACAGGTCTTACCGAGGTTCCCACGGGCGGTGATTCCTTCGACTGCGTTTCAGATGAAAAGCTTGCAAGAGAGCTTGTTGAACAGCGTAAGCAGCAGAAGAAGGAGGAGCAGTTCAGGTCGTACCAAAAGGTAACACTTGACAATCTTTTCGATTCGATTAACGAGGGTGAGCTTAAGGACCTTAACGTAATAGTTAAGGCGGACGTTCAAGGCTCGGTTGAGGCTGTTCGTCAAAGTCTTGAAAAGCTTTCAAACGACGAGGTTCGTGTTAAGGTTATTCACGGCGGCGTAGGTGCTGTTAACGAATCCGACGTTATGCTTGCGAACGCTTCAAATGCGATTATTGTCGGCTTTAACGTTCGTCCCGATAACGTTGCCGTTCAAAATGCAGAGCGCGACGGCGTTGAAATGAGAATGTACCGCGTAATTTACGATTGCATTGAAGAAATAGAGGCAGCTATAAAGGGTATGCTTGCGCCCAAATATCGCGATGTTGAAATGGGCAAGGCAGAGGTTCGTAATGTATTTAAGCTTTCAAGCGCCGGTACAATTGCAGGCTGCTATGTTACGGATGGTAAGATTACAAGAAATTCAAAAATCAGAGTTGTCCGTGACGGTATTGTTGTGTTTGAGGATGAAATCGCATCTCTTAAGCGCTTTAAGGATGACGTTAAAGAGGTCGCAACCGGCTACGAGTGCGGCGTAGGACTTGAAAAGTTCAACGACATTAAAGAGGGCGACATACTCGAAGCATACATCACGGAGGAATACTCGGAATAATACGAGGTATATTATGGGTGTATACAAGCAAGACAGAACGGCAGAGGATATCAAGCGCGAAACGGCAGCTGTTATAAGAGAACTTAAGGACCCGAGAATTTCGGAGCATATGATAACGGTTGCGCGCTGTGAAACAGCTCACGATTTGTCGTTCGTAAAGGTGTATGTAAGCGCTATTGAGGGCATTGATACGGCAAAAACAGCCGTTAAGGCACTCACAAACGCCTCGGGGCTTATAAGGCGTGAAATAGGTAAGCGCCTTAAGCTTAAAAAGGCTCCCGAGATGCGCTTTATTGCCGACGATTCAATAGAATACGGTATGGCAATTGCAAAAAAGCTTGAAGAGCTTACAGCGCCTGAAAATGAGGAATAATAAATGACACTTGATTTTAAACAGTGCCTTGAGGTTTTAAGAGAGAACGACAGCTTTCTCGTTCTCTCTCATGACCACCCCGACGGTGATACTCTCGGCAGTGCATTTGCTCTTATTTACATTTTAAAAAAGCTCGGTAAGAAATGCCGTTTTCTTTGCGCGGATAAGGTTCCCGAAAGCTTTTCTTATATTTCGGATGCTGTTTCAAATGATGATATTGTGCCGGAATTTATTATTGCGGCTGATGTTGCCGATGAAAAGCTTTTAGGCTCGCTTTGTGACGAATACGGTAAAAAAGTGGATTTGTGCATAGACCATCATATGTCTAATACGCATTATGCAAAATATGAGCTTTTGCAGGATTGCGCCGCCGCATGCGAGATTGTTTATAAGCTCGCACTTGAGGCGAATATTAAACCGGATAAATATCTCGGCGAATGCATTTACACGGGTATTTCAACAGATACGGGCTGCTTTAAATATCAAAACACCACCGCATCTTCTTTGAGAATTGCCGCGGAGCTTTACGATGTGGGCATTGATGCGAAAAAAATCAACAAGCTTATGTTTGAAACCGTTTCAAAAAATCTTTTGGAGCTTGAGCTTCTTGCGAGAGAAACGCTTGAATACCGCTTTGACGGTAGGTGCGCGCTTATTACATTAACGCGTGATATGTATGAGAAAAGCGGCTCAACCGAGGACGAGTGCTACAGTATAACTGCGCTTCCGCGCCAAATAGAGGGCGTTTTAATAGGCGCCGTTATAAAAGAAAAGCCCGACGGCTCCTTTGGTATTTCCGTAAGAACGGGTATCGAGGCGGATGCCTCCGAAATTTGCGCACGTCTCGGCGGCGGCGGTCACAAGGGCGCGGCGGGCTGCAGGCTTTATTGTGCTCTCGAAGAGGCAAAGGAGCGCTTTTTTGAATCGGCAAAAATTACTTTGGACGGTATAACGCTATGACGGGAATAATTCCGCTTGACAAATGCGAAAATATGACCTCTTTTAAGGCGGTTGCCGCCGTAAGACGTATAACGGGCGAGAAAAAGTGCGGACATCTCGGTACGCTCGACCCAAACGCCACGGGCGTTTTGCCGATAGCGCTCGGCGGTGCAACGCGCTTTATAGAGCTTTTTCCCGACCATACAAAATCATACAGAGCCACCTTTAAAACGGGGCTTACAACGGATACGCTTGATATATGGGGCGCCGTGGTTGAAAAAAGCGGTAAAACAGCATCCTTTGATGAGGTTCTTTCCGTTCTTCCCGAGTTTACGGGTAAAATAATGCAAACTCCGCCTATGTATTCCGCTCTTAAAAAGGACGGTGTAAGGCTTTATGAGCTTGCAAGGCGCGGTGAAACGGTGGAGCGTGAGAGCCGCGAGTGTGAAATAAAATCACTTTCCGTAGGCGAGTGCGAAAACGGCGAGCTTGAGCTTTTTTGCGAATGCTCAAAGGGTACGTATATTCGCTCGCTTATAAGTGATATAGGCGCGCGCCTCGGTACGGGCGCGGTTATGACCTCCTTAAGGCGTACGAGGGCGTGCTCCGTGGATATAGGTGATTGTCTTTCTCTTGAGGCTCTTAATAAAAAAGCCGAGGACGGAACGCTTTTTGATGCACTTATACCCGTTGAAAAAATGCTTATGTGCTACCCCGAGGTTACGGTTTCCGCCTCTCAGGGCTTTCGCTTTAAAAACGGCGGCGGTCTTTCAAGGGAGCGCTTTAATACGCATGGCCTTACGGGCTTTGTAAGAGTTTACAGTGAAAATAAATTTCTCGGTATAGGCGAAATTTTAAGCGATGCCGAGGATATGAAGGTAAAACGGCTTTATTCGGAAGTATAAATATGTTTGATAAAGAAAAAACAACCGGCTGTTTTTTGGCGCTTGGCACGTTTGACGGCTTGCATTTGGGTCACAAAAGCGTGCTTGCGGCAGGCGATTTTGAAAAGAGATATGCTCTTTTATTTAATGAGCATCCGCAAAGGCTTTTAAAAGGAACGTCTCCCACATCGCTTATTACAAAAAGAGCCGAAAAAAGCCTTCTCGAAGAGTGGGACGTTACTCCGATTTACATTGATTTTTCGGAGATAGCGGAGCTTTCATATGAGAGGTTTTTTGAAGAAATTATCGTAAAAAAAATATCCCCCCGAGTAATTTCGGTGGGCTTTAACTACCGCTTCGGCAAAAATGCCGCAGGCGGCACGGCGGAGCTTTCGGCTCTTTGTGAAAAAAACAAAATCGAGCTTATTGTGCAAAAGGCAATGGAATATAACGGTGCGCCCGTAAGCTCTACGAGAATACGCGAGGCTCTTAAAAACGGCGACATCGAGAATGCAAATGCAATGCTCGGCAGAAACTTTTGCTACGATTTTACCGTTGTTCACGGTGATGAGCGCGGCAGAACAATCGGCTCGCCGACAATCAATCAATTTTTCGACGATGGCTTTACGGTGCCTGCCTTCGGAGTGTACGCTTCAAAAACCGAGGTTGACGGTAAAATTTACCCCTCGGTTACGAATATAGGCATAAGACCTACCGTGGGAAGCCTTAAGGAGCGAAGCGAAACAAATATTTTGGGCTTTAACGGCGACCTTTACGGCAGAAATATAACGGTTATGCTTAAAAAGCGGCTGAGAGATGAGAAAAGGTTTTCAAGCGTTCTTGAGCTTCGCGACCAAATCAATGCCGACAAATTACAGGCGCTAAGCCTTTAAAAGGAGTGCATTAAAACGGAAAACAAAATTCTTGTTGCGCCGTCCGTTCTTTCGGCAAACTACGCCTCTCTTGAGAGTGAAATAAAAAAGACCGAGGCGGCAGGTGCGGATATGCTTCATGTTGACGTTATGGACGGGCATTTTGTCCCCAATATTTCAATAGGACCGCCCGTTGTTTCGTGTGTGAGAAAATGCACCGATATGCTCCTTGATTGTCATCTTATGATAAGTGAGCCGCTTAAATATTTAGATGCGTTTAAAAATGCCGGAGCCGATATAATAGCCTTTCATTTTGAGGCTGAGGGCAATCCCGATGAAATTATCGAAAAAATTACAGCTTGCGGTATGAAGCCCGCAATGGTAATTAAGCCGGCAACCCCCGCGAGCGCGGTTTTTCCTTATCTTGACAGGCTTTTTATGGTGCTTGTTATGACGGTTGAGCCGGGCTTCGGCGGTCAAAGCTTTATGGATAATATGCTTCCGAAGGTATCCGCAATAAGGGATGAGGCAAAAAAGCGAGGCCTTTCTCTTAATATTGAGGTGGACGGCGGTATAGACGAAAAAACGGCGCAGCTCGCAAAAGAAGCCGGTGCAAACGTGCTCGTTTCCGGAAGCTATCTTTTTAAATCGGAAAATATGTCGGAGGCAATTGCCTCGTTAAGATAAATTAATATTTTTAACATTTAATTCGTTATAAAAAATTCAAAAGCTATGTATACGCTTGCCGTATTCAAAAAGCTTGAGAGCTTCGGTCTCGCTTTTTGACGTAATATCGCCGAATTCCGAAAGCAACGCTTCGATTTTTTCCGATATTTCGTAAGAAAAAAAGGCAGCAATGAAGTATTTCCCGTGAAAACAAAAGCAGTCGGCATTAAAGGAAGGGAATTTTGAATACTCCCTCAAAAGAACGGCGGCGTCTATAAAGGCGTTTTCGTTTGCCGCCTTAAAAATAAGCGCTTCTTTTTCCTTTTTTAAGGAAACAGGCGGCTCGGCATACGCTTCCTTTGACAGCGTAAAAAATATTACACAGCCTCCGTTTTTCTTTTCGCACACCTCGGCTGTAAGCCTTCCGCTAATGTTAAGCTCTTGTCCGAGCGTTTTTTTCGCTTCGTCAAGAAGAGTCCATATAACGCGCTTTGTTTTAACGTCGGAGTAGTCGAGCTCGTCGTACGTTATGTTAAAGCCTTCAAGGTCACTTTTTGTTAAATCAACGCGGATTTTATTCTCCGCCAATGCTTTTATTTTCAAGTAATCACCCCGTATACATTATATTACTCAAGGTACTGTGTAACAATGATAAAAATATGGAAGGAATGTTTTTTATGAGGTTTGCACTTTCAAGCTACAGCCTTTCCTCGCTTGTAAAAAGCGGAGAGGTAACCGAAAAGGAGCTTATTAAAATAACAAAGGAATTGGGCTTCGACGGAATAGAGTTTGCCGAAATACATCCCAAAGAGGGTGCTGATAAGCTTTCTTACGCAAAGGAGCTAAAGGCCGAGTGTGAAAGCGTAAATCTTGAAGTTACGCAGTATTCTGTCGGAGCAGATCTGCTTTACGGCAGTGACGGCGACCTTGAAAAAGAGATTGAGCGCTTAAAGGGTGAGGTTGACGTGGCAAAGGCACTCGGCGCCTCCGGAATGCGCCACGATGCAACAGGCGGCTTTCGCGGTGAAGAGAAAAAGTATAAGGGCTTTTTTGAAGCGCTTCCGAGAATTATCGAGGGCTACAGGGCTGTAACGGAATATGCCGAGGAAAAGGGCATTAAAACAATGATTGAAAACCACGGCTTTTTCTGTCAGGATTCGGAGCGCGTTGAGAAAATAGTTACGGGCGTTGCAAGAAAAAACTTCGGCGTTCAGCTTGATATAGGAAACTTTCTTTGTGCAGATGAGGACCCTGTAACCGCTTGCTCGCGCCTTGCGCCGTATATTTCATACGTTCACGTTAAGGATTTTCACATAAAAAGCGGAAATGCGCTTCCGCCGTGCGACGGCTTTTTCAAAACTCGCGGCGGTAATTACCTTCGCGGGGCTGTTTTGGGTCACGGCGACGTTCCTGTTTTGCAATGTCTTTCAATTGTAAAGAATGCAGGCTACGACGGTTTTGTAACGCTTGAGTTTGAGGGCGTTGAGGATGCGAAAACAGCGTGTCGCTGGGGTCTTAATACATTAAAAAAGATTGACGGTATTTTAAAATGAAAATAATACTTGCTTCCGGGTCGCCGCGAAGAAAAGAGCTTATAAGGCTTTTGAGCGACGATGTAACGGTAATTCCTTCCGGCTGTGAGGAGTGTGTCTCCGAAAAGCTCGGGGGCAGTGAAACAGTGCTTTACCTTTCACGCCTTAAGGGGCTTGATGTAAAAGAAAAATGTATCGAGAGCGGAGTTATTGTTTCCGCAGATACGGTCGTTTGCCTTGATGACGAGATTTTGGGTAAGCCCGAAAATGCCGAGGAGGCCTTTTCAATGCTTTCGCGCTTAAGCGGCAGAGTTCACACCGTTTATACGGGTGTTACCTTGATTTACGGCGAAAAGGAAAAAAGCTTTTTTGAAAGCACCGAAGTTGAATTTTGTACGCTTTCCGAGGACGAAATTAACGGATACATAAAAACAGGCGAGCCGTTTGATAAGGCGGGCGCCTACGGAATACAGGGCAAGGGTGCACTCCTTGTCAAAAAAATAAACGGGGATTTTTACAATGTTATGGGACTTCCCGTTTCAAGACTCAAGCAAGAGCTTGACGGTATTTTACGGTAAATTTGTGCGGCTATGTGGAAAAAAGAAGGTTGATTTATGAGAATTGTGGTAAAGGTGGGAACCTCTACGCTCGCACATAAGACGGGCTGTATGAACATTCGCCACGTTGAAGAGCTTTGCAAAGTGTTAAGCGATCTTAAAAATGCCGGGAATGAGGTAATACTCGTTTCCTCCGGTGCAATAGGAATGGGTGTTGGAAAGCTCTCGTTAAAGGAGCGCCCGTCGGATATGCCCACAAAGCAGGCGGCAGCGGCTGTAGGTCAGTGTGAGCTTATGTACGCTTACGATAAGCTTTTTTCGGAATATAACCATACAGTGGCGCAAATTCTTCTTACCGGGCTTGATTTGGACGATAACGAGCGTCATGAAAACATTAAAAATACAATGACACGCCTTCTTGAGATGGGCGTTTTGCCGATTATTAACGAAAATGATACTATCTCTACCGCAGAAATAGCTGTTGGCGATAACGACACCTTAAGCGCTATTGTTGCGGTGCTTATGAATGCCGATTTGCTTGTGCTGCTTTCGGATATTGACGGTCTTTATACAGCCGACCCTCATAAGGATAAAAACGCCGAGCTTATAAAAACCGTTACGTCGATTACACCTGAAATAGAGGCGCTTGCCGGCGGTAAGGGTTCAAGCCTCGGTACGGGCGGTATGCAAACAAAAATTTCTGCCGCAAGGCTTTGCATAAAAAACGGCACGGATGTGATTATAGCAAACGGTGCAGACCCGTCGGTGCTTTACGATATTGCCGAGAATAAGCATGTCGGCACAAAATTTATTGCTGTGAGGGATGTAAGGTGAAGGATACTTCCGAAATTTTAAAAGAAGCAAGGGTAGCAAGAACAGCTCTTTTGGCACTTTCAAGTGAAGAAAAAAACGAGGCGCTTTTAAAAATGGCGGATTCGCTTGAGGAGCAGACGGAAAAAATCCTCGAAGAAAACAAAAAAGACCTTGACGATGCCAAGGGCAAAATATCCGAGGTTATGCTTGACAGGCTCGCGCTTTCCCCGGACCGCATTAAGGCTATGGCAGACGGCATAAGAGCCGTTGTGGCGCTTCCCGACCCCGTGGGAAGAGTGCTTTCGCGAATTAAAAGACCCAACGGGCTTGTTATTGAAAAAACAAGCGTGCCCTTGGGCGTTATTGCCATTATTTACGAGAGTAGGCCGAATGTAACCTCCGATGCGGCTGCACTTTCACTTAAAAGCGGAAATGTTTGCGTTTTAAGAAGCGGTAAGGAGGCTTTTCGCTCCGCAAGGGCTATAGTTGAGTCGATGCGTGAGGGCCTTTCGAGGTGTGATTTGCCGCGCACGCTTATAAATCTTGTTGAGGATACTTCCCGTGAAAGCGCAAGGGCTTTAATGACGGCTGTGGGCTTTGTTGACCTTTTGATTCCGAGAGGCGGCGCCGGGCTTATTAAGGCGTGTGTTGAAAATGCAAAGGTACCGTGCATTGAAACCGGTACGGGCATTTGTCATATTTTTGTTGAAAAAACAGCCGATTTTGATATGGCTCTTAATATTATCGAGAACGCTAAGGCGCAAAGGCCGTCTGTTTGCAACGCGGCAGAGGTGCTTCTTGTGGACAGAGCAGTTAAAAATGAATTTTTACCGCTTCTCAAAAAGAGGCTTTGCGATGAAAGAGCAGCTAAGGGGCTTTCTCCCGTAAGTCTTATTTTAGACGGTGAGGCGGCTGAAATAATTGACGGTGAAAAAGCCGGAGAAGCTTCGTTTGATACGGAATTTCTTGATTATAAAATGGCTGTTGCCGTTGTGGACGGTGTTTGCGGTGCTGTTTCTCATATTGAAAAGCATTCCACAAAGCACAGCGAGGCTATTGTGACCTCCGATGACTCGGCAGCAGAGGTGTTTACCTCTCTTGTAGACAGCGCGGCTGTTTACGTTAACGCTTCAACGCGCTTTACAGATGGCGGCGAGTTCGGCTTGGGCTGTGAAATGGGAATTTCAACTCAGCGCCTTCACCCGAGAGGACCTATGGGGCTTTCGGAGCTAACCGCTTATAAATACATAATCAAGGGAAACGGTCAAATCCGCTGAAAGAGGTGTTTTTTATGTATAAAGCAGGCTTTTTGGGTTGCGGCAATATGGGCGGCGCCTTAGCCGCGGCAACCGCAAAGGCAGTAGGCGCAAAAAATGTTGCCGTGTTTGATGTCAATACGAAAAAAGCGTCAGAGCTTTGCGAAAAGAAGGGAACAGTTCTTCTCTCGCGAGACGAGCTTCTTTTGAATTGCGAATTTATATTTTTGGGCGTAAAGCCGCAAATGATAAGTGCGGTCTTTGATGAAATAAGAGATACCTTAAGGGTTGCCGCCGAGGGCGAAAAGCCGCCTGTTTTGGTATCAATGGCGGCAGGTGTGTCAATTGCCTCCTTAAAGGAGCGTCTCGGTGTGTCGCTTCCCGTAATAAGAATAATGCCGAATATGCCCGTTTCGGTAGGCGAGGGCGTTGTGCTTTATACGTGTGACGGTGTTTGCGAGGCGGCAAGGGAGCAGTTTAAGGAGATCTCTTTTGAGTGGGGACTTGTTGACGAAATCGACGAGAGCAAAATAGATGCCGCGAGCTGTGTTTCCGGTTGCGGACCCGCCTTTGTTTATATGTTTATAGAGGCACTTGCGGACGGAGCCGTTTCGTGCGGACTTCCGAGAGATAAGGCAATAAGCTATGCCGCAAGCACGCTTTCGGGCGCTGCAAAAACGGTGCTTTTGTCGGGCGAAAATCCCGAAAAGCTTAAGGATGACGTGTGCAGTCCCGCAGGCAGTACAATCGAAGGCGTTTTTGCACTTGAAAGCGGCGCCTTCAGAAAAACAGCCGCCGAGGCTGTAAGAGCGGCTTATAAAAAAACCTTGGAGCTTGGGAAAAAATAAAAAGGGGAAGAGTAAAATGCTTGAAAATTTAAAAAAAGAAGTGCTTAAGGCAAATCTTGAGCTTAACAAAAGCGGACTTGCAAGCTGTACCTGGGGAAATGTTTCAGCTTATGACGATAAAAATAAGCTTGTTGTAATAAAGCCCTCGGGCGTCGATTACGATGTGCTTTCCTCGGATATGCTCGTTGTGCTTGATTTGGAGGGCAATGTTTTGGAGGGTTCGCTTAAGCCGTCCTCGGATACACCCACTCACCTTGAAATTTACAAGGCGTTTTCGGGCATTAAAAGCGTTGTTCATACGCATTCACCCTACGCTGTCGCAAGAGCACAGGCGAGAAAAAGCATACCCTGTTACGGTACAACTCACGCCGCATATTTTAATGGCACCGTTTTTTGCACAAGACCGCTCACAACAGCGGAGTCGAAGGAAAACGCAGAGCTTTATACAGGTAAAATCATAGTTGATATTTTTAAGGAAAAAGCAATAGACCCCGTTTCGGTTCCTGCCGTTTTGGCAGCCTTCCACGGTCCGTTTACCTGGGGCAAAACCGTAAAGGATGCCATTACCAATGCCAAAGCCCTTGAAGAAATAGCAAAAACCGCTCTTTTAACGGAGCAAACAAAAGCGATAAGCGAGTGATATTGTTTTTAATTTGTAAGAACATATGAATTCCGCTTGATGAAAAACACGAAAAAGTATTGACAAGCGGGGCGGATTTTTATATAATTATTGTTGCTTTGCTATACGGTTACGGTTATAGCTATGCAAAAAAGTCAAAAACAGGTAGTTATATACTTCTATTACTTCTCGATTTAACACCTGAAAAATAGATTGGAGCAGAAAAAATGAAAAGAACTTATCAACCCAAGAAAAGACACAGAAAGATGGAGCACGGCTTCAGAAAAAGAATGGCTGACAGAAACGGTCGCAAGGTTCTTGCACGTCGCCGCAAAAAAGGCAGAAAGCAGCTTACTTACTGAGAACAGCTTCTCGCTTTTTACGGTAAAATGCCGTCACTCGCACAAGTGTAGGCATCAGGGAGAAAACAGGTGTCAGATTTTGTAACGCTGAACAGCAACGGCGATTTTCGCCGCTTGTATAATCGAGGTAAGACAGTAACAGATCCTGCGCTGGTTGTTTATTATTCCAAAAACCGCGCGGGAATTTGCCGTATCGGCATAACCACGAGTAAAAAAATCGGAAATGCCGTTGAGCGTAACCGTTCTCGGCGTATAATCCGAGCCGCAGCCGCAGAGGTTCTTGCGGAGGTTTCGCCGTGTTGGGATTTTGTTTTTGTTGCGCGAAGTAAAACGAAATATCTCAAATCCGGTAAAATTGCCGATATTATGAGAAAAATGCTTACCGATGAGGGCATTTTGGTAAATGCCGAAAATGAAGAAGATGCAAAACAGGCTGATTAAATTCATACAGTTTTATCAACGAAAAATATCTCCGCTTTTCCCGCCACGTTGCAGGTATTACCCTACCTGCTCGCAATATGCCGTAGATGCGATTCGCATTCACGGCGTTTTTAAGGGAAGTGTTTTGGCTGTATTACGGCTTTTAAGGTGTAACATTTTCTTTCCCGGTGGTGTAGACCCCGTTCCTCCCAAAAAAGAAAAAAAGAAAAAGTAATTTTCCGTGTGCAGAAAGGACCCACACAATGAACGCGATTTATGATGTTATCAGAAAGGGATTTGCACTGATATTCGGTCCTGTCCTCGCGTGGTTTTACAGCCTTACGGGCAGCTACGTGCTTTCTATTGTCGCGCTTACGCTTATAATAAGGCTTGCACTTTTGCCGCTTTCAATTAAGCAACAAAAAAATTCGGCAAAGCAGGTGCGCCTTAATACTAAGGTAAACAAAATAAGGCAAAAATATGCCGGTAATCAGCAAAAAATTCAGGAAGAGACCCAGGCGCTTTATCAGCGTGAGGGCTTCGGCGCTCAAAATATGGGCTGTATGCCGCTTCTTTTCCAGATGATTGTTATGATAGGCCTTTACGGTGTTATTTATACACCGCTTTCGAGCGTGCTTCGTTTTGCAAACAGCACAATCGAAAAAATGGCGAGCATTATGAGCATTGACATAACCGGCAACAACGCAAGAATGTATGAAATTACAATTCTTGAAAAGTTTACGGATTTTAAAGATGCTCTTCTTAACGGCGGAATTTCGGCGGAGGCTATTAACGGCCTTAACGAGCTTAAGGAAAAGTACACAATATTCGGTCTTGAGCTTACAGGTCAACCGAAAATGAGCGAATTCAATGCTCTTTGGCTTATCCCCCTTCTCTCATTTGCCACATCAATGCTTTCGGCAGTGTATATGTACATTAAGCAGAGAAAGCAAAACCCCGAAATGGCGAAAAATCCCGCTATGGGTTGTATGACGTTTATGTCGCCGGCAATGTCGCTTATGTTTACGTTTATGTTCCCGGCAGGCGTTGGCTTTTATTGGATTGTTTCCAATATTATCTCATTCGTACAGCAGGTAGCACTCTCTACGCTTTACAGTCCCAAAAAGGTTATTGCTCAGCAAATGGTTGACGAAACCGTTGTCAGACGGTCAAAGGAACGCAATGTAAAGCTTCGCGCAGAAAACGATAAGAAATAAGGTGTAAAAATGATTAAAGAAGCAACGGGTGTTGCCTCTACAATAGAAGAAGCAAGACAAAATGCATTAAGAGTTCTTAACGCTCCGCAGGAGGCAGACGTTAAGGTTGAAATAGTTCAGCAGCCCAAAAAGAAAATTCTCGGACTTTTCGGCGGCGCAGATGCTAAGGTAAAGGCATATTATGATGACGGTAAGTCTGATAAAAAGCCCGCGCCGAAAAAGGATTTTAACGCAAAGCAAAAGCAGGCTCCCAAGGCTCAAAAGCCGGATACTCCCGCGGCTAAGCCGCAGGCAAAAAAAGAACAGCCCAAGCCCGAAAAGGCTTCCGGCAAGGTTCAAAAGGAAAAGCCCGCCGAGGACAAAAAGCCTCAGAAAAAGGCAGAGCAGAAGCCCGACCTTTCGGCAATTCCGGCAAAGCAAACCGATGCGACAAATTACCTTGAAGACATTCTTCTTAAAATGGGCTTTGAGGGCGCAAGGGTTACCGTTAAAGAGTCCGGTGACGATTTTTACTTTGAAATTTCCGGTATTGAGGACTTTGGCAGTGTTATAGGCCGTCGCGGCGAAACGCTTGATGCTCTTCAATATGTTACAAGACTTTTTGTAAACAAGTCGGACAATTCAAACAAGCACGTTTCTCTTGATATAGGCGATTACAGAGAAAGAAGAGCCGAAACCTTAACTCTTCTCGCGCAGCGCCAGGCAAGCAAGTCCATTAAGGCCGGCAGAAGCTTCACCTTGGAGCCTATGAATCCTTATGAGCGCAGAATAGTCCATACCGCCATTCAGGCAATAGACGGTGTTTCGTCTCATTCCGTAGGCGAAGGCGACAACAGACGCGTTGTAATAGTTCCCGATAACGCCCGTTACGACAGGCGCGGCGGCAAAAATTACGGCGGCAGACGTGAAAAGCGCGCTCCGTATGTTCCGGAGACTCCCAAGGAGCCGAGAGAGCAAAAGGTAGATGCGGCATCTCAAAGCCGTTACGGCAAAATAGAGCCGAAAAAGCGCGTTGAAGAAACGGCAGATGCCGAATAAATTTCGGTTGACAAACCGAGGCAACAGGTTTAAAATAAATTTAAATCGTTGACGGAGACGAGTAATGTTAACTAAGCCTTCAGAGAGCGTGCCGGCAGGTGAAAGGCGCGAGGCGGTTAATGTGAAAACCACTCCCGAGTGGGCGCAAAATAAAAGCGTTCCCGTTTTACCGCGTTAAGGTTATTCAAGTGGCGGCATTTGCCGCAATTTGGGTGGAACCGTGGAGTTATAAGCTTCATCCCATATATTTCGGGATGAAGCTTTTATTTTTTTACAAACTATTTTAAAAGGAATGATTATTATGGTAAAGGTTAAGCTTCGCGATGACTTTAAGGAGTTTCCCGAGGGCACTACCGCAATGGAAATTGCCAAGGGTATAGGCGCAGGCTTTTTCAAAAATGTTTGCGTTTGCAAAATAGACGGCGAGGTTTGTGACCTCAGAACGCCTGTTAATTCGGATTGCGAGATTGAATTTTTAACATTTGACTCGGAAGATGGCAAGCGCACCTTCCGTCATACGGCATCCCACATTTTGGCACAGGCTGTAAAAAGACTTTACCCCGAGGCAAAGCTTGCAATAGGTCCGTCTATTGAAAACGGCTTTTATTACGACTTTGACGTAGAAAGTCCCTTTACGCCCGAGGACCTTGAAAAAATCGAGGCGGAAATGAAAAAGATCGTAAAGGAAGCTCTTGTTCTCGAAAAATTTGAAATGACCCCCGAGGAGGCTGTTTCATATTATAAAAATCTCGGCGAAATTTATAAGGTAGAGCTTGTTGAGGAGCACGCAGGCAACGGCGAAAATATCAGCTTTTATAAGCAGGGCGAATTCACGGAGCTTTGCGCCGGTCCGCATATTCCGGATACAGGCAGAATTAAGGCGTTTAAGCTCACCTCGTGTACGGGCGCATATTGGCGCGGAAGCGAGAAGAATAAAATGCTTCAGCGTATTTACGCAACGGCATTTACAAAGCAGTCGGAGCTTGACGAATACCTCGAGAGAATAGAAGAGGCGAAAAAGCGCGACCACAGAAAGCTCGGTAAGGAGCTTGGACTTTTTGCTCTTCTTGATGAGGGTCCCGGCTTTCCCTTCTTCCTTCCCAACGGAATGACACTCAGAAATACGCTTATTGACTATTGGCGCGAGGTTCACAAGCGCTACGGCTATGTTGAAATTTCAACGCCTATGATGCTCAACCGCGCTTTATGGGAAAGAAGCGGCCATTGGGACCATTACAAAGAGAATATGTACACAACGGTGATTGATGAAACCGACTTTGCCGTAAAGCCGATGAACTGTCCCGGCGGAATGCTTGTTTATAAGCTTCAGCCGCATTCATACCGCGATCTTCCGCTTCGCGTTGGCGAGCTTGGACTTGTTCACCGTCACGAGCTTTCGGGCGCTCTTCACGGACTTTTCAGAGTTCGTTGCTTTACACAGGACGATGCTCACATATTTATGACCTGGGATCAAATGAAGGACGAAATCAAAAATGTTGTACGCCTTTTTGACGAGGTTTATTCCGTATTCGGCCTTACGTATGAAATAGAGGTTTCCACCATGCCCGAGGACCATATGGGCGATGAAAAGGATTGGGATTTTGCAACTGAAACGCTTAAGGCGGCGGTTGAAGAAATGGGCAAGACCTACTCAATAAACGAGGGTGACGGCGCATTTTACGGACCCAAGCTTGACTTCCACCTTGCGGACTCTCTCGGCAGAACCTGGCAGTGCGGCACAATTCAGCTTGATATGCAGCTTCCCGAGAGATTTGAGCTTGAATATACCGGTGCGGACGGTGAAAAGCACCGCCCCGTTATGATTCACCGCGTTGTTCTCGGCTCAATTGAAAGATTTATAGGCGTTATAACAGAGCACTTTGCCGGTGCCTTCCCGATTTGGCTTGCACCCGTTCAGGTAAAAATTCTTCCTATTGCAGACCGTCACCATGAGGTTTGTTTTGAGCTCCAAAAGAAGCTTGAGAGCATGGGCTTCCGCTGTGAGGTTGACTCAAGAAGCGAAAAGCTCGGCTATAAATTACGCGAGGCACAGCTTATGAAAATACCTTATATGCTCGTTGTGGGCGATAAGGAGGCAGAGGACGGCACCGTTTCGGTACGCCGCCGCGGCGAGGGCGATATAGGCACAAAGTCTGTTGAGGACTTTACCGCAATGGCTCTTGATGAAATTAAAAATAAAACAATAAGATAATATTAAGGGCTGTAAAAACCGAGGTTTTACAGCCCGTTATTTTTGTTACCTTTAATCAGCGTAAGCCCGAAAATATAATTAGCTCAAGCCCGACAAGGAACGCATAACCAAGTCAATATCCTTGTTTTCAAGCTCTTGAATGATGTGTAAATATGTTTTTTGGGTTGTTGTCATACTTGAATGTCCCAGGCGACGGGCAACACTTGCGATTGACACACCCGTAAATAACAGTAACGAAGCGTGTGTATGACGCAAACCGTGTACAGATATAACGGGGATTTTACACTCCTTGCAATGACGGGCAAGAATGTCATTGACCGTTGAGTTATAAACCTTTGAGTTTACAAAAATAGGCTTATCCTCGGGCAAGAGCTTTACCAATTCCGAAAACTGAATTACCGTCTGCCAATCAATCTGAATTTTTCGTACAGATGATTTGTTTTTTGTAGGCTGAAATCCGCCATTGCCTTTATAATCCCAAGTCTTATTTATTGAAAGAGTTTGATGAGCAAAATCAAAATCTTTTGGCGTTAAAGCAAGTGCTTCGGAAAAACGCATACCCGTCTTTGC
Organism: uncultured Eubacteriales bacterium; assembly: GCA_964419515.1. Classification (GTDB taxonomy): domain Bacteria; phylum Bacillota; class Clostridia; order Oscillospirales; family Acutalibacteraceae; genus DTU089. Next base: position 33,397 of record CAYQPJ010000018.1, read on the forward strand.
AACCAATAAAATAAAGTAGTCCCAATTAACACTATCCTTCAATTCCAATGAGGTAAGAAGTGTATGCAATTCAAATTGATTTAGATACTTTATTTTTTTTGCAGTAGGTTGTTTTCCTTTAATGATAGCCTTTCGTGTGGGATCTCGTTCTATCAGTCCTTCGTCAACCGCATCTAAAATTGCACCTTTAAGCTGATGATGAAAGTCCATTGTTGTTTGTCTTTCGTGGTATTCGGCATAATCATTAAGAAGCTGTTGATAAGCAATACGATTCATATCGCACACCTTTAAGTTTGGTATAAGCTTAACCAACCATTTTTGAGTCATAAGGTATTTGTCCATAGTAACCTTTCTTATTGCACCTTTTTTATAGACGGTAATCCACTTTGAATAATAATCATAAAATAAATCTGTTTGTTTTGTTTCTGTTAGCATTAAAAAGCCTCCGTTTCATAATAAAAGCGGCTTACGCTGATAATCAAAAGAGCCAAGGAAACTCCTTGGCTCTCTTGTAAACCGTATTTTTATTATTTGGACTGCTTGTAAAGCCTTTTATTCATTCGGCATATCAATTTCAAATCCGCCCGACAGAATAAAGCTCCTGATTAACCGATCCGTCTTCATATTTACCTTCGGAGGAATAAGCTTAGCTTGCTCATACGCTTCAAAGAATTCTTTTGCCTTTGTCTTATTGACGGTCTTTTTTAACTCGTCCAATCGTCCGAACTCGTTGATATTGTTTTCTGTTAGATTAAGGCTCATCATATTGCGTAACTTTTCTTCATCAAGTCCGAAAATAGCTGCAAAACGGTGAATTTGATCGTTTTTGGCGCGATATTGATATTCGGTTATGTAGTCACGGAGCGTTTTGCCGGCTTCCGCAACAACATCTCCACGCTCAATATCGTGCAAGAATATGTTTGCATATTTTTGTTCTTCCTGGCTTAAAGCCGCAAATGTCTTATGAAGCTCCTCTTTTACTTGTTGTAAAAGCTTTTCCGTTGTTTCATCTTGATTAAGTAGCTTCAAATACTTTGTAAAGCGACTGTTCATATAGTTGGCATCAATTACACCGGTGTCAATTTCTGTCAAATATCCTACAAGATCATACGGAATATCCTCTCCGCCTTGTGTACCGCCATTGCCACCTGAAGAAAGCTCCTTGTATCTTTGAGCCAAGATTAGAAAAACATTTTCATCAAACAGCATTGAAATGGTTTGCTGATATTTACCCTCATAATCTTCAATATCATAATTGAGTTTGTCGAAGCGGAAACCTTGAATTTTTGCCGCTTCCAAATATCCGTTAAACTCCTTGAACAGTTGTGCAAACTTGGCTTTAACCTCCTGTTCCGCGGGAAGTTTTTCAAAATCGGGAATACCCGCATTTCTAAACAAGTCCGCTATATCTTCAAAAGTGGTATTCAGCTTGTTTAAATTATACGGAAGCTTTTCAACAAACAATCCGTAAGGTGCATCTCCGGAATAGAGTTTAAACGCTTTGTAAACATTCTGCTCCATTGTATGAGGCTTGCGGTAGTACCTGATGACACCAAAAGGTTTTTCGTTTAAGTTAAAAAGGCGGTTGGTTCTTGAAAACGCTTGAATGAGATTTTCATACTCCATTATTTTATCCATATAGAGCGTATTAACCCATTTTGAGTCAAAGCCTGTAAGCATTTGGTCAACAACAATAAGCATATCAAGCTGTTTTTCGGGTTCACGCTCAATTCGTTTGTACTGCTCTTTGTGAGCAAGACGAAGCGAAAGGTCTTTCTTAAAACTTGCGTGAGTGGGGATGGTAAAATCCTGACCGTATCTGTTATTGTAGTCTGTAAGGATTTCAACAAGTCCGTCCTCTTTAAACAGCGCCATCGGCTTTCCCTTGTATTCCTTATAATCTCCGTCCTCATTACCGATATTCGGATCAAAGAGACAAGTTGTTTTCAGTTCCGGCATTGCAGCTTTAAGTAAGCGGTAATACTCAATTGCTTCGGGAATACTGCTTGTGGCAAAAATAGCATGAAGCTTTCCGTTACGGCTTAATACCGTCCAATTAGAACGAATATCCTCAATAACCTTATTTCGGTGTTCATCGGATAGGTATTGAACTTTCGGGATATAGTCCTCAATGCCTTTAACCCATTTTCCGTCATCGCCCACAAAGCCTGCCATTTTCACTTTTGTTGCATCCATAAACTTATAGAATACTTCGGATTTTTTCGGGTCGGCAATGGCTTCTTCAACCGTTTCTGCTTTCGCCTGTTCCAAAGCAACCACTTGACGAATATCCTTATCTCTAAATGTCAAAACCTTGTATGGATCAAAGCCGAGAACATTCTTGTCACGGATGCCGTCGGCAATGCTGTAACGGTGAAGCTCATTACCGAAAACATCTGTCTGAGCATTGTCTTTTTTTGCGTTTTCCTCAAATACGGGTGTTCCCGTAAATCCAAAAAAGATAGCATTGGGAAAGGTTGCTTTAATGGTTGAAAGCATATCGCCAAAAGTAGAACGGTGTGCTTCATCTACGATGAATACAAGTCGCTTGCCATTGATTATGGCAATGTCATTTGCATTTAGACCGCCTTCCTCGTCCCTGATTCTGCTCATTTTTTGAATAGAGGTTACAATTAAGGTGTCGGCGGTGTCGGGGCTTTTCAGCTTAGAAAGCAGCACATAGGTATCTTCCGTAGCCTGCACGGTTTCATTATCGTCGGCAAATGAACGGTATTCTTTTAGTGACTGTGTGCCGAGCTCTATACGGTCTGTCAAAAATACAACCTTATCCGCATCCTTTGAGTTCGCTATAAGCTGTGCTGACTTAAAACTCGTCATTGTTTTACCCGAGCCCGTTGTATGCCAAATGTAACCGCCGCGTTGCTTTCCGCTATCCCATTTTGTTTTGGCAACAGCATCGGATATAGCGCTTGCGGCATAGTATTGATAACTACGCATTACTTTAAGCACGCCATCGGAACTGTCCGCTACGGTATAGAAGCCGATTAGCTGATGAGCCATAGGGAGTGAAAGCAATCTTGAAGCAATTTCTTTCCAATCGTTTATCGGTTCGTTATACTTATCTGCCCAATGGAAGTAATAGTCGGTATTAAACTTTCCGTCAATTCCGGGGTTTGCAAAGTACACCGTTTCATCGGGGTTCATTGCCACAAACACCTGAACGAGCGAGAACAAGCCTGTAAATACTCCCTCATAGGAATACTTTTCAATTTGATTGTATGCTTGACTAACAGGTACGCCGCTGCGCTTCAATTCAATGTGAATGACAGGCATACCGTTAATAAGCAGCATTAAATCGCCTCGGCGGTCATTGAGCAGTTTTGACTTACTCGGAAATACAGGCTGCCGAACAATTTGATAGCGACTTTGTCCTGCGGCTATTTCACGGCGATCGTAGATTTTTAAGCTTACTTCTTTACCGAAATGCTCTTTATCCTCGGGATTATCTCTTTTAATAGAAACTGTTCTGCCGTTGATAAAGCCGTTTAATCTCAAGGGAGTGCGTAATTCCGTAATTTGTTCAATAATCTGTTGCATTTCACCATCCGTCAAGGGATAGTTGTTAAGCCGATCTATGCCACGATTGTTATCAAAAAGAATATTTGCCCAATTCTTTATTAAGTCTTGTTCGGTGGGGTTTTTTAATACGGTTGAGTCCCACCCGTTATTCGCCAAGACATTTATTAAGGCTTCTTCAAAATCGGCTTCTCTTTGAAATGTCATTTATATTCCTCCTCTCCGCACTGAAAAGCTCGTTTCAGGCATTGATTTTATTTTTTCTATGTAATTTTACTTACGCTGATGAAGGGTGATAAGGCGGTCGAGGTTCTCAAAATATGCGGATA
>CAYQPJ010000019.1:0-36385 GCA_964419515.1 uncultured Eubacteriales bacterium
ACCGTGATGTGAAATGAGCATATGCTGTAAAAGAATCTTGGTATCTTCAGTAATTTCAAGCTCATCACATTTTCTCCCCACCTCTTCGGCACCCATTACAAGATGTCCGAGAAGCGCCCCCTTGGTAGTGTGACCGTCAACAAGACCAACAGAATTTACTGTATATTCTTTAAGCTTTGCAATATCGTGAAGCATCGCTCCCGTAATCAAAAGCTCCTTATCAATACTCGGATAAATATCACAAACACATTCCGCAAGACGAACTATGGAAAGCGTATGATACAAAAGACCGCCGCTTACGGCATGGTGAAGCTTTTCTGCAGCGGGAAAAAAGAGCAATTCCTCTTTATGCTCCTCATAAATTGAAGTTACAACACCTTTAAGCTCTTCGTTTTTAAACGTTGAGGCAATTCCCAAAAGCGCGGAATACATATTTTCGCCCGTATAATCACTTGATTTTATAAAATCGGTAATTTTAACATTGTCACTGTCACAAACGGGACGCATTCTTTGAATAATAAATTGCTCGTTACCGTTATACTGCTGAATAATACCGCGAACCTTTAAAAGAGTGTTTGCCTGAGGAATGTGCATTATATCCTCTTTAAAATCCCACAGCTTAGCAGTAATTTCACTGTCCTTATCGGCAAGAACGGCATCAAGATAAAATGTCCCGTTTTTTGCATTCTTTTTATCACACGACTTAACAAGTACAAAGCCTTCAACGGCTCCGTTTTTTTCACACGGTGTAAAATTCATTTAGTTACCTCTTTTCTGTTATTCAAATATTTAAAATGTCATTTATAACTTTGGAAGCCATAAGATAACCCGCAACAGGCGGTGTGTACGAGCATGATGCCGGTACACGCCCAAGGTCTGCCGCCGCAGGCGTTTCTTTCGAATATACAACATTCAGTTTATTTATACCGAGCTTTTTAAGCTCCCTACGCATGACACGCGCCAACGGACAAACACTTGTTTTTGATATATCGGCTATTTCAAGCATTTCGGGATGAACCTTATTACCTGTGCCCATGCTTGAAATTATCGGAATGTTGAGCTCATTTGCAATTTTACACAAAGTAAGCTTACCCGAAACGTTGTCAATCGCATCAACGATGTAATCATAGTTACAAAAGTCAATTTCATCCTTTGTGTCGGGAAGAAAAAACAAATTATACTTATTGACGACAGCATCCGGATTAATCGAAAAAACCCTCTCTTGTGCGGCATCAACCTTCGGTTTACCCACACTTAAATCTGTCGCTATTATTTGACGGTTGATATTTGTTATATCAACAACATCCTTATCGACAATTCCGAGTGTGCCTATTCCACCGCGGGCAAGTGCTTCAACACAAGCACCGCCTACGCCGCCCAAGCCGAAAACGATAACACGTGACTTTTTGAGTATTTCTGTTTTTTCTTTTCCGAAAAGTCGTTCAGTCCGCGAAAAGCGTTCATCCATAACAATCACCGAATAATTTACATTCTTAAGCTAATATTATAATATATTACGCCGATTCGGTCAATAATAAAAAATATAAAAGGCCGGTGTTTTAATTGAAAAAAAGAGTAATTTCGTTATTAGCCGTATTCGCATTAATGTTTTCAAGTGTTGCAATAAAGCTTTTTGCTCTGACAGGGAAAAACAGCATATACGCTTCGGAAAATTATGGATCAAGGATTATTGAAATAGCAAACACAAGAGGTACGGTTTACGATGTAAATTTTAAAAAACTCGTTAATAACGAAGTTGAAAATTATTTAATACTCAAACCCGCACCGGCAATTATAAAAGAGATTGAAAAGCTTAAAAATAAAGAGAAAGCACAAAAAGCGCTCAAAGAGGGCGAGCTTTTTATAGAAGAAGAACCGGAAGGGATTATTAATGACAGTGAAAATGCGCTTAACATTAAAATTGTAAAACGCTACGGTGAAAAAAGTCTCTGTCATATAATCGGCTACACTAACCTTGAGGAGGTAGGGGTCTGCGGCATTGAAAAGGCATACAATGACCTTTTGTCAAGTGCAAAAGGCACTCTCAGTGCAGTGTATAAAACTGATGCCTTAGGTAAGGTTTTGATAAGCGAAAGTATAGAAATTCGCGATGAAAGCTACAATTCAGCTTCGGGCGTTGTTTTGACAATAGACAAGGACATACAAAAAATCACATATAATGCAATGGTGAACGGCAATATAAAAAAAGGTGCGGCGATTGTAATCAACGTTAAAACAGGAGAAATTGCGGCATGTGTATCACTGCCTTTATATAACCAAGAAGCTCCCTCAAATGACTTTTCTTCCGAAGACTCGCCGTTTTTAAACCGCGCTTTCACATCGTTTTCCGTAGGCTCGGTTTTTAAAGTTGTAACGGCAGCTGCGGCAATTGAAAACAATATAACGGATAATGATTTTATTTGCGAGGGCTTTATAGAAAAAAGCGGAGTAAAATTTTCATGCAACAATCAAGATGGTCACGGCAGTTTAAATTTAAATAAAGCCCTTTGTGTGTCGTGTAATCCGTATTTTATAGAGCTTTCAACAAGAGTCGGCGCAAGCGAAATGTTAAAATACGCAAAAAAATTCGGCTTTTCTTTTGAAACGGAGCTTAACGGCATTACCGCAGAGGGCGGTAATTTGCCAACACTTGCTACTCTTGACAGTGCGGCGGCAATAGGAAACCTCGGCTTCGGGCAAGGTGAGCTTCTTGCAACTCCGCTACAGCTTGCAGCGTGCTATTCCGCACTTGCCTGTGACGGTGTTTTTACAACACCGTTCATTGTTAAGGGAATTGTAGGAAGCGACGGGAAGTACACAGAATACAAGAGAAATACCGGGAAGAAAATTATTAAAGCCGAGACAGCGAGAGCAATTAACGAATACCTCTACAACACTGTAAACGAGGGCACGGGAATTGCAGGAAAAAGCAATTATTTCAATTCCTGCGGTAAGACGGCAACAGCCGAAACAGGCACAACCGACAAAAACGGAAGACCGATTTATAACACCTGGTTTGTTGGCTTTTTTCCATATGAAAGCCCCGAATATACCGTTTGTATATTAAAAGAAGACGGTGCATCGGGTAGTTATGACGATGCACCGATTTTCAAAGAAATATCGGAAAATATTTATTTTCTCAACAATCGCCGTCGCACTCAAGCACCCTTTTAAGTGCAAGAAGAATTCCTATTTTCGCACTGTGAAAATTAAGTCCACCCTGAAACCAAACGGCATAAGGCTCTCTTAAGGGCGCATCGGCAGAAAGCTCGATGGAAGAACCGTTTGTAAACGCTCCCGCCGCCATAATAACCTCACTGTCGTAGCCCGGCATAGCCCAAGGCTCAGGCGTAACAAAGCTATCCACGGCAGAGCCGCTTTGAAGTCCTTGACAAAAAGCGATAAGCTTATCGGGAGTTAAAAGCTTTATACTTTGAATTATGTCACAACGCTTATCATTATAAGACGGCGAAACCTCATAACCAAGCTGTTCAAAAAGTGCTGCGGTAAAAACAGCGGTCTTTAAAGCCTCGCCGGTTACGTGCGGTGCAAAGAAAAGACCCATAAGCATTTCGCGGGTGTTACCAAGCGTTGCGCCAACCTCTCTGCCGACACCGGGCGAGGTCATTCTGTAAGAGCACAATTCAACAAGCTCACGCTTTCCGGCGATATACCCACCGCATTTCGCTATACCTCCGCCGGGATTTTTTATAAGAGAGCCGGCAAAAATATCGATTCCCACCTCCGGCGGTGTAAGCTTTTCCGTAAATTCACCGTAGCAATTATCAAGAATTGTAATTGCGTTTGAATTTGCTTTAACGGTGCCGGTAATTTTAAGTAAATCTTCACTTGTAAGCGAGGGGCGCATTGAGTAGCCGCGCGAACGCTGAATATAAACAGCTTTATATTCTTTTAAATGAAGCCTTTTCTCCAAGGCATTAATATCAACAGTGCCATCTTCTTTTAAGTCAAGTATTTCGAAATCAATTCCGAACTCCTTTAAAGAGCCCATATTATCGCCCGTAATGCCAATAACAGGCTGAATTGTATCATATGGCATACCTGTGGCGCACAAAACAGTATCACCGGGGCGCAACACGCCGAAAAGCATTACCGTTAGAGTGTGGGTTCCGCTTGCGAAGCTGTGACGAATAAGTGCATCCTCCGCTCCGAAAATCTCGGCAGTAACGCTGTCGAGGACCTCTCTGCCTCTGTCACCGTAGCCATAGCCCGTAGACGGCGTAAAGTGAGATTCGCTTACCCCGTTATCAATAAACGCCTTTAAAACGCGCTGTTGATTGAATTCGGTTATTTTCTCTATCTCGTCAAAGCGCTCACGTGTCATTTTGAGCGCATTGCTTGAAAGCTGTGTTATTTTATCACTGAAACTGAAAAAACTCATATTTTACTTTTTACCCTCCGATATAAATATTTGAAAATTTTTCAAAGCCGAGGCCTTTGTAAAAGGCAAGACGTGAATCCTCACACCATAGATAAATATTTTCAACTTCGTGCTTATAAAGGTAACTGCAAAGATTTTTAACGCAATCGCCGCCAAAGCCCAGCCTCCTGTATTTTTCAAGCGTTGAAACACCGGAAATTATCGAAGCCGTTTTTGAAATATATGGCGTAAGCGCACAAGAAGCAACAATGCCGTCAACATCTATATAAAAGCCGTCGGACTGATTTTTTAAAAGCTTAGGTGAGAAGTCGCAATAAAATGATTCAAAATCCAAAGAAGTGCCCGGAGAAACACATTCATAAAGAGAACGGTAAAAGTCCACCGACGCACCTGCCGTTATATGCTTTGAATTGCATTCATCTAAGTTCAAAAAAGAAAGCTTAAGTGCATTATATACACGAATATTGTCAAACAAATACCTTACAGCTGCTTCATCAAAGGAAATAACACTTATTATGCCGTTTAATTCACAAAAGCATTTAATTTCATCCAAATCGTGATTTCCAAGTGTAATAAGAGCACCTCTTTTGTCCTTACAGGAAATAAGAGCCGTTATATTACCTGTGTAGCTCCTTTGAACGTAAACAGCGTTAAACTCGCTCTTGTTGTTATAAAATTCGGTATAAATACGCGCGTAAAGCGGCGAATCAACGCCGCTTTTCAAAAGCTCTTCCTCGTTATTTTCAACGCGTAAAATCATATTTCACAGCCGCCGGTGCTTCTTATATTGAGTATGTAGCAGGATTCTTCACCGAAAACAGCCTTCATTTTCGAGGTGAAATCATCCGCCTTGCTTTCGGGAACAAAAATCTGCACTGTACCTGCAAAGCCACCGCCGTGAACGCGAAACGCACCTTCGCCGTCAAGAAATTTTTCAGCAAGACAAAGCGCGAGAGAAACCGGCTGACTTAAGGGCGCCTTTGTTGTAAAGCAGTTTTGATTATACATATAAGAGGATCTTCCGCTTTCAAGTATAATTCTTTTGAATTCGTCAAAATCACCGTTCTTAATCGCGGCAGACATATTCGCCACGCGCCTATTTTCCCCGTAAAAGTGAAGCGCGCGAAGAAGTGCTCTGTCACCTGCTTTTTTTCGAATATCGGCGGCATTTGACAAAACCTCAGCCTCCGATACCTCACGCAAAACCTTTTTGCCGAAAAACTCTGCAACAGAATTCATTTCACATCTTATAGCGGCATAATCGTCGGTAAGATCCGAGTGACTTCCGCCTGTATCCACAATACAAAGAAGGTGGTTAAAGCTTTTTATATCAAATACGGATTTTTCGATAATGGGTGAAGCGGTGTCCTTAAAATCAATTTCAACAAAGCCGCCCACGGAGCACGCAGTTTGATCAAGAAGACCGCAGGGCTTTTTAAAATACACATTCTCCGCATATTGAGATATTTGAGCAATTTCAACAGCGGAAATTTTTCCGTCATTGTAAAGATGATTTAGAATAGTTCCTATTAAAACCTCATATGCCGCCGAAGAGGAAAGACCCGAACCGGAAAGAACTCTTGAAGTAACAGTGGCATCAAAGCCGCCGACATTATAACCGAGCTGTAAAAATCTTGCACAAATTCCACGTATTAGTGCCGGAGATTTACCGGACTCTTTGTCAATGACCTCGGTATTTGAAAAGTTCACGCACGAGCGAGGATATCCCTCGGAATCGACATTTATAAGCGTATCACTTCTTTTGCGAACACATGCAATTGCATCAAGATCAATTGCCGCCGCCAAAACCTTGCCATTATTGTGGTCAGTGTGATTGCCGCAAATTTCAGTTCTGCCGGGTGCGGAAAAAAAGCGAATATTGCCCTCATCACCAAATGCTTTTTTAAAGCCCTCTGCTAAAGAAGTGAATCTCTCAAGCTGAAACTCAAGCTCATCCTCACAGTAAAGCTTTAAGAGTCTTTCCTTGAATTCATTTGTTTTCAATGCGGAAAAAACCATATTTTATATCTTCCTTTCGTTATTGTCATTAATAAAAAAATTCAGTAAAAACAGCGATATTCCGCTGATTACAAGAAGTGCGCTTATAGGAGCGGTAAATGACGGAGTAAATGGGTTTGTAATATTACAACCAACAACGCCCCAAGAAATAAGCCGCGGCAAATATCCGAGCACTGAGTAAAAAAGGAACTCCCAAAGTGTGATTGATGTTGCGCCGTAAAGACGACTGACTGTATTAATCGGCACAAACGGTACAAAGCGTAAAAGAACAAGCATCCACTTGTTACCGTTACCGTGAAGCTTCATAAAGCTTTGAATACTGTTAACACTCGCTAAAAAGCGATGAGTACCACCGCCACCATAGCGTCTGCCCCACAAAAACTTTAAAGAGCAAAGAACGCAAAAGCCCAAAATATTTATAAATCCCGAAGCTGTGTTTTTAAAAACCATACCACTCGCAATGAAAATCACGGAAAGCGGTACAACGGGAACGAACGCCTTAATCGCAAAAAGCAAAAGAATCGCACATAATGCCGCCAACTTATTAAGACTTGCTATAAAAAGCTCAACGCTGTCAAAATACGTCATAACTCTTTCAAGGTTAAGTTTAACAGTCGGCAGTGTCATAATATATGTCGCCGCCAAAAGTGCAAAAGCAAGCACAAAGCAAAAAACACCCATTTTGCGAAAAAAGCTCCGGCGAGATTTTATTTTATTATTTTCAGACAATCGGACACCACCGTAATCCTTTCGCAACCCACAAAGATATTTTATAACATTATACCTCGAAGGTCAAGAGAATAGTTTAAATTATATATTGAAATAATTAAGCTAAAATGATAAAATATAAACATCAATATACGAGAGGCGATTTTTTTATGAACAAAATGAAGCTTGTTATACTTGACGGTCACACACAAAACCCGGGTGACCTTAATTGGGATTATATAGAAGAAAATTTCGATACAACAGTTTACCCGCGAACTCCGAAGGAAAAAATCATCGAGCGCGCAGCAGATGCCGATGTTATTATTCTAAACAAGGTTCCAATAACACGCGATACATTAAAAATGCTTCCCAAATTAAAATTCATCGCAACTCTTGCAACAGGCTACAACCAGCTTGACTGTGAAGCACTTAAAGAACGTGGCATTCCCGTTTCAAATATACCCGCTTATTCAACCGACGGTGTTGCACAGATGGTCTTCGCCTTTATTCTTGAATTTACAAACAGAGTTGCATTTTATACCGAATCCGTAAAAAGCCTTGAGTGGACCGAGTGCCAGGATTTTTGCTTTTGGAAAACTCCCCTTCATGAGCTTTCCGGCAAAACACTCGGTATAATCGGCTTCGGTAAAATAGGGAGAAAGGTTTCCGAAATCGCAAAGGCCTTCGGAATGAAAGTAGTAGCTTTTACCCCATCCGGTAAAAAGGCGGATGCGCCCGAGGTAAACTTTGTTACACTTGACGATTTAATTAAAGCCTCCGATTTTATTACACTTCACTGTCCCCTTACAAAAGCAACAAAAGAGCTTGTCAACGATGAGTTTTTGAGAAAAATGAAGCCGGGTGCTTCGCTTATTAACACGGCAAGAGGAGCTGTAATAGACGAAAATGCCGTCGCAAACGCCCTAAACGAAGGCAAGCTTCTTTACTATGGCACAGATGTTTTAACATGTGAGCCTCCGCAAGAAAACAATCCCCTCTTCAAAGCAAAAAACTGCTTTATTACACCTCATATCGCTTGGGCAGCTTATGAAACAAGAGAACGACTGCTTTCAATACTCAATTCAAACATCAAAGCTTTTCTTGAAGGTGCCCCGCAAAACGTTGTAAACCCCTAAAAATTTAACTTAAAATCACCTTTAATTGTTCTTATTTTTTGTCAAACTGCCAAAAATGCAATTAGATGTTAAATTTATATCAAATATTATTGCATTTATTCTGTTTTGTGGTAAAATAAGAGCGTTGAAATTTCAAATTAATATTTGGAGGTAAATTCAAATGTCAGTAAAAGTTGCAATTAACGGATTCGGCAGAATCGGCCGTCTTGCTTTCCGTCAGATGTTCGGCGCAGAGGGCTATGATGTCGTTGCTATCAACGACCTTACAAAGCCTTCAATGCTTGCTCAGCTTCTTAAGTATGATACAGCTCAGGGCGGCTATTGTGGCAGAATCGGCGAAGGCCTTCACACCGTATCCGCTGATGATGAGGCAAACACAATCACTGTTGACGGCAAAACTCTTAAAATTTATAAGGAAAAAGATGCCAATGATCTTCCTTGGGGAGAAATCGGTGTTGATGTAGTTCTTGAGTGCACAGGCTTCTATTGCTCAAAGGAAAAGAGCATGGCTCACATCAATGCAGGCGCTAAAAAGGTTGTTATCTCCGCTCCCGCAGGCAATGACCTTAAGACAATCGTTTTCAGTGTAAACGAGAACACTCTTACAGCTGATGACCAAATCATCTCCGCTGCTTCCTGCACAACAAACTGCCTTGCTCCCATGGCTAAGGCTCTTAATGACTACGCTCCCATTCAGAGCGGTATTATGTCAACGATTCACGCTTACACAGGCGATCAGATGATTCTTGACGGTCCTCACAGAAAAGGTGATCTCAGACGTGCAAGAGCCGGTGCCGCTAACATCGTTCCCAACTCAACAGGTGCTGCAAAGGCTATCGGTCTTGTTATTCCCGAGCTTAACGGCAAGCTTATCGGTTCTGCACAGCGTGTTCCCGTTCCGACAGGCTCCACAACAATCCTTACAGCTGTTGTTAAGGGTGAAAACGTTACCGTTGACGGTATCAACGCCGCAATGAAGGCTGCTTCTTCGGAGTCCTTCGGCTACAATGAGGATGCTATCGTTTCTTCCGACGTTATCGGTATGAAATACGGCTCACTCTTTGATGCTACACAGACAATGGTTTGCGAGCTTTCAGACGGTCTTTATGAGGTTCAAGTTGTTTCTTGGTATGACAACGAGAATTCTTACACAAGCCAGATGGTAAGAACAATTAAATATTTCGCAGAGCTTGCATAAGTCGGTAAATATTTAAATTTTCGGGTGCTGTAAAAAACAAAGGTTTTTTACAGCACCTTTTATAATTACACGTTATGTCGATTTTCAAACATATTCTGTAACATATGTAAGTATCTCTCATACAATGTAGTGAAGCCTGCAAAAGAAAAAGCGGGCAAATAACATACGGAGGAAAACACATATGGCTGAAAACAAAAACTGCTGTGCGCCCGACCTGCATAAAATCAAAGAGGCAATTTGTATTGACACAAACAGAGTTTACGATTCTTGCGCCGATAAGGATTGCTTAACTGATTTACGCGTGTACCTCACGGATAGAGGTCAGTGCATACTCGAGAACGCCGCATCGGTAAGATGCAGAGGCGCTCAAATACTTAACTGCATAGTAAATGTTGACAGAGTTCCGTTTAACAGAGGCTTTTACAGCGTTGATTTAACCTTTTTCGTAAAGGTAACTTTAGATGCTTTTGCCTGCCCCACTGCCTCCCCCACAATGCTTGACGGACTTGTAACCTTCAGTAAAAAATGTATTCTTTACGGAAGCGAGGGCAATGTTAAAATATTTACATCTACATTTAATTGCGATTCACAGGAAAACGACACACCGTGCGCCGGAGCAAATCCCAAGGCAAAGGTTCAATGTGTTGACCCTGTTTGTCTTGATGCGCAAATATGCCGTATTTGCGACTGTTGCAACACATTAGGAGATTGCTGCGGAGGTATTCCGCAAAGAATTTGCAGACAGTTTGAGGGCAGCTTTGACGATGCTCACGGTGAAAAAGCAATAAAGGTAACACTCGGTGTATTTACAATTGTACAGCTTGAGCGCGATGTTCAAATGCTTATTCCGGCATATGATTTTTGCGTGCCCACGAAGGAGTGCTGCTGCGATACCGAAGATCCCTGTGAAGCATTTAAACGAATAAGTTTTCCTGTTGACGAGTTTTTCCCGCCTAAAAAGGATGAGCTTCGCACAGAATTTGCAAATACCTTTAATCCCTCCGGTACCTGCGGCTGTACAAAATAACAAATGCAACGGGCTGTAAAAAACACAAGTTTTTTTACAGCCCTACTGTTACATATTTTTTGATAGTTTCAATGATAACTTATAAAATATCGCCATTTTCAATTGCCGTTATTTGATCTATTCGGCGTTGATGTCTACCGCCTTCAAATTCGGTATCAAGGAAGATATCTACAAGCTCAATGGCGAGTCCCGTACCGACAACACGCGCACCGAGACAAAGTGCATTTGCATCATTGTGCATTCTCGTAAATTTTGCGCTAAAATAATCGGAACAGCAGGCAGCACGAATGCCCTTAACCTTATTTGCCGCCATGGAGATGCCTATTCCGGTGCCACAACAAAGTATAGCTTTGTCGGCATTACCGGAGGTTACCTCAAGGCACGCCTTCTGTGCATACACAGCATAATCAACCGAAGCGGTGGAATCGGTACCGCAGTCAATAAATTCAACGCCCTTTTCTTTAAGGTGGGCTTTAATTTCCTCTTTTAACGGATATCCCGCATGGTCACAACCAAGTGCAATCATATATTATCAACTCTTTCTGTTAAGATTTTTTTAACTTTAATTCTCTTTCGGCTTGTGAAAGCCTTAAATACGACGGAACAAGAAGTGACGGCGAAATCGCAGCACTCTCGCCCTCCTTACACAAAGCATCATATGCCACCTCACACACTGAACCGGCGGTTTGGTAACGAACAGATGCCGGAGCAAGAAAAATACCGCTAATCTCCGTTTTAAGCATATCATACGCAAGCCTTGCGCCGTCTCCCGCAAATATTATACCCTTTTCCCCAAAGTTCAGCAAGCGTTTTTTTAATTCATCTAAGGAAATTGCTTCATCCGGTGTAAGCCTCTCAAGAGTATTACCATCGGAAAGAAAGCTTGCGGTATAAAACTGCTTACAGCGTGCATCCATAAGAGATATTACATAACATCCGGACGCTTCAAACGGCTTCGCAATTGCAAGAAGCGATGATACCGCCACACATTTAATATCGTTCGAAAAAGCAAGTCCTTTTGCAGTAGCTACGCCTATTCTGACGCCCGTAAAGGAGCCGGGACCTACGGCAGAAGCGATATAGTCAAGCTCGCCAACCGTTACGCCCGCACCCGAAAGCGCGCCTTCTATCATCGGCATCAAGGTTTGGCTGTGCGTAAGCCCCGTATTTGTAAACTGCATTGACAAAAGTCTTCCGTCACAAAAAACCGCAGCGCTTGCCGCCGTTGCGGAGCTTTCAATGCCAAGTATTTTCATAAACACTGTCACCACACATTCTTAAAATACGTTCATTTTCGTTATCCGTTCTTAAAAACTCGATTTTTATTGTATTATCGGGTAACGCAGCTTCAATATTCTCGCTCCATTCAACAGCTAAAACAGCACCGCTGTCAAGATAATCAAAAAATCCCGTAGAATATAAATCGTCATACGTTTCTATTCTGTACATATCAAAATGATAAAACGGCGGGTTGCCGCCATAATCGTGCACAAGGGAAAAAGTCGGGCTCGAAACCTCTGTTTTTCTTCCAAGGCCCTCTAAAAGGCCGGCGGTAAAGGTGGTTTTACCGACACCGAGTCCACCGAAATATGCAATAACCTCGCCGCCTTTTAATACTTTTGCAAGCTTTTTTGCAAGCTCAATTGTAGCTTCGCGGCTATTTGAAACAGCTTCTGTCATACGCACCTCAAAATTTAACATTATCAATACTTGAAATTAAAGGAATATATATGTATAATAACAATATTGAACAATAAAATCAAGGGGGCAAGGCGTTGAAAAAGTTTTTTTCTTTAACAAAACGCTTTATTTCCGAAACAGATACGATTTTAATGGCGCTTATAACCGCCGCCTCCGTTTTCGGAGTAATAATGGTTTACAGCACAACGCGGTATTTGTTGGAGGATGGCGAAACAATTTACAGAGATGCTACTGTTATGGCAATTGCCGTTACCGCGGGAATTGTTTTGATGATAATTATTTCGGCTATAGATTACGAGCTTATAATGAAGCTTTGGCCTATTATCGGTGTCTTCTGTATAGGGCTTATGGTACTGACACTTACAATAGGTGTTGCACCCGATGCTCGCCCGGATGCAAAATGCTGGCTCAAATTCGGTAATACCTTTTTCCAATCCTCGGAGCTTGTTAAAATCGGCTTTGTAATTACATATTCAATGCACCTTGAGCTTTTAAAGGACAAAATAAACCATCCGCTTTCAATAGCGCTTCTCGGAATACACGCTATCATACCTATAGCGCTTGTTATAAGAACCGGCGATATGGGTTCTGCACTTGTTTTTATGCTAATGACCGTAGGAATGCTCTTTTTTGCAGGTCTTCATTGGGGCTATTTTGCGGCGGGCACGATTTTAATTGCCGCTGTCTCACCGCTTTTATGGATGTATATGCTGAGCGATTATCAAAAAAACAGATTCTTGGCGCTTATAAGACCCGAGGAATTTGCGGATGAAGCATATCAACAAATAATGGGCAGAAACGCGCTCGGCTCCGGTGGTTTTTTCGGCGAAGGCCTATTTGAAGGAGTATATACACAATCGGGAACCGTACCGGAAGCAAAAAACGATATGATTTTCACCGCCATAGGTGAAGAAACAGGCTTTTTCGGTTGCTTGATTTCCCTTTTACTTTTATTTTTCATTGTATATAAAATAGTAAAAACAGGCAAAGAGGCGCGCGATTTTTCGGCACAGCTTGCGTGCTACGGAATGGCTGTTATGATAGCCTCTCAGGTGCTCATAAACGTGGGAATGTGCTTAATGGTGCTTCCTGTTATAGGAATTACTCTCCCCTTCTTCAGCGCCGGTGGCTCAAGCACGCTTTGCCTTTATGTAGGCTTGGGACTCGTATTCAGTATTTACCGCTATAATCGCTCTCGCGCTGCGGTGAACTTCCGTCTTTCAAGAATTTCCACTCCGTTTTCGGAATTTTAAAAAATCAATATATTTCAATATTAATGGGGTTCTTACGGATAATGTTTCCGTAAAAACCCCTTGCATTATACCGGCTTATGTAATCAAAGCTTTTTACATTCAATCAATTTTACAGCTTTGTAAGACGTGCCATTTTTGCCATAAGCTTTTTTGTACCGACGGTATCAAAAGCAACCTCCAAAAGAACATCCCCGCCAAGCGGCTTTACGGAGATTACCATACCCTCGCCGAATGTCTTGTGAGATACGCGGTCACCTACTTTTAAGATAACTGTCGCCTCCGTTGCAGTGGAGACTGTATTACCGGTACCACTGAAGCCGCGCGAATATTTTTTAGAGCGTTCGGGCGCGGAATACGTGCTTTGAGCTGTTGAGGATTTTGAAGTCCTCACCTCGGAGGAACGAGCACCACTGTATCCGGAAAAATCGGAAGCAAAGCCGCCGTATTGTGAAAAACGATTTTGCTTTACACCGATATCAGACTCCATAAGCTCGTCCGGTATTTCATTTATAAAACGCGACGGACGTGTAAACGAGGTGTTGCCGAACAGCATTCTCGAACGCGCATTTGTAATATAAAGCTTCTCTTTTGCTCTTGTAATGCCTACGTAACAAAGCCTTCGTTCCTCTTCAACTTCACTCTCATCATACATAACCTGATTTCCCGGGAAAAGACCTTCTTCCATACCGACAATAAATACAACGGGAAATTCAAGCCCCTTTGCCGAATGAAGTGTCATCATAACACACGAATCGCTGTCGGAATTGTAGTTGTCAATATCGGACATAAGAGCTACTTCTTCAAGAAAGCCCGAAAGCGTCGCATCCTCGCTCTCTTCGGTATATCTTACAAGGTTCGCAAGAAGCTCCATAACATTCGCCTTGCGCTCATCGCAGGTTTCACGATCCGCTTCAAGTGAAGTCATATAACCGCTTTTCGTTATAACATCCTCAAAAAATTCCGATATATCCTTTGTTTCAAGCGATTCTCTGAAGCTGTTGATGAGATTTGCAAACTCTCCGAGCTTTTGCGCCGAACGTGAAATAATAGGATAGTCGGCTGCATTTTCAATTACCTCAAAAAGAGTAATACCCAAGCCTTCTGAAACAGAGGCGGCATTATTTACGGTTGTTTCGCCTATACCTCTTTTGGGCTCGTTAATAATTCTACGAAGCCTAACGGAATCCGCAGGGTTTGCAACAACCTGCAAATAAGCGAGAACATCCTTAACCTCCTTACGATCATAAAAGCGGTGACCGCCTATAACCTTATAAGGAACTGCGCTGTATACAAGCGCACGTTCAATACTGCTCGACTGTGCATTTGTTCTGTACAGCACGGCAAAATCGGAAAATTTTCGACCCTTTGCCACCTGCTCTAAAATTGTATCGGCAACAAAACGGCCTTCATCACGTTCATCCGAGAGAAGCTTTCCGGTAATTCTTTCACCGACACCGTTTTCAGTCCAAAGGGTTTTCCCCTTTCTGCCGCTGTTATGCTTGATAACGGCATTGGCGGCATCGAGAATAACAGAAGTGGAGCGATAATTTTGTTCAAGACGAATAACCTGTGCATTTTCATATTGATTTTCAAATGAGAGAATGTTTTCTATTGTAGCTCCGCGAAATTTATAAATACTTTGATCATCATCGCCTACAACGCAAATATTTTTATAACCACCTGCAAGAAGAGAGGTTAAAACATACTGTGCATGGTTTGTATCCTGATACTCATCTACCATAACATATTTAAACCGTGCTCTGTAATAATCAAGAACATCACTGTTTTCTCTCAAAAGCTTTACGGTATTAACAATAATATCGTCAAAATCCATGGCATCGGCGCTTTTAAGTTTCTCCTCATACTTCTCATACGCTTCTGCAATAAGCTTTTTGTTGTTATCATAGCCGGCCTCGGCGGCATAATCGGCAGGCGTTTCAAGAGAATCCTTGGCTCTGCTTATTTGAGAAAGAATCATTTTAACGGGAAGTCGCTTTTCATCTATACCGATTGAACGCATAACTTCTTTCATAACGCGCTTGGAATCATCTGTATCATAAATGGTAAAATGACTCGAAAAGCCTATCCTGTCGGAATATCGCCTTAATATTCTGACACAGCATGAATGGAATGTGCTCGCCCAAACCTCCTCGCCTGTACTACCGAGAAGACCGGAAAGCCTCTCCTTAAGCTCGTTTGCCGCCTTATTTGTAAAGGTAATGGCAAGAATCTGCCACGCCTTAGGCGCGTCTACGGAAAGAAGCGGCAAAAGTTCAAATGAAGGTTCGCCGCCGTTTTTAATGAGCTGCGAAAGCTCCTCGCAATCGCGTTCTGTGGGCGCTCTGTATGTAAATGACGAATTATATGCATTACCGTATTTAATTAAATATGCAATTCTGTTTACGAGTACGGTGGTTTTACCACTGCCGGCACCCGCCAAAATAAGAACCGCGCCCGAAACTCCGAAAACAGCTCTTTTTTGCATATCGTTCATTCTTGAAAATTCCTTTTCGATTAAACCTCTTCTTAAAGCCAAAAAATCCATAGTACCTCTTTATGTTTTTAAAAATTAATTATTGTTTATTATTACTCTTTCTATCTCAAAATCCGATTTCAGCAAAGAAAGCAAAAGCTCCGAAACAGCTTGAAAAAACATAGCCTCGCCTAAAGATACGCAAATACACGAGCTTCTTTTAATACCCGCAAGCATTGTTTCTATTTGTCTTTTGTTAAGAGCCGTAATTTCAAAGAGCTTTTTTGGTGCTTTAAACCTATTGAGCTGTGAGAATGCCTCAAAGTTACCGCCGAAAATCTCGGAAAGCACAGTTAAATATTCGCATTTTTCACCGAACGGCTTAAAAACGCATTCCAAGCTGTTAAGAGCAACGAAAACAGCCTCCAGACTCGCCGAGAGAAGATATATATCCGTTCTTTCAATAGGCGGAACAAATTCATCCGCAAGCTTTGAGGCAAGCGAGGAGGCTTCGGTTTTAAAATCAAGCCTGTTCACGGCGTTTTGCTTATTTGACAGTATATTTGAAAAAATATCACAATTTAAGCGAGCCTCTGTTTTTAACATCTCAAAATAGTCGTTGTTCTTTTTCAAAGCCGGCTCCCTCATAAAAAAATCAAAAAATAAAGCTTTGTTACCGTAAACGAAAGTAAAAAGCATGCGGGAAAAGTAATTAACCATGCAAAAATCATGTTTTTTGCAATAGACCAATTAACCGAGCGCAATCGTCTTGAAGCGGCGGCACCCATAACGGCAGTACCCTTAACATTGGTTGTGCTTACGGGAAGACCGAGAGCTGTGCAAACAACAAGGCAAAGCGAAGCTGCCGCATCACTTGAAAAACCCTGATATTTTTCAAGCGAAACCATATCAAGACCGACGGATTTTATAATTTTTTTGCCACCGAGCGCCGTTCCGAGAGTCATTGTAACAGAACAAATAACCGTAAGAAAAAAAGGAACAGACCGAATATCTGTATTCATTTTTCCCTCCGAAAGTGCAACACAAAGCAAAAACACACCGATAAACTTCTGGCCGTCCTGCGCACCGTGAAAAAAAGCTGTTGCACACGAAACGGCAATCTGAAGCTTTTCGAAAATTAAATTTGCTTTACCTCTCCTTGTATTTGAAAAAAGCTTTTTTAAGACATAGCTTATAAAAGCTCCCAAAAGAAAACCAAGTGCTGCTGAAAAAACAAGGCCGAAAATAACCTTGCTCCAACCTAATACACTTATTCCGGAAAAGCTGCCGTGAAGCGCAACGGAAGCACCCGTAACACCTGCGATAATTGCGTGACTTTCGCTTGTGGGAATACCAAAGCACCACGCTATAAGTGCCCATAGCACAACAGCCGACATTGAAGCGGCAAGCGCTGTTCTCGCAAACGGCAATGAACCGCCGAAATCGGCAATTGAATATATTGTTTTGGCTACCTCAAAATTAACCGACGAAGTAAGAAAAACTCCGAAAAAATTCATAACCGCAGCTACTGCTACGGCAATTTTAGGCTTTAAGGCTCTTGTGGAAACAGCTGTTGCTATTGCATTAGGTGCATCTGTCCATCCGTTTACGGCAATTACCGCAAGCGTTAAAAAATAGGCTGTTAAAAGCTGAACATCTGTTTTTAAACTTCCTAAAAAAGAAGCAAGGCTCAATATATAACCTACCTATATAAATTATTCCCGAAGGCATCTATAGCAACGGTTAACGGAAAATCCTTTACACACAACTTTTTTACGGATTCACATCCAAGTTCCGGAAAAGCTATAACCTCACACGATACAACACTCCGAGAATAAAGTGCACCTGCACCGCCGATTGCGGCAAAATATACCGCGCCGTTTTTCTTCATAGAAGCTATAACATCTTCGCTCCTTGTGCCCTTGCCTATCATACCCTTAAGACCCAAATCAAGAAGAAGAGGCGTAAAGGAATCCATTCGAGAGGATGTTGTGGGGCCTGCGCTTCCTATTGACATACCGTTTTTCGCCGGCGTGGGACCGCAATAATATATAATTGCGCCGTTAAGCTCAAACGGAAGCTGTTTGTTTTCACTAATAAGCTGTGTGATTTTTTTGTGGGCGGCATCTCGTGCAGTATAAACAGTCCCCGTAAGAAGAACTCTGTCACCGGCTTTTAAAACCGCCGTATATTCATTTATATTTTCGGCATTAATAAAATATTCGTTCATACGCTTTTGTAAGACTCCGTTTCGGTATCGGATTGCTCCTGCGGCTCCGACAAAACACTGTCAGAAATCAATGCCTGTGCTGTTTTACTCATATTGCCCGTAAGAACATTAATTCTAAGCTCAATCTCCTCTGCCGCCTTCGTAAAGCTTCGCGCAATTTCACCGATATCGGAGGAAAGTCCGTCTATTTTAAGTGCAGTATCGCCTATAGCGGCATACACCTCTTTTGTAACTTTATTAGCACGCTCACGCGCCTCTTTAACAAGCTCCTCCGAATGAATTCTTGCATCAAGCATAGCCGCACCCACCTGCTGCTCCATCCCCTTAAGCCTTGTGTTTTCGGCTTCAAGCACAGAAAGCCTTGCTTTAAGCTCCTGTGAGGCTTTACCGTCTGCCTCATAAACCGAAAGTTCAGCATTAAGCGCTTCATTTTTTGCCTTTTCCTCGGCAAAGCGTTCTTTAAGCGCTTCCGCAGACTCAATTTCACCGTTAAGACGGACAATAAACTCATCTCTTAAATCTAACGCTGTTTGAAGCTCGTCATTCAAACTTTTCAACTCAGAAAGCTCTGCAACCTCGCTCTCAAGCTCACGAACTCTTTGATTGAGAGCCGCAAGTGAAGAGTTGGCATTATCAAGCCTTGCCTCGGTACTGCTTTTTTCGGAGAGCACACCGTTAATGTAGCTCATTACCTCGTCCTTGTCAAAGCCACCGAACACCTTCTTTTTAAAGACAACATCATTCATCATCTGTAACAGCTCCCAATAAAAAATAAAATAAAACGGTGCAAAAATGCCCCGCGCAATTGCTCTGTAGAATAGTATAGCAAATAATCTTTGATAAAACAACACAAATTTACAAAATTATATTTATTTTTTCTTTCGGATATAGTATAATGGTAAAAAACCTTAAGGGGTGAATCTTTTGAAGACAAAAAAGCACACACTTTTAAAAGCAACGGCTGTCGGTGCGGCGGTCACTTTAGGCTCCGGGCTTGTTTTAAACAGACTTGTTCTTACACGCGCCTCAAAAAAAATCAATGAATATAACGATGCACGTGAAATTAAGAAAAACGGCACGCCCGAACTTTTACCAAAGGAGCTTTTAAGAAAAAAGAGTGAAGAATGGTATGATGCCACGGAAAAAACTCATATTACGGTCACAAACGGTGAAGGCAAGCATCTTAACGGCTTTGTTATAAATGCACCTGAAGAAACGCATAGGTGGGCAATTACCGTTCACGGCTACACATCCAATCCACTCGGTATGTCGGAGTTTGCTCAATTTTACAACAGCCTCGGCTACAATGTTCTTTTGCCTGTTTTAAGAGGTCACGACATAAGCGAGCACCGTAATATTACAATGGGCTGGCTTGACAGACTTGATATGCTTTATTGGTTACAGTACATTATATCGACCGATGCCGATGCCGAAATTGTCCTTCACGGCGTTTCAATGGGCGCGGCAACAGTTATGATGACAACAGGCGAAAAGCTCCCCGCTAACGTAAAATGCTGTGTTGCGGATTGCGGCTATTCAAGCGTTTGGGACGAATTCGCAAACGAACTCAAGGCTACCTACCATATGTCAAAATTTCCCATCCTTTACTCCGCAAGCCTTGTAACAAAGCTTATTTCGGGCTTCACCTTCAAAGAGGCTTCATCTGTAAATCAGCTTAAAAAATCAACAACACCCACCCTTTTCATTCACGGCGAAAAGGATGCGTTTGTTCCGTATCATATGCTCGACCTAAACTATAACGCCGCTGCATGTGAAAAGGAAAAGCTTTCAATTCCCGATGCGGAGCATGCTGAAAGCTGCCGTGTTCATCCCGAAATATATTGGAGCGAGGTTAAACGCTTCGTTTCAAAATATATAAAATAAATTTCCGACCTTCGGATTTACAAAAAGAGGTTATTTTATGTCAAAGCTTACAAGACAAAATAAGGACGGTATTTACTCATTAATGCTCACACCCTTTCACGAAGACCGTTCGGTAGATTACACAACATACGAAAAATATGCCGAGTGGCAGGTTTCGCAGGGCGTTGAGCACCTTTTCGCAATATGCGGCAGCTCCGAAATGAGAGAGCTTTCACTTGATGAAAGAATCAAGCTTGCCACATTAACCGTTAAGCACAGCGGTAACGCGGCTGTTGTTGCAACCGCTAACCTCGAAAACGGCAGCTGGGAGCATCAGCTTGACGAGGTTAAAAGAATGGAAGCCACAGGCGTTGACGGTCTTGTTTTCATAACAAAGGGTCTTGCCGAGGACGACAACGTTTTTGTTGATTATGTAAGAAGCCTTGCAAAGGCAACAACCCTTCCTGTTTATCTTTATGAATTTCCGGGTATTAAGCCCTGCCACATAAGCGGTAAGGCTTACGGCGAATTAACAAAGGATGGTCTTGTTTGGGGCATTAAGGATACAACCTGCACCATGAAGGGCATTACCGACAAAATCGACAACAAAAACGATTCCACCGTTATTCAAGCCAATATGCCCCTTCTTTACGATTCGTATGTTGCGGGCGCTCGCGGCGTAATGGCAACACCCACCTCTTGCGGCGGTGCGTTTTTCCAACGCTTCCACGAAGCCTTTGTTTCCGGTGACCTTGAGCTTGCAAAGCAGCGCTACAACGAGATTATTCTTCTTGACAACGCCATTGACTCCGGCTTCTCGGCAACCGCCAAGGAGCTTATCAGGCTTCAGGGAATTGATACCTTCAATTGGTACACAAGAGGCTCTCATCACCTTGATGAAGCTAAGCTTCGCGCACTTCGCTCTTTCCACGATTGGTGCGTTGCAAACGGCTTAATGAAATAAAAATCCACTTAGGAGATAGATATGGATACGGAGTTTAACATAAATTCAAAGGCGATTATAATCGGTATGACCGATTCCGGCGAGCGTATTCCCGCTGCATCGGGCAGAATTTCAACAAAGCCGGGCACGGCGCTTGAAATTTTCGAAGGCTCAAAGGATGCAGAAAAAAATGCCTCGCTCATTTCAAAGGTAACGCGTTCGGGACACAACTCTACAGTTGAGCACACTGTTTTTAACCTTGCCTTTCAAAATGTTTCGGTATTCACCGAGCAGTTCGTCATTGAGTTCAGACTTGCCTCGTTTACCGTTAAATCCAGAAGATATGTTGATTTCGGGTCTCTCGGTTATTATATTCCGCAGTTCGGCTCAAAATCGCTTCAGGATAAATACATAGCCCATATGAACTACCTTTACGGCGAATACTCATCTTTTATTGAAGCCGGTATTCCAAAAGAGGACGCTCGTTTTCTTTTGCCGTATTCGCTTTACAGCAATTTTTATTGCACCTTAAATGCACGTGAGCTTATCAATATGCTTTACGCTATGATTTACGGCAGAGGTAGCTTTTCACCCGAGCTTAAAGCACTTGGACTATCGCTTTACGAGCAAGCAAAATCGCTCACACCGGGTATTTTTACCGATTTTGAAACAAGGCGCCCGTCGCTCCCGGATGTACCCGTATTCGGCTATAAAAAAGAAACGGAGACTTTTGAAGGCAAGGAAGAAAAAATCGAGCTTCTCAATTACACCCCCGACGGTGCACGAACTGTGGCAAGAGCGGCGTTAATTGAATTTCAAGCATTGCCCACACTCCAAATAGAAAAAATCATTTCCGATGATAAAGAGTGTGAAAGCATTATAAAAAAGGTAATCGACTCAAAACGTCAAAGGTCTCTTGAAGCTGTAAGCTTCACATTCCGTATAAACGGCGTTTCGCTTTCGTGCCTTACGCACTTTGCAAGACACAGGATGCAATCTATCGGCATCCCCTCGCTTTCCCTTACAGACAGGCGTAAATATATTTTACCGCCCACGATCAAGGAAAAACCGGAGCTTTTAGAGCGATATAAAAACGCATTTGAAAAAACCGCCGAGCTTTACGACGAATTCAAGCAGCTCGGCGTTGATGAAGGCTTGTTGCCGTATATTCAATTAAGCGGCAACACGGTTGATATTGTAACAACGCTTAACGCAAGAGAGCTTCTTCTTTTTATGAAGCTTCGCTCGTGTAACCGTGCGCAATGGGAAATACGCGAATATGCCGTAGATATGCTTAAAAAACTGAGAGCCGCCGAGCCGGAAATTTTCAAACACTACGGTCCGAGCTGTTTTGTTTATAAATGCCCGGAGGGTGCGCTGACCTGCGGAAAAGCTCAAGAGGTTAAAGAAGCCTTTAAAGAGCTGTAAAAGAAAAAAAGCGGATTAACTCCGCACAAAAATTAAAAACAAGGGGCTTTTACAGATATGTCTGTAAAGACCCCTTGATTATCAAAAATAATACTGTCTTACCAAAGCTTTTCGGGGTAAACACCGTCTTCAACGAGCTTGCCTATAGCTTTTACAACGTCGGGCTTATCCTCGGGATATGTTACACCGACCCATCTGTCGGTAGCTTCAAGAACATCTACCGTGCACATATTTTTTTCGAGCATATAGCGAACGGCAAACGGAAGGTAAACCTCGGATTTCAGCGGATTTTGAGGAACCTCGTTTTTAAGAAAATCAACAAAATACGGCTCAAGCTTTTCAATAAACTCCGGTGGGAAGCACCAGCAGTTCATAGATGCCTTTGAATTTTCACTGAGCTCTATCCACTCTTTTTCATCCTCAGTATAACAAATAACACCGTCACGGCGCATAATTTTAAGTCTTTCGACAATATCCTTAAGTCTGTTGTTTTCATCAACCTCGCAAATGCCGCGAGAAACAGCACCGTTTTCGGTAAGCGTGTTTTTAAGTAAAAAGCCCGCCATTGCACAGCGCATTACATCACCTGAAAAGTCTGTGGACTCAATCCAATCGGAAATAACTCTAAATGCACTTCTACCGTAAAAATCGTCGGCATTAATTACAATAAACGGCTCATTTACAACGCCCTTGCAGGAAAGAATTGCATGTGCCGTACCCCAAGGCTTAACCCTACCCTCGGGAACGGTAAAGCCCTCGGGAATGTTGTTAAGATCCTGGAAAACATATTCAACCTTAACGTGTTGTGAAACCTTATTACCCACAACATCCTTAAAAAGCTGCTCATTTTCCTTTTTTATAATAAATACAACCTTATTGAAGCCACACCTTACGGCATCGAAAATAGAGTAGTCGATGATTATGGAATTATTGGGACCTACAGGGTCAATTTGCTTTAATCCGCCATAGCGACTGCCCATACCCGCAGCCATAATCACAAGTGTTTTATCCATACAAAAATCAAAACCTTTCGGCAAATTACACATAATAACAACCGTTTTGTTTAATGTGTGTGTTTTATTATAGCACACAGTTATAAATTTGTCTATATTTTCATTAATTATTCTTATGAAATATTTCCGAATTGTTAAAGGAGAACCTTTATGACAAAGAAATTTTTAAAAAAATATCTTAAAAAGCATGATCCGACCACAACCGCCGGCAGAGAAGGCTGCGGCAAGCTTTCAGGGCTTGTAGGCATTATTTGTAACCTTCTATTAAGCGCGTTAAAGCTTGTTGCGGGAGTTCTCACAAACAGCGTTGCAATAACAGCCGATGCCACGAATAACATATCGGATGCCGGCTCCTCCGTAATTACTCTTGTGGGCTTCAGGCTTTCGGGAAAGCCGGCAGACCGCGACCATCCTTACGGACACGCGCGAATGGAGTACATCTCGGGGCTTGTGATTTCATTTTTAATTCTTTTAATCGGCTCGGAAATTTTAAAAACCTCCGTAAAGAAAATTTTTTCACCGGAGCAAAGCGAATTCAGCATAGTTGCCATTATAATACTTGCCGTTTCGATTTGCGTAAAGCTTTGGATGGCTTACTTTAACAAAGCTCTCGGAAAAGAAATAAATTCAACTGCACTTGAGGCCACAGCCGCTGACAGCAGAAACGATGCACTTTCAACCTCCGCTGTGCTCGCCTCGTCACTTATTTCGAAATTCACGGGCTTTGACCTTGACGGCTATATGGGTGCGGTCGTTGCCATTTTCATTTTGATTTCCGGTATAATGCTTGTTAAAGAAACAATCGGCCCACTTTTAGGCCAAGCACCCTCGGAGGATGTTTACAACAACGTAAAAAACAAAATCCTTTCATATGAAAATGTACTCGGCGTTCACGACTTAATGGTTCACAGCTACGGCCCGGGGTGCTATTTTGCCTCGGCACATATTGAAATGGATGCCACTATTGATGTCCTTGTTTGTCACGATGTTACAGACAAAATCGAACGTGATATGCTTAAAGAAAATAATGTTCATCTTGTTGTACACCTCGACCCAACCATTCTCGACTGCGAAGAAACCAATGAACTTAAAGCATACGTGGCAAAAATCATTAATGACTTTGATCCCGAAATTACATTTCACGATTTCAGAGTCGCTTACGGCAATGACCATAAAAATGTGCTTTTTGACATTGTTGTCCCGCCGTCATACAAATATAAGGACGAAGAGCTCTCGGAGATTCTTTCAAGAAAAATACACGAGCAATCAAAAGAAGAACTTTATGCCGTAATCCTTGTAGACCACAGCTACGCGGGACTTTAAAATTAAAAAACATTAAAAACGAGCTGTAAAAAACACAAGTTTTTTTACAGCTCTGTTTGTTACTGTTTTAAAGAATTATACAAATCAGCCCACTGCAGCCCTCATTAATAATCCTTTCAAGGGTTTCGCGTATTTTAAGGCGTGCATCATCCGGCATATGGCAAAGCTTGCTTCTTAAGCCCTCATTTACAAGCTCGTTTAAGGATTTTCCGAAAATATCAGACTCCCATATTTTAATAGGATCCTCTTCAAACTCATTAAGAAGGTACTTTATAAGCTCCTCCGACTGACTTTCCGTACCGACAACAGGCGCAACCTCCGTTTCGATTGTCGCCTTCATCATATGAATCGACGGCGCCGCTGCAGAAAGCCTTACACCGTAACGCCCGCCCTGCTTTACAATCTCCGGCTCTTTTAAGGTAAGCTCATCAATATTCGGCATAACAATACCGTAGCCGCAACGTTCAACATCGTCAAGCGCGCTTTTTAATCTATCATACCGCTTTTTCACCAACGAAAGCTCGTTAAGACAATTCACAAGCTCCCCTTCATCCTCTATTTCAAGTCCCGTCTGCTCTGCGATTATTTTATAAAAAAGCTCCTTTAACAACACCGCCTCAACAACGGCGCTTCCGTTGCCGAGATTTATCGACTTAACCTGTGTAAGACTTATATTTTCGTTTTCCTTCAAGGTATCGCAAAGAATACTAACATCGCTCACACATTTTACCGAAGCAGCAGATTTTTTAATACTACCACCTATAGAAGCTCTCAACCAGTGGTCCGAACCAAGCCTCATTACCCACGACGGAAGACATACACTTATTTCTTTAACGGGAAAACGCAAAAGAACAGCACCGAGGATTTCTCTGATTTCGCCCTCATTAATCTCAAGGCAGTTAACGGGAATAACAGGAACTCCGTATTTTTCCGTTAACGAGGCGGCAAGCGAGGTTGAAGCAGACGAAGATGGATAAACGCAATTGAGAAGCACTACAAAGGGCTTATTTATCCCCTTCAGCTCCTTAATAACGCGTTCCTCAGCCTCCTCATACTCCTCACGGGCAATATCGCTTATACTGCCATCGGTTGTAATTACAAGGCCAATTGTAGAATGCTCTGTAATAACCTTACCGGTACCTATTTCAGCCGCCATATTAAATGGTATTTCCTCGGGAAACCACGGAGTTTTCACCATTCGCGGCTTATCATCTTCGATATACCCCAAGGAGCTTGGAACAATATAGCCTACACAGTCAATAAGCCTCACATTTAGCGAGGCATTCCCGGGCAGGTCGATTTTAACTGCATTTTCGGGAATGAATTTTGGCTCTGTTGTCATTATAGTGCGACCTGCAGCAGATTGCGGAAGCTCATCCTTCGCACGTTCCTTTTTGTATTCACTGCCCATATTCGGCAAAACAAGCGTATCCATAAACCTTTTAATAAATGTGGATTTACCCGTTCTTACAGGTCCTACCACACCTATATAAATATCTCCGCCGGTTCTTGTTTCGATATCATTATAAATACTTGACTCTGTCATAGCGCATCCTCCGTATTTCATTTTTCCTCTGTAAAAGCTATGATAAAACCGGCGATAATATTACCTATTAATAAAATTTGACAAATTATTTCAAGTATGCTATAATAAATTATTATTTCTAACGGAGGTTTTATTTTGGCAAATGAATTTTTCAACAATTTTATTGCCGAGTTCGGTGATTCATTACCATACCTTTTGAGAATGGTAGTTGCCGTTGTTTGCGGTGCCGCAATAGGCTTTGAGCGTATGAAGCGCCAAAAGGAAGCGGGAATCAGAACTCACATCATTGTAGCTGTAGGCTCGGCGCTTATGATGATTGTTAGTAAATACGGCTTCTTTGACGTTATTGTGCATGACAGCGTTAGCGTTGATGCCTCGCGCGTTGCCGCAAACATCATAACCGGTGTCAGCTTTTTGGGAAGCGGCATAATCATCTTCAAAGGCTATGTCAAGGGTCTTACCACCGCCGCAGGCGTTTGGGTAACATCCGGAATAGGCATGGCTATAGGTGCGGGAATGTACGGCGTGGGCGTTATGGGTACTGCGCTTCTCCTTTTAATTCAAGTGCTTATTCACAAATTCTTACCTATCGAAAATACCACCACCTCTAATCTTACAATGAAGATTAAAAATGAACCCGGTGCGCTACATACCGTCCACACGCTCTTAAAAGAGCACGGCTGTGAAGTTCTTAATTGCGATATCGAAAAGAAGGGCGAAATTATTTATTGTGCTTTCGGTATTCGTTCTAAGAAAAATCTCAATTTCGAAAGCACCCAGGTGATTTTCAGTGAGTGCGATTACGTACTCTCCGTAACAATGTAATCAATGCCACAAATGCAAAATCCCACAAACAAACGCAGTGCAAGCCAAGAGTAACTCTTAGCCTGCACTGTTTTTATGCTTTAAGACTTATATCACATTTTCTAACATCCACTCTTCACACAAACGGCATTTTTGAATAAACTGAAATTGAGGAAACTCAATAACAAAAAGGAGCTGGATTTATGGCAGTAACAATTACAAACCGCGCTGCCGTTTCTTACACGGCAAACGGTGAAAACGGCTCTGCTGTTTCAAACCTTGCAACAACAACGCTTCAAGGCCCGCTCGCAGTAACAAAAGCGTCTATGGAAAGTGTTTACAGAGCAGGCTCTCGCCTGACATATATTGTAACTCTTGAAAACACTTCTTCGGTACAGCTTACAAACGTTACGGTTACGGATAACCTCGGAACCTACACCTACACGCCGTCCGAAACTGCAATTGGTGTTGAGGTAACGCCGTTAACGTACACCGGTCCCGCAAGATATTATATTAACGGCACATTTTCACAGCTTTTAACACCTACTGTTACGGCAGGCTCTTTGGCATTTACTCTCCCCACCCTTCCGGCTAACGCCAAAGGCTTAATTGTTTACGACGTAACAACAAATGAAAATGCACCACTCAAGACCGAAAGTGATATTACAAACACAGTAAGCGCAACGGCAGGTACGGTTTTAGAGCCTGTAACGGCACAAAATACCGTGAGTGCTGACTCATATGCGGATGTAAGAATTATTAAAGCAATGACTCCCAACCCGGTTATTGAAGGCAGTACAATAACCTACACCTTCACAATTTACAACTACGGAAACACAGAAGCGTCATCACTTGTTTTAACCGACGCCTTCTCACCCGCACCTACAGCACCCTTAACTGTAGCCGTAAACGGCACGGAGCTTTCAGCGGATAATTACACTTACGAAAACGGACTTTTCACTCTTCCGGCACCTACCGCAAGTGAGCTTTCTGTACCGGCAGCAGCATTTACAACAAGCGCCTCCGGTGTTGTTTCAACAACTCCCGGCAGTATTGTTATTACGGTAAGCGGTACGATTTAAAAAAATATCAAAACGTAAAAAATGACCGATGAGCGAACAATCCTCATCGGTCTCATTAATTATTACAGTGTTGCCGCCATAACAGCTTTTATTGTATGCATACGGTTTTCCGCCTCATCAAACACCAACGACTGCGGCGATTCGAATACATCGTCTGTTACCTCAAATGCTTCCATATTAAAGCGCTCGCCCATCTCCTTGCCAACGCCTGTTTTTCTGTCATGATATGCCGGTAAGCAGTGCATAAAAACGGTTTCGGGCTTTGCAGCCGCAAAAAGCTCGCCGTTTACCTGATACGGTGAAAGCGCTTTAATGCGCTCCTCCCAAACCTCAACAGGCTCGCCCATTGATACCCAAACATCAGTGTATATAACGTCGGCATTTGTAACAGCTTTTTTGGGATCTGTTTCAAACTTGAGTGTAGCTCCGCTCTTTTTTGCCTCTTCTTCACATATTTTTATAAGAGAGCTGTCCGGAAAATAACCTTTCGGTGCGCAAGCCGTAAAATTAAGACCCATTTTGGCACAACCAACCATAAGAGAATTACCCATATTAAAGCGCGCATCGCCCATATAAACAAAATTAATTCCCTTAAGCCTTCCGAAGTGCTCTTTAACGGTCAAAAAGTCTGCCAATATTTGCGTAGGATGAAACTCATTTGTAAGTCCGTTCCAAACGGGTACTCCCGCATATTTTGCAAGCTCTTCCACAATCTCCTGACCGTAACCGCGGTACTCAATTCCGTCAAACATTCTGCCTAAAACCCTTGCGGTATCGGCAATACTTTCCTTTTTACCTATTTGAGAGCCCGATGGATCAAGATACGTAACGCCCATACCGAGATCGTGAGCGGCAACTTCGAAGCTGCACCTTGTTCTTGTACTCGTTTTTTCAAAAATAAGCGCAATATTTTTTCCGGCGCACATATTGTGCTGTATGCCGTTTTTCTTTTTGTATTTAAGCTCTGCCGCCAAATTTAAAAGCGCATCTATTTCATCCGACGAAAAATCCAACAACTTTAAAAAGCTTTTCCCTTTAAAATTCATAATCACACCTCACAGGCTTTCTTTAAAATTTCAATTGCCTTTCGAAGCAAATCAAAAGGTATATTAAGTGCCGGCAAAAGACGAACCTTATTCTTTGCTTTTATTACAAGAACGCCGTTTTCAATACACTCGTTAATAACCTCCGAAGCCTCTTTAACGGTTTCAACGCCTATCATAAGGCCCATTCCCGAAACGGATTTAATTCCGTTAACGCCCTTAAGTTCCGAAAAAACATATTCGGATTTCTTTTTCACATCACTGAGAAGCGTATCGTCAATTCGATTTAAAATGTTAAGCGCGCCCGCACAAACAACAGGGTTACCACCGAAAGTTGAGCCATGCGTGCCGGGTGTCAAAACATTACAGGTCTTTTCTCCGAAAAGTGTAGCACCTATAGGTAAGCCGCCACCCAAGCCCTTTGCCGTAGTTACAATATCGGGCGTAATGCCGTAATTCATATAACAATAAAGCGCTCCTGTTCTTCCGTTACCTGTTTGAACCTCATCTGCTATTAAAAGAATGTCCTCGCTTTTGGCAATTTTTGCCGCTTCAAGAACAAACTCCGTTTCAAGGGGCATTACGCCGCCTTCACCTTGAATACATTCAAACATTATGGCGGCAACCTTGTTTTTTGAAACAAGCTCTTTTAAATTCGCAATATTATTTGCCTCTGCATAACAAAAGCCTTCCGTAAGAGGCAAAAAATCATTATGATATGCATCCTGTCCCGTTGCGGCAAGTGTTGTAATCGTTCTGCCGTGAAAGCTGTTTTTAAGAGTAATAATAGTGTAAAACTCCTTACCCTTTTTATCGGCGGCATATTTTCTTGCAACCTTTATGGCGCACTCGTTAGCCTCAGCACCGGAGTTTGAAAAGAAAGCCTTTTTCATACCCGTTCTTTCGCACAAGCTCTTTGCAAGTAATGCCGCAGGCTCAGTGTAATAAAGGTTTGAGGTGTGTTGGAGTTTACCAAGCTGATTTGTTACGGCACTTACCCACTCATCATCGGAAGCACCGAATGAATTAACGGCAATTCCCGAGGATAAGTCTATATACTCTTTACCGTTTTCATCAATCAACAATGAGCCCTTACCGTTTTTAATTACAACGGGAAAGCGCGCATATGTATTCGCAATAAACTCTGCATCCGTTTTCTTAATGCTCGTCACTTTTATCACCGACCTTACAAACCATTGTTCCGGCACCCTCATCCGTAAGCGTTTCAATAAGTAACGCATGCGGAACGCGGCCGTCCATTATAATAACTTTTTTAACACCGCGATGAATTGCATCTATACAGCATTCAACCTTCGGTATCATACCGCCTGAAATTGTGCCGTCTTCAAAAAGCTCAACAGCTTCATTTATATCAATACACGGTATAAGTGATTCCGGGTCATCCTTATCCTTCAAAACACCTGTTATATCCGTCATTGTAATAAGCCTTTCCGCACCCATTGCACCGGCAATATATGAGGCTGCGGTATCTGCGTTAATATTATAAACATTTCCGTTCATATCACATCCGACGGTTGACACCACCGGAATGTAGTTATGCTCAAGAAGGTCAAATATAGGCTCAACATTAACATTTGTAATGTTGCCAACAAAGCCCAAACGCTCATCCTTGGGCTTCGCCTCAATTAAATGTCCGTCAATTCCGGAAATACCCATCGCCTTGCCGCCTTTAATTTCAAGTAAATTAAC
This sequence comes from uncultured Eubacteriales bacterium, assembly GCA_964419515.1. Taxonomy (GTDB): domain Bacteria; phylum Bacillota; class Clostridia; order Oscillospirales; family Acutalibacteraceae; genus DTU089. The sequence goes on from CAYQPJ010000019.1 coordinate 30,903, forward strand.
AAGGCTTTTATTGATTTTTCCCGCAAGCACCATTTGAACAACATCGGCTGTTTCCTTATCCGTCACGCGAAGTCCGTCGACAAAAACCGACTCCTTGCCGATTTTTTTCAGTGCCTCGGTAATTTCGGGTCCGCCGCCGTGTACGAGGACAACCTTCGCACCTATAAGCGACAAAAGAACAATGTCCTCCATTACTTGTTGTTTAAGGTCATCGTTAATCATGGCGTTTCCGCCGTATTTTACAACAACGGTTTTACCGTAATATTTTTGTATATACGGAAGCGCTTGTGTTAAAACCTCCGCACGCTGTGCGTTTGTAATATTAAGTGACATTTAAGCTCCCCCTTATGTACGGTAATCACCGTTAATTTTCACGTAATCATATGTAAGATCGCAGCCCCAAGCAGTTGAAGAAAAAGCTCCCGAATTAAGCTCAATCGAAATTTCTATTTCATTCTCAAGTAAAATTTCCTTTGCTTTTTCCTCGCTGAAGGGTATACCTGCTCCGTTTTTGCAAACGTCGATTTTACCTTTTTTTGAGATAAACGAAACGTCGATTTTTGAAACGTCAACATCCTCTCCCGAATAGCCTATAGCGCAAAGAACCCTGCCCCAATTGGCATCCGCCCCAAACATTGCCGCCTTTGTAAGCGAGGAGCATATAACGGACTTTGCAACGTTTTTAGCTGTTTTTTCTGTTTTCGCACCGTTCACCTTGCACTCGATAAGCTTAGTTGCGCCCTCGCCGTCACCTGCGATTTTTCTACACAAATAAACATTAACCGTGTTAAGCGCCTTCATAAACGTATTAAAATCATCGCCGAAATCGGTAATTTCATCGTTTTCCGCCATACCGTTTGCGAGCACGCAAACCATATCATTTGTTGAGGTATCGCCATCTACGCTTATCATATTAAAGGTACTTTTAATATCATCCTTCAAAGCACAGTTAAGCATCTTTTCGGAAATAGCACAGTCTGTTGTAATAAATACAAGCATTGTCGCCATATTCGGATGAATCATACCGGAGCCCTTGGCTATTCCACCGATTTTGCACGTCTTGCCGCCTATTTGAAAGCTTACGGCGACCTCCTTAAGAACAGTGTCGGTTGTCATAATTCCCTCTGCCGCCGCCTTACTGCCGTCACTTGAAAGAGATAAAGAGAGTGCGGGAATACCGTTTTTTATAGGTGTAATATAGAGCGGCTGACCAATAACACCGGTCGAAGCTACAATAACGTCTTTAGGAGAAATCCCAAGCTCCTTTCCCAAAAGCTCGCAGGTTTCACTTGCAATTTCAATGCCGTTTTCATTGCAGGTATTGGCGTTACCGCTGTTGCAAATCACAGCAGAGGCGTAGCCATCGCTTATATTTTCCTTAGTAACAATAAGCGGTGCACCCTTTACAAGATTTGTTGTATATACGGCTGCCGCAGTTGCTCTTTTTTCACTTACAATAAGCGCCAAATCACGCTTTGTACGATTTTTTCTTATACCGCAATGAACACCGCCCGCCTTAAAGCCTTTTGCAGCACAAACGCCGCCGTTAATAAGCTCCATATTATCACCCTTTCAAAATTACAAATCGAGCCCATCGGTCTCTTTTGCGCCCAATTTAATATTCATACATTCAACAGCCGCTCCCGAAGCACCCTTGCCGAGATTATCGTACCTCGACACAAGAAGAATTCTGTCATCGTTACCGAAAACCGAAATCTCCATTGAATCCTTAAAGCTCAACTTATTGGCGGCTAAAAAACCGTTTTCATCAACGCCCTCGCAAAACTTTACAATAGGACCGTTATACTTCTCACCGTAAATCCTTTTAATATCCTCAACACTGCCGTTTAAAATGTTTTTAAAAAGCGGAACTGTAACCGTCATACCACTGTAAAAATCTGCAACCACCGGGGAAAAAATCGGTTCGTTAACTAACCCCGAAATTACCGTCATCTCCGGCAAATGCTTATGATATTGAGAAATACCGTACTGCCTCGGAGCGCTTAAAAGCTTGCTTTTTTCAACACTCTCATACTCTGCAATCATTTTTTTACCGCCGCCGCTATAGCCTGTTACCGAAAAGCACGAAAGAAGAGCGTTTTTATCAATAATCCCTTTTTCAATAAGCGGATAAACAAGCGCTATAAAGCCGCCTGCATGACAACCCGGCACGGCAATTCTTTTACTGTCGATTATTTTTTCTCTGTGTCCTTTTGAAAGCTCCGGAAAACCGTATGCCCACTCGGGATTTGTTCTGTGCGCCGTAGAGGTATCTATAACAACGGTATTGTCGTTTTCGATTAGCGAAACAGACTCCTTAGCCGCCTCATCGGGCAAACAAAGAAAAGCAATATCGGCACTGTTAAGCGCCTCACGCCTTGCAAACTTGTCCTTTCTCAGCTCATCGCTCAGCTTAATAAGCGCAATGTCGGTTCGCTTTTCAAGTCTTTCATAAATCCTAAGCCCCGTTGTTCCGGCGCTGCCGTCAATAAAAATCTTTTTCATAGCTTTATTCCAAATTCAAAAGTCCTGTAATGTATTCAATCTGCTTTTTAACTGAATCGGGACCCGTACCGCCTGAGGAAATTCGCTTTTTTATGCATGTTTCAAGCGAAATTTCGTTATATAAATCATCTTCAAAAAGCTCCGAGAATTTTTTATATTCGTAAAGCGGCAACTTTTCAAGAACATAACCGTTTTTAATACAAAAGCCAACAATCTCGCCTACATGCTTATACGCCGTCCTGAAGGGCATACCTTTTTTTACAAGGTAGTCGGCAAGATCCGTCGCATTAATAAAGCCCTCATTAGCGGCAGAAAGCATATTTTCCGCTTTGACCTTCATTGTCGAAATCATCGGAGCAAATATCATAAGGCATTTTTTTACGGTATCAACCGCATCGAATACACTTTCCTTATCCTCCTGCATATCCTTATTGTACGCAAGAGGAAGCCCCTTAAGCGTTGTTAAAAGCGCTAACAAATCGCCGTAAACCCTACCGGTTTTTCCGCGAACAAGCTCTGCCATATCTGAATTTTTCTTTTGCGGCATAATGCTTGAGCCAGTTGTAAAGCTGTCATCAAGCTCAACATAATTAAATTCTCTGCTTGACCAAAGAATAATTTCCTCCGAGAAACGCGAAAGATGCATCATAATAATAGAGAATGCGCCGAGAAGCTCCAAACAAAAGTCCCTGTCCGAGACGCCGTCTATGCTGTTATAAGAAATCCCGGTAAAGCCGAGCTCGTCCGCCTCAAAAAAGCGATCTGTATTATAAGTGGTTCCGGAAAGGGCACAAGATCCTATGGGACATTGCGAGAGCATTCTTTTTTTTGCATCGCATATTCTCTCGCTGTCACGTAAAAGCATAAAGGCATATGTTAAAATATGATGCGAAAAGGTTATGGGTTGAGCGCGCTGTAAATGGGTATATCCGGGCATTATAACGGTTTCGTTTTCCGTTGCTTTTTGAAGCGTTGCGGCTATAAGCTCCTTAATAAGCTTATTAATTTCGTCGCACTCTTCGGAAAGGTACATTCTCATATCAAGAGCAACCTGGTCATTACGACTACGTGCAGTATGAAGCTTTTTACCAGCATTTCCTATTCGTTTTGTCAGCTCAGCTTCGATATACATATGTATATCCTCGGCGCTTAAATCTATATTAAGACTGCCTTCTTCAAGCTCATTTAAAATGCTTGACAAGCCCACTGTTATTTCGGACATTTCATCATGGGAAATAATGCCTTGTTTTTCAAGCATTTTTGCGTGTGCAATCGAGCCGGATATATCCTCCTTATACATTCTTTTATCAAAATGTATTGAGGAATTAAAGTCGTCGGCTTGCTCATTAAGAGCTTTTTCAAATCTTCCCGCCCACATTTTTTCCATTTTACAGCTCACTCCCGTAATTTCGCCGTAAGCACGGCGTTTTTTTACTTAAGACCGTTTTTAGCCTTCATTTTAGCATAAACACTTGTGGGCAAGCCATAAAGATTTATAAAGCCGGTGGCATTTGATTGATCGTAAACTTCATCCTCATCAAAGGTTGCGATTTCGGGATCGTAAAGAGAATACGGTGAAGAAACGCCTGCGTTTATCATATTGCCCTTATAAAGCTTTAAGGTAACGTCGCCCGTAACAGTCTCTTGAGTTGTTTTCACAAATGAAAGAATTGCCTTTGTAAGCGGTGTAAACCACTGTGCATTATAAACAAGTTCGCCGAGCTTTTGTGCTACAAGAGCCTTATAGTGTGCGGTTTCTTTATCAAGACAAATTGTTTCAAGAACCTTATGTGCCTTGTAAAGAATTGCACCGCCGGGGGTCTCGTATACACCGCGGCATTTCATACCGACAAGACGGTTTTCAACAATGTCAAGAAGGCCTATTCCGTTTTCACCGCCCAATTTATTAAGGGTATCAACAAGCTTAACGGCATCCATTTCAACACCGTCAACCGCTGTTGCAATGCCCTTTTCAAAGTGAAGTGTAACATAAGTGGGCTTATCGGGCGCCATCTCCGGTGAAACGCCCATTTCAAGAAAGCCCTCTTTATTATATAAAGGCTCGTTTTTGGGATCCTCAAGGTCAAGACCCTCGTGTGAAAGGTGCCAAATGTTTTTATCCTTTGAGTAGTTTGTTTCGCGGTTTATTTTAAGCGGAACATTATGCGCTTCGGCATATTCAATCTCTTCCTCACGCGATTTAATATCCCACTCTCTCCACGGAGCTATTATCGGAATATTCGGTGCAAAGGCTTTAATGCCAAGCTCAAATCTAACCTGGTCGTTACCCTTACCTGTGCAGCCGTGACAAATTGCATCTGCACCCTCTGCTATGGCAATCTCCGCAATACGCTTTGCTATAGGCGGACGTGCAAACGCCGTGCCAAGCATATATTCCTCGTAAAGAGCATCAGCCTGAACACAAGGGAAAACATAATCCTCAAGAAATTCCTTGGTTAAATCCTCAATGTAAACCTTTGAAGCACCGGTTTTAAGTGCTTTTTCCTCAAGTCCCTCAAGCTCGCTCGCCTGACCCACATTACCCGAAACGGCTATTATTTCGGGGTTATTGTAATTTTCCTTTAACCACGGAATAATTATCGAGGTGTCAAGACCGCCCGAATATGCAAGTACGATTTTTTTGTATTCTTTTTTATTCATTTTCATTACCTCCGAATGTATAAATATTCGCTTTCAATGCATAAATATTACCACTAAATGGAAGTTTATGCAAGTACTATTTATAAATTTTCGCAATTTCGGAATATTCGCAAAAAATATGCATATTAACTCACACAATATTGTAAATATTTACACACAACACAAACCCGAAAAGCCCAAGAACATATATTTATTGTATTTTTAAACAAAAATAATGCGCACAACTCATAAAAACCCGTTGTGCGCAAAAATTTAAAATGATAATTTGAAATTTAAAAATTTATAGGTGGTTATACCACCTCGTAGGGATTTAATAA
>CAYQPJ010000020.1:0-31908 GCA_964419515.1 uncultured Eubacteriales bacterium
TAAATCCGAACCCGTTTTCGATAGAAAAAGGGTTCGGATTATACTTTAATGGTGGAGACGAAGAGGATCGAACTCTCGACCTTACGGATGCGAACCGTACGCTCTCCCAGCTGAGCTACGCCCCCGTTGACTATTGAATTATATAACGAATCCGTCTCAATGTCAATAATAAAATGAAAAAAGTAATAAATATAAAAATAAATGCTTTATGCTGTGAAAAAGCCTTACCGTTCGTCGTATCTCAGTACGCCGCCGGAAGGTCAATAGCAAGGTTTTTGATTTACTTTTGCTTGGTTTATTCGCTTTGTATTTTTCATCTTTAAAGAACGGACTGTAAAAAACACAAGTTTTTTACAGTCCGTTCTTGGCGCAGAAGGAGAGACTCGAACTCTCGCGCCGCTTTCGCGACCTACGCCCTTAGCAGGGGCGCCTCGTCACCAACTTGAGTACTTCTGCAGGTAACTAAAATAGTTTATTCTATTTTAATCTGGCGCAGAGGGTGGGATTCGAACCCACGGTACGTTTCCGTACGACGGTTTTCAAGACCGTTCCGTTATAACCACTTCGGTACCTCTGCAGTTTTAGCAAGTGATATGATATCATAAGATGAGGCTGTTGTCAACTTATTTTTTTGTTAATTTTTGAAATAATCGAAAAAAATAATGATTTTTGCAAAAATCTCGCTTTTAAGAGGGTAAAAGCATATTTACAAATTGATTGTATTATAGTATTCTTTATATGTAAAAACTTATGTATATATTCCGGAGGGTAATATGGCTAAATCGAAAAATACCAAGCTTAAGCTTTTATATCTTTCAGACATTTTAAATGAAAAAACGGATGATATGCACACGCTTTCCGCAAATGAGCTTTGCGAAAAGCTTAATGCGCTTGGAGTGGATGCCGAGCGCAAGTCCATATATAATGATATTGAAACGCTTAAGGATTACGGACTTGACGTTATTTTAAGCAATCAAAAAAATATGCGAGGGTATTTTATAGGCTCAAGAAAGTTTGAGCTTGCAGAGCTTAGGCTTCTTCTCGACGCTGTTCAGGCGGCAAATTTTATTTCGCCCAAAAAAACAAGGGTTCTCGTTAAAAAGATCGAGAGCTTTGCAAGTGAGCATCAGGCGAAGGTGCTTCACGGGCAGGTGTATGTTGACAATCGACCGAAATGTAAAAATGAGGAGCTTTATTATAGCATTTCCGCTCTTGACAGTGCAATTAACAGTGGGAATAAAGTGCAGTTTGTTTACTCGCGCCGAACAATTACGGAGAATTTCAGAAAATCCACTTCCGAAAGGCTTTTTACTGTAAGCCCATACGCACTTATTTGGTCGGATGACCATTATTACCTTGTTTGTAATAATGAGAAATACGATAATCTTATGAATTTGAGAATAGACAGAATTAAGCGTGTTTCGGTTTTAGATGAAAAGTCACGCAGCTTCAGCGAGGTTTCGGATTATAAACGAAAATTCGATTCAGCCGATTATGCTTCAAAGCTTTTTAATATGTACAGCGGTGAGCCGAAGCCTGTCGAGCTTATTTGCGAAAACGATATGCTTGAGCCGATCCTTGACAGATTCGGTGAAAATGCGCGGATGCAAAGGTACGGCGAAACGCATTTTCTTGTAAGAACAAACGCATGTGTAAGTGATGGCCTTATTTCGTGGGTTTTGCAATTCGGTAAAAGAATTGAAGTTAAATCGCCGAACGATTTGAAAAATGCCGTTAAACAAAAGGCATATGAGATTTGCGAGCTTTATGAAGATGAGAAGACGGTAAATGCGGAGTGTGCGAGTGTGGTTTTAGATGGAAACTCGGAGGAATAAGCTATTGTAGAAAACTTTCGTCGGATTTAATAAAAAAATTCGATTTTTTTAAAAAATACTATTGACAAATCCGCGCGGTTGGTGTATTATATAGACAGATAAAAGAAAGGGCGTGATTCCGATGTACGATGAAGAACAGTTTTATTGCACGGCGGTGTTGTGCCCTTGTGTAGCTTAAGCCTTAGCTTGGTACAGTCGGTGCATTCGCCCCGTGCAAGGGTGAGTGCGCTGTTTTTGTTTTTCAAAATGTAAAAGTGCAGTCGGCTTTGCCGTATTTGTAAGGTGTAATTCCGCAATATGTAAACTCGCTTCGGTTGTAATGAGAGCCGACACCCGAGAGGTGCGAAATCGGAGTTTTGTGAATTTAGCGGGCGAGGCGGAATGAATTGGGGCTTTTACGTTACCTGCAAAAAAGGCTCGGCTTTGAATTTGCTATAAAGTTTAATTTAAAGTTTATTTTTAAAAACAGCGCATTGTTTTTGAATTTATATTCAATTTTAATAAGGTTTCCGGTAGACGGGAATGCCGCACACGCTGTAGAGCGAAGAGTTTTTTGAAGGCGGCGAAACGAGTTGAAAGAATACCCGAGTTCCTTTTAAAATTTTCTTTTCAACATAATATTTTATATCGACGAGCTGTAAAAAACAAGTTTTTTACAGCTCGGTTTTTACATCCCCGTTTTGGCGTTTTCGATGCAATCAATAGTAAGCAGCTATACAACAGCCGCAACCGATGCCTTGTTATTAAGGCGGTTCGGTTGCGGCCGGTTTTTAAATAGCTTATTATATTATGTTTAATAAAATGTATTAAAGAGCCTCAACAATTGATTTTGTATCTCTTGCAATGGCAAGCTCTTCGTTAGTGGGAATTACAAAAACTCTTACGGGGCAGCCGGGGAGTGTAAGCTCTGCCTCGTCGCCGTGAATGGATTTGTTAAGCTCTTCGTCGATTTTAATTCCGAGGAAGGAGAGGTTTTTGCAAACGTCTGCTCTCAAATCGTCACAGTTTTCGCCTATGCCGCCCGTAAAGGCAATGCAATCAACGCCGTCCATGGCGGCAACATATGAGCCGATAAATTTACGGATTTGATACCACTGCATATCTCTAGCGAGCTTTGCTCTTTTGTTGCCCTCTGCTGCAGCCTTTTTAACCTCACGGTCATCGGAGTGAACGCCGGAAATTCCGAAAACGCCGCTTTTTTTGTTCATAATAGTGTCCATTTCCTTGGGGGAGATGTTGTGCTTTTCCATAATGTATGTAACGGCAGAGGGGTCAACGCCGCCGCAGCGTGTGCCCATCATAAAGCCGTCAAGGGGCGTAAGGCCCATGCTTGTGTCAAGCACCTTGCCGTCTTTAACGGCGGTAATGGAGGCACCGTTGCCGAGGTGGCAGGTAATAAGCTTAAACTCGTTAAGAGGCTTTTTCATAAGCTCTGCGGCTCTTGCGGAAACAAAGCGGTGAGAAGTGCCATGTGCGCCGTAGCGGCGAACGTGGTCTTCCTCATAATACTCATAAGGAAGGGCGTACATATAGCTTGTTTCGGGCATTGTGCTGTGGAAGGCGTTGTCAAATACGGCAACCTGCGGTGTGTCGCCGAAAACAGCCTTGCAGCAGTTAATGCCGGTAATATGTGCCGGGTTGTGAAGCGGTGCCAATGCGCTTAATTCGTCAATGCCCTTAACAACGCTGTCGTCAATAAGCACGCTTTCCGTGAAACGGTCGCCGCCCTGAACAACGCGGTGACCTATAGCACCGATTTCACCGAGCTCGTCGATAACTTTTGTATCGCCTGTGGTGAGAGCATTTTTAACAATGTCAAAGGCTACACTGTGGTCGGGAATGTCTACCTGCATTTTAAACTGTGCGCCGTTATGAGCAGAGCCCTTTGCAGAGCTTTTGTCCGTGCCGATAGCTTCACATATGCCTTTTGCGAGAACTACTTCGCCCTCCATATCAAAAAGCTGATACTTAAGAGAGGAGCTTCCGCAGTTAATTACGAGAATTTTCATAAAATACCTCCGTAAATTTCCAAAAAAGAAAATTAAATTACAATATATTGTGTAAAATGTTTGTATATTACATTATAGCATTATTATTTGATTTTTCAAGTGTTTTTATCGAATTGTGTCGAAGGGAGCTTTTATGAATTACGGAGTCGTTGCCGAGTTTAATCCGTTTCACAACGGACACAAATATCTTATTGATACACTTAAAGCCGAGGGCAATACCGTAACAGCCGTTATGAGCGAGTGTTTTGTTCAACGCGGAGAGACTGCCGTATTGCGTCCCGGGGCAAGAGCAAGGGCTGCGCTTTCGTGCGGAGTGGATCTTGTTTTGTCTTTACCGCTTCCGTTTGCCGTTTCAAGTGCTGAGGGTTTTGCTTCGGGAGCGGTCGGCGTTTTAAAGGCGGGGGGTATTACGGACGCTTTGGCGTTCGGCTCGGAGTGCGGTAATACGGCACTTCTTGAGGCTTGTGCAAATGCACTTCTCGATAAGGAGCTTTCCGGTGCTTTGTTAAAGGAGCTTGAAGGCGGCGTTTCGTACCCAAAGGCTCGTGAAAATGCGCTTCGAAGGCTTTTCGGGGCAGAGCTTTCGGAATGCCTTAGGACTCCGAACGATACGCTTGCGGTGGAATATATAAAGGCGAGTAAAAGACTTGGTGCCGATTTTCGGTTTATGGCGATAAAAAGGAAGGGTGCTTTGCACGATTCCGCAGGCGGCGAGGGCGATATTCGCTCGGCAAGTGAAATAAGAGAGCTTTTAAGAACGGGCGGCTATGAAAAATTCGTTCCCGAAAAATGTGCCGAAATATACCGCGAGGAAATAGCTTTGAAAAAAGCGCCTGTGGATTTTTTGAGCATTGAGAGTGCCGTGCTGACATCGCTCAGAAAAATAAGTGCAGATGAGCTTTTAAAAACACCCGATGTAAGCGAGGGACTTGAAAACAGGCTTATTTGTGCAATACGTAAGGAGCCGACCTTAAAAGAAGTACTTGAAAGTGCGAAGACAAAGCGTTATACTTATTCAAGGCTTAAAAGAATCGCGCTGTGCGCATTTTTGGGAATTACCAAGGAGCAAAAGGACGCGGGAATTCAATATATAAGAGTTTTGGGCTTTAATAAAAACGGTGAGACGCTTTTAAGAAAAATGAAGGCGTGTGCCGAGGTGCCCGTTATAACCTCCTTTAAGGAGGCGAGCGTGCTCGGGGAGGCTGCATATAATATGTATCTAAAGGAAAGTACCGCACGTGATGTTTTTTCACTTGCAGAGCCGCTTCCCGACGGCTGCGGCACGTTTATGACTGATAAAATAATTAAGGTGATTTGATGGATGTTTTGGTAATAGGCGGTGGCGCGGCAGGTCTTATGGCGGCGGGCACTGCGGCGAAAAGGGGTCTTCGCGTTACGCTTCTTGAAAGAAACGACAAGCTCGGCAGAAAAATAGCAATTACCGGCAAGGGTAGGTGCAATGTCACAAACGACTGTCCGCTTATTAACGATCTTACGGCAAATGTTCCCGTAAACGGTAGGTTTCTTTTCGGTGCGTTTTCAAGGTTTGATACGAGAGATACTATGGACTTTTTCGAGAGTCACGGCGTGCCGCTTAAAATTGAGCGTGGCGGAAGAGTTTTTCCCGTTTCGGACAAGGCTTTTGATATTGTAGATGCTTTAAATCGTTATATTACGGAAAACGGCGTCAAGAGAATGCAGGGACGGGCAAAGGAGCTTATTATTAATGACGGCAGAGTAGAAGGTGTTGAAACCTTTGACGGCAGAACGGTTCTTGCGGATAATGTTATAATAGCAACCGGTGGAATGTCGTATCCGGCAACAGGTTCAACGGGCGACGGCTACGATATGGCGCGCAAGGCAGGTCATACAATTATAACGCCGAAGCCTTCACTTACTGCACTTGAGTGCCACGAGGGTTGGTGTACCGAGGCACAGGGGCTTTCCTTAAGAAATGTAGGCGTTGAAATAGAGGATACGAAAACGCATCGCACGGTATACAGCGAGCAGGGTGAGCTTTTGTTTACACATTTCGGTGTGTCGGGTCCCGTTATTCTTTCTGCTTCGGCTCATATGAGAGAGGAGGGACGCGGCAGGTATATGATACATATTGATTTTAAACCGGCGCTTACTTATGAGCAGCTTGATAAGAGGCTTCAGCGAGACCTTCTTGAATGCTCAAACAAAAATCTTTATAATACACTTTCTCTTCTTCTTCCGCGAAAAATGATTCCCATAGCGGCAAAACTTGCGGGGGTAAACGGTAACCTTAAGTCAAACCAGGTTACAAAGGAAATGCGAGCGGACATTACAGACCTTTTAAAGGATATTCGTTTAACCGTTACAAAGCCGCGACCGATAGAAGAGGCTATTGTAACCTCCGGCGGTGTTTGTGTAGGAGAGATTAACCCGAAAACAATGGAAAGCAAGAAGGTAAGCGGACTGTATTTTGCGGGCGAGGTTATTGACGTTGATGCATATACGGGCGGCTTTAACCTTCAAATCGCTTTTTCAACGGGGCACCTTGCGGGAAAATGCGTTGAGCCGCGTTTGGTAAAATAAAAAAATATCGCGCTTGTTCATTTTTCGGCGCGGTGAAAGGAATATAGATTATGATAAATATTGCAATAGACGGCCCCTCCGGTGCCGGTAAAAGTTCAATAGCAAAGGCCGTTTCAAAAAAGCTCGGATATATTTATGTTGATACCGGTGCTCTTTACAGAAGCATAGGGCTTAATGCCGTAAGAAACGGCGTCGAAAATACGCGCGATGAGGCTCTTGTCGTGCCGACTCTTGAAAATGCGAATGTTTCGCTTAAGTTCATAAACGGAGAGCAGCGTGTTTTTCTCGGTGATGACGATGTTTCCGAGGCTATAAGGCAAAATGAAATTTCCATGGCGGCTTCAAATGTTTCGGCAATACCGCGCGTTCGTGATTTTTTATTTTCGCTTCAGCGTGAAATAGCCGAAAACAACAACTGCATTATGGACGGCAGAGATATAGGTACGGTTGTGCTTCCGAAGGCGCAAATCAAAATATTTTTAACAGCCTCCTCAAAGGAGCGCGCAACACGCCGCTTTAAGGAGCTTGAGGAAAAGGGGCAAAGTGTTGATTTCGATACGCTTTTAAAGGAAATCGAGGAACGCGACTACAGAGACTCTCACAGAGAAACGGCGCCGCTGAAAAAAGCCGACGATGCCGTTCTTGTTGACACAACAGGCGTTTCGTTTGAGGACGCGGTTGAAATGATATTGAACATTATTACGGAGAGGCTTAAATGACAAAAATTACTCTTGCGAAAACAGCGGGCTTTTGCTTTGGTGTTGACAGGGCTATTAAGCTTATAGAAGAGCTTCTTGACGAGAATAAATCGGTTGCGACACTTGGCCCCATAATTCACAACGAAAGCGTAATTAATTCACTTTCAAAAAGAGGTGTTTCGGTTGTTGACTCACCGAGGGAGGTTAAAAGCGGCACAACCCTTGTTTTGAGAACACACGGTGTTGTTAAGGAGGTTTTGGAAAGCACTCGAGAATCCTGTGTCGAATTTATAGACGCGGCTTGCCCGTTTGTAAAAAAAATTCACAAAACGGTAATTGAAAATTCCGATGAAAATACCGTTACAATTGTCGCCGGTGACCCCCTTCACCCTGAGGTTAAGGGTATTAAAAGCTATGCGCGCGGTGACTCATTCGTTGTTAAAAACAGTGTCGAGCTTGAAAAAATACTTGCCGAAAACGATTATTTTTCCAAAAAAGAAATAATTCTCGTATCTCAGACCACTTTCAGCGTAAAAGAATGGGAAAAAACTTCAAAAAAATTAAAATACCTATGTACAAATGCAAAAATATTTGATACAATATGCAGTGCTACCGAAGAAAGGCAAAAAGAAGCTGTTTTTCTTTCACGCGAAAATGAAGCGATGGTCATTGTGGGCGGCAGGCACAGCTCGAACACAAAAAAACTTTATGACGTATGCAAGGAAAATTGCGAAGCTTTTCTTGTTGAAGAAGCTTCCGAGCTTTATGGTTTGAAGCTTGGGCACTTCGGCTCTATCGGTGTTACTGCGGGCGCTTCCACTCCCGCCGGTATAATAAAGGAGGTACTTAAAACCATGTCCGAAATTGTAAACGACAACAAAATGATTGAGGAGGAAAAAGTGCAGGACTCTGTACAGGCTTCGGAAGAATTCGATTTTGAAGCCGCTCTTGAGGAATCTCTCAACAGTATGAACAGCGACCAAAAGGTTGTTGGTACTGTTTTGAGCGTTAACCCCACAGAGATACAGGTTGATATCGGCAGGAAGCAGACCGGCTATATTCCGTACGACGAGTACAGTAACGACCCCCACGCGGATCCTAAGACCGAGCTCAAGCCCGGCGATAAGCTTAACCTCATCATCATGAAAACAAACGACCAGGAAGGCACAATTATGCTTTCCAAAAAGCGTTTCGATGCTATTAAAGCATGGGACGATGTTGTAGCAGCAGAAGGAACAGACACTGTTCTTACGGGTGTTGTTACAGATGTTATCCGCGGAGGTATTCTCGTTGTTTCCAATAACATCAGAGTATTTATTCCCGCTTCGCTTGCAACCTTAAGCAGAGGCGAAAGCCTTGAAGAGCTTCTTAAAAAGGAAGTAAGCTTTAAGGTAATTGAGGTTAACAAGCAAAGAAAGAGAGCTGTAGGCTCAATTCGTGCGGTTCTCAAGGAAGAGCGCAAGGCTGCTGTTGATGCTTTCTGGGCAAATCTTCCCGAAATCGGCGAAAAGAAAATCGGTGTTGTAAAATCTCTTACCTCATACGGCGCATTTGTAGATATCGGCGGCGTTGACGGTATGGTTCATATCTCGGATCTTTCATGGAACAACATCAAGCACCCCTCGGAGGTTGTAAATGTAGGTGATGAGATCGAGGTTACCGTTAAGAGTCTTGACCCCGAGCGTAAGAGAATTTCTCTCGGCTACAAAAAGGCAGAGGACAATCCGTGGGAGATTATGAAGAGAGATTATCCCGTTGGCACGGTTTGCGATGTTACAATTGCAAACTTTACGGACTTCGGTGCGTTTGCTCATATTATTCCTAGAGTTGACGGTCTTATTCACATTTCTCAAATTGCCAATAAGCGCGTTTCAAAGCCCGCTGATGTTCTCACCTTAGGTGAAACCGTTCAGGCTAAGATTATAGCTGTTGACTTTGATAACAAAAAGGTAAGCCTTTCAATTCGTGCACTCCTCCCCGAGGAGGAAGAGGCTGCTCCCGCTGAGGCGGAAGAAGCTTCCGAGGCTGAAGAGGCTTCGGTTGATGCCGAATAATATTACCCCGGCGAGTAGGCGGCTGTCGCAAAGACAGCCGCTTTTTTACCCGGAATTTATAACAGAGGATGTAATAAAATGTACTGCTCAAAATGCAAAAAGCAAAGCCCGGACAATTTTAAAATATGCGCTTATTGCGGTGCGAAGCTTGAGGACGAGGCTGTTGAAAATAAAGTTAAAAAAGCCGCGTATTCAAGAAAAAATCATCTTCCGAAAATGAAAAATGTTGTTTTAACACTTATTGTAACGGCGTTTATAATTGCCGTCGTGAGTGCCGCCGTGGGTATTGCAACAAGCGCAAAGCCGCAAAGCGCGCTTGAACTCTTGTGCGAGGCAACAGAGAAAAACAGCAGTGAAAAATATCTTGCTCTTTACGATGAAACGTATTTGTCATACGCAAGGGAGAATGAATACTATTCCGATTCGGTTCTTCGCGAGGCGCTTTGCGAGCCGCTTGTAAAAAGTGTTGAATTTTATACCGCAACCTGCGGTGAGGGCTTTAAGCTTAAGTATGGTGTTGACAGCATACGCTATGTAAACGATGCGGAACTCGAGACTTTAAACAACGTGCTTTTTGATGAATACGGATATTATAAAGCGTGTAATAAAGCGGCTGTAATTGACTTTTTTGTTACGGCTAAGGGCGAAAAAGGGGAGTACACCTCGGTTTATAAAAATTATTATTTTATTAAAATTTCGGGAAAGTGGTATAAAGCACCTAAGCTCACGGCTGAAGATATCAATTTTGATGAGTAAAAGTGCATAATTCTTATAGCGAAAAATAGTGAAAATAGACGAATTATTTGTTTTTGTCAAAAAAACAGCGAATTTCACAAAAAATATTTGACAAACTGTAAAAATTGATGTATTATCAATTAGAAAAAGCATTTAGGAGTGGTATTTTGAGCGGCGAACCGTTGAGCTATGGTTCGCTTTCGGATGAAGAGCTTGTAAGGCTTTGCTCCGGGGGCGACAGCCTTGCCATGACAGCGCTTACAAAACGCTTTTTTAAGCATACCTCTAAATTCACCTCCGCAGGCTATCTTGACCGTGATGACCTTTTACAGGAAGGAATGCTCGGCTTTTTATATGCCGTTAAAAACTATTCCTCGGAGCGCGGAGTGCCTTTCGCGGCATATGCGCGCATTTGTATGAACAGCCACATTAATACGGTTATTCAACGAATAGAAAAAGGCAGTTTTCCCGTCGATGAGACCGATGTTCCCGAAAAGGCCTCGGAAATTAATGTAGCCGAGGCGGTGGAAACGACCGATTTTTTGAAGAGTGTTCTTGATATGTGCGAGGAAAAGCTTTCCGAGGTTGAAAAAAACGTTCTTTATTATAAAATTATCGGCTTCAGCTATAAAGAAACATCTCAAAAGCTCGGTATTTCCGAAAAGGCGGTTGAGAACGCACTCGGGCGTGCGCGAAAAAAGCTTAAGTCATAAGTGACTTAACATAAAATGTCCTCTTAGCTTAACAGCAGAGCGTTGAACGGGTTCCGGAAATCTCCGTTACCTTTCCCAAAGGTGGCGGTGCAATTCCGTTAGAGGGCAACATTAATTATCAAGCGAGGTACTAAAAATGTACGAAGACAAAACTCTCATCTGTAAAGAGTGCGGCAACGAATTCGTTTTTACAGCAGGCGAGCAGGAATTTTATGCAGAGAAAGGCTTTGAAAACGAGCCTAAAACCTGCAAGGAGTGCCGTATGGCACGTAAGCAGGCTTCTAAGGACAGCCGCGAAAGATTTAAAGCAGTTTGCGACAATTGCGGCGGCGAAGCCGAGCTTCCCTTTAAGCCCCGTGAGGACAGGCCTGTTTATTGCAGTGCTTGCTTTGCAAAGATGAAAGAGTCCGGTCAGGCATAATTCCGAATAATAAGTCGATTACGGCGAGAGGCGATGTAAAAGGCAAAATGTGTTTTTTACATCGCCCAAGTGAGGTTGTAAAAAAGCTTTGCTTTTTTGCAGCCTTGATTTTTTTCTTTTGAAGTTGTTTAATGAGCGGTTTTGTTATTATTCTTATTGACATAAAACGGCTGTTGTGATAAAATTTGTATCGTCTTAAAAATGTTGTAAATAATAAAGTAAAATATAAAAGGACAGACGAAAAATGCAGGCTAATGAAGGAAAATCACTCGAAATCAAAACAAGCACGGGTATTTATGAAAGATATGCCGTGAAAACACATTTTGTAGGTATAGGCGAGAATTATTGCGACCTTTTTGAAAGGTACGTTTTGCCGCTTTACAAGGAGGGAGACCTTGTTTCATCAAGCGAAAAGGTAATAGCTCTTTGCCAAAAGCGTGTTGTTAAAAGAGAGGATATTAAAATAAGCTTTTTGGCGAAGCTTCTTTCACGCTTTGCCGACAGAAAAAATCACGGCGGCTACGGTGTGGGTATGCCTATTAATATGCAGTACGCAATTAATAAATGCGGCGCGCTCAAGGTTATTTATGCTTCTGTTGCGGCGGGCTTCGGAAAGCTTTTGGGCAAAAAGGGCGTATTTTATGAGATAGTAGGCAGAGAGGTAAGCGGTCTTGACGGATTTTATGACGGCTCTTGGGATGAGTACAGAGATCTCGGCGTTGAAATTCCCTCGGAGCCGGATAAGGTTTGCAACGAAATTAAAGAAAAATTCGGTATGAGTGTTATGATTGTCGATGCCAATGACCTCGGTCAGGAGATGCTCGGTAAATCAAGCGACATTACACTTTCGGATGAACAGCTTCTTGAAATCATAGCGGATAACCCTGCAGGTCAGGGTAGAGAGTGCACACCCTTTATTATTGTAAGAAAAAAAGCGGAATAAATATATAATAGCACGGAAGACCGAAGCTTTGCGGACTTCCGTGCAAACATTTAGGTGCAATATGAAAATTATTTACGAGGATAAGGATACAGTAATAGTTGAAAAACCCGTCGGCTTGCCATGTGAGGCGAAATCCGGTGAAACCGTATGTACCGTGCTTTGTGAACAGTGCGGCTTTCCCGTGTATTTAATTCACCGCCTTGATAAAGAGGTGGGGGGTGTAATTGTCTTTGCAAAAAACAAAAAAGCCGCCGCTTATTACTCAAACGAGCTTCAAAACGGCGTTTTCATTAAGGAATATTTAGCTGTTACGGACGGTATTCCCGAGGAGCCGGAGGGCGTATTGAAGGATTTGCTTTTTAAGGACTCCGGAAAAATGCGTTCTTACGTTGTAAAAAGAATGAGGAAGGGCGTTAAAGAGGCTTCGCTTGAGTATAAGGTGCTTGAGGTGTCGCAGGGAAAGGCGCTTCTTAAAATTAAGCTTCACACAGGAAGAACTCACCAAATTCGCGTTCAGTTTTCTTCAAGAAGACTTCCGCTTTGCGGTGACAGAAAATACGGCAGTCACGATGAGGAGGCACGTATTCCCTCGTTAAGAGCGGCAAAGCTTACGTTAAGGCTTTTCGGCGGCGAGGTGAGGTCTTTTTATTCTTTGCCGGAAAGTGAAAAATACCCGTGGGCGCTTTTTACCCTCTTAGGTGTTAAAGAAGCTCTCTGAAATATATTCCCGAGGTTTTGGCTCCCCTTAAGGGAGCTTTTTTTATTGCCGTGTCAAGGATTTTTTCGCAAAGCTCCTTGTTTTCGGTTGTAAAATACAAAACCTCAAAGTCTGTGTTAAGCTCCTTTTCGCCTATGTAAAGCGGAACGGAGTTTAAAAGCACGGAATATTTTTTGTTTCGGCATAAAAGGGTGAAATCAACGTTTTTTCTGTCTGTAAGCGTTGAAATGCCCGTGCAGGCGCCGCACCCGTTTTTGCCTTTTTGAGGACAGGCTCTGAAGAGCATAAGCGGTAAATAGCCGTAAGCAATATGACCGCGCGGTATTTCTTCGTCGAGAGCACCGATAAGACGGGCGTTAAGCTCAAACGACACAACCGCCGACGAAAGACCGAGCTTTGAATAGAACGAGAGCGAGCGCGAGTTTGTGATGTTTAAGCGGTGACCTCCGTGAAGTGTAAAGCCGAGGTCTTTTGCAAGCTTAAGTGTTCCGAGATTGCCCACAGCGGCATTCGTTATTCCGAGTGCTTTAAGAGCCTTAAGCTTTTCTTTAAACGCTTCTTCCTCAAGTGGATACAAAAGCTCCGGAAGCTCCGCGATTATTTCGGCTTTAATTTTTTTTACGTTGTTCTCGGTTTTTAGAATTTCATCAATGGGGAGGCTTATGTATTCGCAATTTTCAAATGCTTCGGAATACTGCGAGAGCCTTTCGAGGCGAGCGCGAATTTTTTGCTCTTTTACGGTGCGCGATATAGCTTTTTTCGGTGCCGTGAAATTTATTTCCCGTTTTAATTCCGAGGCAGCCTCTGTAAGGTGTGTGATACCGTCGCGTCGTAATGCGTTAATTGCCGAAAGCGGCAATGTGAGAAAATCAGGGTTTATAAACTCAAGCTCGTTTAAATAATAAGGCGTGCCGCCGAGCTTTTTAAGGCTTTTTTGGGCAAGCTCCTTTGTAAGCGGTGCTTTTATCGGAACTTGCGGGATATCACCAAAAGCTGTAACGGTGAAGCCGCGAGATGATAATGTGAGAAGTGAAGGCTCGTTTTTATTAAGTGTAAGCGTTGCGTTTACGGGAAAGCGCGGTGACTCATCCTTGTAAAGTGCTTCAAGCGATTTTAATACAGGAGCAGCCGCAGTAACGTCGTCTTTTTTTCTGTAGCCGAACATATCGGCGGCTATTTTGCCTTTTAAATAGCCGTCTGTAAAGCCGCTTCGTGAGAAGACGCTTTGGAGAGAACTTTTGTCGTACGGAAGACCGTTAAGCGCATTTTTCGTGCTTGTAACCGATGCCGCAACGTATTCGGGGCGTTTCATTCTGCCTTCAATTTTAAAGGAGGCTACACCTGCGCTTTTTAAAAGAGGTAGGGAGTCGAGATATGACATATCCTTTAAGGAGAGTGCATATTCTCTTTCTCGGCTTTTGAAATTTAAGCGGCAGACCTGTGCGCATTTTCCGCGGTTTCCGCTTCTTTCGCCGAATATTGCGGAAATATAGCAATTTCCGGATGCCGACATACAATGTGCACCGTGAACGAAAACCTCTGTTTCGAGAGAAGTGCCGGAGGTTACGGCTTTTATTTCTTCAAGCGACATCTCGCGTGATAAAACAACTCGTTTGAAACCAAGCTCTTCGAGTAAAAGTGCGCCGCTTAAATTGTGAACCGCCATTTGAGTGGAGGCGTGTAAAGAAAGCGACGGGCATATTTTTTTAACAGCCTCGGCAACAGCCGCATCCTGAACAATTACCGCATCTGCGCCGCTTTTTGCAATAAGCTCAACGGTTTTGTACAGTGCTTCAAGCTCACTGTCAAAAATAAGCGTGTTAAGCGTTACGTAAACCTTAACTCCGTAAGCGTGGCAATATTTTACTGCCGAAAAAAGCTCGTCTTCGGAAAAATTCTCCGCGTTTCTTCTTGCGTTAAAATCGCCCGCACCGAGATAAACGGCATCTGCACCGCATCTCACAGCCGCCTTTAACTGTTCAAAGCCGCCTGCCGGGGCTAAAATTTCGGGATTAATCATTGCTTTTTACTCTTACCCTTATAATATCGTCCTTTTTAACGTCTACGGGGCAATTAACCGTAAGCACTTCAAGGGGGTGACAGGCAGAGTCTGCCTCTTCGCCGTTTTCGTTTATGATTTTTTCTACTTTAAATGAAAGTCCCAGGGAGTTTGGAGAGAGAATTTCGAGAGTGTCGCCCTTTTCAAAATAATTTCTTTGACGAAGCTTTAAAAAGCCGTCCTTGCTGTCCTCAAGGGCAACGCCGCCGAAGGTACAGGAGTAGTGGTAAAGCCCGTCGTTATAGTGGTTGTGAACAAGCTCTCCAAAGTAAAAGCCGCTGTTATAGGGACGGTGGCTTACGGCTTCAAGCTCTTTTTCAAGAAGCTCTAAAGGCACGTCACCGTCTATTCCGTGACGGTAGGCATTTACAACGTGTGCAACGTAATATTCTGTTTTCATTCTGCCCTCTATTTTAAAGGAGTCCACACCCGCAGCCTTCAATTTGTCGAGGAATTCTATTGATTTCATATCGTTGGAGCTTAAAATTGCCGAGTGCTCTCCGCATTCCTCAAGCTTTAGGTACTCCTGCGGTCTGTTTTGCTCTACGAGGTAATATTCCCAACGGCACGGCTGAGTGCATTCGCCTCTGTTACCGCTTCTGCCGTTCATATATGACGAAAGAAGGCAACGCCCGGAATATGCCATACACATAGCCCCGTGAACAAATGCTTCAAGCTCCAATTCCTCCGGGATCTTTGCGTGAAGCTCGGCTATTTCGTCAATTGTCATTTCTCTCGCGAGAACAATTCTTTCGGCGCCCATTTCGTAATAGGCGAGTGCCGCCTCGTAATTACAGCAGTTCGCCTGTGTGCTTACGTGAACGGGAAGAGAAGGGGCGGCGCTTTTTATTGCTCTTATAGCGCCTATATCCGAAACGATTACCGCATCGGCTTTAATATCACAAAGAAAACGGGCGTATTCCTTGAGCGCCTCGATTTCGGAGTTTTTTGTAAAGCTGTTTACCGTAACGTAAAGCTTTTTGTTTTTTTCGTGAACAAATGAAGCGGCACTTTCAAGCTGTTCCCTTGAAAAGCCTGCTTTTTCGGCTCTGAGCTGTAAAAGCGGACCGCCGAGGTAAACGGCATCCGCGCCGAATCTGAGAGCGGTTTTTAAACAGTCCGGATTTCCTGCCGGGGCTAAAAGTTCGGGTTTTTTCATAAATAAATACCTCTATATATACCGTAATAAACTTACACTATTTTACAACATTTTTAAGCGGAATACAAGAGAATATATTTAGGGTGGCGAGAGTTTTTTAAAATGCTTTATGAGAGGCTGATAAAGCGAAGCGGGGCGAGGAGAACAATAAAATATTTATTGTAAATATTTTATGTTGACGGAACGGCGAAAACATAATATAATAATAGGTGGAAATATCAGCCGCAAGGCTTTAAAAGGAGTTTTAACTATGTCAAGAGTTTACAATTTTTCGGCAGGTCCCTCAATGCTTCCCGAATCGGTGCTTAAAAAGGCTGCAGAAGAAATGCTTGATTACAAGGGCTCGGGTCAGTCCGTTATGGAAATGAGCCATCGTTCAAAGGTTTTTCAAGCCATAATTGACGAGGCAGAGGCACTTGTAAGAGAGCTTATGAACGTTCCCGATAATTACAAGGTTTTGTTTTTACAGGGTGGCGCTTCAACGCAGTTTGCCGCAATTCCGCTTAACTTTATGAACGGCACGGGCAAGGCTGATTACATCGTTACCGGTCAGTGGGCCAAAAAAGCCTATGAGGAGGCAACAAAGTACGGTGATGCGAGAGTTGTTGCTTCTTCAAAGGATAAAACATTTTCTTATATTCCCAAAACAACGCGTGAGGATTTCAGAGCGGATGCGGATTATGTTTACTATTGTATGAATAACACGATTTACGGCACGCTCTTTAATTATATTCCCGATACGGGCGACATTCCGCTTATTGCAGATGTTTCAAGCTGCTTTATGTCAGAGCCGCTCGACGTTTCGAAATTCGCGGTTCTTTACGGCGGTGCTCAGAAAAATATCGCACCTGCAGGACTTGTAATTGCCATTATTCGCGAGGATATGCTCGGTAAGGCAAGAGAGTTTACGCCCACAATGCTCGATTATAAGATACAGGCAGATAACGGCTCAATGTACAATACACCTCCGTGCTACACGATTTATATGTGCAAGCTCGTTCTTGAGTGGATTAAGTCCATGGGCGGAATTGAGGCTATAGGCAAGCACAACCGCGAGAAGGCGGCAGTTCTTTACGACTTCCTTGACAGCAGCAAGATGTTCAAGGGTACCGTTGTTAAAGAGGATCGCTCTCTTATGAATGTTCCCTTTGTAACGGGAAGCGACGAGCTTAACGCGAAGTTTATTAAAGAGGCCGAGGCCGCAGGTTTTGTAAACCTTAAGGGTCACCGCTCGGTAGGCGGAATGAGAGCCTCTATTTACAATGCAATGCCTATTGAGGGTGTAAAAGCACTTGTTGACTTTATGAAAAAATTCGAAGAAGAAAATTCCTGAGGTGCTTTTATGTTTGATATTTTAACGCTTAATAAAATTTCAAAAATCGGTCTTTCGGAGCTTGACGGAAAATACAGTGTTTCCGAGACTCTCGAAAATCCCGACGGTATAATAGTTCGTTCGGCAAATATGCACGAATATGCGTTCGGAGATAAAACCGTTGCGGTTGCAAGAGCCGGTGCCGGTGTCAACAACATTCCCGTTGACGAGTGCACAAAAAAAGGCGTTGTTGTTTTTAACACACCCGGTGCAAATGCAAATGCCGTAAAGGAGCTTACCGTTTGCGGACTTCTTCTTACATCAAGACGTGTTGCCGCCGCTTACGATTGGTGCAAAACCTTAAAGGGCGAGGGCGACGGTGTCGGTAAGCTCGTTGAAAAGGGTAAATCGCAGTTTGCGGGTCCCGAAATTCTCGGAAAAACACTCGGCGTTGTGGGTCTTGGTGCAATAGGCAGACTTGTTGCGAAGGCGGCAAGCGACCTTGGAATGAAAATTATGGGCTATGACCCGTTTTTAAATGACGGCTTGAAGGAGCTTCTTCCCGAGGGCACTGCTTTTGCGGAGACGCTTGATGAGCTTTACGCCTGCTCGGATTACATTACGCTTCATCTTCCTTGTGTTGCCGATACCAAAAATATGATTAACGCCTCTTCAATAGAAAAAATGAAGGACGGCGTAAGGCTTCTTAACTTTGCAAGAGGCGAGCTTGTAAACAGTGCCGACCTTAAGGCGGCAGTTGAAGGCGGTAAGGTTGCCGCTTATGTTACGGACTTTCCGAGCGATGAGCTTATAGGCGTAGAGAATGTTACGGCACTTCCGCACCTCGGTGCTTCAACTCCCGAATCCGAAGAGAACTGCGCGTATATGGCAGCTGTTGAGCTTAGGGAATTTTTGGAAAAGGGTAACATTAAAAATTCCGTTAACTTCCCGAATGTTGAGCTTGAGGGAAGCGGTGAAAGGCTTGCGGTTATTCATGTAAATACAATAGATGCCGTTAATGATGTTTTAGGTGCGTTTACATCAAACGGTGTTGAAACAAAGGGCTTTGCTTCAAAGTCTAAGGGCGATTATTCTTACACTCTTATTTGCGCCGATTCCGTTCCCGAGTCTGTTTTTGAAGCTGTAAAGGCTTCTGACAAGGTGGTAAGGGCAAGATTAATAAAATAATCGGAAATTTGCGGTCATAAATGTACATACGCATTCCGTCGAAAACCCTTGACACGACGGCGTGTAAATGGTATATTTTAAATGTGCTTATTATTGTTTTTAAGTACCCTTTTCGCGACTGACGGATTTAAATGGAGCACCATTAAGGAACGAAGAGGAATATACGAATTTTAAGAGAGTATTCTCTTATTTTCAGCCGACCGTCTGGGCACACTCGAATTTTACGATTCAAGTGTGCCCTTATATTTTTTTGTAGGTGATTTGTAATGAAAAAAGTCGGAATTGTTATGGGAAGCGACAGCGATTTACCCGTAATTAAAAAAGCAACGGATATTTTAAAGGAGCTTGAAATTCCTTTTTGCGTTCATATTTTTTCGGCGCACAGAACTCCCGAGGAGGCACGCAGCTTTGCCGCAACGGCACGTGAAAACGGCTTTGGGGTGT
Source organism: uncultured Eubacteriales bacterium (assembly GCA_964419515.1). Classification (GTDB taxonomy): domain Bacteria; phylum Bacillota; class Clostridia; order Oscillospirales; family Acutalibacteraceae; genus DTU089. Next base: position 18,851 of record CAYQPJ010000020.1, read on the forward strand.
TAATTGCCGCCGCAGGCATGGCGGCACACCTTGCAGGCGCCCTTGCCGCAAATACAACACTTCCCGTTATAGGTATTCCGTGTAAGTCGTCATGCTTTGAGGGCTTGGATGCGCTTCTTTCAACCGTTCAAATGCCTACCGGTATACCTGTTGCAACGGTTGCCGTAAACGGCGGTGCAAATGCCGCACTTTTGGCGGCGCAGATTTTAGCCTTGAGTGATGAGGCTTTGAGAATTAAGCTTGACAAAAAACGCGCAGATGATGCCGCGGCTGTTCTTGAAAAGGATAAGAATATTGAAGAAAGACTTTAAGGCCTCTTGGCTTTAATATATGTTAAATTTTAACAAAGGAGCAAAAAAATCATGGAAAAGAAGCTTGTTTACACAGGAAAAACAAAGAATGTTTACGCACTTGAGGGCGGCAATTATCTTTTGAAGTTTAAGGATGATTGTACAGGTAAGGACGGCGTTTTCGATCCCGGTGAAAACAGTGTGGGTCTTACAATCGACGGCGTAGGCGACGTAAACCTTCGTATGTCCGTATATTTCTTTGAAAAAATCAACGCGGCAGGCATTAAAACCCACTATGTAAGCGCCAATCTTGACGACACCACGATGGAAGTGCTCCCCGCAAAGGTTTTCGGAAAGGGTCTTGAGGTTATTTGTCGCTATAAGGCCGTTGGAAGCTTTTTCCGTCGTTACAGCGATTATGTAGAAGAGGGTGCAGACCTTCCCGCATATGTTGAAATGACCTTCAAAAACGATGAGAAAGGCGATCCGCTTGTAATAAAGGATGCTCTCGTAGCCTTGGGTGTAATGACCGATAAGCAGTATGACGATATTAAGGCGATGACTCAAAAAATAACAAAAATCGTTGCCGATGACCTCAAGGAAAAGGGTCTTGACCTTTACGATATTAAGTTCGAGTTCGGCTATGATGCCGACGGAGAGGTTATGCTTATAGATGAAATAGCATCCGGTAATATGCGCGTTTATAAGAACGGCGAATATATTGACCCCATGACTCTTTCAAAGCTTTTCTTTGCTTAATTAAAGGGTAGGTTATTATGGGAGGCTTTTTCGGAATTACCTCTACCGAGGATTGCTTGACCGATGTTTTTTTCGGTACTGATTATCATTCGCACCTCGGTACGCGTCGCGCAGGTCTTGCCGCTTTTGATAGGGAAAAGGGCTTGCAAAGAAAAATACATAATATAGAAAACTCGCCCTTCAGAACGAAATTTGAAAAGATTTTTGAAGAGATGAGCGGCACCTCGGCAATAGGCTGTATAAGTGATACAGACCCACAGCCAATGCTTATTCGTTCAAGGCTCGGCACATATGCCATTTGTACGGTAGGCATTATAAACAATGCCGAAAATCTTATTGATGAGTGCTTAAATACCGCCGGCGGCTATTTTGACGCAATGACCGCCGGTAGGGTAAACACAACAGAGCTTGTTGCCGCGCTTATAAATATGAAGGACAATTTCGCGGACGGCATAAAATATGCACAGGACGTAATAGAAGGCACTTGCTCGCTTCTTATTCTCACAAGTGACGGCTCCGTTATTGCCGCACGCGACCGTGTCGGAAGGTTGCCGCTTTTGGTAGGTAAGTCTGAAACGGGCTATGCTGTTTCGTTCGAGTCGTTCGCTTATCAAAAATTGGGCTATGCCGATGAAAAAGAGCTTGGACCGGGCGAAATTGTAATGCTTACATCGGACTCTTTAACCGTGCTTTGCAAGCCGGGTAACAAAAAACGAATATGCTCTTTTTTGTGGAGCTACTACGGCTACCCGACGGCAACCTATGAGGGTGTAAACGTTGAAGCAATGCGTTGTCGCAACGGTGAAATAATGGCGGAGTACGATATGAAAACGAATTCCGCTTCGGATGTTGACTATGTGGGCGGCGTTCCGGATTCCGGCACACCGCACGCAATAGGCTACGCCAATAAAAGCGGCAAAAAATTTGCAAGAGCGTTTATAAAATACACTCCAACATGGGCAAGAAGCTTTACTCCGGCAAAGCAATCGGACCGCAACAAAATAGCAAAAATGAAGCAGATACCCGTTCATGAATTCATAGAGGGTAAAAATCTTCTTTTTGTTGATGATTCCATTGTTCGCGGCACACAGCTCAGAGAAACCGTTGAATTTCTTTATGAGAACGGTGCAAGGTCTGTTCATATGCGTTCGGCATGCCCGCCGATTATGTACGGCTGTAAGTTTCTTAATTTTTCGCGCTCCACAGACGATATGGAGCTTATTACAAGAAGGGTTATTACAGAGCTTGAGGGCGAAAAGGGCTTTTCGTATATTGAGGAATATTCAAATCCGGATACGGAACGCGGAAAGTCTCTTCGCCGAGAAATTTGTAAACAATTAAATTTATCATCTTTGGAATTTCAGTCATTGGAGGGCATTGTCAGAGCAATCGGTATTGACGAATGCGAGCTTTGCACTTATTGCTGGAACGGGAAGGAATAAGATATGTTAAACAATTCAAAATCCGACAGCTATAAAGAGGCGGGCGTAGATATTACCGCAGGATATAAGTCTGTTGAGCTTATGAAAAAGCATATTGCGAGAACAAAAAATGAGGGTTGCCTTGATGATGTGGGCGGCTTTGGAGGTTGCTTCGGTCTTAATCTTGACGGAATAAGCGAGCCTGTGCTTGTTTCGGGAACAGACGGTGTAGGAACAAAAATTAAGCTTGCAATGCTTCTCGACAAGCACAATACCATAGGCATAGACTGTGTTGCAATGTGCGTAAACGATATTATATGCTGCGGAGCGAAGCCGCTTTTCTTTCTTGATTACATAGCCTGCGGCAAGAATTATCCGGAAAAAATTGCCGATATTGTAGGCGGTGTTGCGGAAGGCTGTGTACGCGCGGGCTGTGCGCTTATAGGCGGCGAAACGGCAGAGCATCCGGGTCTTATGCCCGAGGATGATTACGATCTTGCCGGCTATTGCACGGGCGTTGTTGATAAGAAAAAAATAATAGATAAAAACACCGTTAAGGAAGGCGACTCTGTAATAGCGCTCGCTTCCTCCGGAGTTCACTCAAACGGCTTTTCCTTGGTAAGAAAGGTTTTCGATATTGAAAACGCGGACCTTACCTCACCCTTAGAGGCACTCGGCGGTAAGTCCTTGGGCGAAACTCTTCTCACTCCCACAAACATTTACGTAAAATCAATGCTCGCATTGTTTGACGAGGTTTCCGTGAAGGCTGTTTCTCATATTACGGGCGGCGGCTTTTACGAAAATATTCCGAGAGCGCTTCCCGAAGGCTATTCGGTTAAGGTCAGTAAGTCTGCACTTAAAATACTTCCCATATTCGAGCTTATTATGAAAACGGGCGGTATTTCCGAAAGAGATATGTTTAACACCTTTAATATGGGTGTGGGTATGAGCGTTACCGTTTCAAAAGAGGATGAGAAAAAGGCTCTTGAAATTTTAAGAGCAAACGGCGAGGATGCTTACGTTATAGGTACCGTTATTAAATCCGATGAGGGTGTTATAATTGAGTAATACTAAAAACATTGTTGTGCTTGTATCGGGTGGCGGTACAAATTTACAGGCTCTTATTGATGCCGAGAAAAACGGCGGCTTGGGGTGCGGTAAAATAACCTGCGTTATTTCTTCGAAAAAAGATGCCTTTGCTCTTACAAGAGCCGAAAAAAACGGCATTAAAGCACGTGTTCTCGAAAGAAAATGCTTCCCTGACAGAAAAAGCTACAGCGAGGCTTTGAGAGATTTGCTTTTTGAAGAAAATGCCGATGTAATAGTTTATGCCGGCTTTATGATTATTTTGGATGAGAGCGTTTGTAATGCATTTCCAAATAAAATGGTAAACGTTCATCCGGCTTTAATACCTTCGTTTTGCGGAGAGGGCTTTTACGGGCTTCGCGTTCATGAGGCGGCGCTTAAAAAGGGTGTTAAGGTCTCCGGTGCAACGGTTCATTTTGTAACTGCCGAATGCGACGGCGGTCCGATTATCCTTCAAAAGGCAGTGGAGGTCAAGGAGGGTGACACCCCCGAGGTGCTCCAAAAAAGAATTATGGAAAATGCCGAATGGAAGATTCTCCCGGAGGCGGTAAAACTTCTTTGCGACGGCAAAATCACAGTGGAAAACGGAATTGTGCATATAGCGGAATAGAGAACAGAAAGGAACAACCCTTATGGTAACAAAATCTATAGAAAGCGAGCTTAATTCGCTTAAATATCACGGCAGAGGAATAATAATCGGCAAAAGTGCCGACGGAAGGCACGCTGTAACCGCATATTTTATTATGGGCAGAAGTGAAAACAGCCGTAACCGTATTTTCGAAGCGGACGGCGAGGGTATTCGCACAAAGGCGTTTGACGAGTCTAAAATGGTTGACCCGCACCTTATTATTTATGCTCCCGTAAGGGTTTTGGGTAACAAGACGATTGTTACAAACGGCGACCAGACGGATACGATTTACGAGCTTATGGACAGGCAGGAGACGTTTGAGCAGGCTCTTCGCACGCGCGAGTTTGAGGATGATGCGCCGAATTTCACACCGCGAATTTCGGGAATTATAAGGCTTGAAAATTCAAATATGAATTTTGCAATGTCTATTTTAAAATCGGCAGAGGGTGACTCCTCCTCGTGTGAAAGATTTACCTATGCTTACCAAAATCCGCTTTCCGGCAAGGCAAAGTTTATTCACACCTACAGCGGCGACGGTAATCCGCTTCCGAGCTTTGAGGGTGAGCCGAAAACGCTTACTCTTCCCGATGCGGATATCGACACGCTTACGGATTTGATTTGGAAAAATCTTAATGAAGACAATAAGGTTTCTCTTTTTGTAAGATACATTGACCTTGAAACAGGCAAATACGAATCACGAATTGTTAATAAGAATAAATAAGGAGCACGTTATAATGAAAGAGTTTGAGCTTAAATACGGTTGCAACCCCAATCAAAAGCCCGCAAAAATTTATATGAGAGACGGCGGCGAGCTTCCTATAGAAATTCTCAGCGGAAGACCCGGATATATTAATTTTTTAGATGCATTTAATTCATGGCAGCTTGTAAAGGAGCTTAAGGAGGCTTTGGGACTTCCCGCGGTAACCTCCTTTAAGCATGTAAGCCCCACTTCTGCCGCAGTTGGCATTCCGCTTAGCGAAAAGCTTAAAAAGGCTTGCTTTGTTGATGATATAGATGGCCTTGACGACTCACCCTTAGCCTCAGCTTACGCAAGAGCAAGAGGAACAGACCGTATGTGCTCCTTCGGCGATTGGGTTGCACTCTCCGACGTTTGCGACGTAACAACCGCAAAAATGATTAAACGTGAGGTTTCGGACGGAATTATAGCTCCCGGCTATGAGCCCGAGGCGCTCGAAATTCTCAAAACAAAAAGAAACGGTAATTACAATATTGTAAAAATAGATCCCGATTATGTGCCGGAGGCTCAGGAAACAAAGCAGGTTTTCGGAATTACCTTTGAGCAGGGCAGAAATAATTTTAAAATAAACAAGGAGCTTTTGAGCAATATTGTAACTCAAAATAAGGATATGCCCGAGAGCGCCGTAAGAGATTTAATAGTTGCGCTTATTACCCTTAAATACACGCAGTCAAACTCGGTTTGCTACGCCGTTGACGGTCAGGCTATAGGTGTCGGCGCAGGTCAGCAGTCACGTATTCACTGCACACGTCTTGCCGGAACCAAGGCGGATACCTGGTTTTTGCGTATGCACGACAAGGTTCTTGCCCTTCCGTTTAAGGATACTCTCGGCAGAGCAGATCGCGACAACGTAATTGACGGATATATAAATCAAAACGAAGAGGATGTTTGCGCAGAGGGCAATTGGCAAAAGTATTTTACCGTAAGACCGGAACCCTTTACAAGAGAAGAGCAAAAAGCATACCTTGCGACGATTGACGGTGTGGCTCTCGGCTCGGATGCCTTTTTCCCGTTTGATGACAACATTGAAAGAGCTAAAAGAAGCGGTGTTAAGTATATTGCGGAGCCGGGTGGCTCTATAAGAGATGACATTGTTATAGACTGCTGTAATAAATACGGCATTGCAATGGCGTTTACCGGTATGAGACTTTTCCATCATTGATTTTTGCGAGGTAAGTAATGAAGGTAATGGTTGTCGGCGGCGGAGGACGCGAGCACGCCGTAATTAAAAAAATAAAAGAAAACAAAGCCGTTGAAACAATATTTGCTGTTCCCGGAAACGGCGGAATAGCGGCGGATGCCATATGCGTTAATATTGCCGCGACTGATATTACGGCAATTACGGAATTTGCCGTAAAGGAAAAAATAGACTACGCAGTGGTTACGCCCGATGATCCGCTTGTTTTGGGGCTTGCGGATGAGCTTGAAAAGGCGGGGATTCCCGCCTTCGGACCTACAAAAAATGCGGCAATTATTGAGGGCAGTAAGGTTTTTTCGAAAAACCTTATGAAGAAATACGGCATTCCCACAGCCGAATATGAGGTTTTCACAAATGCCGACGAGGCGCTTGAATACGTAAAAACAGCGCCGCTTCCCACGGTTATTAAGGCAGACGGCTTGGCGCTCGGTAAGGGCGTTATTATAGCAACAACGAGAGAAGAGGCAGAGGCTGCCGTTCGCTCGGTTATGACCGACAAAAAGTTCGGTAAAAGCGGCGACAGCATTGTAATTGAAGAGTTTTTAACGGGACCCGAGGTTTCGGTGCTTTCATTTACAGACGGCAAAACGGTAGTGCCGATGGTTTCTTCAATGGATCATAAGCGAGCCGGCGACGGTGACACCGGGCTTAATACCGGCGGTATGGGGACGGTTGCGCCGAACCCGTATTATACAGCTGCGGTTGCGCGCGAGTGTATGGAAAAAATATTTATTCCCACAATTAACGCAATGAACAGCGAGGGGCGCACCTTTAAGGGTTGTCTTTACTTTGGGCTTATGCTTACGCCGAACGGTCCTAAGGTGATTGAATATAACTGCCGCTTCGGCGACCCCGAGACACAGGTTGTTTTACCGCTTCTTAAGTCGGATCTTTTAACAGTTATGAAGGCTGTTACGGAGGAACGTCTTGAAGAAGTGAATGTTGAATTTTCGGATGAAAATGCCTGCTGTGTTATAATGGCATCAAAGGGATATCCCTCAGCTTACGAAAAGGGCTTTGAAATTTTCATTCCGGAGGAGCTTTCGGGGGATGTTTTTGTTGCGGGTGCTTCGCTTTCCGACGGTAAGCTTGTAACTGCAGGCGGCAGAGTTTTAGGCGTTGTTTCTCTCGGCGATACCTTGGGAGAGGCCGTTGACAGAGCGTATAAAAAGGTGGAAAAAATTCGTTTTGACAATAGCTATTACCGTACCGATATAGGTGCAAGAGCATTAAGCGCGGAGGCTGAATAAATGGTTTACAGAGTTTATGTTGAAAAGAAAAAAGAGCTTGCCAACGAGGCGAGGGCGCTTCTTTCGGATGCAAAAAGTCTTCTCGGAATAGAAGGGCTTACGGATATCAGAGTTATAAACCGTTATGACGCGGAAAATATTACCGAAGAGCTTTTTAACTATTCAGTAGGTACGGTTTTTTCCGAGCCTCAGCTTGACTGTGTTTTCGGTGAGCTTCCGAGTGACGGCGTATATACCTTTGCCGTTGAATATTTACCCGGTCAGTTTGACCAGCGTGCAGACAGTGCCGCACAGTGCATTCAGATTATTTCTCAGGGCGAGCGCCCCACAGTTCGCTCGGCAAAGGTTTATGTGCTTTACGGCGAGCTTTCGGAAAATGACATTGCCGAAATCAAAAAATATGTAATTAACCCGGTTGAAGCGCGTGAGGCTTCGCTTTTAAAGCCCGAAACGCTTAAAGCCGATTATGAAATTCCCACAACGGTTAAAACTCTTGAGGGCTTTTTAGAGCTTTCAAAGGAAGGCCTTAAGGCGTTTGTTGACGATATGGGTCTTGCTATGGACTGTGATGACATAGCATTTTGCCAAAGCTATTTTAAAAGCGAGGGCAGAGAGCCTACCGTTACGGAAATAAGAATGATTGATACTTATTGGTCGGATCATTGTCGCCATACAACATTTTTGACGGTTATTGACGACGTTAAGTTTGAGGATGAGCTTTTACAAAGCGCATATGACGAATATATCGAGGTAAGAAAAGAGCTTGGCAGAACAAAGCCCGTTTGCCTTATGGATATTGCAACCGTTGCGGTAAAATATCTTAAAGAGCACGGTAAGCTTCCGAGGCTTGATGAGTCCGAGGAAATTAATGCCTGTACGGTTAAAATCGAAATAGAGGCGGACGGCAAAAAGGAGCCGTGGCTTTTACTGTTTAAAAACGAAACACACAACCATCCGACAGAGATTGAGCCGTTCGGTGGTGCGGCAACGTGCATAGGCGGCGCTATTCGCGATCCGCTTTCGGGAAGAGCTTATGTTTACGGCGCAATGCGTGTAACGGGCGCGGCAGATCCGACGGTTCCCGTAAGTGAAACAATCCCCGGAAAGCTTCCGCAAAGAAAAATAGTTACAACTGCCGCCGGCGGATATTCCTCCTATGGCAACCAAATAGGTCTTGCAACGGGTATTGTAGATGAGCTTTATCATCCGGGTTATGCCGCAAAGCGTATGGAAATAGGTGCGGTTATTGCAGCCGCTCCGGCGGAGAATGTTCGCCGCGAGGTTCCCGCTCCCGGAGATGTTGTAATTCTTTTGGGCGGCAGCACAGGGCGCGACGGAATTGGCGGTGCAACAGGCTCCTCCAAGGCGCACAATGCCCATTCTGTTGAAACCTGCGGAGCCGAGGTTCAAAAGGGTAATGCTCCGGAGGAGCGCAAGCTTCAAAGGCTTTTCAGAAACGGTGAGGCAACAAAAATGATTAAGCGCTGTAACGACTTCGGTGCAGGCGGTGTTTCTGTTGCAATAGGCGAGCTTGCCGACGGACTTGAAATCGACCTTAACGCCGTACCGAAAAAATATGACGGTCTTGACGGTACGGAGCTTGCGATAAGTGAATCTCAAGAGCGTATGGCTGTTGTTGTTGAGCCGGAAAATGCAGAGGCGTTTTTAAAGCTTGCCGACAGTGAAAACCTTAACGCGTGCGTTGTTGCCGTTGTTAAGGCGGAGCCGCGACTTGTTATGAATTGGAACGGTAAAAAAATTGTTGATATAAGCCGCGAATTTCTCAATTCAAACGGTGCGGAAAAGCACATTTCCGTAACACCCGCCGCTGCTTGCGACTATAAAAAAACCGTAGAAGGTGCATTTTCCGACAATTATAAAAAGCTTGCCGGAGACCTTAATATATGCTCAAAGCGCGGACTTTCGGAGCGTTTTGACTCCACAATAGGTGCAGGTACGGTGCTTATGCCCTTCGGCGGCAAAAATCAGCTGACACCCATTCAGGCGATGGTTCAAAAAATATCGGTGGAAAAAAAGCATACAAACTCGTGCTCTCTTATGGCTTGGGGCTACAATCCCTTCATTACCGAAAAAACCCCCTATCACGGAGCATATCTTGCGGTAGTTGAGTCTGTTTCAAAGCTCATTGCAACAGGTGCCGAATTTAAAGATGTTTACCTTACCTTCCAGGAATATTTTGAAAAGCCCGGAACAGACGGTAAGCGTTGGGGTAAGCCGCTTGCGGCACTTTTAGGTGCTTTTAAGGCACAAAAGGAGCTTTCAATAGGCTCAATAGGCGGTAAGGATTCAATGAGCGGCTCGTTTGAAAAGCTTGATGTTCCGCCTACGCTTGTTTCGTTTGCGGTTACAACATCAAAAACGGAGAATATTGTTTCTCCCGAGTTTAAAAAGAGCGGGAACGGAGTTTATATTATAAGCCCCGAATATGACGAAAAAACGCTTCTTCCCAAAACCGACTCTCTTCTTTCGGTATTTTCAGAAGTTACCGCACTTTTAAGAGAAGGCAAGGCTGTTTCGTGCTACACGCCGTGTATGGGCGGTGTGGCGGAGGCTGTTATGAAGTCGGCGTTCGGCAACGGCTTCGGCTTTAAATTTGAGGACGGTCTTTCAATTGAAGATGTTTTCGGTTACAGCTACGGCTCGTTTATTGTAGAAGCCGAGTGTGCTCTTGACGAAAAGAAAATAGGTACCGTTACAGACGACGGCTTCTTTACATTCGGTGGTGAGAGCGTTTCGTACGGTGAGCTTTTGACAATATACGAAAATAAGCTTGAGGGCGTTTACAGCTGTAATATCGAGGATTCGAAGGCTCCCATGGAAAACTTTGAATTTAAGGCAACGAGCTACCCGGCACCTGCAATTAAATGTGCAAAGCCGAAGGTACTTATACCGGCGTTTCCGGGTACAAACTGCGAATACGACAGTGCAAAAGCCATGCGTGATGCCGGTGCAGAGCCGGAAATTATTGTTGTAAATAACCTTACAGCCTCGGGAATTCAAAGAAGCATTGAAAAATTTGCAAATGAGCTTAAAACGGCGCAAATGGTATTTATTCCCGGCGGCTTCTCCGGCGGTGATGAACCGGACGGAAGCGGAAAGTTTATTACGGCATTTTTCCGCAATGCGGCGGTTAAGGATGGCGTAACGGCACTTCTTGAGGAAAAAGACGGCTTAATGTGCGGTATTTGCAACGGCTTCCAGGCTCTCATTAAGCTCGGTCTTGTACCGTACGGAAAAATAATCGACACGGATGAGAGTTGCCCCACGCTTACGTTTAACACAATAGCGCGCCACCAATCGCGAATTGTCAGAACACGAATTGCTTCAAATAAGTCGCCATGGCTTTCGCTTACAAATGTTGGTGAGATATACAATGTTCCGATTTCACACGGTGAGGGAAGATTTATTGCAAGCGATGAGCTTATCAAGAGTCTTGCCTTAAACGGGCAAATTGCAACACAGTATGTTGATTTTAACGGCAACGCCACAAGCGATGTTCACTTTAATCCCAACGACTCAATGTACGCAATTGAGGGTATTACCTCTCCCGACGGCAGAGTATTCGGCAAGATGGGTCACAGTGAGCGTAAGGGAAGCGGGCTTTACAAAAATGTTTTGGGCGATTATGATATAAAAATGTTTGAAGCCGCAGTAAAATATTTTAAATAATCGGAGGACGGTATGGCATACTTATCTGATATAGAAATCGCTCAGCAGTGCAAAATGCGCCTGATTACGGAAATTGCCGCGAAGGCGGGGCTTGACAGCGATTGCATTGAGCAATACGGAAAATATAAGGCTAAGGTTGACATCTCATTTTTAAAAAACAGTGACCGCAAGGACGGAAAGCTTGTTCTTGTAACGGCAATTACTCCTACACCTGCCGGTGAGGGTAAAACCACTACGACAATAGGTCTTGCAGACGGTCTTTCAAGAATAGGAAAAAGCGTTACAGTGGCGCTTCGTGAGCCGTCACTCGGCCCTGTTTTCGGAGTGAAGGGCGGCGCGGCAGGCGGCGGCTATGCCCAGGTTGTGCCTATGGAGGATATTAACCTTCACTTTACGGGCGACTTTCACGCAATAGGCGCGGCTAACAATCTTCTCGCAGCAATGCTCGACAATCATATTCAGCAGGGCAATGAATTGGGGATTGACGTTAAAAAAATCACCTGGAAGCGTTGTGTCGATATGAATGACCGTCAGCTTCGCTTTGTTGTTGACGGACTCGGCGGAAGAGTAAACGGTGTTCCGCGTGAGGACGGCTTTGAAATTACCGTTGCAAGTGAAATAATGGCTGTTTTTTGCCTTGCCGGCTCTCTTTCCGATTTAAAGGAGCGCCTCGGCAGAATAATAGTAGGATATACTTATGATGATAAGCCCGTAACAGCGCGAGACCTTAAGGCTGTCGGTGCAATGACGGCACTTTTGAAGGATGCGTTTAAACCCAATCTTGTTCAGACTCTTGAGGGCACACCTGCGTTTGTTCACGGCGGTCCGTTTGCAAATATCGCGCACGGCTGTAACTCTGTTTCGGCAACAAGGCTTGCACTTAAAATGGGTGATTATACCGTTACAGAGGCAGGCTTCGGCGCAGATCTCGGAGCGGAAAAATTTCTTGATATAAAGTGCCGCGCGGCGGGTCTTACACCCGATGCAGTTGTAATAGTTGCAACGGTAAGGGCGCTTAAGATGCACGGCGGTATGGATAAAAAGGCACTTGGAGAGGAAAACCTTGAGGCACTTAAAAAGGGTATACCTAACCTTTTACGCCATGTTTCAAACATTAAAAATGTTTACGGACTCCCTTCTGTTGTTGCGGTGAACCGTTTTCCGACAGATACCGACCGCGAGATTGAGTTTATTATTGACGAGTGCAAAAAACTCGGCGTAAATACGGTGCTTTCGGATGTTTGGGCAAAGGGCGGCGAAGGCGGCGAGGAGCTTGCAAAAGAGGTTGTACGACTTTGCACCGAGGAGAAGGGTGACTTTAGATTTTCATATGAGCTTGACTCTTCTATAGAGGAAAAAATTGAGGCTGTTGTTAAAAAGGTTTACGGCGGCAAGGGGATTGTTGTTACTCCCGCCGCGAAAAAGCAAATAGAAAATCTTACAAGGCTCGGCTTTTCTTCGCTTCCGGTGTGCATTGCAAAAACGCAATACAGCTTTTCGGATGACCCTGCAAAGCTCGGCGCACCCGAGGACTTTACGGTAACGGTTAAAAATGTCAAGGTTTCGGCAGGTGCCGGCTTTTTGGTTGTTATGACCGGAGATATTCTTACAATGCCCGGTCTTCCGAAAGTTCCCGCGGCGGAAGGCATTGATGTTGATGACGAGGGAAGAATAACCGGCTTGTTCTGATTGACGATAATTTAAAAAGAATAAAGGTATTTGAATATGACACACCCAACAGCGTATATAGACACGCCGTTTGGGTGTGTTTGCAATATAAAAAGAATAATGTTAATGACAAAAAATAATACAGGCCTAAAAAGAATAGCGAAAGAACGGTATAAAGCGAAAAAGAATGATGCAAGAGCAATGGATTTTTGAAAGAAACGGCTTTTTATTGGATGAAAAAAACACGGTGGGTATATATAAGAAAGCTTTAATTTGTTAAACTGTGAAAAACAAGAATTCTTGTTGTATTA
>CAYQPJ010000021.1:0-31780 GCA_964419515.1 uncultured Eubacteriales bacterium
TGCTACCATAAGGGCAACAGCGGCAATGGTACAAATGATTTTTTGATTTTTCATAGATGTTAATGGTACGTTCATCGCCACGCTGTACTACGGTAGGATGCTCGGAATACTCAATTTGATTAAATTTTCCGTATCTTAGCACCTTATCAGAGGTTGTTATGCTATGTACTAAAAAGCCGCTAAACGCAGCATTTTCAGCCGATTTTTCCTTGTGGAACATTTCCGATGCTTCTCTGGGCACTGAGGAGCTCGGTCACCTTGAGATGATAGGGGCTATTGTTTATCAGCTTACGCGCAATCTCACCGTTGATGAAATTAAAAAGGCGGGCTTTGATGCGTACTTTGTTGACCATACAACGGGCGTTTACCCGGCTTCGGCTTCCGGGGTGCCTTTTAGTGCTTCGGCACTTGCCTGCAAGGGTGATGTTATAACAGACCTTCACGAAAACCTTGCAGCAGAGCAAAAGGCGAGAACGACGTATGATAATATTTTGCGACTCGTTGATGATCCGGATGTGCGAGATCCCATTAAATTTTTAAGAGCGCGAGAGGTTGTTCACTACCAACGCTTCGGCGAGGGTTTAAGGCTTGCGACCGACAGACTTGACAGCAAAAATTATTATGCCTTTAATCCGAGCTTTGACAGATAATTTAAAAAAGATATAGAAAATAGGGGATTTCCTATTCCCGTAAAACGGGCTGTAATAATTTCTGCTTTTTTACAGCCCGTTTTAAATATATTTTTTCGAAACTATTGATTTATCGGTGCACTTTTTGATATAATTATTTGGAATTAACACAGTGTTGGGAGAATGTGAAATGAATTTGGTGGAATTTGAAAAAGAACTCGGTGTTAAGGTTTTGGGCGAGCCTGTTTGTGCGCCGTTAAATTGCGGCGCGGGACTCAAGACGGAGACGCTTGAAGGCACCTGTGAGGATTCTTATGTTGTAATTACACGTTGCAACAGCGCATTTGAGTTTAATGAGTTTTTAAGCACGCTTAAAGCCACCGGCAGAGTAGAAAGCTTTCACCGTGAAACGAACGGTAATATCTTTTCGGAATATTCGGGCGGCGGTAAAAAGCTTGTTTATACATATTATACAGCCGAAAAGCATGAGGCGCGCGTTATTCTTGACAGTGTCAGCCTTCCCGTTTCACAATATGACGATTGCGAAAAGGATGTAAGAGGCGATACCGTGCTTATGCAATTTTCATTGCGTTACGGTAAAATGATCAGAGGCTACAGCTGTGACTGCGGAATGCTTTACGCGTTAAGGCTTCGCGATAATTCCGTTATAATCATTGACGGCGGCGAGCGCGAGCAAGCGACGGATGATGCATGCGACGAGTTTATGAAGCGCCTTGAGGAACTTACAAACACCGAAGCCGGCGGTAAAATTCGTGTTGCCGCTTGGTTTTGCACGCATAATCACGATGACCATATGGATGTTTTCGTTAAGCTTTTAAGGCGCGAAAAGGAAAGACTTTTACTTGAACGTGTTATTTTTAATTTTCCTTCAAAAACGCTTTACGAATATGAAAATCCCTGTACGGACAGGCTTAAAAGAGCGTTGAAGGAGTGCGCTCCCGATGCAAAGTATTTAAAGCCCCACACAGGTCAGACAATTCGCTTTCCCGATGCTACCTTTGAGGTTCTTACAACCCATGAGGACATTTTACCGCTTTCAAAAAGAGCACGTGATGAAGGACCCTATCGCACGTTAAATGAGACCTCTACAATTGTTAAAATTACGTTTGATGATTGCTCTGTTCTGTTTTTGGGCGATGCCGAAGAAACAAACGGCGAGGAGCTTATTTCGCTTTACGGTAAGAATTATCTTACCTGTACCTTCCTTCAATGTGCGCATCATCTTATTAACGATGTAAGAAATATTTACGGCAACATTAAAGCAAAATACCTGCTTATTCCGCAGGGACGTTTTATTGCCGTTACGCGTGAATGCGAAAACCTCAATCATGTAAGGTCGCTTTTCGGGGATGACAATATCTTTTTTGCGGGCGATTGTACCGAGGTTTTCACCGTAAAGGACGGACTCATTTCGATTGATTATTTTGAGCAGATGGGGTATCTTTGCGACGAAACCTGCGTGCTTGAATAAATAATATAAATTACCGCTCGAAGGCCGGATTGCTTTCGGGCGGTTTTGTGTTTATGCATATTATTATGCTTATTATCTTGCTTAACCGCAACCGACAAATTCGAACCCGATTTGTTTTGGATAAAAGAATCGACTGCGGCGTCAAAAGCCTCGTGAATCCGAAAGGATTCACTGCGTTTTTTCCTTGCATTCGCTCCATTCCCCTCAAAACAAATTCTTCGACCTTAAACGAGTGGGTTTTTGTGCAGGTTGCGGCGCGAAGACGGGAAGCAAGGCTGTCGCCTTGCGAGCGGATTCAAGCCGCAAAATGCCGAAAATACGCTGTTTAAGCGAGTTCGAATTCGTCGGCTGCGGTTAATGTCTTGCGTATTATCTTACGTATTATCTCACTTGCTTTAAAGCTTTTATGTTACTCTATTTCGGCAAAGCAGAGCGTTTCTATCGGGTGCTTGCCGCCGCCGCTTCTGTATTTTGAAGCACCGGATTCAAACAGCACCCAAACACCGCCGTCAAAATACTCCAAGCCCTCGCTCATAGGTGGTGCGGTAATCTCTCTTTTCAAAAGGTCTGCCGATGCGGCTTTAAGGTCAACCTCGGTTGAGTCGATTGTAATACTGCCTACACGCTTTGAGTCTGTAATATTGTCGAAAATTCTTATTACAGAGTTATTCTTTCTGCCGTAGCTTGAGCTGAAAATGAATTTGCCTGTGGGTGTTACCGTTATGCCCTGCACCTCATCGGGTACCGCGAAAAAGTAATCGGGAATGTAGCCGTCACCGGAGGAATTAAGCTTTTCGGGGGAGGGCAAGCCGTTTTCCAGGGTGTAGCCCTCGCAGTATGCGTAAAATGTTTCACCGGAGGCGAGTGTTGTTATTCTTTCCTCGGCTTTATGAGCCGATTTTGCATTTTCAACGAATGTTCCGACCCACAAAACGCCGTTTGTGCAATTGGCAAAGGATCCGTTTGTATTAATTTTAAAGTTACCGGATACCTTTACCGCTTCATCGTCCATTGTATTTAAAAGCTCGGACTTTTTAATGACAAGCGCTTCGTCGTCACCGGTTATGTAAATATATCCGTTGCTTGCGGCAAGGCCGCCGGCGTGGCCGTTGTAAAGAGTACCGTCCGGAAGCTCTATTTTGACACTTTTAATTAAAGCGCCGCTCTCCTTATTTACTATTGCAAGCATTGATGGGAGCTCACCCTTTTCGTAATAGCCGCTTATTATGATGTTGCCGTTTTCGCTGTCAAAGCAAAGACCTTGCGGAATAATTCCCTCCAAAAGACCGGGTACAAGAATACTTCTTGTATCGAAAAGAGAAAACCAATCGGAATAACCGTCCGCTTCGGAAAGTGTATCCTTAAGTATAACGGATGTTTGTGTGAGGTGAGAGGAAAGCTCTTTTGTTTTAAGCACATTGCCGCATGAAGCTGTTGTAAATAAAAGTGTGAGCGCAAGTATACCTGCGAAAATTCTTTTTTTCATTATATGAACACCGTCTTTGTTTTTTCTTTATTATAAGCTTTTGGGGGGCTTTAAGTCAAGTAAATGTGAACAGTTTTTAAAAAACGGTTAAATTTTTCACAAAGTGTGGAAATTTGTTTTAAGATGATGTATAATGAAACCGTTAAGACAGTCTGTGATATTACATTACTGTCAATAAACGGGTAGCTTTTTGCCCGAAAAAAAGGATGGTATATATGCAAAAATTTGTATTAAACGAAACTTCTTACCACGGCGCAGGTGCTATTGCCGCAATTCCGGAGGAAATTAAGGCGCGTTCGCTTAAAAAGGCGTTTGTTGCCTCCGACCCCGACCTTATAAAATTCGGCATTACCGCAAGAGTTACAGACCTTCTTGACAAGGAAGGCATTCCCTACAGTGTTTATTCCGATATCAAGCCCAACCCCACAATAGAAAATGTTCAGCACGGTGTTGAGGCTTTCAAAGAGAGCGGCGCGGATTGCATTGTTGCCGTAGGCGGCGGTTCTTCAATGGATACTGCAAAGGCGATAGGCATTATTATTACAAACCCCGAGTTCTCGGATGTTCGCTCGCTTGAGGGTGTTTCGCCTACAAAAAAGCCCTGCGTTCCGATTATCGCCGTTCCCACAACAGCCGGAACAGCAGCAGAGGTTACAATTAACTATGTTATTACCGATGTTGAGAAAAAACGTAAATTTGTTTGCGTTGATGCCCATGATATTCCCGTTGTAGCTGTTGTTGACCCTGAAATGATGTCTTCAATGCCTGCTTCTCTTACTGCTGCTACCGGTATGGATGCTTTAACTCACGCTATTGAGGGTTACATTACAAAGGGAGCTTGGGAGCTTTCGGATATGTTCCATATTAAGGCTATTGAGGTTATAGCAAAAAGTCTTCGCGGTGCGGTTAAAAACGAGGCCGACGGCAGAGAGGGTATGGCCTTGGGACAGTATATTGCCGGCATGGGCTTTTCAAACGTAGGTCTCGGTGTTGACCACTCAATGGCTCACACACTTTCAGCGTATTACGATATGCCTCACGGTAAGGCATGTGCAACACTTCTTCCCACGGTTATGGAATATAACGCAGAGTATACAGGCGAGAAATATCGCGATATCGCAAAGGCGATGGGTGTTGAGGGCACGGAGAGTATGACTCCCGTCGAGTATAGAAAAGCGGCTGTTGATGCTGTAAAGCAGCTTGCCGTAGATGTCGGAATTACACCTTCACTTAAGGGGATTGTTAAAGATGAGGACCTTGAATCGCTTGCAAAGGATGCTTTTGCCGATGCTTGCCGTCCCGGTAACCCCAGAGATACAAGCGTAGAGGATATTAAGGCGCTTTATAAAAGTCTTATGTAATTAATTTGAAAAATTATATCTGCCGTCGCACACAGCTTTTTGTGTGCGGCGGTTTCGCGTTTCGGTGTTTGCAAGTCTTTTTCGCCGATTTGGGAAAAATTAAAAAGTTAATGAGAATATATCGTTTTTGTTGGCATTTTTTCAATTGTATGGTACAATAATATAAAAACGGAAGCGGGTAAAAAAATGAATCTTTTGCATATGAAGTATGCCGTTACGATTGCCGAAACAGGCTCTATTAACAGAGCCGCCGAAAAGCTCTATGTCGGTCAGCCGAATTTGAGCAGAGCTATAAAAGAGCTTGAGACCTCTTTGGGTGTTGTTATTTTTGACAGAAGCGCCAAGGGAATGGTTTTAACTCCCGACGGTGAGGTTTTTATTCATTACGCCAAAAGTATTTTAAAGCAGGTTGACACGGTGGAGGGCCTTTTTAAAGGCAGCGAGTCAGATAAAATGCGCTTTTCCGTTTCCGTTCCGAGAGCAAGCTATATTGCAGATGCATTCGCAAAATTTTCGGCACTTCTTGAAAAGGGAACTGATACCGAGGTTTATTATAAGGAAACAAATTCAATGCGTACTCTGAAAAATGTTTTGGAGGACGAGTTTAAACTCGGAATAATTCGTTATGCCGAAAATTATGACCGTTATTACAAGTCTATGCTTGATGAAAAAGGGTTTAATTATGAGATGATAACACAATTCAGCTATAGACTTATTATGAGTAGGTCTTCACCGCTTGCAGAGCTTGAGAGCATCACGTATGACGATTTAAAGGATTATATAGAGGTTGCTCATGCAGACCCGTATGTTCCGT
This sequence comes from uncultured Eubacteriales bacterium, assembly GCA_964419515.1. GTDB lineage: Bacteria > Bacillota > Clostridia > Oscillospirales > Acutalibacteraceae > DTU089. The sequence continues at coordinate 5,783 of CAYQPJ010000021.1, forward strand.
CTCTGCCGCTTGCGCAGGTAAAAAAGGAAGAGCTTCCCGATAACAGCGAAAGACGGATTTTTGTTTTTGACAGAGCGAGTCAGTTTGAGCTTATCTCGCAAAATCCGGAATGCTTTATGTGGGTTTCGCCGATTCCCAAGGAACTTTTGTCGCGCTATGGACTTACCGAGCGTGAATGTAAGGAGAACGGCAGAATTTATAAGGATATTCTTATTTACCGAAAAAATTATAAGCTTTCTAAGGCAGATGATATGTTCATTTCGGAGCTTTGCAAGGCAAAACGGCGCGTTTTTGATAATTGATTGTCAAAGTGCATAAAAAACGACTCACTGATTTGTGCGATTAGTCGTTTTTTGATATATCAAAAAATACAATACAGCTATGAAAAATCGGCAATTTACAAGCACTCGGAAGTTTGTTAAAATAATATCAAAGTTGAGGGGCGAACAAAGCTGCTCTATATTTAATTAACGGAGGATGTGTACCGATATGCAGGACAGAGTAATTGTTGACAGTGTTGAATCTCTTGAGGCTGCACTTTTAAGAGTAAAGGAAGCGCAAAAAAGGTTTTCAACCTATACCCAAGAGCAGGTAGATAAAATTTTTCTTGCAGCGGCCTCTGCCGCAAATAAGGCGAGAATACCGCTTGCGAAGCTTGCCGTTGAAGAAACTGAAATGGGCGTTGTCGAGGATAAGGTTATTAAAAACAACTACGCCGCCGAATATATTTATAATGCCTATAAGGATACAAAAACCTGCGGCGTTATTGAAGAGGATAAGGCCTACGGAATTAAAAAGGTGGCGGAGCCTATAGGTGTTATAGCGGCGGTTATTCCCACAACAAACCCCACCTCTACGGCAATTTTCAAGTGTCTTGTTGCACTTAAAACAAGAAATGCCATTGTTATAAGCCCTCACCCCAGAGCCAAGGCTTCGACAATTTCAGCCGCAAAAACAGTTCTTGAGGCAGCCGTTAAGGCAGGCGCTCCGGAGGGTATTATAGATTGGATAGATGTCCCGAGTCTTGATATGACAAACCTTCTTATGCGCGAGGCTGATATAATTCTTGCAACGGGTGGCCCCGGAATGGTAAAAGCCGCTTATTCCTCGGGTAAGCCCGCATTGGGCGTAGGTGCAGGCAATACTCCGGCAATAATCGACGAAAGCGCGGATGTTGTTCTTGCCGTTAACTCGATTATTCATTCAAAAACCTTTGATAACGGTATGATTTGTGCTTCGGAGCAATCCGTTATTGTTCACAAAAACGTTTACGATGCCGTTAAAACGGAGTTTGCAACACGCGGCTGTTACTTCCTTAATTCCGAGGAAACCGAAAAGGTAAGAAAAACAATTATTATAAACGGTGCTCTTAATGCGAAAATTGTAGGTCAGTCTGCCGCAAAAATCGCCGCACTTGCAGGTGTAAATATTCCCGAGGGAACAAAAGTAATAATAGGTGAGGTTCAGAGTGTTGAGCTTTCGGAGGAATTTGCTCACGAAAAGCTTTCTCCCGTGCTTGCCATGTATAAGGCGGAGGATATTTCCGATGCATTCAAAAAGGCGGAGCACCTTATTGCGGACGGCGGTTACGGTCATACCTCTTCGATTTATCTTAATGTTAATACCGAGCAGGAAAAGCTCAAGGAATTTTACAGCCGTATGAAGACCTGCCGTATTCTTGTAAACACTCCCTCTTCACAAGGCGGCATTGGCGATCTTTATAACTTTAAGCTTGCTCCGTCACTTACCTTGGGCTGCGGCTCTTGGGGTGGAAACAGCGTCAGCGAAAACGTCGGCGTTAAGCATCTTATCAATATAAAGACTGTTGCCGAAAGGAGAGAGAATATGCTTTGGTTCAGAGCACCCGAAAAGGTTTATATTAAAAAGGGCTGCTTGCCTGTTGCACTTGACGAGCTTAAGAATGTTATGGGCAAAAAACGCGCCTTTATTGTAACAGACAGCTTCCTTTATCACAACGGCTACACAAAGCCGATTACGGACAAGCTTGATGAAATGGGAATTCAGCACACAAGCTTCTTTGATGTTGCTCCCGACCCGACTCTTGCGTGCGCAAAGGAGGGTGCAAAGCAGATGAAGGCATTTGAGCCTGACTGCATTATCGCTCTCGGCGGCGGCAGTGCCATGGATGCCGCTAAAATTATGTGGGTTCTTTATGAGCACCCCGAAGTGGATTTTATGGATATGGCAATGCGCTTTATGGATATTCGTAAGCGTGTTTACACCTTCCCGAAGATGGGTGAAAAGGCATATTTCGTTGCCGTTCCCACATCCGCAGGTACGGGCTCCGAGGTTACACCTTTTGCCGTTATTACCGATGAGGAAAGCGGTGTTAAGTATCCGCTTGCAGATTATGAGCTTCTTCCGAATATGGCGATTATAGATACCGATTTTCATATGAGTGCACCCAAGGGTCTTACTGCTGCTTCCGGTATAGATGCCGTTTCACACAACCTCGAGGCAATCGCTTCTATAATGGCCACGGATTATACCGACGGCTTGGCACTTAAATCTCTTAAAACAATTTTCGAATATTTACCTCGCGCTTACGATAACGGTCAAAACGATGTTGAAGCACGTGAAAAAATGGCAAACGCCGCCACGATGGCAGGTATGGCATTTGCAAATGCCTTCCTCGGCGTATGTCACTCAATGGCTCATAAGCTCGGCGCGTTCCATCATCTTCCGCACGGTGTTGCAAATGCACTTATGCTTGAAGAGGTGATTCGCTTTAACTCCGCAGAAGCACCCACTAAAATGGGTACCTTCTCACAGTATGACCATCCGCATACAATGGCCCGTTACGCAGAGGTTGCGGACTATCTCGGACTCGGCGGCAAGAACGACGAGGAGAAGGTTGAAAAACTTATTAATGCGCTTAACGGTCTTAAGGAGCGCGTTGGTATTAAAAAGTGCATTAAGGATTACAATATTGACGAAAACGACTTCCTTTCAAGACTTGACGATATGGTTGAGCAGGCGTTTGACGATCAGTGCACAGGCGCAAATCCGCGTTACCCGCTTATGAGCGAGATTAAGCAGATGTATCTTAACGCTTATTACGGCAATGCCCATTTCACCGAGAAGGCAATGCCCTCGGAAAGGGATATTGAAAACAAAGCTTTGGATGTTCACGATTTTAAAAGAACCTATCGTAAGGCTCAAAACGGAATAGTAGATGCTTAAGGGAGGTATATAAAATGAATTTAGACAGAATTATTGCAGTCAGAAATAACAAAACAGTTTACCGTGACGGAGAAAGATGTCTTAAGGTTTTCGATAAGGATTACTCAAAGGCAGATGTTCTTAACGAGGCGTTAAATCAGGCAAGAATCGAAGAAACGGGTCTTAATATTCCAAAAATTCTGGAGGTTACCGTTGTTGACGGTAAGTGGACGATTGTTTCCGAATATATTAAGGGTAAAACTCTTGCGAGACTTATTGAGGAGGAGCCGGAGAAAAAGGATGAATATCTTGAGCTTTTCGTATCTCTTCAGCTTGAGGTTCAGTCAAAAACAAGCCCCTTGCTTACAAAGCTTAAGGATAAAATGAACAGAAAAATTTCTCAGACGGATCTTTCCGCAACGGTTCGTTATGACCTTCATACGCGCCTTGAGGCAATGCCCAAGCACAACAAGGTTTGTCACGGTGATTTTAACCCCTCAAACGTTATAATAGGCGACGACGGCAAGGCTTATATAATAGATTGGTCGCATGCCACACAGGGTAATGCCTCTGCCGATGCCGCAAGAACATATCTTATGTTCTGGCTTAACGGAGATATTGAAGGCGCAAATAAATATCTTAACCTTTTCTGTGATAAGAGCAATACCGCAAAGCAGTATGTTCAAAAATGGATGCCGATTGTTGCGGCCTCGCAGTCGGTAAAGGGTAATGCCGCCGAGCGCGAATTTCTTAACACTTGGATAAACGTTGTTGATTACGAATAATAGGAGATACAGCTATGAAAATTACTGTTTGTATAGGTTCGTCGTGCCATATTAAAGGCTCAAGACAGGTTGTGAAAGAGCTTCAATATCTTATTCACGAAAACAATATCGGCGATAAGGTGGAGCTTGCCGGAACATTTTGTATGGGCAAATGCCAACAGGGTGTTTGCGTAACTGTTGACGATTCCTTTTTTTCGGTAACTCCGGATACGGTTAAAGAATTCTTCAACGAGAACGTATTGGCGAAGGTTTAAGCTATGATTATACAGATTTGTGTCGGTTCATCGTGCCATCTTAAAGGCTCCGAAAGGCTCGTAGAGCTGTTTACGGCTGCAATCGCCGAAAACGGTCTTGAAAATGAAATCACTCTTGCGGGGAGCTTCTGCACAGGCAGATGCAACCGCGAGGGCGTAACCGTAAGTATTGATGATGATATGTTTACCGGCGTAACGCCGGAGGGCTTCAAGAGCTTTTTTGAAGAGAATGTTTTAAATCGCTTTAAAGGGGTAAAGGCATAATATGGATTGTCTTACTTTAAAAAAATCAAATTGTAAAAATTGCTACAAATGTATTCGTCATTGCCCTGTAAAGTCGATTCGTTTTTCGGGCAATCAGGCATACATAATAGGTAATGAGTGTATACTTTGCGGTCACTGCTTTGTTGTGTGCCCACAGGATGCAAAGCAGATTGTAGATGAAACCGAAAAGGTGAAGGTGCTTCTTCAAGAGGGTGATCCGGTTATTGTAAGCCTTGCGCCGTCCTTTGTTGCAAACTACGGCGGAACGGGTATCGGTGCTATGAAAGCAGCGCTTAAAAGACTCGGCTTTTACGATGTTGAAGAAACAGCCGTAGGCGCGGCAATTGTTAAAAAGGAATATGAAAGAATGCTTAAGGAGGAAACTCGCGATATTGTTATTTCTTCGTGTTGTCATTCGATAAACCTTCTTATTCAAAAATTTTTTCCCAACGAGCTTTCATGCCTTGCGGATGTTTTATCGCCGATGCAGGCGCACTGCAAGGATATTAAGCGCAGAATACCAAACGCCAAAACCGTTTTTATAGGTCCGTGTGTCGCGAAAAAGGATGAGGCCTCTTATTATGAGGGTTTGGTTGATGCCGTTTTAACCTTTGACGAGCTTACAAATTGGCTTAAGACGGAAAAAATAGAAATCTCGATTGAGCCGGATTCGGACGAGTATAGCAAAACGCGCTTTTTCCCGACAACAGGCGGCGTTTTAAAGTCTATGGATAAATCAGCCTCGGATTATACCTATATGGCTATAGACGGTGTTGAAAATTGCATGGCGGCATTAAAAGATATTGAAAACGGCAATGTTCACCGTTGCTTTATAGAGATGTCCGCGTGTGTCGGCAGCTGTATAGGCGGTCCTGTTATGGAAAAATATCACCGTTCACCGGTTAAGGATTATCTTGCCGTGGCGCAGTTTGCGGGTAAAGAGGATTTTATTACGGAACAGCCCGATTCACTTGCTTTAAGAAAAGAGTTTTCCGTTATAGAAAGAAAAATGCCTCCTCCGTCGGAGTATGAAATCAAAGAGATTCTTTGTCAAATGGGCAAGGTTAAGCCGTCGGATGAGCTTAATTGCGGCTCGTGTGGGTACGATACCTGTCGTGAAAAGGCAATTGCCATTTATCACGGTAAAGCCGAAATTTCAATGTGTCTTCCTTATCTTAAAGATAAAGCAGAAAGCTTTTCGGATATTATGGTTAAAAATACACCGAACGCTCTTATTGTGCTTAACGAGAAGCTTGAGGTTCAGCAAATCAACAAAGCCGCACTTAACCTGATGAATATTCGCTTTGCCGACCACGTTTTGGGCGATCAGGTGGTAAGAATTCTTGACCCCGCGGATTTTGCGGAGGTGCTTAATACGGGCAGAAGTATACATAACAAACGTCTTTATCTTGCGGAATACCAAAAATATGTTGAGGAAACCGTTGTTTACGATAAGGAGCACCGACTTATTGTGTGTATAATGCGCGACGTTACCGAAGAGGAAATTCAGCGAGAGAAAAAAGAAAACATAAGTCGCCGGACTGTTGAAATTGCCGATAAGGTTGTTGACAAGCAAATGCGTATAGTTCAGGAAATTGCATCTTTATTGGGTGAAACGGCGGCTGAAACGAAAATAGCTCTTTCAAAGCTTAAGGAGTCAATCGGTAATGAATAATCTTTGTGCGGATATAGGCTACAAAAGCATAAATCACGAGGGCGAACAGCTTTGCGGCGACCATGTTGATATAATAGAGCAAGACGAGAACTCCGCAATAATTGTTCTTGCCGACGGTCTCGGCAGCGGCGTAAAGGCGAGTATTCTTTCAACGCTTACAAGTAAAATCATTTCAACTATGATGGCAGAGGGCTTGCCGCTTGAAGAGTGTGTTTCGACAATTGCCGCAACTCTTCCGATATGCTCCGTTCGCGGTGTTGCGTACTCAACCTTTACGATTATTCACATTATAAATAACGAAACCGCCGAAATCATTCAATATGATAATCCGCCCGTTATTCTTTTGCGAGATTGTGAGGTTTATGACTATCCGAAAAGTGAGCTTAACATAGATGGCAAAAAAATATTAAAATCGGTAATTAATCTCAGAGAAAATGATATTTTTATTGCCATGAGTGACGGCTGTCCGCATGCGGGAATAGGAATTGCATTCAACTTCGGCTGGAAGTGGGAGGATATTGCCGCTTATATGAGTTCCTTTGCTCATATTGGCTATACCGCAAAAACGCTTTCAACAATGCTTGTTGATGAGTGCAATAAGCAATACGGCTATCATCCGGGAGATGACACAACAGCTTGTGTAATAAAAATAAGAAAGCGCGAGCCGATGAATCTTCTTTTCGGTCCGCCGAGAAACCGCGACGACTGTGACAGAATGATGTCACTTTTCTTCTCAAAGGAGGGCAAGCACATTATTTGCGGCGGTACTACCTCGTCAATAGCGGCAAATTATCTCGGAAAGCCGCTAAAGGCAACGCTTAATTTTGAACGAAGTGACGTGCCGCCTGTTGCAGAGCTCGAAGGAGTTGACCTTGTAACAGAGGGTGTTATTACAATAAACAAGGTTCTTGAATATGCAAAGGATGCACTCGATAAAAATGAGCTTTATGAGCATTGGTCATTTAAGCATGACGGCGCATCGCTTATATGCAGACTGCTTTTTGAAGAGGCAACGGATATAAATTTTTTTGTGGGCAGGGCAATGAATCCGGCGCATCAAAACCCGGAGCTTCCCATAAACTTTAATATTAAAATGAATCTTGTTGAAGAGCTTTCAAAGTGTCTTAAAGAGATGGGTAAACGTATTAAGGTCAGTTATTTTTAATTTCAAAGGCAAATTAAGGAGAGAAGATATGCGAAAATTCGATACAAAGGTACAGCATTTAAAGTACAAGGTCCTTCGCGAGGTTGCTCGCCTTGCTTGGGAAGACGAGCTTCTTGAGCATATGCTTGATATTCCTAAAAATATAGTTCCCGGCAACGAGCCGACAATGCGTTGTTGTGTCTATAAAGAACGTGCGATTCTCGCCGACCGTGTTAAAATAGCAATGGGCGGCGATAAGGAAAATCCAAATATTATTGAGGTTATTGAAACAGCTTGTGATGAGTGCCCAATGGGTGGCTTCGAGGTTACAAACTCGTGCAGAGGCTGTCTTGCACACAGATGTGAGGATGTGTGTAAGTTCGGTGCTATTGTGTTCGATCAAAACCATGTTGCACATATTGACAAATCAAAGTGTAAGGATTGCGGCGCATGCGCAAAGGTTTGCCCGTATACCGCTATTATAAATCGCAAGCGCCCGTGTGAAAGTGCCTGTAAAATTAAGGCTATTACAATGAACGAAAATAAAGCCGCCGCGATAGACAACAGCAAGTGTGTTCAATGCGGAGCGTGTGTCTATCAGTGTCCGTTCGGCGCTATTACAGACAAATCCTTTATACTTGATGTTATAGATATCATAAAAAAGAGCGAGAACAATAAAAAGTATAAAGTCTATGCCGTTACCGCGCCTTCGATTTCAAGTCAATTTACGTATGCAAAGCTCGGTCAGGTTATAACAGGTCTTAAGGAGCTTGGTTTTTTCAGTGTTGTAGAGGCTGCCTTGGGTGCGGATATGGTGGCGTATGCGGAGTCAAAGGAGCTTACCGAGAAGGGCTTCCTTACAAGCTCGTGCTGCCCGGCATTTGTAAGCTATATTGAAAAAAGCTTTCCGAAGCTTGTTCCGAATATTTCTCACAACCCTTCTCCCATGGTTTCAATTGCAAGGTATATTAAGGAGAAGGAAAAGAACGTTAAGGTGATTTTTATAGGCCCGTGTACCGCCAAAAAAGCAGAGGTATTAAAGGAAAGTGTAAGGCCTTATATAGATGCCGCACTTACCTTTGAGGAGCTTCAAGCGCTTTTTGACAGTAAGGAAATCGATATTACCGCGCTTGATGAAAGCCCTCTTGATAATGCTTCGTATTTCGGTAGAATTTTTGCAAGAAGCGGCGGACTTACCGATGCCGTTAAGCAGGCTTTAAAGGAGCGGGGTTTAGAGAGCTTTGAGCTTAAGGCGGTTTTGTGTGACGGTATTGAGGAATGCCGAACCGCACTTCTAAAAAAGAGTGTTAATAAGCTTGATGCAAACTTTATTGAGGGTATGGCATGCCTTGGAGGCTGTATAGGCGGCGCGGGCTGTCTTACTCACGGCGAAAAAAACAAAGCCGAGGTTGACAAATACGGAATGGAAGCTTATGAAAAAACAATTTCAGATGCAATTTCGGTATTAAAATAAAAAAATATCACCGTTTTATGCGGAAAGCTTGCTTTTATTAAAACAATTTTCTGTTTTTTTAAAAAAACTCTTGCTTTTTTTCTTGTAATGTGATAGTATTCTTCTGCTAATATTTTTATTTAAGTGATAAAACGCTCAATCGGACGTTTCTCGTCGGTTCGGCATACTAAAGAGGTGACATTAATGAAAGAAGGACTTCATCCCAAATACGCACCTACGCAGGTTAAGTGCGCTTGCGGTGCGGTGTTAGAAACAGCATCCACAAAAGACGGAATGCGTGTTGATATTTGCTCAAAGTGCCATCCGTTCTTTACCGGTAAGCAGAAGCTTGTTGATACCGGCGGACGCGTTGATAAATTCAACAAAAAGTATAACCTCTCAAAGTAAGTTATATATCTGCTCAGTAGGCGGTGATAGTTATATCAACCGCCTTCTTTTTCTATGTAAAAAAGCCCGTAAGGTTAAATATAAACTGCCCTCGAAAGTGGTGAGTCTTTGGAAAAAGCATATAAAACTCTTAAAAATACCGCAAGCGCAGAGTGTGAAATTAAGCATTCGCGTTTTATAGGCTACGCCTCTCCCGTTGAGAGTGAAAAAGCGGCGCTTGAGTTTGTTGCCGCTATTAAAAAGAAGCATTGGGATGCAACTCACAATGTTTTTGCCTACAGAATAAAAGAAAGCGGCGCTATGCGCTTTTCGGATGACGGCGAGCCGCAAGGAACGGCGGGTATGCCTGTTTTGACAGTTTTAACCGGCGAAGATGTTACCGATTGTGTTGTTGTTGTAACGCGCTATTTTGGCGGAACTCTTCTCGGAACGGGCGGGCTTGTAAGGGCATATTCTCAAGCCGCAAAGCTTGCAATAGAAGCCTCGGAGGTTGTTTGTGCCGAGCCGTGGAGCCTTTTTAAGCTTTGCTTTAGCTACTCGGATTACGCTCGGGTTGAGTCGATTATAAGAGATTTCGGCGGCGTTTGTGATAATACCGAGTTTACAGATAAGGTCGAGCTTTTTTTCAGCATTAAAACCGTTAGCAGAGACGGGTTTTTAAAAGCTCTTGCCGATACCTTCGGCGGAAGACTTGTGCCGGAGGAGCTTGGCGAAAAAACATTTATTTAAATTTTTTGTCAAATTTGAAGGGAAAATCAAAAAAAGCGTTTATATATTAATGTGAGGTGATTTTTTTGTGTGACTCAATTCGCGAAAGAACTCTTTCAAGAGAGTGTGAGGCACTCTCGGAGTATGCAATGCTCTGTAAAAATACAAAAGGCAGGCTTCGTCCCGAGGAGTCTTGCCCCGTAAGAACAGATTTTCAACGCGACCGTGACAGAATACTTCACTGCTCCGCATTCAGGCGGCTTATGAATAAAACTCAGGTTTTTTTGGCTCCCGGTAATGTTCATTACAGAACACGTCTTACACACACGCTCGAGGTTTCGCAAATTGCAAGAACAATTGCACGCTCACTTGCCTTAAATGAGGATTTAACGGAGGCTATAGCCTTGGGTCACGATCTCGGTCATACGCCGTTTGGCCATGCGGGCGAACGTGCGCTTAACGATGTTTTCCCCGGAGGCTTCACTCATTTTGAGCAAAGCCTCAGAGTTGTAGACAGGCTTGAGCGTGATGGCGAGGGTCTTAACCTTACCTTTGAGGTTCGTGACGGTATTTTGTGTCATACCCGCGGCAAGGAGGCGGATACCCTTGAGGGTAGAGTTGTAAAAATCGCCGATAAAATCGCATATATAAATCATGATATTGACGATGCTATAAGAGCGGATGTGATTTCTGAGGACGACCTTCCGTTTTCAACGCATCTTGTTTTGGGCTTTACAAAGGCTCAACGAATCAATACACTTGTTATGTCTGTAATTGAAAACACAACAGACGAAATTAAAATGTCCGAAAATGTTTCGGAGGCATTCAGAGAGCTTCACGACTTTATGTTTCAATCGGTTTACACAAATCCCGTTTGCAAAAGCGAGGAAACGCGCGCCGATTCCATGATTAAACAGCTTTATTCATATTTTTCGGAAAATCCGAGGATGCTTCCGCCGATGTATTTTGAGCTTTCAAAAACCGATGGCTCGGAGCGTGCCGCTTGTGATTATATATCGGGTATGTCAGATAATTATTCGGTTGAAACATTTACAAATCTGTTTATTCCGAAATCCTGGAATGACTGATATTTTTTAAGACCGATGGAGGTGTTTGTTTGGCAACGAGATTTACCGAGGCTTTTCTCGGTGAGCTTCACGATAAAAATCCCATTGAAGAGATTATTTCGTCGTATATTCAGCTTAAGCGAAGTGGCAGAACCTTAAGGGGACTTTGCCCGTTTCATAATGAAAAAACTCCTTCATTTTTTGTTTATCCCGAAACCTCGTCCTACTATTGCTTCGGCTGTGGAGCCGGCGGCGATGTTATTACCTTTATTCGTTCAATAGAAAATCTCGATTACCTCGATTCGGTAAAACTTCTTGCCGACAGAGCAGGAATGAATATGCCTCAAAATGACGGCTCAGCTGAAATTAACAGTAATCTGAGAAGGCGCATTTACGAGGCAAACCGCGCCGCCGCAAGGTTTTTTCACGAGACACTTTACACCGATAAGGGCGAAGCGCAACTTGATTACTTAAACAGGCGCGGAGTTCCAAAGCAAATGATAACACATTTCGGCTTGGGCGCCGCCCCGGACAGCTGGAGCGGACTGTTAGATTATTTAACCGAAAAGGGTTTTAAAAGAGATGAGCTTGTAGCTGCAAATCTTGTGCGTGTTTCGGAAAAAAACGGTAAAAAGTATTATTTTGATGCTTTCAGAAACAAGGTGATGTTTCCGGTAATAGATATAAGAGGTAATGTTGTGGCATTCGGCGGCAGAGTTCTTGATAACAGTAAGCCCAAGTACATAAATACCTCCGATACACTTGTTTATAAAAAAAGCAATGAGCTTTTCGCTCTTAATTTTGCAAAAAACGGCAACAACGGAAGGCTTATTTTGTGTGAGGGCTATATGGATGTTATAGCACTTCATGCGGCAGGCTTCAAAAATGCCGTTGCAGGTCTCGGAACGGCGCTTACATCCGAACAGGTAGGTCTTATTTCGCGCTATGCCGATGAGGTTTCACTTTGCTACGATAACGATGAGGCAGGGCAAAAGGCGGTGAGAGCCGCACTTAACCTGTTTTCAAAAACAGGTGTGAAAGTGAAGGTTATTAAGCTCTCGGGCGGCAAGGACCCCGATGAAATCATCAAAAACCATGGGAGCGATTATTTTAAAAGGCTTCTTGAAGGCGCCGATAACGATATTGAGTATAAGCTCGGAAGAGCGAGAGAAAAATATGTTTTGGAAACGGCAGACGGTAAGCTCGGCTTTTTGAAGGAAGCTGTTTCTGTGCTTGCCTCTTGCGGTGCAATCGAGTGCGATATATATTCCGGCAGGCTTTCCGATGAGCTGGAGGTTTCGAAGGAAGCGATTATGTCGCAAATCAAAGCCGAAAAAAGAAAGCGTGAAAGAGTTCAGCAAAAAACGACGCTCGAAACAGCCGAAAAGCAAAGCAGATTACTTAACAACGCGCTTGATGTTGAGCGGAACAAAAATATCCGCGCCGCAAAGGCGGAGGATATTTTACTTAAAACTCTTTTAAACAATGCTTCGTTTTACGAAAAAATTAAGGACGAGCTTTGCGCAGAGCTTTTTATAACACCGCTCAACAAAAGGCTTTTTGAAGTTATTAAGGAGAGGCTTGATGAGGGTACTTCGCTTGAAATTTCGTATTTGTCGCAATTTCTCACTGCGGAGGAAACGTCGGCTGTGGCAAGGCTTTTTTCGGACAAGCTTAACGTATCAAATACGGTAGGGGAGTGTAGGGACTGCATAAAGGTGCTCAAGGAAGAGCAGAAAAAATTCAATACTCCGGATCCTGCAGCACTTACCGATGAGGATTTTAACAATTTAATAAAGCAAATGGCAAAAAACAATGAGTAGCATAAGCGTTATTTCGAATTAATCAGGCTTTACGTTAATGCTCTCGAAGAGAAGGTCGGAGGACTTTTAAAGCTACGGCAGTTTAAAAGAAACTCCAAATTAATTTTGTGAAAGAAAAGAAAGGCGAAAATATGGACTCTATTGAAAAGAAACCGCAATTTAAAGCACTTATCGAAAAAGGTAAATTAAGCGGTAAGCTTACCACAAACGAGATAGATACCGCTATTCTCGAAACCGAATTCGATATTGATGACCTTGACAAGCTTTACGAAACAATTGAAAACAATAACATCGAAATTATCGACGACCTCGGCGATGAAATGCTCGATGCGCTTTCAATTGACCTTGATGCTTCTAAGAACGCCGAGGATCAAAGCTCCGGAGATGTTAAAAGTGTTACTGTTGATGATCCGGTAAAGGTTTATTTAAAAGAAATAGGCAGAGTGCCGCTTCTTTCTCCGGAAGAAGAGATTGAGCTTGCAATGCGAATTAACAATGACGATAAGGAAGCTAAGAAACGTCTTTCCGAGGCAAACCTCAGACTTGTTGTAAGTATTGCAAAAAGATATGTCGGCAGAGGTATGCAATTTTTGGACCTTATTCAAGAGGGCAATCTCGGTCTTATTAAGGCTGTTGATAAATTCGATTATACAAAGGGCTTTAAATTTTCAACATACGCCACATGGTGGATTCGTCAGGCTATTACAAGAGCTATTGCCGACCAGGCAAGAACAATAAGAATTCCGGTTCATATGGTTGAAACAATTAATAAGGTCAAAAAGACAAACAGTCAGCTTCTTCATGAAAACGGCAGGGACCCGACGGCAGAAGAAATAGCCGCCGTGCTTGATATGCCTGTTGAAAAGGTAAGAGAAATTTTAAGAGTTTCACAGGAGCCCGTTTCTCTCGAAACGCCCATAGGCGAGGAGGAGGACAGCCATCTCGGCGACTTTATTCCCGATGAGGATGCACAAGCACCTGTAGATGCCGCTTCGATGGCACTCATGCACGAGCAGCTTACAGAGGTTTTAAAGACTCTTACCCCGCGTGAGGCGAGAGTTTTAAGCCTTCGCTACGGTCTTGAGGATGGCAATCCCAAAACTCTTGAAGAGGTCGGCAAGGAGTTTAACGTTACACGTGAACGCATCAGACAGATTGAGGCTAAGGCTTTAAGAAAGCTTCGTCACCCCTCAAGAAGTAAAAAGTTAAGAGATTTTCTTGATTAAAATTTGAATATATGTGAATCCCCCCCCTAAGGGGGGATTTTAATGTAAATTGTGATGTTCGGGAGGTAGCGGAATGGTTGTTTATTTTTTCATTTTGGTTGCTGTGGTTTGTTCGGGTATATCGGTTGCCGGAAAAAACGAGTTTTTTAAAGACTATTGTTCACAAAAAAACACATCAACGGTAAACGGTATTTTTTCAGTTCTTATTTTTTTGAGTCACGGTGCAAGTTATTTGAAGCTTGACGAGGTTGTTGATGCACCTTATCTTGGTGTAAATAGCTTTTTGGGACAGCTCGTTGTAGTTACATATTTGTTTTATTCCGGCTACGGCATTATGGAATCTATTAAGAAAAAAGGCTTAACATATGTAAAGGGGATGCCTGTAAATAGGTTATTTAAGCTTTGGTATCATTTTGCTTTAGCGGTTTGTCTTTATATTGTAACAAGAATTTTGGTTAACGGAAAACTTGACCTCAAGAATACGTTACTGGCGTTTACGGGATATACCTCAGTCGGAAACAGTAATTGGTATATGTTTGTGACGTTCATTATGCATATAATAGTTATTATATCATTTCTTGCATTTAAGAAATCGCAAAAGCTCGCATTGATTACTACGTTTGTTTTAAGCGTTGCATTTTTATATGGCGAATATAAGATCGGATTGCCGAATAGATTTTTCAATACAGCTATTTGCTTTCCCATCGGTATGATTTTTTCTGTCGTAAAACCGAAAATAGATAAGCTTTTGATGAAAAATGATGTGATTTGGTGCATTGTTGCGGTAGCACTTGCCGGTGGTATTACTGTTTTTTCACATATTCGCGACAACCTTATAATATATTATGAGCTGCTTTCCGTTTTCTTTGCGATGTTTATAACGGTTTTGCTTATGAAGGTTAGTGTTAAAAGCACCGTTTTAGATTGGTTTGGCTCGCACATATTCAGCTTTTTTATTTTGCAACGTATTTCGATGATTCTTCTGAGTAAGCTTGCACCCGATTGCAGTACGCTTGTATTTATTGGTTGCTCGTTTATTTGTACCGTAGCTGCAGCGACGGTTTTCGATGCGGTGACAGAAAAGCTCGACGGCTTAATATTTAGGCATAGATGAGCCGAACTTCGCCGCCCTATAAGCTTGATTTTTCCGCTCTCGAACATTTTCTCCTTGCAATATGACAGTGTTGCTTCGTCGAAGAAATGCCCGATAGCACAAAAATTAAAGCTTTTTGGGTGCGAAGCGGTTTAAAAAGAATGGATTTTTGTCGATGTAAGCGAAAACGGAACTATTCCTTTCGGATTAGCGAGTATTTTAACACCGCAACCGACGAATTCGAACCCGTCTTGAACGGTGTGTTTTCGGCATTTTGCGGTTAAAAACTTAATTTTGTTTTGCATTAAATCAGAGGAGAGTAAGATATGAGAAGTCTTACAGTAAAAAGAAGAGAGTCGTTTGTCGGATGCGCTATGAAGCTTAAGGTCTATGTTGAAGATTATTCTTCGCACGACCTTGTTATCAATGATATTCCGTTAAGAAAGCTTGGGGATATTAAAAACGGCGAGCAAAAAGCCTTTGAGGTTGATGATACGCCTGCGAGGATTTACGTTATTGCCGATAAATTAAGCAAGGGCTACTGTAATGAGTATTACACACTTCCGGCGGGGAGTGAAGATGTTTATCTTGAGGGCGCCTGTAAATATAATCCGTTTAACGGCAACGCCTTTAGATTTGATAATAACAATTCCGAAGAGGTTATTAAAAATCGTAAGAAGAATATACGTAAGGGAGCAATTGTTCTTGCGGTTTGCTGTGTAGTGGGTTTTATTTTCAGCTTGATAATCGGCTTTAATTCTTATGAGCCGGATGTTGCCGGTAAAATCTTCTCGGCAGACGGTATGAGCATTACCTTAACGGATGAGTTTAAAAAGACAAGCTTTGATACATATAATATTGTTATAGCCTCCGAAGAGGTTGTTGTGTTCGGTCTTAAAGAGGATTTTTCACTTTTTGAGGGCTTTGAAGGTTACAGCACAAAGGAGTACGCAGAGCTTGTAATACAAAACAACGAGCTTGAAGCTACAGAGGTTACGGAGAGTGACGGCTCTACGTGCTTTACTTATGATCTTGTAAATCCGCAAGACAGCACCGACTATCTTTATTATGCATATACCTTTAAAACCGATGATGCGTTTTGGCTTGTACAGTTTTTGCTTGAAGCCGAAAATTCCGAGAAATACAATGATGCCATAAAAGGGTGGGTATCAACAATAACCTTTGATAGTGTGAATACCTAAAGCACAATTATATGAAATATTGAAACAGTGCCTTGTATGAAGTTGAAATGAGCAATATCAACTGAAATACAAGGCTTGTTTTTGTTTATTTTGCTGAATTTGGGAAAATTTGAAAAAAACCGTTCACATTTTTTCGGATTTTGACACTATATATTAGAGGCGTGTGCAGTTCGACTCTCGCCACCCTAAGCAGTATTTATTAATTTGATAACAGTTTTTTTCAACCACTAAAACGCATATCAGGCAATTATTAGCTTTTGTGTTGCGGCAGCTTGCGGTCCTAAAGGCGCACGGGCTAAGCCCTTAACGCCGAAGTGTCTGAGTTGATCGAGGTGCGTTTCCTGCACGGGCCCCCCTCGTGCAGGTTTGGTTGAAAAGTGTTATAAAAAGGTGCTTTATGAAGTTTTTTGATCTTCACTGCGACACAATAGGTGAGTGCTTTTTGCAAAATAAAAGTCTTTGGGAAAACGATTTGCATTTGGATCTCAAAAGAGCGCAGTGCTTTGAAAGCCATTCGCAGGTTTTTGCTGTTTGGATTCCAGACGAATTGCGCGGCAATGCGGCTTTTGAATATTTTTTAAAGGTTTATGATTTTTATACCTCTCAAATATCAATTGCCGCACCTCTTAAGAGCTTTACGCCTATTTTGGCTGTAGAAGGCGGCGCCGTGCTCGGCGGCGATATCGAAAGGGTAAAAGAGCTTTCAAAGCGTAAGGTTAAAATTTTAACCTTAACTTGGAATGGTGAAAACGAGCTTGCAGGCGGAGCGTATTCCGATGCGTGCCTTAAGCCGTTTGGTAAGGCTGCCGTTAAAGCACTTGAAGACGAAGGCATTATTATTGATGCTTCGCACCTTAACCGGAAAAGCTTCTTTGATTTCGCGCGAATTGCCACAAGGCCTTTTATTGCTTCGCACTCAAATGCCGATATTGTAAATAAGCCCGAAGGGCACAAACGGAATTTGACAGAAGAGCAAATAAAAGTTATTCGCGGCTTCGGCGGCGTTGTCGGTCTGAATTTTTACACGGAATTTTCGGATGATGAAAACGCCGCCGGTGTTGAGGCTCTTCTTCGACAGATTGATTATTTTTCGAAAATTTCCTGTGAAAATGTTCTTGCAATAGGTACGGATTTTGACGGTTGCAATATTTGTGATGAGCTTTGCGGCGTGGAAAAGCTTGAAGAGGTTAAAGAAAGGCTTATTTTAAGGGGCGTAGGTAAGGCGCTTGCCGATGATATTTTTTACAATAATGCCTGTCGTGTGATATTTAATTCCGTTTGAATTCGATTAATTTCCGTTTTAAATTTCAAGGTGTGCTTACACCTTGATTTTTTTTGCTTGTTGTGATAAAATATAAAGGTTAAAGGTGCGAATTTCGGGAATACTTTTTTCGGTGATTATTATGAACGAAAATAAAGAACTTAGGGGCTTTACCGCCCTTAATCCCGCCGATGATTTTAACGGGCCTTTAAAAGATGAAGAGCATGAGTCGGAGCCTTCCGAATGTGACGGCAGTGTTACGGTGAAAAAAGAAAACGGGTATATTCATTGCCTCACTGTAATAGGTCAAATTGAAGGGCACTATAACCTTCCGTCAAATTCCAAGGTTACAAAGTATGAGCATATTATTCCGCGAATTGTTGCCGTTGAAGAAAATCCGGAGGTTACGGGTCTTCTTTTGATTCTTAATACCGTTGGCGGTGATATTGAAGCAGGTCTTGCAATAGCCGAGCTTGTTGCGGGAATGAAAAAGCCGACTGTTTCACTCGTTCTCGGAGGCGGTCATTCAATAGGTATTCCGCTTGCCGTAAGCGCCGACAGGTCTTTTATAGCACCGTCTGCTTCTATGACTGTTCACCCGGTAAGAATGAATGGTCTTGTTATAGGTGTTCCGCAAACTCTTCTTTATTTACAAAAAATGGAAGAGCGTGTTGTAAGCTTTGTTACGCGCAACTCTTCAATTACAGGCGAAAGGTTCCGCGAGCTTATGATGAATAATGACGAGCTTATTTCCGATTTCGGTACCGTTCTTTGTGGGCTTGATGCCGTAAATGAGGGCTTGATTGACCGAATCGGAGGCCTTTCCGATGCGCTTGACTGTCTTGACGGGCTTTCGAGAGAATATAAAAACAATAATATCAGGAGTTTTTAAGTTGAATATATTAAAAGCGATTTTAATGGGCATTATTCAAGGCGTTACCGAGTTTTTGCCCGTTTCAAGCAGTGGACATCTTTCGCTGTTCAGACATTTTTTTAACGTGGAGAGTGAGACCTCCGGGCTTTTCTCCGCAATGCTACATATTGGCACGCTCGTTGCCGTTTTTGTTGCGTTTTACAGACCGATTTATGAGCTTTATTGTGAATTCATTTCGTGTGTTAAGGACGTTTTCGCAAAAAGGTTCACCTTTAATCTTTCAAAAATGTCGCCGACTCGGCGAATGCTTTTTATGTTTGTTATTTCGTGCGTGCCGCTTCTTTTTCTATTGGCGCCAGTTGGTGACGGAAAAAATCTTATGGATGCCGTGGATGTATTTTCAACCGATGACAGCATCTTGGCCGAGGGTATTTGCTTTGCGGTAACGGGCTTTTTGCTCCTTTTTGGTACTGCCGTTACGGAAAACGCCCCGCGTTACAGAAGAATCGGTCCGCTTACCGCTTTTGTAATCGGCATTGCCCAGCTTTTCGCGGCGTGCTTTCCCGGAATTTCGCGCTCCGGCTCGACAATTTCGGCAGGACTTTGCTGTCGTGTTTCAAAAAAAGAAATGGTTCGTTATTCGTTTATTTTAAGTATTCCTGCAGTTCTCGCAAGCGGTCTTGTTGAGTTTAAGGATGCACTTTCCGTGGAAACGACAGTTCCTGTTGCGCCGCTTATTGCAGGCGTTATAACTTCGGCAGTTGTTGGTCTTTTTTCAATAAGGCTTTTACAGCTTCTTTTAAAGAAAAATAAATTTAAATATTTCGGATATTACTGCGCGGGCTTGGGTGTGATTGTTACCATTGTGGGCGTGGTTGAAAAAATTATAGGTGTTAATTAAAAAAGGGGAAAGGAATATGGCAGGAAAGAAACAAGCTACGGCAAAATCAAATAAAAAAACAAATAACAACAGAGCTTCAAGTTCAAGAGCCTCTGCTGCTAAAACGAATAAACAGCAAAGCCTTGCGGATTTGGAGGCTTCACGCCGAAAAAGGGTAATCGCAATAATTTGTTTTTGCGCATTTGCCGTGTTTATGGGCGCAGTTGTGCTTATAGATGCGGGCGGCGTGTGGGGCAGCTTGCGTAATTTCTTTTTCGGCGTTTTCGGTGTTACCGCCTTTATAGCTCCGTTTTTTATATTGATTGTAAGCATTGTTTGCGCTCTTGGAAAAAATACAAAGGGCTTTAAAAGGGCTGTTATTTTCGGTGTGATTCTTTATACACTCACAATTGCATTCGTACATATTGTTCAAACAGATGCGGCGCTTTCATACGGCGAAAAAATAGCGGCGGCTTACAATACCTTTAAATCATATACGGGTGCACGCGGAGTTCATTACGGGACAGGTGTTTTCGGCGCGCTGTTCGGTGGCGTTGCTCTTGCCGTTACGGGCGGCAATAAGGTGGCGGCGGGCTTTATAAATGTTTTTCTTATAGGCGTACTTTCGGTAGCATATCTTGCGGTTTTTAAGGGCGTAAGCCTTTCGGGTGTGTTATCTCATTTTAAACGCTCCGATGAAGAAGAGATATATGAAGTAAATGAAGAAGCCGGGAAATCGAAAAAAATCGAAGAAAAGCCCGAAAAGGCGCCAATGAAAGCGGAAGAGCATACAAGAAAAAGACTTAAAAAGGGCGATGCGGAGGAATTTGCGTTTGATGTACCGCTTTCAGAAAAAGAGTCGCAGCCCGATATGGGCCTTGATAACATATTTAAAAACGATGCGAGCATTTTCGGAGAAGCTGCAACGAGTGTGACTATGAAAGCCGCGCCACCCAAAAAGCACGCTGTGACGGAAGAGCCTGTCAATATCGACCTTCTTGATAGCTTTGAGGATTCACCCGTTAAAAATGCACCGCCGCTTGAGGAGCTTTTCGGAGTTAAAAGCAAAACAAGAGCAGATGAAAGACTTGAAATGCTTATTGATGAGCCGGAGACTCAAAAGGAAAATTTCGAGGAAAAGTTGACTGAGCAAAAGCTCACAAGCTCCGAGGTCGATTTGGCAAAAGCGGAAATCGAAAGTGAAATTGCCGAAAATGCACTTCCCGAAAAGCAATACGAGCTTCCTCCGCTTGATTGTCTTTGTGAGCCTAAGGAAGGGGGCAGTACCGATAATGAAAAGGAACTTCGCGAACGAGCTGAGAAAATAGTCAGCACGCTTCAAAGCTTCGGCGTGGGAACGCACATTGTCGATATTTGCAGAAGTCCTTCTGTTACGCGTTTTGAATTACAGCCCGACCCCGGCGTTAAAATAAGCAGAATAACGGCGCTTTCCGATGATATTGCAATGAATCTTGCCGCTTCGGGTGTAAGAATAGAAGCCCCTATACCGAATAAAAACGCAGTTGGTATTGAAGTGCCGAATTCGGAAAAAACAACAGTAACTCTTCGTGAAATTATAGATACACCGCTGTTTAAAAATTCAAAGTCAAAGCTTAATGTGGCTCTCGGCAGAAATATCCAAGGCGAGCCTACTTGCTGTGATATAGCGAAAATGCCCCATCTTCTTGTTGCCGGTACAACGGGCTCCGGTAAATCGGTATGTCTTAACTCAATGATTGTAAGTATTCTTTACAATGCAACTCCCGATGAGGTTAAGCTTGTGATGATTGACCCCAAAAAGGTTGAATTTACCGTTTATCGCTCGATTCCGCATCTTTTGGTGCCTGTGGTTTCAGACCCGAGAAAAGCGGCAGGTGCTCTTTCATGGGCTGTTGCCGAAATGGACAAGCGTTACCAAACCTTTGCGGAAAACGGTGTAAGAAATCTTCAGGGCTATAATGCCTTTGCCGTGGCGGAGGGGCTTCCTAAAATGCCGCAAATCGTTATAATAATCGACGAGCTTGCAGATCTTATGATGGCGGCTTCAAATGAGGTTGAGGATCTTATTTGCCGTCTTGCACAAAAGGCAAGAGCCGCAGGTATGCATCTTATCGTTGCAACACAAAGACCGTCTGTAGACGTTATTACGGGTCTTATTAAGGCAAATATTCCGAGCCGAATTGCTTTTGCCGTTAAATCGCAGGTTGACTCAAGAACGATTATAGATACTCAAGGTGCCGAAAAGCTTCTCGGTTACGGTGATATGCTGTTTTGCCCCGTAGGACTTTCAAAGCCGCTTAGAGTTCAAGGAGCATACCTTTCGGATGAAGAGATTGAGCGCGTTGTGGATTTTGTAAAAACCCAAGGTGAGGTATCTTATGACGAAAGCGTAATTAAAGAAATCGAAGAAAAGGCCGCCAAGGAAGATTCCAAAAAGAAGGGTGCCTCCGTTTCTGCGGAGGTTGGCACGGAGGACGGCGATGAAATGGTTCCGAAAGCGATTGAAGTTGTTGTTGAAGCGGGTGCGGCGTCCACAACCCTTCTTCAAAGAAAACTTAAGCTTGGCTATGCAAGAGCAGCAAGAGTTATGGATGAGCTTGAAGAAAAGGGTGTTATAGGTCCTTATGAGGGTGCAAAGCCGCGAAAGGTGCTTATAACGCGTGATCAGTGGTATGAAATGCAGGCGCTTTCCGGGGCTTCCGTGAAGCCTGTTGAAAAGCCGCAGCCGTCATTTTTTGACGAGCCGCAAAGAGATGATGTTGCCGGTGAGGAGCACAATTATTTCGGTGGCACCGTTAATGATTCATTCGGCGATGAAGAGGAGGAACTTTAATGGATCTGTTTATCGAAAGGATAGAAGCGCCTTATGCGCTTTGCCGCTTGTCCGATAAGGAAAGGCATTTAATAAGACTGCCGTTAAGGGAGCTTCCCGAGGGAGTTAAGGAGCTTGATGTTGTTACCGTAAGAGCGTGTGGCTTAATGTTTATTAACAATTATGCCAAAGAGGTTCGTATGGAAAGAATAGCAAAGTCGCTTAAATGCAAAAAATATCATTTTATTTTGGAAAATTAACAAAAAACTATTGCAATTTTTTGTTAATAGTGATATACTTTTCAAGCAAAAACTCACGTGCGGTTATTTTTACGCCTTGTGCATTGAAAAATGTGGCGTTAAAAAGCTTATATCGTGCGGCGGTTTAACTAAAAGGAGGACATAATTATGTCAGTAGTATCAATGAAACAGCTTCTCGAAGCAGGTGTACATTTCGGTCACCAAACAAGAAGATGGAACCCCAAAATGGCTCCCTATATCTTCACGGAAAGAAACGGAATTTACATCATCGACCTTCAGAAGACCGTTAAGAAGCTTGAAGAAGCCTACACCTTCATTAACCAAATCGCTCAAGAGGGCGGCGAGGTTCTCTTTGTAGGCACAAAGAAGCAAGCGCAGGAGTCCATTAAGGAAGAGGCAGAGCGTTGCGGAATGTCTTATGTTAACGCTCGCTGGCTCGGTGGTATGCTTACAAACTTCAACACCATCAAGAGAAGAATTAAAAGGCTTGCTCAGCTTAATACAATGGCTGAGGACGGTACCTTTGACCTTCTTCCCAAAAAAGAGGTTATCAAACTTAACCTTGAAAGAGAAAAGCTTGAAAAATTCATGGGTGGCATCACCGAAATGAAAAAGATGCCTTCGGCTATGTTTATAGTTGACCCCAGAAAAGAAAGAATCGCCGTTCTCGAAGCGAAGAAGCTCGGTATTCCGATTGTAGCTATCGTTGACACAAACTGCGATCCCGATGAAATCGACTATGTAATCCCCGGCAATGACGATGCCATTCGTGCGGTTAAGCTTATTTCCGCTGCTATGGCAGATGCTATTATAGCAGGTCGTCAGGGTGAGCAGACCCTTCCTAAGGCAGAGGAAGCCGTAGAGGAAGCACCCGTTGAGGACGCAGAATAATTTTTTTGAAATTCACGGGCGGAAATTATAGCTTTCCGCCTTTTTTAGGAGGAAAATACAATGGCATTTACAGCAAAAGACGTTAAAGAATTAAGAGAGAAAACAGGCGTTGGCATGATGGAGTGCAAAAAGGCTCTTACCGAGGCTGACGGTGATATGGACAAGGCTTTTGAGTACCTCAGAGAAAGAGGACTTGCAGCCGCTAACAAAAAGGCAAGCAGAATTGCCGCTGAGGGCGTTGTTATCGCTTATTCCGATGATGCTTCCAAAACAACCGTTCTTCTTGAGATCAACTCCGAGACAGACTTCGTTGCCAAAAACGAAAAGTTCACAAGCTTCGGTCTTGATGTTGCAAAGACTGTTGCCGCTGTAAAGCCCTCAGATGTTGATGCACTTCTTGCTACAACTCTTGTAGGCTCAGACAGAACCGTTGAAGAGAATCTTCATGATATGGTTCTTGCAATCGGTGAAAATCTTAAGGTTCGCCGCTTTGAGATAATCGATGGTAATGCCGTTACTTACGTTCACGGCGGTGGCACGGTTGGTGTTGCTGTTATGTTTGACACAGATGATGATACAGCCGTTAAGGAAGAGTTCAAGGTTATGGGTAAGGATGTTGCAATGCAGGTTGCCGCTATGCGTCCTATGTTCTCAAAGGAGTCTGCTGTTCCCGCTGAGGTTGTTGCTCACGAGAAAGAGATTGCTTTGGCTCAGCTTAAGGAAGACCCCAAAATGGCTTCTAAGCCTCAGCAGGTTCTCGATAAGATTATCGAAGGAAAAATCAAAAAGTACTTCAGCGAGGTTTGCCTTTGCGAGCAGCCCTTCGTTAAGGATGGCGACATTACCGTTGCAAAGTACATTGAGAACACAGCTAAGGCTCTCGGTGCTTCAATTACTCTTACATCCTTTATTCGTTTTGAAAAGGGCGAGGGCATTGAAAAGAGAGTTGACAACTTCGCTGACGAAGTTGCAGGCATGATGAAATAATTTTGCTCAAACGGACGGCTTGAAAAAGCCGTCCTGTTATTTTAAGCCCAAAGCTTTGGCTTTTTATTAAAATAATACGGAGTTAATATATATGAGCATAACCATTGAAAAAGCTACAAGTGCAGATGCCGAAGCTCTACTTGAGTATATGAAGAGAATAGGCAGCGAAACAGATAACCTTACATTTGGTGCGGAGGGCATTTCCTGCACGGTTGAAGAGGAGGCCGCGCTTATTAAAGAAACGGAAGGCTCACAAGATGAGCTTATGCTTGTTGCAAAGGATAACGGTAAAATTGTCGGTGACGCTTCTTTAAGCCGATTGCCGCGTCGTATGAAGCATAGAGGGGATTTCGGAATCGCCGTTCTGAAGGATTATTGGAATATGGGAATAGGCGGGAGATTGCTCCGGGAGGTTATAAGCTTTGCAAAAGAAAATTCTTTTGAGGTGATTGAGCTTCAGGTTCGCAGTGACAATACATCGGCAATTCACCTTTATGAAAAATTCGGCTTTAAAAGGTTTGGAACGCACGATAATTTTTTTAAAATAGGCGAAGAAAAAATCTCGTTTGACTATATGTACTTTATAATAGAATAGGTTATATAATCAGTCTTTTAAGCATAGGCTCAAATTTTTTTTGAATAATAAAAATACCCTATTGCAATTCGACAAAAAAAGGCTTATAATAACATTAATTGGTAAGAATGCACTAAAAACGGTTGCAATTTTTGTCAATTTGAATATGCAAAACATCCGCAAAAATTAAAGGAGGAATTTTTATGAACAGTAATGTACGCCCTGAATCAATGGCACGCATTAACACAAAAGAGCTTGCAGATGCTTTTATTGAAGAACAGGTAAACGCTATTCGTGAACAAGTCGGTGACAAAAAGGTGCTTTTGGCACTTTCCGGCGGAGTTGACTCATCTGTTGTTGCCACGTTGCTTATTAAAGCAATAGGAAAACAGCTTTATTGTGTTCACGTGAACCACGGTTTAATGCGTAAGGGCGAGAGCGAACAGGTTATTGAGGTTTTTCAAAACCAAATGGACGCAAACCTTATTTATGTTGATGCTACAGACCGCTTCCTTGACCTTCTTGCGGGTGTAAGCGAGCCTGAAAAAAAGCGCAAAATCATCGGTGCCGAATTTATTAAGGTGTTTGATGAAGAGGCGGCAAAGCTTGACGGTATTTCTTTTTTGGCACAGGGTACTATTTACCCCGATATTCTTGAATCCGACGGCGTAAAGGCACACCACAATGTCGGCGGTCTTCCCGAGGGTATGAAAATGGAGCTTGTTGAGCCTGTTAAGCTTCTTTTTAAGGATGAGGTTCGCGTAGTAGGCGATGCTCTCGGTCTTCCCCATAGCATGGTTTACCGTCAGCCGTTCCCGGGTCCCGGACTTGGTGTTCGTTGCCTTGGTGCAATCACACGCGACCGTTTAAATGCTCTTCGTGAGGCGGATGCAATTCTTCGCGAGGAGTTTGACAAAAACGGCCTTGCCGGTAAGGTTTGGCAGTACTTTATTGCCGTGCCCGATATGAAGAGTGTCGGCGTTCGTGACGGCAAGCGTTACGAGGGCTGGCCTGCAATTATTCGTGCTGTAAATACCACCGATGCAATGACCGCAACTATTGAGGAAATCCCCTATGCTCTCCTTCATCATATAACAAATCGTATTACCCATGAGGTTGAAGGTATTAACCGCGTAGTTATGGATTTAACTCCCAAGCCGATCGGCACTATTGA